>NZ_CP096147.1:2531250-3197500 GCF_026016445.1 Cognatishimia activa | reverse complement strand
TCAGAGCCTTGTTGAATGGGCGGACATGGCACAGTGCCATAGGAACAAAACACACAACAATCTCCGACTTTCGGTTTCAGCACCACTCCGCATCCTGCGCACTCATGAAAGAACTGACACATGTCTGTCGGCATCGTCAGCTTTTCATCATGCCCACACTTAGGACAAGTGAGCTTGGATATCAGAATGCTCCGGATCAATAGAAACGCTGAAGATCCATGCCATCATAGAGACTGGCAACTTCATCCTCATAGCCGTTGAACATCAAGGTCGGGACGCGTTTGGCAAAAACACCACCGCCGATTTTCCGCTCGGTCGCCTGAGACCAGCGTGGGTGATCCACTTCTGGGTTCACATTCGAATAGAAGCCGTACTCACGGCCATTTGCTTTGTTCCAACTGGTCGGAGGCTCTTTGTCTGTCAGCGTGATTTTCACGATCGATTTGATCGATTTGAAACCATACTTCCAAGGCACAACCAAACGCATCGGAGCACCGTTCTGTTTCGGGATGGTTTTGCCGTAAATGCCGGTGGCCATAATGGTCAGCGGATGCATGGCTTCGTCCAGACGCAGCCCTTCGACGTAGGGCCAATCCAGGGCGCCAAACTTCTGGCCAACCATCTCATCGGGACGATAAAGTGTTTCAAAGGCCACATATTCCGCGCCGGATTTCACACCCGCCAAATCAAGTAGATCTTTCAGCTCAAACCCATTCCACGGGACCACCATCGACCACGCCTCTACACAGCGGAAACGATATATGCGCTCTTCAACAGTCATGGCGGCCATGATTTCGTCGAAAGCATAATCACCGGGGCGATCCACCATGCCATCAATCGTCACGGTCCAAGGATCGGTTGTCAAACGGTGCGCGTTCTTCGCTGGATCGCCTTTGCCGGTGCCGAACTCGTAGAAGTTATTGTAGGTGGTGATTTCTTCCCAGCTGTTCGCTTCCAGCTCCATGGCCTGCGCCTTGGTACCTGCCATTGCGGCAAGACCGACACCTGCGAAACCCGCCATCAGCTGACGCCGGTTCATGTAGGCGCCATAAGGGGTTACGTCATCACGGGTCAGGTCGTTCTTCCAACGGTAGGCCATTCATCACTCCTATTGCTTTGATTGTGATGTAGGCCTAGTCCTGACGCAAGCCAAACCACATTGCATAACGTTCCGGTGGGCTGGCTGTAACAATTGCTCCTTTGGACTTAACCGGCCTCTGGGTAAATCAGGTTCATCCCCTCAGAGCGCCCAGAATCCAGCACCAGACGGACATGGTGACGCCGTAGTTTGCGCGGTTCGCTAACACCAACTGAATGGGCGATCACTTCGACCTCTTTTACGATCCCTTTGGCGTAATGAGCGACCTTCTTATACTTGCTGTCCGGCACCAGACCTTTTTGGAAACGCGGATTATGCGTCGTGATCCCCGTTGGGCAGGTGTTCTTGCTACACTTCAAAGCCTGAATGCAGCCAAGCGAGAACATGAAGCCTCGCGCAGATACGATGAAATCCGCCCCTGCCGCCAAAGCCCAGGCCACATCTCCCGGATTGATAAGCTTGCCGCTGGCAATCAAACGGATGCGATCACTCAAACCGAATTCTGCCCGCAGGTCCGCCACACGCGGGAGCGCTTCACGTATGGTCATGCCGACAAGATCCATCAATGGCATGGGGGCAGCGCCAGTTCCGCCTTCTCCACCGTCAATTGTGATGAAATCAGGGGCTGCGTTCGGGCCGCGTTTTGATATCGCCTCAAACAGCTGCCGCGTATGGTCGGGAGAGCCCACCACAAGTTTGATACCAACAGGTTTGCCTGTGACCTCGCGGATGTGGCTGATCATATCTAACAACTCATCATTGTTGCTGATTTCGCGATGTCGGTTCGGCGAGAGGCTACTTTCGCCAACTTGAATACCGCGGATCGCAGCAATCTCTTCGGTCACCTTTTCGCCAGGTAAGATGCCTCCTTTACCCGGCTTGGCCCCCTGCGCCAGTTTCAACTCAAACATGCGAACATTTTCATGCGCCGCCACTTCGCGCAGTTTCTCATCGCTCAGGTTTCCGTCTTTGTCCCGCACCCCGTATTTTGCAGTGCCGATCTGGAAAACGATGTCGCAACCGCCTTCAAGGTGATAGGGCGACAGCCCCCCTTCCCCGGTATTCATCCAGATGCCTGCTTCTTTACAGCCGCGCGACAGAGCCTGAACGGCTGGACGTGACAGAGCGCCGAAGCTCATGCCAGACAGGTTAAAGAATGACGGTGCATTACAGGGCGTCCGGGCGGTGGGCCCGATCTGCAATGCTTCAGAAGCCGAAAACTGATCATCCAGCGGCGGATAAGGGTCGTTCACAAAGATCGGTGTTCCGGTCACATTGATATTGCGTGTCGACCCGAAAGAGATCGTGTTGCTTTTGCCTGCCGCTGCCCGAGCAACCCACTCTCTCTGAGCGCGGTTAAAGGGCATTTCTTCACGGTCCATCGCAAAGAAATACTGCCGGAAGAACTCGCCAAGTTCAGAGAAGATATGCCGGAACCGGCCAATAACCGGATAGTTGCGGCGCACGGCATCGCCGGTTTGTGTGCGGTCAATAATGAATAGGACGACTGCAACAAACGCCAACAGGCCCATGACCCAGACAAAAAGTAGCCCCAGAAATTCGACAATATAAAAGGCGTTTTCCATCGACATCATGACTGGCTCACTTTCACTTCGTACTCGCTGGCAGGTTCTGTCGTTAGAGTGAGAGAGATGAGCTCAATGGGCAAGTCACGTTAGTGCCACGCAAAAACGTGGTTTCGTGAGAAATGTTGCAGACCCACTTTCTGCATGACGGCGGGCACGTAATTCACATTGACCTTTGAAGGCTTACACGAGATCACTTCTGACATGGCAAATACCAACCTAAATCAACTGATGTCACCTTTGGCGAAGCGCGCTTTTCGATTTGTCGCGCTGGATGTCGAAACCGCCAGTCGTGAGCACGGCAGTATTTGCCAAATCGGGCTTGGATGTGCGGCTGACGACGGGTCGGTTTTGACCTGGTCTTGTTACGTCAATCCCCAGACGGACTTCGCGTCCTTCAACACCGAACTCCACGGAATCAGTGCACAGACCGTATCGAACGCACCCACATTCCCAGAACTTTGGGTTGCACTTGCCCCGTTTTTGGCACGCCATGCCTTGGTACAGCACAGCCGCTTTGATGAGAAAGCGATCGCAGCGGCCTGCAAGCTCTATGGCTTACCCGTGCCGCCCTGGTATTGGACGGATAGTGTCACAGTCGCACGCAAGGCCTGGCCAGAGTTGAAAGGCAACGGCGGACATGGGCTTGGAAATCTTAAAAAGGTCCTGGGGCTGGACTTTCAACACCATGATGCAGGTGAAGACGCGCGGGCCTCTGCCCTTGTTGTGCTAAAAGCGCAGAAGGTTTTGGGCGTGGAGCTTTCCAAACTGGTGCCACCGCTAAAGCCGCAGCAACTTGCCTTCGACTTTAAGAAACAGGCCGGATAAAAACCCGGCCTGTTCTTATTCGCGAATTTAATGAACCACAGTATCGTCCGGCCGCGGAGCATTTGTGGTGCCCAAGCGATCCCCGATCATCAGCCCGCTTTCATTGGCACTGATCGGAATGACAGCCCCGTCTTTGATGTCACCAGATAGGATCATCTCGGCCAACGGGTTTTGCACCGCACGCTGAATGACGCGCTTAAGTGGTCGCGCGCCAAAGACCGGATCATAGCCTTCGTCGGCCAGCCACTTGTGTGCGGCTTCGTCCAACGTGATCTCGATCTTACGTGCTGCCAGACGTTTGCGCAGACGCGCCAGCTGGATATCAACGATACCGTCCATATCTTCGCGACCAAGACGATCAAAGATAATGGTCTCATCCAAGCGGTTCAGGAACTCAGGACGGAAGTGCGCCCGCACAGCGTCCATCACATCGCGCCGCGCCTGAGAGGCATCCGCGCCCTCCGGCAATTGGCTGAGCGCCTGCGATCCAAGGTTAGACGTCAGGATGATCAGAGTCTGCTTGAAATCAACCGTCCGGCCCTGACCATCGGTCAGGACACCGTCGTCCAACACTTGCAGAAGCACGTTGAAGACATCGGGGTGGGCTTTTTCAACCTCGTCAAACAGGACAACCTGATATGGCCGGCGCCGCACGGCTTCGGTCAAAACACCACCTTCATCGTAACCCACGTAGCCCGGAGGCGCACCGATCAGACGCGCAACTGCGTGTTTCTCCATGAACTCCGACATATCAATGCGCACCATGGCGCTGTCGTCATCAAAGAGGAAATCCGCAACCGCTTTTGTCAGCTCGGTTTTACCCACACCGGTTGGGCCAAGGAACAGGAACGAGCCAAGCGGACGGTTCTCATCATTCAGCCCAGCGCGCGCACGACGCACGGCATTGGACACGGCCGTTACAGCCTGCCCCTGACCAATCACCCGCTTGTGCAACTGATCTTCCATGCGCAGCAGTTTCTCGCGCTCACCTTCCAGCATTTTTGAAGTCGGAATACCGGTCCATCGTTCAACAACCTGAGCGATCTGCTCTGGTCGCACCGCTTCCTCGATGGTCATGTCACCTTCAGTGGATTCGGCCTCGGCGAGCTGTTTTTCCAGCCCCGGAATAACGCCGTAGCTCAACTCACCCGCCTTCGCGAGGTTGCCGTCGCGCTTGGCGATATCGAGTTCCGCGCGTGCATGATCAAGCTGCTCTTTCAGATCGCGAGCAGACGCCAGCTTGTCCCGGCCAGCCTGCCACTGGGCCGTCATCTCAGAGGACTTGTCTTGCAGGTCTGCAAGGTCTTTCTCGAGCTTCTCCAACCGATCTTTGGACGCTGCATCATCCTCCAGACGTAGGGCTTCCGCCTCGATCTGCAACTGCAGGATCTGGCGATCCAAAGCATCCAGCTCCTCTGGTTTAGAGTCGACTTCCATGCGCAAACGGCTGGCGGCTTCGTCCACCAAGTCGATGGCTTTGTCTGGCAAGAAACGATCAGTGATGTAGCGGTGGCTCAAGGTCGACGCCGCAACCAAAGCAGAGTCAGAAATCCGTACCCCGTGGTGGAGTTCGTATTTCTCTTTGATGCCCCGCAGGATCGAGATCGTGTCTTCAACTGTCGGTTCTTCAACAACCAATGGCTGGAAGCGCCGCGCCAGAGCTGCGTCTTTTTCGACGTGCTTGCGATACTCGTCCAGAGTGGTCGCGCCCACGCAGTGCAACTCGCCTCGTGCCAAGGCAGGCTTGATCAGGTTGGCCGCATCCATGGCGCCATCGGTCTTGCCTGCGCCCACAAGTGTGTGCATCTCGTCGATGAAGAGGATGATGTCGCCTGCCGCCTCGGTGACTTCCGTCAGAACCGCTTTCAAACGCTCCTCAAACTCACCGCGGTATTTCGCACCGGCGATCAGCGCACCCATATCAAGCGCAAGCAATTGCTTGTTGCGCAGAGATTCCGGCACGTCGCCGTTCACAATGCGCAGGGCCAGACCTTCGGCAATCGCTGTTTTACCCACGCCGGGTTCACCGATCAGAACCGGGTTGTTTTTGGTCCGGCGCGACAGCACCTGCATCGCACGGCGGATTTCATCGTCCCGGCCAATAATCGGGTCGATCTTTCCTTCGCGTGCGCGTTCGGTCAGGTCCTGCGCGTATTTCTTCAGGGCGTCGTAACCTTCTTCAGCTGAAGCAGTATCGGCCGTGCGCCCCTTGCGAATGTCGTTGATCGCGCCGTTCAATGCCTGCGCATTTACGGCACCTGCCTCCAAAGCTTCACGTGCTTTGGATTTCACCAGCGCCAGAGCCATAAGAATACGCTCAACCGGCACAAAGCTGTCGCCCGCTTTCTTGGCGACCTTCTCTGCCTCTGTCAGAACCTTGGCTGTCGCATTATCCATATAGGCCTGGCCGGTATCACCAGACACCTGAGGGATTTTCGAAATCGCCGCTTCTAACGCCTCAACCACACGGTTAGGTGCGCCGCCAGCGCGTTTGATCAGATTGGACGCCAGCCCCTGATCATCATCCATCAAAGCTTTCAGAATATGTTCGGGCATCACACGCTGGTGATTTTCCCGCATCGCGATGGTCTGTGCGGCTTGCACGAATCCACGCGACCGTTCCGTGAACTTGTTGAAGTCCATGGTGTCTCTCCTTCTATAAGCGCCCGGATCAGGAATGGCGCCCGCTTTGCGGCACGCCCCATTGTGGGCCTCGAATTTGATTTGGGCAATGCGGGCCGCGGCTTCAAGATGACTCGGTCGGAAATCCGGCAATTTCAAAGAATTCCGCGGTATTGAGAGGCTTTTAAGGAGTTTCTGCCAACCATTTGAATTGGAGGGCAGCTCATGGAAGTCAAAAGAATGGAACTTCTGTCGAAGGAAACGCGGCCAGATGGCGTTGTCGAAGGCAAAATTCGCGTTATTGGGTCGGGAGGTGAGAACATTCAGTTACTCTGCGAACTTCGTAGGGAACGATTGTTTTACAGACCAACCAACAGCGCTTTGGCAGCAGAAGCCTTGCGGCAACTTAGGCGCATGCCCGAATTCAGGAAAACACATATTACAATTTCAAAATTCGGATTGCCGAGGCGTCAGCTTCATCGCGTTATTACCTTAATGGCAGAACCACATAAGATAGCGTCTTGCCAAGTAGAGTTCGCAGGCATAGACAAGGCCGATTTCAACGCCACATTCAAAAAACCGGAGCCGCCCGATGACCAAAGCCGACGACCGCCTGATCGTAGCCCTAGACGTGCCTAACGCCATTCAAGGTCTGAAACTGGCCGAAGACATTGGTGATGCTGTTTCCTTCTACAAAATTGGCCTTGGTATGCTGACCGGTGGTGGTCTGGCACTGGCCAATGAGCTGAAGGGCGAACACGGCAAGAAGATCTTCCTCGACATGAAGCTTTTTGACATTGGCGCGACCGTGGAAAACGCAGTGCGGGGCTTGGCGCAATTTGATCTCGATTTCCTGACGGTTCATGGCGACCCCTACGTGGTCACCGCTGCCAAAGAAGGCGCGGCGGATAGTGATATGAAAATTCTCGCTGTCACCATTCTGACCTCTCTGGATCGCCAAGATCTGGATGGCGCATTGATCAAAGAGGGCGATCTTCGCGACTTGGTTCAGGAGCGTGCCGGCAACGCCTTTGTGGCTGGTGCGGATGGTGTAATCGCAAGCCCGCAAGAAGCCGCTTTGATCCGCGCGCTTCCGGAAGCCAAGGGAAAACTGATCGTCACACCGGGCGTGCGTCCAACGGGAGCTGCTCTGGGGGATCAAAAACGCGTGGCGACTCCATCCAGCGCGATTTCTGATGGCGCAGATCACATCGTGGTCGGCCGACCGATCTGGCAGGCACAAAGCCCACGTGCAGCTGCCCAAGCCATCGTTGACGAATTGGCATCAATCTAAGCATCGCGCTTTCAAACGTCTGACGTTGCTTCCATCCCTGCCACCCAATCGGCCAGCCGTATTTGAAAATTCGGAATGGCCTTTGGGTGCGTCAGGTATTCATCGACTGTCATAAGCCGGATCTCCTGGCCCTCACTACCCAACACTAAGTCAGAAACGCGCCCGGCATCCACCTGCGCGACAAAGAACCAGTTCGCGTGTTGTCTTGTCTGATACCTGCGGCCCCACAATAAATCATTGTGAACAACGGCAAGAGACGTTTCTTCACGACACTCCCGAACCGCGCAGTCCCAGGCGCTTTCGCCGTTTTCGCGACCGCCACCGGGCAGGTCCCAATATCCCGGCCAGGGAATATCTGGAATCTCATCCCGAAGAATCGTCACAATCTGACTGCCGACAAAGACTGTCACCTTTGCCCCGTAAAAGCGGCTGTGCTGGCCGCGCTCAAATGCTATGCTGGGGACCTCTGCCAATACCGGATACCTTAATGCCTGCCCTGTGCCGTGACTGCCTGTCTGAAGCCACCGATGCGCGCCGCTGTCCCAATTGCGGCAGCATGCGGATTGTGCGCCATGATGAGCTCTTTGATCTCTCTATAGCGCATATGGATTGCGATGCCTTCTACGCAAGTGTGGAAAAGCGCGACAACCCGGAACTGGCGGACAAACCGGTCATCATTGGCGGCGGCAAGCGCGGGGTGGTGTCGACGGCTTGCTATGTAGCTCGCATTCGCGGTGTTCGGTCAGCCATGCCCATGTTTCAGGCGATGAAACTCTGCCCGGACGCTGTTGTAGTGAAGCCAAGGATGAAAGCCTATGCCGAGGCAAGTCGCCAGATCCGCGCTCTAATGGACGAGTTAACGCCCTCTATCGAGCCGCTTTCTCTGGATGAGGCATTTATCGATCTGACAGGCACTGCCAAACTTCATGGTGCAGCTCCAGCGGTGATGCTTGCCCGCTTGGTGAAACGCATGAAAGACGAAGTTGGTGTGACAGGATCGATTGGTTTGAGCCATAACAAGTTTCTGGCCAAGGTCGCCTCTGATCTCGACAAACCTCAAGGCTTTGCCGTTATCGGCGAGGCTGAAACGGATGATTTTTTGCGCGATAAACCCGTGCGGTTGATTTGGGGCGTTGGGCCCGCAGCCCAAGAAGGGCTAGATCGCGCAGGCATTCACACCTTTGCAGATCTCTTGCGGTGGGACCAACAGGAGCTGACTGATCGATTTGGATCGATGGGGTATCGTCTTTGGCATCTGGCACGTGGTCAGGACCGCCGCAAAGTGTCGGCGCGCCAGCCCGTCAAAAGCATCAGCAAAGAAACCACTTTTTTTGAGGACACCAGCAGCATTGATTTACTGGACGGCCACATCTGGCGTCTGAGCGAGCAGGTGGCTGATCGGGCTAAAGCCAAAGGGAAAGCTGGCCGCGTCGTAACATTGAAATTGAAGCGCGCAAACTTCTCTCTGATTTCTCGTAGAATTAGCCTGCGTGACGCAACCCAGATGGCCGATACCATTTATCAGACAGCGCGAGGATTGTTCGATCAGCTGGGAGACCAAGGTCCGTATCGGCTTATCGGCGTCGGCATCTCAGACATCGTCGAAGATAGTGTTGCGGACCTGAGTGGTGACCTGCTTGATCCCAAAGCCGCTCAACGACGCAAAGCCGAACGGGCTACGGATAAGATACGTGAACGTTTTGGATCTGACGCGATCCTAAAGGGGCGCTCCATGCGCTGACGGGCGTTTGGATGTCTTAATTTCACATCCTTATTGCGGATAATTTATATCCCTGATAGTTTTTATCCACGAATCAAGGGGCAATTATGAAACTCAGCGACGGCGTAGAAGCAGCCATCCATTGTGCAAGCGCTCTGGCGAGCCTGCCAGAAAACGCGGTCATGTCAGCGAGCGATTTGGCCGAAGCCTTCGGCGTTTCGCCAAGCTATTTGCTCAAACATCTTAAAACGATGGTCGCAAAGGGACTGCTTACATCTGTATCAGGTCCGCTCGGAGGCTATCGGCTCGCAAAGTCTCCCAGCGAAATCACTTTTCTGGATATCGTTTTGGCTGTCGATGGATCCGAACCTGCCTTTCGGTGCAAAGAAATCCGGCGCAATGGGCCCTGTCCTCTTGATTCCAGCGCCTATCCCAAACCCTGTGGCATCAAAATTGCGATGCTCAAAGCTGAGCAAAAATATCGCGGTGCCTTGGCCGAAATCACAATCGCTGCGGTGACGGAAGATCACCTAGCGACAAGTGATCCCCGCGTATTGAAACGTGGGGAAACCTACCTCGCAGAACGGGCGAGGTATCAACCACAATAACCAAAGCAAAATTGGAGAGTCCAAATGCAACCACGCTTAAACTATTGGGGCGCGGCCCCTGAGCTTATGCAAAATTTCATCTCACTGAATACAGCAATTGAGGCCGCTGGGCTTGAAGCCTCCTTGCGTCATCTTGTGAAGCTTCGGGCGTCTCAAATAAACGGATGCGCCTATTGTGTAGACATGCACACGCGTGAAGCGCGCAAAGATGGCGAAACAGAACAGCGGCTCTATCTCGTCTCTGCTTGGCACGACAGCTTCCTCTACTCTGAAAGGGAACGTGCCGCATTCAAGTGGACAGAAGCGCTTACACATTTGGGCGAACGCGCACCAAACGATGCGCTATTCGAAGAAGTCAGAACCCACTTCTCTGAAGCGGAAATGGTGGCTCTCACATCGATCATAACAATGATCAACACTTGGAATCGCTTATCTGTTGCCTTCCGCGCCGTGCATGCAACCGAGGAATTCGCTGCGGCTTAAAGCTACTCCGCAGCCAATCTACGAGCGGGCCGACCAACATCAGCAAGCTGAGCGATTACACTCTGGAGGCGACGCCGAAAATCACTGAAATGCGCGTTGGGAACGATGCGTGTTTCATCCATGTAGAGCGAGCGATCAATTTCAATCTGAATTGCGTGCTGCCTGCGGGAAGGGCGACCGTAGTGCTGCGTTACATATGCCCCTGCAAAGGGCGCATTGCGAGACACCTCAAATCCTGCGTTCTGAAAAATGGCTTCTACTTCATCAACGATATCCGGCTCAGCCGACGCTCCAAATCGATCACCCAAGACGATTTCTGGCCGACGACCACCTGTTGATCTCGCATTCTCCAAGGCCTCACGCGGCATCGAATGGCAATCCATAAGAATCGCTCTGCCAAAGGCCGCTCTGGATTCGTCCAAAAGAGATTGCAAAGCCTTGTGATAAGGGTGCCAGTAGTTGTTCAAGCGAGATTCCGCTTCATCAACCCTCAGCTTACCGCGGTAAATTGGTCGCGCGTTAGAGACAACGCGAGGAATCACTCCAAGACCCGAAGCAACACGGGGATTGTTACCAACCCACTTCACACCCGCGATCAACGCCGGATCCAATTCGTCTGCACTTCGGTTGTAATCAACAAAGGCCCGTGGTGCGCCCGCCTTCAGAAAAGGAGCTCCAAACTGTGGGGCAGCGTCAAAAAGCCTGTCTACAAAGGCGTCTTCACTGCTTCTGATCCCCCGCATCGTCAGAATTGTGCGTCTGATGAACCAATCTGGATAGTCGTTGCCGCTATGCGGCGAAGCAAATACAACAGCGGAGCTGAGCTCCTTGGGGCGATCCAAAATATACGCGCGTGTTGGCATCTGCACTCCTTGTCCGAAATAAAGCATAGCGCAAAAAAGATATTTGTCGAAAGCTCTTGATCCCCCGTACGACTCCTTTTATAGACCGCTCCACCAGCGCGGAATTCCGCGCCCTTTTTTCTTAGAAGGGCTGTTTCGCAAAGGTGTCATGGGCGATTAGCTCAGCGGTAGAGCACTTCGTTGACATCGAAGGGGTCACTAGTTCGATCCTAGTATCGCCCACCATGAATTCATTGCCCCACTCTGGGGTGCCCGATTAACCAGGCGCACGTCGCGCCGCGAAATGAGGAGATTGCCATGAAGGTCAAGAACTCGCTCCGCTCGCTCAAGCAGCGTCACCGCGACTGCCGTGTTGTGCGCCGTAAGGGCCGCGTTTATGTGATCAACAAAACGCAACGCCGGTTCAAAGCGCGTCAGGGCTAAGCTCGACGCCACCGAGAAATTTAAAAGGCCGCTCCATGTAGGAGCGGCCTTTTTCTTTTCGTATCTCAGAAACTCATCCAAGTCGTTGGATGGGGTTTTGCGGATTTCGCTTAATTCGCTCAACCAATGTCTTTTGCTGCGTGTTCTTCGGGATCACGCGCGCTGGTTCCATTGCGCAATGGGCCAAAGTCAAGTCCGGGAACATGGCCATCAGTTCTTCACGCGCTTCATCAGATACGGATTTCAGAGCTTCTTCACCTGTGTAGAGACTCTCCGTGGCCGCACCTTCTGCGTAGATGATTTCGTGCTGATCGAAGACTAGGTGATAGTAAGTCACACTTTCAAACTCCGTATCGACATAGAACCCTGCCAAAGGCAACAATTGCGCTGCAGGCATTAGTACTTCGTCACATCCGAACATCTGCAAAACCGATTGCGTAGACACAACCACACGGTGCTGGCGAGAAACGAGGAGATCCCGACGCGGCAAACCATTGCCAAGTGCACCGGCCACAATGCGCACAGGGCGCAGTTTATCATTTTCAGCAAGTTCGCGGCCGTTGAAATCGGTGTGAAGAACCATCCGCAATGTCAAAAGGCGACCGTCTTGACCAACCACTGACATACCCGGGCTCAGATCTTCTACCCGCATCATGCCATCAGGGGTCTCAACATGTGTGCCTGCCACCAGACATGGGGGGCCAAGGTCATTTACATCAAGGTCACCCGTGCCAGAGACCCAGGTCGTAGAAACGAGCTCTAGATCATCCAAGACACTGCCATCTGTCGGGGTGAAAACACGCGTTCCATCTGTCAGGTAAAAAGTAATGCCTGTGATCGTGGTGGTGCTTCCGTCGCCATTGTCTACGGTGACCGTGTCACCGGGATAAGCACGATCTACGTCGATGCCATTAATGGTATCGCCACCGTCACCTCCGACGTCCCCATCGTCGTCATTGTCGACCAGCTCATATTTTTGCACAGTTAATGTGGTCCCTGCCGCAGGCGGGGAATACGGGTCAATCACCCAAAATTGGTCAAGATATGTAGCGGGCATATTCCGCTCCTTTCACCACTCGATCCGCGGTTCAAATTTCTTTCGTCCGCGTTTTTTTTAATAAAATTGAGGCTGCCACGAGACTGTGGCAAGAAAGAGGCATCAAAATGATACCTCTTTTTAATGTCTGAATTGTCCCAAATTTGTCAGCTAAAACTACCGACCGAGGAGCAACTGCACCATGGTTGGCTGATCGACATATCCGGTGACCTCCAACCCACGCGCCTTCTGAAATCGCCGCAATGCGCGACGAGATTCACGGGTGAACTCCCCATCAATTTGACCGGGTTGTAGTCCAAGATCCGTCAACCTGCGTTCGATCAGTAAACGGGCAGCTGTGCTTCCGGCAACTGCTCGCTCCATTGCTGAAAACTGCTGTTCAGCTTCGCGATCTTGCTCATCCCGTTGAAGCTCATCAATGCGTGCCCGCGCCACGTCAGCGAATTCGCCACGTGGAAACTCCACAAGAAAACGCTGATAGGATTCGACAGAATTGTCGTCCTGAGCGATGTCCCAAGCTGCTCTTTCTTGCGCATTCAAAGCTGCCCGGCGTTCCTCTTCAATATCAGATAAAGCCGATTGGGCTATGTCAGAGAAAATGCCATCCGGGAAGGACTGCAGATATCTGCGATAACCCTCTTCCGTGCCACGTGAGCCGCTATCTTGCCAAAACGCGCGATCTCTTGCTTCTTCGATTTCCCGACGACGACGCGCCTCTTCTTCAAGCTCTGCAGCTCGACGCAAAGCAAATTCCTGCATCAAAGAGAGCTGGTCACGATCGAGAAAACCGTGTGGCTCTAAACCCTGATCGGACTGCCAAGCTGCAATTGCTCGCCGCGAGGCTGGACCAAATACCCCATCGATCCCCCGTGGGTCATAACCCAAAAGAGCAAGATCACGTTGGATGGAACGGCGACGGTCACGATTGAGGCCCAATGCCTGCTCTGCTGCTTTGATGCGCGCCTCTTGATCATCGACACGTGCCTGTATTTGACGGCGTGCATCTGTGGCAAACAATCCATTCGGAAATCTGTTCAGGTAAGCATTCAGCGCCTCCTCGGTTCCGATATCGCGCACAGCGCTCCAATAAGCGATTTCGCCCATATCCTGTGATGGTTCTGAGGAAGACGTTGTGGTTTTCTCAAAGGCAATCGCATCAGAGATAAATCCTGAAACAGCAGCGCCCCCATCCAGCTCTGAAACGTCAAATGTTGTAGCCCCGTCTTGCAACAATACTCCGAAAGAACGGCCCATTTGCACACTGTCTCCGCGTAGTAGCGTCGCTCCTTGCGGCATTGCTAACTCGCCAGCCCCTGCATTGAGATCAACCAGATCGGTAAGTGGCCTCGGATCATCAATCACAGCTAAAACAGCACGCCCAGCGGCAGCACCAAGAATCGTTTCAAAGACACTCAAAGGGAGTCCCTTGCTTCCAATGTCAAAACGGTCAGGACTGGAGACCTCTTGCCCCATAAGCCAAGTATCTCGCCCATCTGAAACAAGGTGACCGCGCAAAAGGATGACAATGCGATCCGCATTGCCCTGAGCACCTGTATCGAATGAAAATGCGGCAGCGCGAAGTTCACCTATTGTGGCATCCCTTGCAAGGGAGACTTCGAACCCCGCTTGCTCAAGTGAGCTCATCATAAGCTGAAGACGGCTATCCCGTCTAAGGTCAGAGAGCCGCCGATGGTCTTGCTGATCTACAACCAAAGCCAAGTCTTTGGCCACCGAAGGCCCGCCGATCAACATGAGAACCGCGGCCAAAACCGTCCAGAAAAAGCGCATATGCCCCTCCACCAATGTTTCAGCATCCCTGCGCTCAGTGTGGCGCAATTTGACTGTAAAAACAAAGATGACGCTAAATAACGGGGAATTTCCCGTTATTTAGCGCCTAGGGAGGTAACTGCGGGAGGATTAATCGTACTTACGCTGATCTTCGATCACGATGCCATCATTGGGCAACGAGCCCGGCGCAACGATCTCGATACGCCCTTTCAACTTGAGCAGCCCAACGACGCTGTCAGCATAACAGGCATCATCAGAAGCTTCGGTTTCCAAACGAACGGTCATCACATCACTTTCGCCTTCACGGCTGGCAACCACACGCGCCTTTGAGACGTCATCATGGCGTGCAACTAGTGCGGCCACCTGCTCGGGGCGCACAAACATGCCTTTGATCTTTGTTGTCTGATCTGCTCGGCCCATCCAGCCTTTGATGCGGGTATTGGTGCGCCCACAAGGGCTTTCGCCCGGCATCACAGCCGACAGATCGCCTGTCGCGAAACGAATAAGCGGATAGTCAGGGTTCAGCGTCGTCACAACAACTTCACCGACCTGCCCCGGCGCAACAGGAATTCCAGTTCCGGGCGTCACAATCTCAACGATGACATGCTCATCTATGATCATGCCTTCTTTGGCATCGCTTTCGTAAGCGATATTTCCTAGATCAGCCGTAGCATAGCTCTGCAAGCAAGCGATGCCGCGATCCTCATAGTAGGCTCTAAGACTGGGGAAAAGCGCCCCGCCGCCAACTGCAGCCTTCTTGAATTGCAGCGAGACACCCAATTGATCCGCTTTATCCAAAATCACCTTCAGATAGTCTGGCGTACCGGCGTAGGCCGTCGAGCCCAGCGCAGCAGCAGCTTCCACTTGCAACTCGGTTTGACCGGTCCCTGCAGGAACAACTGCTGCGCCCACTGCTCGTGCACCATTTTCAAATATCATCCCTGCCGGGGTGAGGTGATAGCCAAAGCAGTTCTGAACAACATCACCTTTGCCAATTCCACAGGCATGCAGGAAACGCCCCATGCGCCACCAATCATCACCGATCCCACCGGGTTCGTAGATTGGTCCTGGCGACTGAAAGAGATGCTCAAATTCCTGAGCAGCGCGCGCGTTAAAGCCGCCAAGAGGTCGTTGCTTTTGCTGTGCCGCCACTAAGTCAGATTTGCGGAGCACCGGAAGTGTAGCAAGATCATCAATGCTCTTGATGGTTGACGGGTCCACATTGGCAAATGTCGCCGCATAGCCTGACAGGACCTTCGCGCGCGCGATCTGTGCAGGCAACGCGACAGCAATATCCTCTGCCCGTTGGTCCGAAGAGCGCGTTTCCAGCTGATCAAAATAGCGGCTCATAAAGTGTTCTTTCTCTTGGGGTTATTTACCGGTGGATTGTGAAAGTGGTGCAAGAAGATCAGCTGAGCCAACGTTTGCGGCGACGATATGAACGCACGTCACGGAAGGATTTGCGCCCTTCATCGGACATGCCGAGGTAAAATTCTTTAACGTCAGGGTTCTCACGAAGCTCCGCGGCTGGGCCGTCCATAACCACGCGACCCGACTCTAGAATGTAACCGTAGTGGGCATAACGCAGTGCTACGTTGGTGTTTTGCTCGGCCAGCAAGAAGGTCACGCCTTCGTTTTCGTTGACCGATTTCACGATCTCAAAGATCTGCTCGACCAGTTGCGGAGCAAGACCCATCGAAGGTTCATCAAGAAGGATGGTTTCCGGGCGGCTCATCAAGGCGCGTCCCATGGCAACCATTTGTTGTTCACCGCCAGATGTGTAGCCCGCTTGAGATTTGCGACGCTCCTTCAGGCGCGGGAAATAGTGGTAGACCATCTCAAGGTCTTTTTGGACAGCACCCTTACCATCGGTCCTGGTGTAAGCACCGGTCAGAAGATTTTCTTCGACAGTCAGGTGCTCGAAACAGTGGCGGCCTTCCATCACTTGAATGACGCCACGCTTCACAAGTGCAGCGGGATCAAGATCCTGAACGCGATCTCCTCGGTAGTTAACCGAGCCTTTGGTCACTTCTCCACGCTCAGAGTGAAGTAGATTTGAGATCGCTTTAAGCGTGGTGGTTTTTCCGGCGCCGTTGCCGCCAAGCAAAGCTGTAATACCGCCCTTTGGCACGGTCAGGCTGACACCTTTCAAGACGAGGATCACGTGATTGTAGATCACCTCGATATTGTTGACCTCTAGCAGGGCTTCGTCATTTGGGGCCGCGTCGAACATATTGGCTCTTTCTGGTCTCTTGAAATGGGTCCGGCCACAGACGCGGCCGGACCAACTGGGTTAGCTGCAACCAGCTGTGATGCCATTCTCGCTAGCGTAACCAGCAGAGTCGGCTTCGATCAGTGGCGCGATCACGTCTCCATCGGAGGAGATAAAGTCGGTGATCACATTCCAGCTCTGGTTTGCAGCATCCCATTGCTGGACAACGGCAGTGCCAGGACCGCCATGGTTTTCACAGGAAACCGCGAACTCTGGACCGATATTTGGCATACCGAGTTCAGACATACGTGCGTTGGTAACTTCCAGTGCTTCCATGCCATCACGCATCATCGCAGGGGTGATGTCGCTGACACCGTGGATGCCCTGCGCCTTTTCGATAGCCAGCTGCGCCAGCATCGCTGCGTAAAGACCACGACGGTAAATCACGTTGCCAATATTGGAACCATCACCAGCCGCGAGGCCTTTGTCCGCAACCATCGATTGAATTTCAGCCAAAACTGGCATTTCACCACCGCCGTTGAAGTTCAACGATTTGTAGCCGTTTGACTTGTCGCCAGATGGGAGAACGTCATGATCTGCGCCGGACCACCAGATGCCGACAAACTTCTCCATTGGGAAACGGATGTTCGCGGCTTCTTGAATTGCGACCTGGTTCATCACGCCCCAGCCCCACATCAGAACATAGTCTGGGCGCTCACGGCGGATTTGCAGCCACTGTGATTTCTGCTCTTGGCCCGGGTGATCCACAGCCAGCGCTTTGAAATCAAAACCGTGCTTTTCAGACAGTGCTTCGAGCGTACGGATTGGTTCCTTACCGTATCCAGAGTTGTGGTAGATCAGGCTGATTTTCTTGCCATCCAGGCTACCACCATTCTCGTCCAGAAGGTGCTTCACTGCGATGGAGGCACCATCCCAATAGTTCACAGGGTAGTTAAAGACATTGCGGAAAACCTGACCGTTTTTCGCAGAAGTCCGGCCATAGCCCATGGAGTGGATAGGAATACCGTCAGCCGTTGCTTTTGGGATCAGCTGATAGGTGATGCCTGTGGACAGCGGTTGATAGACAAGAGCGCCTTCGCCTTTGGTCGCCTCATAGCACTCCACACCTTTTTCGGTGTTAAAGCCGGTTTCGCATTCAACGATGCGCACCTTCTCGCCGCCAATGCCGCCATCGCGCTCATTGAGCAGGGTAAAGTAGTCTTGGTAGCCATCAGAGAACGGAATGCCACCAGCCGCATAAGGGCCTGTGCGATAGCTGAGATCTGGGATGACCAGATCGGCCAGCGCAGGCGAGGCTGCCATCAAGGCACCTACTGCGAGAGTTGTTAGTTTCTTCATCGGGTTCTCCTCCCATTGGTTTGTCCGATTATCAGGGGCTCCTCCCCCTTAATTGGTTGGCTTTGGCCCCGCCTTAATGCGGGAAGGGCCACAGCCGTAGTTTCTCCTTGGCAACGCGCCAGAGTTGGGCGAGGCCATGGGGTTCGGCGACAAGGAACGTGATGATCAATGCGCCGATAATTAGGAATTCAAGGTGTGCTGCGAGGTCGGTCGGCCAGCCCAGCGCTCCCACCAGCAGGTTCTTCAAAAGCACCGGCAGCAGAACGAGGAAGGCTGCCCCAGCGAAGCTGCCAAAGATCGAGCCAAGACCGCCGATGATGATCATGAAGAGCACTAGGAACGACTTGTTGATGCCAAAGGCTTCACCCACTTCCACCGCGCCAAGATAGACAGCGAAGAACAGCGCACCGGAGATACCGACGAAGAAACCTGAGACTGCAAAGGCTGAAATCTTTGCTTTCAGTGGGTTCACACCAATGATTTCCGCCGCGATGTCCATGTCGCGGATTGCCATCCACTGACGACCCTGCATGCCGCGTGTCAGGTTCCGCGCCACCAAAGCGCAGACCGTCAGGATCACAAGACAGAAGAGATAGGTCGCCCAGGCTTCAGTATTCGGGCCGGTGACTTCAATGCCAAAGATTGTACGCTCTGGTGCGTTGATCTGACCTGATGCTGAGTAGTTGTAGAACCATGGCACCCGGTTAAAGAGCCACACCAAGAAGAACTGCGCCGCGAGCGTCGCCACTGCGAGGTAGAATCCTTTGATGCGCAGGGATGGCAAACCGAAAAGGACACAGACCAGTCCAGTAATGCCCCCCGCCAAAATGACGTGGATCAGAATGCTGACCTCCGGAAAGGCCGTCATCAGTTTGTAGCAGCCATAGGCCCCTACAGCCATGAAGCCGCCAGTACCCAGGCTCACCTGACCGCAGTAGCCGGTCAGGATGTTCAGGCCGATTGCCGCGATCGAATAGATCAGGAACGGCAGGAAGATCGCATTGACCCAGTAGTCGTTGATCAGGAACGGAACGATGGCAAATCCAACGAACAGGACCGCATAGTACCGATACCGGTCGAACTTGATCGGAAAGGTCTGGTTGTCTTCTGCATAGGACGTTTTGAAATCGCCCGCTTCACGATAGAACATCTCTCAAAACTCCACAGAGGTTGCGTTATAAGTCACGGATTTGGGGTCACACACGTTCAATGATTTTCTCCCCAAAGAGGCCTTGTGGACGGAACACGAGAAAGATCAGCGCGAGCACATAGGCGAACCAGTTTTCGGTTGCGCCGCCCACGAGCGGACCCACTGCAAACTCAAAGAGTTTCTCGCCCACACCGATGATCAAACCGCCAATGATGGCGCCAGGGATCGAGGTGAAGCCACCGAGCATGAGAACCGGCAGAGCTTTCAGTGCGATCAGAGACAGCGAGAACTGAACACCGGACTTGGTGCCCCACATGATGCCCGCAACCAGAGCCACGAAACCTGCAACGGACCAGACCATGACCCAGATGAAATTTAGGGATACACCCACCGACAGTGCTGCTTGGTGATCATCGGCCACTGCGCGCATGGCACGGCCCTGTTTGGTGTACTGAGCAAAGATGACCAGCGCGCCAACCAGCAGCGCTGCGATGATTGTGGCGACGATGTCGAGGTTATCGATGAAGAAGCCGTAACCAAAGATCCCATAGGTTGCTTCATCGATGGCGATGTTGATGCCCTGGGGCAGCCCAACATCCAGCTTCTTAATCTCAGACCCCCACATGATGTCACCGACACCTTCAAGGAAATAGGCTAGGCCAATAGTCGCCATGAAAAGAATGATCGGCTCTTGCCCCACCAAATGGCGGAAGACGAATTTTTGCACGCAGATCGCCAGCAGAACCATCACAGCCATAGTCAGCAAAATCGCGAGTACCGCGGGTACATGCCAACCAAAGTGATGAAGTTCTGTCCCAAAGATCGCGTTGATCAGATGGGCGAAGGGGATTTGCCCTTCCATGATGCCAACCAATGTCAGAGCTGAGAACAGCGCCATAACACCCTGGGCGTAGTTAAAGATACCTGAGGCCTTGTAGATCAACACAAACCCCAGAGCGACGAGCGCATAGAGAACCCCGGCCATCAGACCGTTCAGGAACACTTCCATGCCGAAAATCAGTTGATCAGGCATTGTGACGGCCTCCAAAAATGACGTGAATTTGCTTAGTCATGTGCCACTCCCAAGTAGGCGTCGATGACGTCCTGGTTGTTGCGCACTTCATCCGGGGTGCCGTCCCCGATCTTCTTGCCGTAATCCATCACAACAACGCGATCAGACAGGTCCATGACCACGCCCATATCGTGTTCAATCAGAGCGATGGTGGTCCCGAACTCGTCGTTCACGTCGAGGATAAAGCGGCTCATGTCCTCTTTTTCTTCAACGTTCATGCCGGCCATCGGCTCATCCAATAGCAGGATGGATGGCTCTGCCGCCAAAGCACGCGCCAGTTCAACCCGTTTTTTCAGGCCATATGGAAGACGCCCAACGGGGGTCTTGCGAATTGACTGGATCTCGAGGAAGTCGATAATCTTTTCAACCACTTCCCGGTTGGCGACTTCTTCGCGTTCCGCCTTACCCTTCCATAGCGCCTGTGACCAGATGCTTGACTTTGTGTGGTGCAGGCGACCAGTCATGATGTTGTCCAGAACCGTCATACCTTCAAACAGAGCGATATTCTGAAAGGTCCGCGCGATACCTTGGCGCGCAACCTGATAGGGCCGCATTTGAGGGCGCAGTTTACCTTGGTAGTAGACCTGACCTTCCTGTGGATTGTAAAAGCCTGAAATGACGTTCAGCATCGAGGATTTACCGGCCCCGTTCGGCCCGATGATGGCACGGATCTCACCCTGGCGAATATCAAAACTGATATCTTTGATGGCCACCACGCCCCCGAAGCGCAGGGTGATGTTTTTCATCTCCATGACCACACCGCCAATCGTGCGGCCGTCATCTGTTACGTAGCTGTCAGAGGCATCAAGCATGATGCACCTCCTTCATAGTCTTGAATTCTGTCCCCATCATTCTGCGGCCACCTTGTGCTGAACGGCTGGCGCCACAGTTGCATTCCGCAGTTCAAGCGTCGCGCTGATGCTACCCTTGCGACCATCTTCATAGGTCACTTCCGTCACTGTGCTGATTTCAGGGGATCCGTCGTATAGCCCGGTCACGAGATCGGCGAATTTCTCTTCGACAATCTTGCGGCGTACTTTCTTGGTGCGCGTCATTTCACCGTCATCCGCATCGAGTTCCTTGTGCAAAACAAGGAAGCGATGAATTTGACATCCCGACAGCATTGGGTCCTCGGCAACCGACCGGTTCACGGCCTCAACATGGGACTGAATTGTGTCGAGGACCCTGGGATGCCCCGCCAGTTCTTGATAAGATGCATAGGCAATATTATTGCGCTCAGCCCAGTTCCCGACAGCCGTCAAGTCGATATTGATGAAGGCGACGCAGCGATCTTTGCCATTGCCAAACAGCACGGCTTCCAGAATGTCAGGATAGAACTTCAGTTTGTTCTCAACATATTTCGGCGCAAACATGGAACCATCGGCAAGTTTACCGACGTCTTTCACGCGGTCGATGATGCGCAGGTGGCCAGACTTGTCGTCGATGAAGCCAGCATCTCCTGTCGCGACCCAGCCTTCAGCATCTTTGGTTGATGCTGTGCTGTCCGGGTTGTTGAAGTACTCAACAAAGACCCCGGGTGAGCGATAGAAAATCTCGCCACTATCTTCGATACGCAACTCAACATCTGGCGCAGGCACACCCACGGTATCGGCACGCACTTCGCCGTTTGGCTGAACGGTAATGAACACCGAAGCCTCGGTCTGACCATAAAGCTGCTTCAGGTTGATACCCAAAGAACGATAGAAATCAAAGAGTTCCGGCCCAATCGCTTCGCCGGCCGTATAGCCGACACGTACACGCGAAAATCCAAGTGTGTTTTTCAGTGGCCCATATACGAAAAGCTCACCAAGTTTGTATTTCAGGCGGTCCGCGAAACTGACAGGTTTCCCATCCAGTATGGCTGGGCCCACCTTCTTGGCGTGATCCATATAGCGGCGAAAGAGCCACTGTTTGAACTTGCCCGCGTCTTCCATGCGGATCATCACTTCGGTCAGATGCTTTTCGAAAATGGCTGGCGGCGCGAAGAAATAGGTAGGCCCGATTTCGCGAAGATCCGTAGCAATCGTCTCAACTGACTCAGGACAATTGACGGTAAAGCCTGTGCAATAAGCCTGCCCAATGGAGAAGATAAAGTCACCAACCCACGCCATCGGAAGATAGGCCAAAATCTCTTCATCTTTGTGCAGATGGTCAAAATGGCTGGAGTTCTGAGCTGTCTTGATAATGTTGCGGTTCGAAAGAACAACGCCCTTTGGCTTACCCGTTGTGCCAGAGGTGTAGAGCATCACGCAGGTGCTCTCTAAGGTCAGCTGGTCACGACGGTTATTCAGCTCTCCGATCAGCTCATCATAGGCTGCGCGCCCTTGATCCTGAACATGAGAATATTCGTGCAACTTGCGATGATCATACTTCCGCAAGCCACGCGGATCGACATAGATCATATGCTCAAAGCTATCGAGCTGCTCGCGCACGTCGATGACTTTGTCCACCTGTTCTTGGTCATCCACGATGGCGTATTTTGCGCCACAGTTTGCCAGAACATGTGCCATCTCTTCTGCAGCACTGTCTTGATACATCGGGACGGGCACCGCGCCGATGGATTGAATGGCAACCATTGCCCAATAAAAATACGGACGGTTTCGACCAATGATGGCGACAAAGTCCCCTTCTGCGACACCAAGATTGAGAAGACCGAGCGCTAGGGCTTCAATCTCTTTCTCGGTTTCCGCCCAAGTCCAGGTCTGCCAAATTCCGAATTCTTTCTCTCGATAAGCGGTTTTTTTGCCGAATTGCTCGACATTCCGCTTCAAGAGCGCGGGGATGGACACAAGCCCATCGGTCGCCTCTGACGACTTAGTCAAATTCTATTCCTCCCTAAGGCCCACAATCGTGGGCTGAATCGCTGGTGCGATTCTCCCCCTTTCATTAGGTGCGAACCCATCATAGCCCGTCAACTTTTTCGGGATCATTTCCCAATCCTTACGAATTGTAACAAGCGCAATTTCGCCCTTTTCGAAACGAGTATTCCAGTGCTAGCCATGAAGATAGGAGGAGAGAATGTCAGTCCATCGAGACATAAGACATGCCATGACGATGGCCGGTTTGAACCTGATCCAACAGGCGCTTTCGATCTACGACAGCGACCTAAAACTGGTCGTCGCGAACGCCAAATTCCGAGAAATGTTCGAAGTCCCTCAACACCTTACGGAAGCCGGATCTAAGTTTGAGGACATTATTCGCCACCTTGTTGAGCGCGGCGAGTACGGGAATGATGGCTCTGTAGATGAAATGGTGCGCCAGCGTGTCGAACTCGCTAAGGATTTTGAGCCGCACTACATGGAGCGACAAAGATCTAACGGTCGATGGATCAGCGTGGAAGGCAGCCCGCTTCCTGACGGAGGCTGGATCGCCGTATATACCGATATCACCCGTGCCAAACGACAGGAGGAATTGCTCCGGTCTAAGTCCGAAGAACTCTCCGATCAGTTGATCCGTTACGCAGAGGAGCTTTCAGGCGCAAACCGCGAATTGGAAAGCACCGTCGTTGCCCTTGAGGAAGCCAAGCGACAGATCACTGAAAGCGAAGCCCGCATGCGTCTCACGGCTGAAATGATGCCCGCGCACATTGCACATGTCGGTCCGGATCGCTGTTATACATACTCCAATCGCCGCCTTTCTGCGGTGATGCCAGGGCGACCTAGCAACATTGTAGGAGCCCATATCGGCGATACTCTGGGTATAGAAACCTATGAAATCATCTCAACTCACTTAGCGGCAGCACTCGATGGATCACCACAGGTGTTCGAGTTCAATGATCCGATGAGCACGCGTCGCATCCGCCTAGCACTGACGCCTGATAGCGAAGATGACGAGCATCGCGGAGCTTACATCCTTTCAATGGATGTCACGGAAGAGACTCAAACACGCGCAGCCCTGCAGCAGACTCGTCGAAGAGAAATTGCAGCTCAAATGACAAGCGGGCTGGCGCATGATTTTTCCAATCTCTTGACCATTATCCTTGGCATGCAGGGCAAGATGGAAAAGATGAAGCTGCCTGATGAAGCCAAAGAACTAATCGACGGAACGCTTAAGGCCGCGCGTCGCGGGGGCAAGCTGCTAAACCGGCTTGCGGACATGACCAGCCAGCGCGCACCGCAGATGAAGGCCTCAATTGTGGGCAAGCTGCTTTCAGACATTCAGACACTCGCTAGGCCAAGCCTGTCGCGTTCGATTGAGCTGGAGCTGATTAATGAAATCCCAGATGAACAAATTTTGCTCGATCCTGGGATGCTGCAGGACAGTCTTTTGAATTTGATCCTGAACGCACGCGACGCCTGCAAGGGAGCAGGGCAAATCTGTATCCACGGCGAAATCATCAAGGATACTTGGCTGCAAATATCGGTGACGGATACAGGCGAAGGATTTTCTGAAGAAGCGCTAACAAAGGCGCTTGATCCATTCTTCACCACGAAAGGCAGCGAAGGCTCAGGCCTTGGCCTTCCCATGGTCTATGACATGACGAAGATGGTTGGCGGCGAGGTCCGAATTGCCAACGCGCCAGAAGGCGGAGCGCGGGTCATGTTACGATTGCCACTGCGCCGCATTCGTGGAGATCACACACCTGGACTGACTTTGTTAGTTGAGGATGATCCGGAATTGCGAGGGCAAATTCGCGATATGCTGATTGCACAAAGCTATATGGTGATCGAGGCAACAAGCGTCGAGGAAGCACTAATGTTGCTGGACCATGTGCCGGGCATTTCTATGATTCTGTCTGATATAAAGGTCGAAGGTAACGCCACCGGAGTTGATCTGGTGGAGAAAGTTAAACACCATGAACTACCCATCTATTTGATGACGAGCTTCGCTCAGAGCCATCCACTGTATCTGGAAGGTGCCGCACGCGCTCCAGTCATCCGCAAACCATTCACGTCTGACGCACTACTGCGGTTTCTGACACCCGAGGACGACGCATGATCAAACCGCTTGTTTCAATCTTGGATGACGAACCAGAGATCCGCCAAATATTGTCCGAAGCTCTGGAGGAGGCGGGCTTTCGAACAATGAGTTTCGCGCGCGCAACAGAGTTTGAAGCAAGCCTCCGCAAATCAGCCCCTGAGGTGTGCTTAGTTGATCTAAGTCTGCCAGATAAAGACGGGCTAACATTGGTCCACAGACTAGCGCTTGAGCAAGGCGCGGTTGTGATCATCATCTCTGGCCGCGCTCAGGTACAGGATCGAGTGACTGGCTTGGAACTTGGGGCTGATGACTACATCATCAAACCTTTCGATCCAGCCGAGGTTGTCGCACGTGTTCGTGCTCATTTACGCAAAGATCGCGCTGCTGCGCCGAGCCATTCAAATATTGCGACGTTCAACGGTTGGGTCGCGAATTTTGATGGGTATTTTCTGGAAGATAACAAGGGCGAGAAGACCCCATTTAGCCACGCAGAAGCGGAAGTCTTGCGGCTTTTCCTAGACAGCCCGAAGCGTCTGATCAGCCGATCACAAATGCAAGAAACCTTAGGCGGGGTTGCCGGGGAAAGCTTTGACCGTGCGATGGATGTTCGTATCTCTCGGCTACGTTCAAAGTTGGGAGAAGACCCCAAGAATCCGCAATTGATCAAGACCATCTACGGGGCTGGCTACATCTTTCTTGGAGATGTCAGCTGGCAGTAACGGCGGATATCTGCCCAATATGCGGCGTATTTCAACCTGAAACCCACTACATCTAGAAATTCACCCGGTATTGTTGTAGATTGAGGGTATCGGAGATCTCAGACTCATTTCCTCTTCCAAGATCGGAAATCTCGGTCCGTCTGCCTCAGTAACGTTCCGGGGAAAGTCACTCCCACTCCCCCGCTGCGCATCGCATGCGGGGGCTTTGTTTTTCCGAATTATGCCACGAAGAGATGGGCGTGCTTTTTAAAATGAGGGATCAAAATCTCGCGAAACGCTGCTACACGTGCGGAACGCCAGATATCTCGATGCGCGACCGCCCAAATTTCTGGAAATGTCATGGGATCGCAAATCTGCAATTCGTGGAGATCGGGCCTACTCCGTCCCAGAAACGTTGGTAACATGACCACCCCCATCCCAGCGCGCGCAGCTTCAATCATGGTCACCATATCATCGGAACGTAGAACAATATTTTCGTTGGGAATTTCTGGAATGTATTTCTTAAATGCCGGCGGAATACGTTCAGGGATAATCCAGGGCACCGGCTCATTCACGTTCGTCGCTAGTCGTTCCGCCCACTCCGCATTGCCAAAGGCCAGGCTTTCCTGACGGCTAAGCACGCGACCGGTCAGGCTATCCCCTGGTGCGTCGCTCACGCGAATTGCTAAGTCTGCCTCGCGCCGATTGAGATCGAGCAAAGCGCTGTCAGAACGCACATGCAGTTCAACCTCGGGGTATTTCTCAGAAAATTCCTTAAAAACTGGAATGAGGTGTGTGGAGCAAAGAAGCTGCGGCGCGGTGATCGTGAGGGTGCCCGAAACAACCTGTTCGGACCCAATAAGATTGCGCAGCAAATCCATCTCTTCGGTTTCCATGGCCGCAGCCTTGCGCGCTACGGTCTCCCCGGCTTCGGTTGCCTGATAGCCATCCGCTAGCCGGTCAAAGAGCTGAATACCAAGATCATCTTCGGCCCGCTTCACGCGTCGGGCCACGGTTGTGTACGACACCCCTAAGGCATCTGCTGCATTGGCCAACGACCCGCCTCGCACCAAATGCATCACTGTTTTCAAATCGTCCCAATGCGCTGACATAGGCTTCTCCAAGCACATAAGCAGGTCTCGTTTGGCGCCTGCGAAAATTTTTTATTACCTAAGTACGATGCCCCTCACATCAAGGGATTCGCCCTACAAATAAGCGGCTTCCCAATCGCTCCCGACAGTTCTTTGTACGAGCCCTGGCATCGCGGACTCTTGATTCGACGATTCGGGCGCGGTAGCTATGGGGTGGGGTTAAAAGGGGGTTACAGGCGACACATGGCCATTTGTTTGCTTTATCGCCAGCGCAAGGCGCGCCGACCTAGGTTTTATAGGGTCGAAATCGCATACGACCTCTTCGACAATATCGCTGTCATGTCTGAATGGGGCATCGCCGGTGGTAAGGCGCGCGAAACCCGAGCGACATTTACCAATCTCCGAGAAGCATCCTTAGAGGCTGATCGACGCCGTCGACGCGCGCAACGCCGTGGATATGCGCGATTGGACCGGGCTTTGGCCGTCATATAAGCCTCACCGCAGGAGGACATCTCAGATGCCTCCGGCGGAAGTATTTTTGACAAAAAGAAGAAGGTAGCCGACTATTCGGCGGCCACCTGCGCTTCGATTTTCTCAACGCGTACGGCAGAGAATTTGAACTCTGGGATCTTACCATAAGGATCGATGGCAGAGTTGGTGAGCACGTTTGCCGCAGCTTCCACATAAGCAAAGGGTACAAAGACCATATCCTGCGCAATCGCGCGGTCCGCACGTGCCATGATCTCAATCGATCCACGGCGTGTGGTCAGACGGATCATGTCACCGGGTTCGATACCCATCATCTTAAGCGTACGCGGGTTCAGCGAGCAGTTAGCCTCTGGCTCGACACTGTCCAGCACCATGGAACGACGGGTCATCGACCCAGTGTGCCAATGCTCCAGCTGGCGGCCAGTGGTCATGATCATCGGGTATTCGGCATCCGGTGCCTCATCCGGTGGGATGACAGACGCAGGTGTAAAGCGCGCGCGGCCATCTGGACGTGGGAAGCCATCACCAAACACAATTGGCTGACCCGGATCGGTCTCATTGAGCGACGGATAAGTCACTGTTTCAGTCTTCAGACGATCCCAGGTGATATTGTCGAGGCTCTTCATATTGAGCTTCATCTCGGCAAAGACTTCGGAAACGTCCTTGTAGTCCCAAGGCAGGCCAATGCGTTTTGCCAGATCAACGGTGATCGACCAGTCCTCACGCGCCTCACCCGGAGGGGCAACCGCGGGACGCACACGCTGAACCTGACGGTTGGTGTTACTGACAGTGCCGTTCTTTTCATAAAGCGCAGAGGCTGGCAAAATGATGTCTGCAAAGTTTGCGGTTTCGGTCAGGAAGATGTCTTGCACAACCATAAACTCAAGCTTTGCAAAAGCGTCGCGAGCGTGATCAACATCAGGGTCTGACATTGCCGGGTTTTCACCCTGAATATACATGCCTTTGATATTGCCGGCGTAGGCTTGGTCCACGATTTCGGTGACGGTCAGACCTTTCTCGTCTGAAAAATCACCACCGCCCCAGACATCAGTGAAGCTCTTACGTACATCATCACTCGTAACTGTCTGATAGTCAGGCAGGAACATTGGGATCAGGCCTGCATCAGACGCACCTTGAACGTTGTTCTGGCCACGCAGCGGATGCAGACCCGCGCCCGGTTTACCCACGTTGCCGGTCATAAGCGCCAACGAGATCAGGCAGCGCGAGTTGTCCGTCCCGTGGATGTGCTGAGACACACCCATACCCCAGAAGATCAGACCAGCGTTTGCTTTTGCAAACATGCGCGCCACTCGGCGAATTTGATCAGGTTCGATGCCGCAGATTTCGGTCATCTTTTCAGGACTGAAGGCCTTCAGGTGTTCCTTTTCAGCTTCCCAGTTTTCAGTCCAGCGATGGATATACTGGCTGTCATAAAGCTCTTCTTCGACGATCACGTTCATGATCGCGTTCAGCAGCGAGACGTCAGCACCCGGACGGAATTGCAGCATTTCAGCCGCGAAGCGACGCATGCCCACGCCACGTGGGTCCATGACGATCAGCTTTCCGCCACGTTTGGTGAACTGTTTGAAATAGGTCGCCGCAACCGGGTGGTTTTCAATTGGGTTCGCACCGATGATGATCGCCACATCCGCGTTTTCGATCTCGTTGAAGGTTGCTGTAACAGCACCAGACCCAACGTTTTCGATCAGCGCAGAGACAGATGAAGCATGGCACAGCCGTGTACAGTGGTCGACGTTGTTGTGTTTGAACCCCTGACGGATGAACTTTTGGAAAAGGTAGGCCTCTTCGTTGGTGCATTTCGCAGAACCAAAGCCCGCAACGGATTTCGGATCCTGATCGCGCAGCTCAACGAGCCGTTTGCCGGCCAGATCCAATGCCTCTTCCCAAGTCGCTTCACGGAAGTGCGTAGACAGATCACCCGGATCGACGTTCAGGCCTTTGGCTGGCGCATCATCGCGGCGGATCAGAGGTTTGGTCAGACGGTGCGGGTGGTGAATGTAGTCAAAGCCAAAGCGACCTTTAACACACAGGCGGCCTTCGTTTGCTGGACCGTTGATGCCCTCTACGTATTTCACCTTGCCGTCTTTGACCTTCAGGCTGACTTTGCAGCCAACGCCACAGAACGGGCAGACGCTTTCGGTTTCGCTGTCAAAATCAGCGCTATCGCCGACTTGGTTTTCATCAACCACAGCCGCTGGCATCAAAGCGCCGGTTGGGCAGGCCTGAACACATTCGCCGCAAGCCACACAGGTGGAGGCACCCATTGGATCAGCGATGTCAAAGGTTGGATAGGCGTCATGGCCACGGCCAGCCATTCCGATCACGTCGTTCACCTGAACTTCACGGCAGGCCTGAACGCAAAGGCTGCAGGAAATACAGGCGTCCAGATTGACTTTCATCGCAACGTGGCTGTCGTCAAGGAGCGGTATGCGGCCTTCTTCCATTTTGGGGAAACGGCTTTCAGACACGCCGTTCAAATCCGCCATATCCCAAAGGTGGCTGGATTTGTCGTGTGCTTCTTCACGTTCTGGCTGGTCGGTCACGAGCATCTCGACCACCATCTTGCGAGCGGTTTCAGCGCGGGCAGAGTTGGTTGTCACAACCATGCCTTCGGATGGTTCGCGAATACAGGAGGCTGCCAAAGTGCGTTCGCCTTCAATTTCAACCATACAGGCGCGGCAATTGCCGTCTGGGCGATACCCTGGTGCTGGTTTGTGGCAGAGGTGCGGAATCACCAGCACCCGACCATTGGCAACTTCCCAAATTGTTTCGCCTTTTTCGGCGGTCACTTGCTGGCCATCCAGAGTGAATGTGACTTGCTCGGACATCGAAGACTCCATCGTTGACCTTCAATCTACCGCATCCCGCATTGACGCAAAGGTTTCTTTCGCGACGCCAAAAGCGCATTTCGCGCCAAGCAGCCCCAATTCAGTGTCACAAATTTCCGATCGCGGACAAAATTATCCGACCACAAATTTCCCCTTTTCGATACGCGCCGAGGCGAATACTGAAAACTCAATAGGAGCGCGATATGACCCATATGACCCTAATCCGCCACGGACAGGCTAATACCCATGCCACGGATGAAGCGGGCTATGACCAACTTTCAGAACTCGGCCATCAGCAGGCAAGGTGGCTGGGTGAGCATTTTATCCAAGCAGGTCAAGAGTTTGCAAGAGTTTACAGCGGCACTCTCAAACGCCACTTACAGACAGCGGAAAGCCTCGGAGCAGCGCGATTTGGCGAAGTGGTCGAAGATGCCCGCTTGAATGAATTCCCGTATTATTCGCTACGAGCGGCCTACGAGCGCCAGTTTGGTGCGGTGAACCCGCAAACTCAGGAAGAGTTTGCAGTTCTGCTGTGTGAACTACTCGAAAAATGGGAAAGCAATATTTTGGAGGATGTCAGCGAATCTTATGCTTCTTTCTTCAATCGCGTCACTGAAGTTATGGATCACATTGCAGCTGGTGACGGGCCTGCCTTGATCGTCACGTCAGGGGGCTTCATCAGCACCGCAATCCGACACAGCCTCGGTTTTGATCTTCAATCCTGGACGCAAACTTGTTTGGCAACGCTCAATACGTCGGTGCATACTTGGCAACCTATCGCAGGACGCCGACATATCACTCAATTCAACGCTGTGCCGCATTTGGACACACCCGATCGTCACGAAGCCAAGACCTTTATCTAGAGTAAGCGCGCAAAGAGACGCCTCTAGTGTTTAAGCCGCGTCCTCTTTGACAAAGTCTTTGTGGATGTATTTGCAGTCACAATATCCGCATTCCACAACGCCAGTGTCTCGCGGGATACTCAGCCAAACGCGTGGGTGCCCCAACGCGCCCTCACCGCCATCGCAGGAAATGCGATAGTTGTCGACGATCTTTGTCTCAGGTGCATCAATTGACATGGCTGTGTCCCCTCGTCGGCTTTGTCATATCGCGGAATATGCGTGAAAGCCTTCAACGGAGCAAGGGTCGTGTCCTAGTCCGCAAATAGATGCGGCGTTGTTGCAATTTCCCGCGCCTTGTCTTCGCTGACTGTGAGGAAATTCATGACCGGTTTCAGGAAGTCGCCGATCTCATCAACCTCACGAATGCGCTCGTAATTTTCAAAGTCTGCGTCGCGAATAGCGTCGCTTTCGTCTTCAATATCACGTTTGATTGTAGGTAAGATGCGATTGAATGTTTCCTGAGGCGTTTGCTCCCCAGCCAACCCAATTCTACTTGCATGCCCCTTCAGATATTCTTCAGAATAACTGCACTGAACCTCCAGCGCCCGTGTCGTAGATCGATCACTGTAGAAATCATGCAAAAGGTCCAGTGAACCGGGATCCATACAAATGATCATCCGATTTGTCTGGAAGTAATCAAATAACATTCGGATCAGTGCGCGCCGGTGACGTGTTCGCTTTTCGATGGTGGATTGAATTCCACCCAGATCAGGCAGATCCGTGTCTTCTTCCTGAAAGAGATAGTCAATAGCTGGTATATTGGTTTCTTGTTTGATCTTCGCAAGCAGCCGCTTAGCCACATGCCATTTCTTACAGACCAAGATCATGAGTTCACGCTCGCGACCCAGCGTCGCTTCTGTCTCCCAGAACCGATTTGCAAAGCGACGTCCAACGCGACCACGACCCGTTACAAATTTGAAAAGGCTCGGGCCCTCGCCTGATATCTTAAATTCTACACCCTCTGCGGCGTAGAGTTTCCCAAGCCGTTCTTTTAGCTCGACTGCTTCCGGGCTGATCTTACGGGCGAAGAGGTAATCCTGATTCAGAAGCAGGTCATAGTGGTCATTATAAAAAACCAACGGCATCCCATAGTCGGTAAACATCAGAAATGTAAGCGTGCGGGAGTTGATCTCATCACCCGGGATCAGGTGGCGGACGATGGTTTGAAAGAATGTTTCATCCGGGATCCAGGTAGTTTTGAAAAACCGAACAACATCACGACGCGATTTGACCATCTCCATAACGGCTTCCATCGTTGGTCGCCGCAGACACCACCATTGGCTGCCAATCTGAACTTGGATGTCATTTGGAATGGAGCGCGATAATCCAAGCCGCTTTTGCAAATTAAACGAAGCGTAGAACAGTTTCTTGTTCACACGTTCATTGAAGAAGTGACGATAGATCAGCCTCTCGGCTTTCATGCCGGTCTTGATCCAGTCGCTTTCGAAGAAATCAAAACTCTCGATGAAGTCGCAATCGTGATCATCCAGATAGTCGTGCACGAATTCCGAAGTCTTAATCGCCATGCAATCGCCTGAGAGCATGTAAAAATGCGTCGCACGCGGAAAATCACGCAACGCAGCCTCGATGGCATAAAGCGTCGCCTGCACTAAAGACCACTCTCCCCAACCACATTTGATGCGTTTGGTGGCGAAAGTCACATTAGGATTATCGCCCAGAGCCTCTTGAATTTGCTGAAAATATTCGGGTTTGGCGCTGGCATCGAAGTGGATCGCCATGCAATCGCCAGTGGCCGTCAAGCGTTGCGCTTGCTGGATAATCGCTTCGGGATCTTTATGGCAGAGAAGGATAAATGCGATCTTTGCCATTGCGGAAACTGTAACCCTACTTTAACCCGATTGTTTACCTATTACAGGTGAACATAGATTGAATAAACCGCGATAATTTGGTTTTTTAAAGATTAAATAAGTGTGTGGCTTGAAGAATTTAAGCTGCCGATAACCGGAGGCATAGAATATGGGATTCCCGGGCACCTGGATGACAGAAAGTCAGAGCGTCGTTTATCGCGTCGTTCCAAAATGCGCGTGCTCGACGATCGGCCAGATCATGTATTACACCGATCACGGCGAATATTTTGATGGCGATATTCATGATGCGAAGGAAGGTCTGCACAAGTGGGCCCATGACGGCAGCAAGAATTCGATCAGTGACGTAGTCCACGGCGGTGAAACCTATGCGTTCACCTGTGTACGAAACCCGTATTCTCGCATTCTAAGTTCCTTTTTCGACAAAATCTGCGGCATTCAACGCAACGGAAGACGCTATCGCGGAAATCTGGTGCCGATGCTCATTCAGAAGTACGGCATCGAAGTTGGCGGCGACGATGGTAAAGAGGAATTTGACCAGATCAAAAGCTTCCGTCGCTTTTTGCTATTTGCGCGCGACACCATCCGCTGGCGGCGCCCAATGGATCCGGACATTCACTGGTCCGCAAGTTCCGGACATGTCTCCACTTTCATTGTGAATGGTGGTCGATACAACAAAATTTTCTGGACCGAACAATTTAACGAAGGCATGCAAAGCGTTCTCGACAATATTGAGATGCCCCATGCCATCGATTTGGCTGACGTGCCACGGTTCAATGAATCAGAAGGCCATGGCCCAAAACGCGCGCATCCGATCGAAGACTACTTCGACGATCTGTCGATGCACTTGGTTTATGAGATCTACAAACGCGACTTTGAGCTGTTTAAATACGATGCTGACAATCCCGGTAATAAGCTGCCGATTGGCGAGATAGATCTGGATGAGATTCACGCAAAACTCGGAGACTAAGGGGGAGCTGCCCTTCGGCCTTCGGCCTCACCCCAGGTATTTCTGCCAAAAAGAAAAAGGGTTTGTTAAGCTTGTTTTGCTATTTGAGGCCTGCGGCACAGGCTGAGGAGCCGATGACCGTCCAAAGAGAAGACGCTCTTTTCAGGTAAGCATCGGCATCAGCTCGACCGGCCTGAAAAGAGCGCACTTTGTGCTTCTTTTTTGGTTCAAATACTTAAAACAAAGTTCTCCTTTTACCACTGCGGTCAGAGAAGCCCCTCTTTACGAAAGAGCGCTTTAAGGTCGGTTTCCGGGCGGGCACCGAAATGACTGATGACCTCTGCTGCTGCAATGCAGCCCATGCGCCCGGATACCTCCAGCGTTTGACCAGTTGCGTAGCCGTAAAGGAAGCCAGCCGCGAACTGATCCCCGGCACCCGTCGCATCAACAGGCACTATTTCGTTCACGGGAACTGTGGCGCGCTCGTCGCCTTGAACTAGGACCACATCGTGACCTGAGCGGGTGCACACAATTAAACCGGACTCCGATGCCGCGGTTTCCAGCGCAAAGCCCAGATCATCGGTTTCATAAAGCGATTTCCACTCATGTTCATTCCCGATCACATAGTCGAGTTCGCGTACCAACCGACGGAAGTCAGTGCGGTGACGATCCACACAGAATGGGTCAGACAAAGAGATGCCCGCTTTACCGCCCCCCGCTTTACACAGAGCCGCAGCACGTTCGAAGGCCTCTTTGCCTTTAGGTTTGTCATAGAGGTAGCCTTCAAGGAACAGGATCAGCGCCTGGCCAGCGACATCGTCGGCCACATCCTCTGGTCCAACCTCGGACGATATACCTAAGTAGGTGTTCATCGAACGCTCACCATCTGGTGATACAAAAATCATGGAGCGAGATGTTGGCAACTCACCGCCCGCAACCGGCGCGTTCGGGAAATCCGTGCCCCCTGCGACCATTTCCTGAGCATAGAACTTGCCCAACGCGTCATCATTAACACGACCGATGAAAGCGGTGGTCAATCCGAGATTACCAAGACCTGCGAGCGTGTTTGCAACTGAACCACCCGGAGCCTGAACGCGATTTGTCATCGCGCCGTAGAGGAGTTCACCGCGCTCTTTTTCAACGAGCTGCATGATCCCCTTCTGGATGCCCATCAGGTCCAGGAAGCTATCGTCAGATTGACTGATTACATCCACGATGGCGTTGCCGATGCCGACAACCTGATACTTACTCATAGGTTCTTTTCCTCAAACATGCAGAGATCGCGGATCAAACAAGTGCCGCAAAGGGGTTTTCGTGCCTTACAGGTGTACCGGCCGTGCAATATCATCCAGTGATGCGCATGCAATTGGAAATCGGCGGGAATGTGATCTTCAATCGCACGTTCGACGGCCACAACATCTTTTCCCGGACATACACCCGACCGATTGCCAAACCGGTAGATATGCGTGTCCACAGCCTGCGCCGGGTGCCGCCACCACATGTTCAACACCACATTCGCCGTTTTGCGCCCTACACCCGGAAGGCTTTCCAAGGCCGCACGAGAATTCGGAACCTCGCCGCCGTAGTCTTCGACGAGGATCTTTGAAAGCTTCATCACGTTCTTGGCCTTGTTGCGATAGAGACCAATCGTCTTAATGTGATCAATCAGAGCCTCTTCCCCAAGGTCGAGCATCTTCTGCGGCGTATCAGCAACTTTGAACAGTTCCGCCGTTGCACGGTTCACGCCCTTGTCTGTCGCTTGTGCGGACAGCGCCACAGCCACCACCAACGTATAGGCGTTCACGTGATCCAATTCACCTTTGGGCTCTGGTGCGTCCTCGCGGAACCGCGTGAAAATCTCTCGGATCGTATGATAATCTAGCTGCTTGGCCATTTGTGTCCCGCCTCGTTGCGCCCAAAGGGCTTAGATTGACTACCGTTGAATTTCAACGTTCAGTGCCCAAAACCGCAGCATTCGGGTCGATTGTGATGCGCTCTGACCCTAAATTGGAGCCAAGGAGATCATCATGACTGACATGGAACAGAGCTATCATTACGGGGTGATCCGCCGCGCGATCGAGTTGATCGATGAGGGCGGGCAGAACATGTCATTGGACGACTTAAGCTCGGCCATGGGGATGAGTCCTGCACATTTTCAAAGACTGTTTTCCAAATGGGCCGGGGTCTCACCTAAGAAACTGCAGCAATATCTTACGCTTGGCCACGCCAAGGCCCTGCTCAATGAACACTTCACCACATTGGAAACCGCCCAGTCAGTGGGCTTGTCCGGCACCGGACGCCTGCACGATCTCTTTCAACGTTGGGAGGCCATGAGCCCCGGTGAATACGCGCGCGGCGGTGAAGGTCTAGAGGTTTTCTGGGGCTGGTGTGAAAGCCCATTTGGCGAAGCTTTGGTTATGGCCACCACCAAGGGGATTTGCGGCATTGCCTTTGCTGCTGAAACGGGCAGCGAAGCCGCAATGTCAGATATGCTGTCGCGCTGGCCAAAAGCACGCTTCATCGAAGATCCCATGTCTATTCGCCCACTCGCGGCCGCCGCCTTTGGAGGTCCCGAAACGCTTAGTCAGACGCCTGTTTTCCTGATGGGCAGCGCATTACAGATCAAAGTCTGGGAAGCGCTGGTGTCTATTCCCGAAGGGCAGGTCAGCACCTATTCGGAAATTGCAGAGACGATCGGAAGTCCAAAGGCTGTCAGAGCTGTGGCAAGCGCCATCGGGCGCAACCCGATCAGCTGGGTTATCCCATGCCACCGCGCGTTGAGAAAGACAGGCGGGCTTGGAGGGTATCATTGGGGTCTGCCGGTCAAACGCGCGATGCTGGCTTACGAAAGTGCCAGAAACGAGGTTACAGAGGCTGTCTAGCGGCCATTCCCCGCCGATCACATCAAATTTGGGCATAACCTTGCGCATTTCCCCTTGCTGGTTGAGCCTAGCGGGCGCAGTGTTTCTTTCGAGCATAAACGTCCGCCGAACGGACCTGATTGAATGAGGCACCTATGACTCGAGCAAAATTGGCCATTGGCCTGACCCTCGGCGCAACACTCGCGCTGAGCGCCTGTACTGACCCAAATTACGCGGGAATCGACCGCACGAACACCAAGCAGGGCGCGGCCATTGGCGCGGCTGTTGGCGGCCTTTTTGGCGCCATTGTTTCTGACAACAAAGCGGGTGGCGCTGTGCGTGGTGCTGCGATTGGCGCAGGCGTTGGCGCGCTTATCGGGGATGATCTGGATAAGCAGGAAGCGGACCTGCGTCGCGATCTGAACAACGATGATGTGCAGATCACCAATACGGGCGACCGCCTAATTGTAACTCTGCCACAGGACATCTTATTCGCGACAGACAGCAGCTTTGTTCGCACCGACCTGCAGCGAGACCTTCGAGCAATTGCGGGCAACCTGATGGCCTATCCGAACTCCACCATTCAAATCCTCGGCCACACCGACAACGTGGGTGACGCAGGTTATAACCAAGACCTGAGTGTTCAGCGGGCCGAAGCGGTCGCAGACGTATTGCTGGAGTCCGGTGTGCCGTTTGGCCGTATTCAGGCCATTGGCCGAGGCGAGGATCAACCTATTGCGTCAAACCTGACACCAGAAGGCCGCGCGCAGAACCGGCGCGTCGAAATCGTCATCCTGCCAAACGCAGCCTGAGACTTCTAAAAAAGCAGACGAGCAACCCGCCCAATTTGGGCGGGTTTTCTTTTGCAGATACCGGTCTCGCACAGGCCATGTGCGTGTCAGCCGTTGCCTCCTCGACCTGTTGAGTTAGGGTGCGAGGCAACAGGGCAAACAGGACACGATCATGGCAAAACTTCTCGGCATTTCAGGATCATTACGAACAGGATCGGTGAATTCCAAATTAGTACGTGAAGCCGCAAGGCTTTATGAACCCGCGAGTTTTGAAATGGCGGATTTGAACATTCCGCTGTTTAACGGCGATGACGAAGACCGGGATGGGCTGCCTGACAGTGTTCAAACCTTGGTTGCACAAATTGAGGCGGCAGATGGGGTGATTATCTCCACCCCAGAATACAACTCTGGCATTACCGGTGTTCTCAAGAACGCTCTGGATTGGGTCAGCCGCGCAAAACCAAGCCCATGGGCTGGCAAACCGGTTGCCGTGATGAGCGCAGCTGCAGGTCGCGCGGGCGGCATCCGAGCTCAGACCATGCTGCGCAGTTGCATGACACCTTTCAAAGTGCGGCTGATTGCGGAATCAGAAGTGGCGATCGCAAGTGCCGGGACTGAATTTGACGATGATGGCAAACTGAAGTCCGAACGCTATGAGACGTCCGTGCTTCGGCTGATGACTGCTCTGAAGACTGAAATCGAGAGTAACTAAGGCGAGGCGGTTGCCGATTTAAAGCGAAGCTTCGGGTTTGAATGCTTCGGGGATTGTGTCGCGATCTTCGAGTACCAGATCAGCCATGCATTCGCCGATTTTTGGTGCCATGCCAAAGCCAATCTTAAAACCTCCATTGGCAATGAACTCCCCTTTGCGCAGGGGATGTTCCCCAAGCATCGGGGCACGGCTTTTCGCGCGCGGACGTACACCAGCCCAACGTTCTAGCAATGGTGCATCTGCAAGTTCTGGCAGGGCTTTGATCGCACGGGCAATGACATCATCAAGCTGTTCGTCGGTTGTAGATGGGTCTTCAAATTCGCGTTCGCTGGTCGATCCGACTGCAACGGTGCCGTCTGCGTGGGGAATGATGTGCAAAGCGTCGGCAAAAAGTTGCGGCTTGCCAATGCGGTCCAGTTTGAACAAGGCAGCCTGCCCCTTTACGCCATTGCCGACCGTACGACCGATGTTTTCAGATAACTGCATGAGGCCTTGCCATCCCGTGGCCCAAACCACCTTGCCTTGCGTGGTGCCCTCCCGACCAATTTCGGTCCCTTTTTGACGTAGTGCCTCTGCCAATGCTTGGCAGGCCTGACGTGGATGCATGCGTGCAGTCAGTGTGTCGTAGATCAGCTTCCCAGTTGGTGATTGCGGTGCCCAGTCTACAAATTCTGATCGCTCAACCACGCGCCAAGTTGCCAATCCTTGCCATAATTCCTTGGCCCCATCTTCACGCTTACGCGCCAGCTCCAGTGCGCGGTCATCGGCTAATGGCTGCAAACGGCCTGTGCGGCCGTACCCGCTGTTAAGGCCACTGAATTCTTCAATTTCCTGCCAAAAGGCTTCGGCCATGATGAGGCTTTCAAACTGAAACGCCTTTTTGTCATTCCAATTCTCAGGCGTATGTGGTGCCAGCGCCCCAACCAGACCGCCGGAAGATCCAGCCGCCACACCGCCCGGATCAATCACACGAACCTTGGCACCCCGCTTCGCGCAGGCCCAGGCCACTGAAAGCCCAAAGGCCCCTGCTCCCATGACGGTCACATCCACCATTGCCAAACCTTTCGTTTTTGCCCAATGCTGGCTGCCGGGCGAATTGAAACGCATCTGTAAGGCAAAGCGGCATGAGCGACCAGTCTGCACAACTCGAATGGCGAGATGAAAAAATTCCGGTCTCAACTCGGTTTGACGACCCATACTTCAGCCTGGATCACGGGCTGAACGAAACCCGCCATGTTTTTTTGGCTGGGAACGACCTGCCAAATCGCTTTGCACCCGGCTTTCACATTGCAGAGCTGGGGTTTGGCACCGGCTTAAATCTCCTGGCTGCCTGGCAAGCTTGGGACGCTGCCGGCCAATCAACCCCGTTGCGCTTCACAAGTTTTGAGGCATTCCCAATGTCCGCAGAGGAAATGAAGCGCGCCCTGACCGCTTTCCCAGAATTGAGCGAGTATGCCGAACGTCTGTGCACGGCTTGGGCTGAAGATCCAACTCTGGCGACGCTTGAAGGTATCAAAGCCGAAGTCATCTTGGGGGACGCGCGTGAGACATTGGCTAAGCAGGATTGGACTGCGGACGCTTGGTTTTTGGACGGGTTTTCGCCCGCAAAGAATCCTGAATTGTGGGATGCTGACCTAATGTCTGGAGTTGGTATGCACACAAATGCTGGCGGGTCGGTCGCGACCTATACTGCGGCAGGTTTCGTACGACGTTATCTCGAGTCCGCTGGATTTGAAATTTCCCGTATTCCCGGATTTGGCCGGAAGCGACACATGACTGTTGGGCACAGGCCGGTGAAATGAAGGAGCCTAACAACAAGCTTGGATTCATCCTAATGTCACTCACTTCCCTGTTGTTTGCTCTGCAGGATGGTGTCTCTCGTTACCTTGCGGATGAATATAATGTCGTTTTGACCGTCATGATCCGTTTCTGGTTTTTTGCGGGGTTTGCGATTTTTCTCGCGCACCGAAATGGCGGAATTCGGCATGCAATGCGATCTCATTACCCAAAAATGCAGATCGCTCGAAGTGTTATCGTCGCTCTAGAAATCTGCGTGACCGTCGCTGCGTTTACAATCCTTGGACTGACTGAAACGCATGCGATCTTCGTGTGTTATCCACTTATTATCGTTGCTTTGTCAGGCCCTATGCTCGGAGAAAAAATCGGCTGGTTGCGTTGGTCTGCTGTATTGATCGGTTTTCTCGGAGTGCTGGTCATTATCCGCCCAGGCAGCGGTGTGTTCTCACCATGGGCTTTGGTGCCCATCCTGGGTGCTACAATGTTTGCGCTTTATGGCGTGATGACCCGATATGTGGCCGATAAAGACGACGCGACAACAAGCTTCTTTTACACCGGCTGTATCGGCGCCGTGATAATGTCCGTCATCGGAATGTTCTTTCTGGAACCCATCGCAAACAAGGACTTGGGTTGGCTGTTGTTACTTTGTTTGATGGGCATATTGGGCCATTGGTTGTTGATCAAAACCTATGATGTGGCCGAAGCCAGCGCAGTGCAGCCCTTTGCCTATTTGCAGATGCCATTTGCCGCGATCGTTGGCATGTTTGCCTTCAGCGAAACGCTCAGAACCAACGTCGCTATAGGCGCTGCAATTATAATCGGAGCCGGAATTTTCGTTCTTTGGCGCGAGCGAAATTTGAACGAAACGCGAGACTAATATTGGAAGTATTGCAGTTTCTCGGCTTAATCTCAGGTGCTCTATTGGCAGGATTTGTGAACGGGTTCGCGGGGTTTGGAACCGCATTGTTCGCATCTGGCATCTGGTTTGCAGTTCTTCCCTTTGAAGTGGTGCCGCCGCTCGTTGTGATCAGCGCTTTGACGGGACAGCTAACCGGGCTTGTGCGCCTTAGGCGTCATCTGTCGTTTGGGAAAGCCTGGCGACTGATTTCCGGGGGAATAATTGGTGCACCGCTCGGAACCTTGATACTCTTCATCGTGTCTCCAGACCTCATCAAAGGCTTCATTGCTATCTTGTTAATTGGGTACGCGATCTGGCAGCTCACCGGTGTCTCCTCTTCCGCAACGGTCGACATTCGAAGCAGGATTGGTGATCGAATCTCGGGGTTTGCGGGTGGTATTCTCGGAGGATTGGCGGGCCTATCGGGCCCAATACCCATTATTTGGTGCCAACTCCAAGGTTTATCCGCAACAGAACAACGAGCCAGATATCAGCCTTTCAACCTGGTAATCCTATTACTGTCCGCAGTTAGCATGGTGACCTTTGGTATCGTAACCACCGATGTGATTTTGTTCGCTACGGTAGCGATCCCTGCAACCATCATCGCCAGCCTCGTCGGAGTGTGGGCCTTCCAACGCACCAGCGAATCTGATTTCAAAGCTTGGATTCTGAGGATACTTCTGATTTCAGGCCTATTTATCCTCTTTCAGCTTGCCGCTTAGTTCGCCAAAAGAGATCGCCCAACCAGTTCTTTGCTAAATGGAACCGGCAGCGGATTTTTCCCAAGCCTTGCGCGATAAATCGGCAGACTTTCAGCCACGCGCATCACGTAATTTCGAGTTTCGTTGAAAGGGATGTGCTCTATCCAATCAACGATATCCATGCCACCGCGCTGACGCGGATCACCGCGTTGTTCCATCCAACGGCGCGGGCGACTTGGGCCAGCATTATAGCCTGCAGCAACCATGATCACATTGCCGTCGAACTCTTCAGCCAGCCCCGCCAGATAAGCGGTCCCAAGCGTCACGTTGTAATCTGGATCGCTAAGCAGGCGGGACTTGGAGTATGGGAGCCCAAGCGCACCAGCGACCTGCTTCGCAGTACCAGGCAGAATTTGCATCAATCCCTGCGCATTCGCGCCAGAAACCACAACCGGATCAAACTCACTTTCACGTCGCGCAATCGACAATGCCATTTCCGCTGGAACCGACAGGTCACGCCGTTTGGCCATTGGGTGTAAGGCATAGTAAGGCGCGTGAATGGTTTGACCGTATTGGATAAACCTTTTGCCGAGCATCACAGCAATATGCGGCTGTCCCATATCAATCGCCATCTGGCCCATCTGCGCCATGGTACCCCGATCCTGTGTCTCAGCAAGGTGGGTCCAAAAGCGTTCAGCCAAAGACACTTCACCCGCCTTAAGTAGCGCCAAGGCGGCTTGGTGTACGGATGTCCGCGTGTAGGGCGCTCCACGCCAGTCGCTCGCGCGAACACCCGCTAATTCAGGTTTGATGGCCACACCTGCCTTTTCAGCCGCAAGCAACCCATAGAAACTCGTCTGGTATTGCCCACCACCTGTGTAGGCACGTTGTGCCGCATCTGCGTCTCCCATTGCCTCATAGGCTCGACCAATCCAATACCCAGCCCGGCCCCAAGAGATTGGCGTGGCGACGGCTTGCTCAAAGGCTACGAAATGCTGGAGCGCTGTTTGCGGGCGGTTCAGAAAGCGCAGTGCAATATAACCGGACAGCCATTCCAGATCTGCGTATTTGCTGCCGTCGACCAATCCGTGGTTAGCGGCCAGAGCATAGGCTTGTTGGTGGCGCCCTGCTCGCATTTCGCTGCGGGCAAGGGATTGTCGCCATCCAGCCCATGGCAGCGCCTCCCCCAGCTGGCCGGCTTTGCTCTGTGCTAGCAAGAGTTCGATTGCAGACGCATTCCGCCCCTTGCGCGCGCGCCATTGGAAACGCTCGAAAGCCAGCCCTGGATCACCAGAAAATCGCGATGGAATGGCCTCGATCAAGGCATCAACCCCAGTTCGATCCTGCCGCAATGCTAGACGCGCGGCTGCCAAGCGGCGCCAACCTTCTGGCACCAGTGGGTACATTCTCTGCGCGTTTTCTTTCCAGCCCTTCCAGAGCGCGTAATCCAAACGTGCCTCGTGATGATCTTTCAGCACCCGGCTATAGTCAGAGAGATACTCCTGCTGCAACGCCTCTGACATCGACATTGTGCGCCAAGCTAGAACAACATTGGCCTCCGCGGCACCTCGCTGACCATCAGCGGTTAACGCACGAGCATATGCCAAAGCACCTTCCGCTGTTCTTGGATCTTGCTCTGCAAAATAGGAGACAATTTGATTGCGGGAGGCATCTTCAAAAGCGAACTCCATCTGACGACGCAGATATGGAAGTCCCGGCCAATCTTCATTGCGTTCCAAAAACGTGATGGCTTCGCGCGCTGTTCCAACGCCCGCACGCAATTGGTGCCATTCGATAACGTCCCGAACTGCTTGGTCTTGCCCCCGGACTAAGCGCTCAGCCTCCACCCAATCTTTCGATCGGACAGCATCCATGGCCTTAGACAAAGCTTGGGCTGCAACGGAATCAGCGATGAAGATCGTCAGAAGAAGGGCCCAGAGAATTCTTATCACGCTTGCAATTTCCCGGCTGACAAAGGATATGACCCAAACATATGTCCGCGCAGCCGGTTCCGCCAATGACATTCTTGGCAAACCGGCATGATCCCGCTAGGGTCCGCGCGGATTTTATCTCGGGCGTTTCGCCCAGCTACGCAAAACAAAGGAGCGTGTCATGTTTAAAGGGTCTTTTCCCGCACTCGTCACGCCGTTCAAGAACGGCGAGCTGGATCTTGAAACGCTCAAGAAGCTGGTCGAATGGCACATCGGCGAAGGCACAAACGGTTTTGTTCCGGTCGGAACAACCGGCGAATCCCCAACGCTGACACACGAAGAACATGAGTTGGTGATCGAAGAAGTTGTACGCGCTTCCGCGGGCCGCGTTCCTGTAATTGCAGGCGCAGGCAGCAACAATACGCTGGAAGCCATCCGCTTCATGCAGTTCGCCGAGAAGGCAGGTGCGGATGCGGGTTTGGTGGTAACACCTTACTATAATAAGCCCACACAGCGTGGTCTGGTTGCGCATTTCACAGCGCTGCATGATTGCTGCGACCTTCCAATCATCATCTACAACATCCCAGGACGCTCTGCGATCGACATGACGCCTGAAACTATGGGTGAGCTGGCGAAACTGCCGCGCATTGTCGGTGTGAAAGACGCAACTGGCGATCTCAACCGCGTAAACCAACAGCGTATGACCTGTGGTCCTGACTTTGTTCAGCTATCTGGCGAAGATGGCACTGCACTGGCGTTTAACGCACAGGGCGGTCAGGGTTGTATCTCTGTGACAGCGAATGTTGCGCCTCGTCTTTGTGCAGAGTTCCAAGCTGCGACGCTGGAGGGCGACTTCGCCAAAGCGCTGGAGTTGCAAGACCGCCTGTTCCCACTGCACGAAGCGATCTTCGTTGAACCAGGATTGGTTGGCGCGAAATACGCGATGTCTCAGCTCGGCCTTTGCGGCGAAGAGGTTCGCTCCCCGCTGACGGGTCTTCTGGACAGCACTAAAGCCCAGATTGACGCCGCGATGCGCCATGCAGGACTGATCAACTAAGGCCCATGCAATCACACAATGAAAAAGCCTCGGTTTTCACCGAGGCTTTTTTATGCGCGACACTCGAAATTTCTACGGCTCGGCACCTAAAGAACTTTTCAAGAAATTATGGCCGATACTCTGCTCGCGTACCTGGGCTTCAAAAGAATGCTAGTCCAGCCCAAGCTCCCGCCAGTGCGACCACAGCTCCGGTGACGACGCCAAGCGCGATGAGTGGCCAGATGCGGGTGCGTTTCACCTCAACCGGTGACACCTGTGCGATCAATGCGTTTTCTACCAACCCCGGCAAACGCGGACCAAAGCGTGAAAGCACCTTGGCAGTTTTCAAAAGATCATTGGCCAAGGCTTTAGGGCCAATGGATTGTTTAATGTAGTCACCAACAACTGGCTTAGCGACATCCCAAATATTGATAGTCTCATCAAGCGAACGCGCCACACCCTCGACTACAACCATGGTGCGTTGCAACAAGATCAACTCTGTACGCGTCTCCATGCCAAAGCGTTCGGTCACTTCAAAGAGGTAGTTGAGAAGACGCCCCATCGAGATCTTGGTGGCATCCATACCAAAGATCGGCTCACCCACCGCGCGTAAGGCCCGCGCAAATTCATCAACATTTCGGTCTGCAGGCACATAGCCCGCTTCAAAATGAACCTCGGCGACACGCTGATAATCGCGCTGGATAAATCCAAACAATATCTCGGCATACACCCGGCGCGTATACTCATCGATATGGCCCATGATGCCAAAGTCATAGGCAATGATGTCCCCATTTGGGGCAACCTTCAGGTTCCCCTGGTGCATATCGGCATGGAAAAATCCATCACGTAGTGCGTGGCTGAGAAACAGCTGCAGGACACGGCTACCGAGGGCGTGACGATTGTGCCCCGCAGCATCCAGTGCCCCATTGTCACCCATTCGGGCTCCTTCCGCCCAATCCATGGTCATCACTCGGCGACCAGAATGCTGCCAAAGGATTGTAGGTACCTGAAAACCTGCATCATTGGCCGTGTTCGCCGCGAACTCGCTGGCCGAGGCGCTTTCCAGACGCAAGTCGAGTTCACCTGTGACAACGCCGTCAAAGTGCTCAACAACATCAGTCGGTTTCAGTCGACGAGAACTGGGCAAGAACAACTCAGCAAAGCTGGCTATGAAATAGAACGCATCCACGTCCTTGCGAAATGCGCGCTCGATTCCCGGACGCAGGACTTTCACAGCGACCAACTGACCTGTATCGGCCAAGCGCGCCTTGTGGACCTGAGCGATAGATGCCGCGGCCACAGGTTCAGAGAACTCTGAGAAAATCTCATCCGCTGGCTGCGCCAACTCCAGACCTACCGCGCGCTTCGCTTCTTCAATCGAAAAAGGCGGCAACTTGTCCTGCAGAACGCGAAGTTGGTTGGCGAGATCTCCGCCCACAACATCCGGGCGAGTTGAAAGAACCTGGCCGAATTTGATGTAGGCCGGCCCCAAAGCATTCAAGGCGCGCACAACCGGTGGCAGGGTTTGATCGCCTTTGATGCCTATCCAGCGAAACGGCCAAACAACGGTCCGAGCGATAACACGCAGAGGCTTTGGCGCGTTGAAAGCTTCAAGCACCGCCCCCATGGCACCCGTGCGCTCCAAAGTGGCGCCTGTTCGGATCAGACGCCAGATATTGTGAGGTCCGCGCATATTAGATTTTCCAGCCTGAATGCAGAGCTGCGATCCCCATCGTCAGGTTGCGATACTTTGCGTTCTCAAAACCTGCGGTTTTCACCATTTCAAGGAACGTATCCTGATCCGGGAACTTGCGGATCGATTCGACCAGATATTGATAACTGTCGCGATCATCTGCGATGATCTTCCCCATTTCCGGGATCACATTGAAGGAATAGCGGTCATACGCCCATTGCATCGCAGGGCTTGGGAGTTGGCTGAATTCCAGCACCATCAGACGACCACCGGGCTTTAACACGCGGAAGGCTTCGTTCAATGCTTCCTGAGGGCGCGTAACGTTTCGAATGCCAAAGCTGATTGTGTAAACATCGAATGTATTGTCAGAGAAAGGCAATGACATGGCGTCACCAGTCACCCAATCCAGACTCTCTGCCATTTGTTCTGCTTCAGCGCGCTTGCGACCTTCTTCCAACATGGGAGCCGTCAGATCCAAAACAGTGGAATGCCCGCTGCCCGCTCGTTTCAGGAAGCGGAAGGAGATATCGCCCGTGCCTCCTGCGACATCGAGCAGTCTCTGACCCGGGCGCGGTGCTAACCAATCCATCATTGCGTCTTTCCAGACGCGGTGAATGCCCATACTCATGACATCATTCATAATGTCGTATTTGCTGGCCACAGAATTGAACACGCCTTGGACGCGCCCCGCTTTTTCGGATTCCGGAACTGTTTCAAAACCGAAATGCGTGGTGTTTTGATCCGTGTTTGTCATGTCACTGCCACTGAAAATTGTCCTGCATTACATATAGGGCTGCGCGCCCCCATACAATGCGCTGATTTGGCTCGTAGAACGGTCGCGATTTTAAGGGTGCTATCCCTACGCATTGTTTTCCGTTAGCACGGTCAGAGCCTAAGTTTGAGGAGTGTAAATGCCAGAGCTTCCTGAGGTTGAAACCGTTCGACGTGGTCTTGTTCCAGTCATGGAAAACGCCGTGATCGCACAGGCTGATGTGAACAGGCCAGATTTGCGCTGGCCCTTTCCTGAACGCATGTCCGAGCGACTGACGAGGGCGCGTGTCACATCGCTTAGACGGCGCTCCAAATATATACTTGCAGATCTTTCGACGGATGAGACTTTACTGATCCACTTGGGCATGTCGGGTCGCATGTTGATTTCAGGCGATCCACTTGGGCAGTTTTTGAATGACCACCCCGCACCGGAAAAACATGACCATGTGGTCTTTCACATGGACAATGGTGCGCGCGTCACATTCAACGATCCGCGTCGGTTTGGGGCTATGGATCTACTGGAAACGGCAACTGCAAATGAGCACCCACTTTTGGCTTCGATCGGGCCCGAACCCTTGGGTAATGATTTCCACGAAGACTATCTGGTAGAGAGGCTCAATGGACGCAAAACACCTGTCAAATCGGCCTTACTGGATCAGAAAATTGTTGCAGGATTGGGCAATATCTACGTTTGTGAAGCACTTTTCCGCGCGAAAATCTCTCCCAAACGCCACGTAAACAAACTGTCCGCAGCGCGAATCCGAACCCTGGTTCCGATTATTCGAGAGGTACTTACAGAGGCTATCTCAGCCGGTGGCTCATCCCTCAAAGATTTCCGCCAAGCCGATGGAGAACTTGGATATTTTCAGTATTCCTTCGACGTCTATGGACGCGAGGCGGAGGCCTGTCGCACACCTGATTGCAACGGCAGAATCGCCCGAATCACACAGTCTGGACGCTCATCCTTCTACTGTCCGCAATGCCAAAGATAACTTGATCCACCCCCCTCAGATGGTAAGGAATCGTTCCTGACCAGAAACAACAGAAAGCAGATTCATGGCTTTTGAGACGATCATCGTCGAAGTTGAAGATCACGTAGCACTGATCAAGTTAAACCGCCCTGACGCGCTCAACGCATTGAACTCCCAACTGCTTGGTGAGCTTGCAACTGCGCTCAAAGATGCAGATGAAAATGATAAGGTTCGCTGCATTGTTCTGACCGGATCTGAGAAAGCCTTTGCTGCAGGCGCTGACATCAAAGAGATGTCCGAGAAATCCTTCGTCGATATGTATCTGTCAAACTTTTTCGCGGGTGAAGGCGATGCGGTGGTCAACACACGCAAGCCGATCATCGCAGCCGTCTCAGGCTACGCGCTAGGAGGTGGATGTGAACTGGCAATGATGTGTGATTTCATCATTGCGTCTGACACTGCCAAGTTTGGACAGCCAGAAATCAATCTCGGAGTTATCGCAGGTATTGGTGGCACGCAGCGCCTTACGCGTTTTGTGGGCAAATCCAAATCCATGGATATGCACCTGACTGGTCGTTTCATGGATGCGGAGGAAGCGGAACGCTCTGGCCTTGTGTCGCGAGTCGTGCTTGCCAAAAAGCTGATGGACGAAGCTCTGGGTGCGGCACAAAAGATTGCTGAAAAATCCATTATCGCAAGCATGGCGGCTAAAGAGGCAGTGAACCGCGCCTATGAGACGACAATGGCAGAAGGCATCCTGTTTGAGCGCCGACTGTTCCATTCGCTCTTCGCAACTGAAGACCAGAAAGAAGGTATGGCCGCCTTCCAGGAGAAACGCGAAGCGCAATTCCGCGACAAGTAAATCGATCAGATCTTTTGAAAGGCCGCCCCGGTAAGGGCGGCTTTTTTGTTTCCCAAATGACACAGGTTGTAAGTTTGATTCGGTTGGATCATGGTACGCTGCTCCGCGGCGAAACCTCTGCATAGGCAAGAAACTCTGCCTGAGATTTTGCTATTCACATTCTCGATCAAACCCATTATAGACCCCCGTCATACATGCGCGTGATGCCCGCTCAGGCAAGAATCGATCCGGGAAACCGGGCAGACCTGTTTGGTGTTTATGCACGCGCTCGCAACTGAACGAATATGAAATAAAGGTCTGAGATTCATGGCAAACTCACCACAGGCGAAAAAACGCGCCCGTCAGAACGAACGCCGCTTTGCAGTTAACAAAGCTCGCCGTTCCCGCATCCGCACATTCCTGCGCAAAGTTGAAGAAGCGATCGAGTCCGGCGATCAGTCTGCAGCTGCAGACGCTCTGAAAGCAGCTCAACCAGAAGTAATGCGTGGCGTCACAAAAGGCGTGTTCCACAAGAACACAGCGTCCCGCAAAATTTCTCGTCTGGCAGCTCGTGTAAAAGCACTAAGCTAAGTCGTTATAAGACGGTAATAAATTAAAGCGCTCCGATTTCCGGGGCGCTTTTTTTGTTGGTTAATTAAAAGTCAAAAAGAGATTCTTTTCGGTGAATCTCCGAGTCAAGTTCGAAGATCAGTTGCCGGGCCGCAGGCGAAATTGCTAGCTTAGTACATGCGATTCACATCGTCACATCGGGGGGCCGGCGTTTAACAGTTTAACTGGAAATTCGCTTGCAACTACAACTCAAAGGAGACGCCGACATTTATGCGCGTCGTTGGAACTGAGAGTTTAGTCGCAAGACGCCAAAGCCTATTTTTTTGATCGCACATAGGTGCGCTGGAACGAAGAAACGAGAAAAGTGGGGACTTTTCTCGACGGGATAGCTTTGTTTCTGGCCTTTTGGGGCCTCGAAAATCGATGCGACTGTGGTCGGGGAAAGGCAAAAGACGGGGCAGTGCCCCTACAAGGCAAGGCGCAGAAACGGGGACAGATGACACAGGAGCAATGGGGGTCGCTTCAACAAGACCTTTTGAACACAGTCGGGCAGAATAACTACAAAGCTTGGATTGAGCCGCTACGTCTCTCTGAACTATCAGATGGGGTGGCGACTTTCACAGTGCCAACGAACTTCATTGGCAACTATGTTTCGCAAAACTTTGGTGACCTGATCATCCACCAGCTCTCTCAGGCTGGTGAAGATGTTCAACGCGTGCATTTCAAAGTGGGCCGTACAAAAGCCAATCGCACAGGCGCCAATGCACTGACTGCGCCCTCGCATGCGGCGAAAGCAAAAGCCACGACGACGTCTCCTGCGCGCACCGAATCTAAAGATGAGCTGCCAGGCGCTCCGCTTGATACTCGCTTCACTTTCGACAGCTTCGTTGTCGGTAAGCCAAACGAACTTGCAAACGCGGCCGCGCGCCGTGTCGCTGAAGGCGGTCCCGTGTCCTTCAACCCACTGTTCCTGTATGGTGGCGTTGGCCTTGGTAAAACCCACCTGATGCATGCCATCGCATGGGAGCTGCAAACTCAGCGCCCTGACCTGAACGTCCTTTACCTCTCTGCGGAGCAATTCATGTACCGCTTCGTTCAAGCATTGCGTGACCGCAAGATGATGGACTTCAAAGAGCTGTTCCGTTCTGTCGATGTCCTGATGGTGGATGACGTTCAGTTCATCGCGGGCAAGGACTCCACACAGGAAGAATTCTTCCACACTTTCAACGCCTTGGTGGACCAGAACAAGCAGATCATCATCTCCGCAGATCGCGCGCCTGGTGAAATCAAAGACATGGAAGACCGCATCCGTTCGCGTCTGCAATGCGGCCTCGTGGTTGATCTGCATCCAACCGACTACGAACTGCGCCTTGGCATTCTTCAGAGCAAGGTCGAGCAATATCGCGGTCAGTACCCTGATCTGAAGATCGCTGATGGTGTTCTGGAATTCCTCGCGCATCGCATTTCGACAAACGTCCGCGTATTGGAAGGCGCCCTGACTCGTCTCTTTGCGTTCGCTTCCCTCGTGGGACGCGAAATCACAATGGACCTGACGCAAGACTGTCTGTCTGATGTGTTGCGTGCCTCTGAACGTAAGATCAGCGTTGAAGAAATCCAGCGTCGCGTTGCCGAGCACTACAACATTCGCTTGAGCGACATGATCGGCCCAAAACGCGTTCGTACATTTGCGCGCCCGCGTCAGGTTGCCATGTTCCTCTGCAAGCAACTGACCAGCCGCAGCCTGCCAGAAATCGGTCGCCGCTTCGGTGGTCGTGACCACACGACCGTTATGCACGGTGTACGTCGCATCGAAGAACTGCGCAGCTCTGATGGACAGATCGCCGAGGATCTGGAACTGCTACGCCGCGCGCTTGAAGCGTAACAGATTTGCAAAAAATCTATGTGAAGCGGGCCCATTGAGGCCCGCTTTTCTGTCTGGCGCTTGACGCCCCCTAAATAACCGCTGAAAAAGGCAAAAAGGTCTTGAGGAACGGGATGAAGCAGCTACTGTTGTCGCCCGGGAACTTGCCCGCACGTCGGAGGAATAAGAGATGAAAATCAGCATCGAACGTGGCACCCTGCTGAAAGCAGTATCTCAGGCGCAATCCGTTGTGGAACGACGCAACACCATTCCAATTCTCGCCAACGTTCTGATTGAAGCGGAAGGCAACACCGTCCAGTTCCGCGCCACCGACCCAGACATTGAAGTGGTCGACAAAGCCGCCGCACAAGTCGAGCGCGCTGGTGCAACCACTGTCTCCGCAAACACTCTGCATGAGATTGTACGCAAGCTGCCTGATGGCGCATTGGTAACATTGACCGACGATGGCACCTCCGGTCGTTTGACCGTCGAAGCAGGCCGGTCGAACTTCTCTCTGGCGACCTTGCCGAAAGAAGACTTCCCAGTCATGGCGTCATCTGAGTACGCCTGCAATTTCACCGCAAATGCAGCCCAGCTGCGTCGCCTATTCGACAAATCTAAATTCGCGATTTCCACCGAAGAAACACGCTACTACTTAAACGGCGTCTACATGCATGTGTCTGACGCAGACGGTGGTAAGGTGCTTCGCTGCGTGGCCACCGACGGCCACCGTCTCGCGCGGATCGACTCTGATTTACCAGACGGCGCAAGCGAAATGCCAGGTGTAATCGTGCCGCGTAAAACTGTTGGCGAGCTGCGCAAGTTGCTGGATGACGATGAAATGGACATCGCTGTGTCCGTCTCTGAAACCAAAGTCCGCTTTGCGACCCCTGACATCACGCTGACCTCCAAGGTCATCGACGGCACCTTCCCGGATTACACTCGTGTTATTCCAGCAGGCAACACCCGCCGCTTGGAAGTCGACGCTGCTGAATTTGCACAGGCCGTAGACCGTGTTGCCACCGTTTCTTCTGAACGCTCCCGCGCTGTGAAACTGGCCCTCGACGAAGATCGCCTGATCCTGTCTGTAAATGCGCCTGATTCCGGAGCCGCAGAAGAAGAACTGGCCGTAGCCTACGGCGATGAACGTCTGGAAATTGGATTTAACGCTAAATACTTGCTGGAAATTGCAAGCCAGGTCGATCGTGAAAACGCAGTCTTCATGTTCAACTCTGCAGGCGACCCAACCCTGATGCGTGAAGGCAATGACACCACTGCCGTTTATGTCGTCATGCCGATGCGCGTGTGAGTAGCGCCGCCATTATACCTCATACTGATAAGGCCTCCGCAGCATTGCCGGGGGCCTTATGACTCTTGCGCTCACCAAGCTCACGCTCAGTCATTTTCGCAGTCATAAACACAGCGAAATAGAATGCGATATTCGACCTATCGCAATTTATGGCCCAAACGGTGCGGGCAAAACCAACATCCTGGAGGCCGTTTCGCTGTTTTCGCCAGGGCGCGGCATCCGGCGCGCCAGTGCTCAGGACATGACACGGCGCCCAGAGGCTTTGGGTTGGAAACTCAAAGGCATCCTGGAAGCCACTATTGGCACACAGGAGATCGAAACCTGGTCCGACGAAGGCGCGGCTCGCCAGGTCAAGATCAACGACAAGGCAGCGCCGCAGACTCGTTTGGGGGAGCTCTGCCGGGTGATTTGGCTGATCCCTGCAATGGATCGGCTGTGGATTGAAGGCGCGGAAGGTCGGCGGCGCTTCCTTGATCGGACATCACTTTCCTTCTTTCCCGATCACGCCGAGGCCTCGCTGACCTATGAAAAGACCATGCGAGAGCGCAACCGACTGCTGAAAGAGCAAGTCCGCGACGCACACTGGTATCGCGCACTAGAGGACCAAATGGCCAAAGCCGCTGCGCGCATTCACGCCAATCGCTCAGCCACTGTGAAAGCTCTCACCGCAGCTCAAGAGCAGACCCAGACAGCCTTCCCAATTGCTGAGCTTGAAATCCAGCAAACAGAGGGCGCCATTCCCTCCTCTGAGGACGATTTCAAAGATGCCTTCGCTGAAAGTCGTTCACGTGACATCATTGCCGGGCGCACCCTAGTTGGCCCGCATCGCAGCGACCTCTATGGGGCCTACATTGCCAAGGGCGTTCCGGCGGCTGATTGCTCTACCGGGGAGCAAAAAGCGCTGCTGATCTCCTTGATCCTTGCAAATGCTCGTGCGCTTGCCGAACAAATCGGAACGCCGCCAATCTTGCTCTTAGATGAGGTCGCAGCGCATCTCGATGCCAACCGCCGGGCCGCGCTCTATGATGAGATTTGTGCCTTAGGCGCTCAGGCCTGGATGACCGGTACCGAAGACAACCTTTTTGAGGCGCTTGGCGACCGCGGACAATACCTCACAATCACCGAAGAAAACGGCATTTCTCATAGCGCTACCTCGTAATCTTCTTCTTTGTGAAAATACTCAAAATTCAAACATCAGCGACACCCACTGTGACTCCAATTTCAAGCGCAAGTCTCCGCCCAGTTTTTCACCTCATTTGCGTGACATTCCCTGTCGCAAAAGGTATATATTCCTGAAAGAATAAGGGACCTCACCACATGAGCGACAACGCGCAGAACCCCGAGCAATATGGCGCGGATTCTATTAAAGTTCTCAAAGGCTTGGAAGCCGTCCGGAAACGTCCCGGCATGTATATCGGGGATACCGATGATGGCTCTGGCCTGCATCATATGGTCTATGAGGTTGTCGACAACGGGATCGATGAGGCGCTAGCGAAACACGCGGACTATGTGACGGTCAAAATTCACGCCGACAGTTCCGTTTCCGTGAGCGACAATGGACGCGGGATTCCCGTCGACATTCACCCGGAGGAAGGTGTGTCTGCGGCAGAAGTCATCATGACCCAGCTGCACGCTGGCGGTAAATTTGACAGTAACTCTTACAAGGTCTCAGGTGGCCTACACGGGGTGGGTGTTTCCGTTGTGAACGCGCTGTCGGATTGGCTGGAACTGCGGGTCTGGCGCAATGGCAAAGAACACTTCGCACGGTTTGAAGGCGGTGAAACATCCGAGCATTTGAAAGTCGTTGGCGACGCAGGCGATCACACCGGTACTGAAGTGCGTTTCCTCGCATCGACAGACACGTTCTCCAATCTCGAATATTCTTTTGATACGCTCGAAAAACGTCTTCGCGAACTGGCCTTCTTGAACTCGGGTGTGCGCATCATCTTGGAAGATGAACGTCCAGCCGAGCCTCTGAAGACCGAGCTTTTCTACGAAGGCGGCGTGAAGGAATTTGTGAAATACGTTGACCGCCATAAGACAGCGATGATGGACACGCCGATCTATGTGAACGGCGAAAAAGACGAGATCGGCGTCGAAGTCGCTATGTGGTGGAACGACAGCTACCATGAGACAGTGCTGCCCTTCACCAACAACATTCCGCAACGCGATGGCGGTACCCACCTTGCGGGCTTCCGCGGCGCTCTGACACGGACCCTGACGAAGTACGCTCAGGAAAGCGGAATCGCAAAGAAGGAAAAGATCAACTTCACTGGCGATGATGCACGCGAAGGCCTGACCTGCGTGCTCTCCGTGAAAGTGCCTGACCCGAAGTTCTCCTCTCAGACAAAAGACAAACTTGTGTCCTCCGAGGTGCGCCCCGCTGTCGAAAGCCTGATGGGTGAAAAACTGGCCGAATGGTTCGAAGAGAACCCAAATGAGGCCAAGATGATCGTTGGTAAGATCATCGAAGCCGCCATGGCGCGCGAAGCCGCTCGTAAAGCGCGCGAGTTGACCCGCCGCAAAACGGCGATGGATGTGAACTACCTTGCTGGCAAGCTCAAGGATTGCTCTGAAAAAGACCCATCCAAAACCGAAGTTTTCCTTGTGGAGGGTGACTCAGCTGGCGGTTCCGCTCAAACGGGTCGTGACCGGGGTACTCAGGCGGTACTACCGCTGCGTGGTAAAATCCTGAACGTTGAGCGCGCGCGTTTTGACCGGATGCTGTCCTCTCAGGAAATCGGCAACCTCGTCATGGCACTTGGCACTGGTATTGGCCGCGATGAATTCAACGTCGATAAACTGCGCTACCACAAGGTCGTCATCATGACCGATGCAGACGTTGACGGTGCGCACATTCGAACGCTGCTTCTGACGTTCTTCTATCGTCAGATGCCAGAGCTGATCGAACGCGGTCACCTCTACATTGCGCAGCCACCGCTTTACAAAGTGTCTCGCGGTAAGTCTGAGGTATACCTCAAGGATCAGGCCGCACTGGATGACTATCTTGTCGATCAGGGCGTGGAAGGTGCCGTTTTGCGTCTGGGGTCTGGTGAAGAAATCGTCGGTGCCGACCTCGCGCGTGTGGTAACCGAAGCACGTCAATTAAAACGTGTTTTGGACGCCTTCCCAACCCATTACCCGCGTCACATTCTGGAACAGGCAGCCATCGCTGGGGCTTTCGTGCCAGGCGCGGTAGAAGCTGACTTGCAAGGTGTTGCCGACAAAGTCGCGGCCCGCCTGAACCTGATTGCACTGGAATACGAACGCGGTTGGCAAGGACGCATCACGCAGGACCACGGCATCAAACTGGCGCGTATCCTTCGCGGTGTCGAAGAAGTTCGCACACTGGACGGCCCAATGCTGCGTTCCGGTGAAGCCCGCAAAACCGGCAGCTTTACGCAAAGTTTGCAAGAGGTTTATGGCGTGGCAGCGACTCTATCCCGCAAAGAGCGCACACAGGTCATCCACGGCCCGCTGGACTTGCTGTCAGCGATCCTTGCTGAAGGCGAACGCGGCCTGACCTTGCAGCGTTACAAAGGTCTCGGAGAAATGAACCCAGATCAGCTGTGGGAAACCACTCTGGATCCAGATGCCCGCACACTGCTGCAGGTGAAAGTCGAGGACATGGCGGATGCTGATGATCTCTTCACCAAGCTTATGGGGGATGTGGTGGAACCGCGTCGTGAATTCATCCAGAAAAACGCGCTGAGCGTGGAAAACCTCGATTTCTGATCTCTATGACATCGCACAAAAACGCTCGCACCCCGATTGGGTCGCGAGCGTTTTAGTTTTTAGTACCTAGTTTTATTGGGATTTCGCTCGGATTAGCCACAAGAAGAAACATCCCCCCACAAGACCGGTTACAACACCGATCGGTAGATCTTCTGGTGCGACAACCATACGCGCAACAATATCCGCCCAAATCATAAATAGACCACCGATAAGGCCGGACACAGGTATGACACGACGATAGTCCCCGCCTACAAAACGACGCGCTATATGGGGCACCATCAACCCAACAAACCCGATCATGCCCGAAAAGGCGACCATCACTCCGGTTACCAATGCGGCAATCACGAAAGCCTGCAGACGAAACCGAGGGACGGCGATGCCGAGAGTTGTGGCCGTTTCATCACCGATGGTCATGGCGTTAAGCAAAGGCGCCTTCCAGAAAGCCCAGCATGCACAAGGTGCGAGGATCGCAAGCGGGTACACCAGGTGGGCCCACTGAGCGAGCCCCACTCCGCCAAGCATCCAGAATACCACTGTGTGCGTAGCTTCAGGGTCGCCGAGAAAGATCAGGATATTGGCGGCCGCCATTACGATGAATGAAATTGCTACGCCTGTCAGGACCAATCGGTCGGCACCGCTGGATTGTGTGAACCGGGTAACCGCCAAGATCAGCAATGTAGCTATAAGTGCTCCACAAAACGCCAAAAGAGGCACGGTCAGAAGCCCTATAAAAAGCCCTGTGTGCAGCAATGCAAGGATTGCACCAAAAGCTCCACCTGAAGAAATTCCAAGCAAGTGCGGATCTGCCAATGGGTTGCGCGTGACCGCCTGCAACATAGCGCCCACAATGGCCACCCCGCTGCCGACCATGATCGCAAGCAATACGCGAGGGAACCGAATATCCCAAATGATGGCCTCGCGGCCGCGCGACCATGTTTGTTCGACTGTGTCTGGAAAAACCTTATTCAGTAAGACGCCCCAGACAGTTTCGACCGGGATCGAAATAGCACCGGTCCCGATTGCAAAGGTCACCGAGGCCAAAAACACCATTGCCCAAAGCGCCACCCGAACGGGTGTTTTTATCTGTCGTTTTGCGACGGAGGGCGCATTGATGGCCTCGGTCGTCATCTTCAGTTACCCCAGAAAGCTTGAGAAAGAGTTTTAACAGCCTCGATGTTGCGTGGGCCAGGGGTCGCGTCAACATACTCCAGCGCCACGAAACGATCATTTTTCACCGCGTCGATATCAGCAAACGCTGGGTTAGACATCATGAACTCGCGCTTTTGTTCAGCAGTCACTTTGCCATAGTTTACAATCACAACGACTTCTGGGTTCTTTTCAACCACGGCTTCCCAATTCACAGTGCCCCAGCTTTTTTCGAAGTCGTCCATCACATTTGTGCCACCCGCCGCTTCGATCAGAGCAGTTGGCATGGCGTAGAGACCTGCAGTGAATGGCTTGTCTTCACCGCTGTCGTAAACAAACACACGCAGCGGATCACCAGTTTCAAGGTTTTCTTGGAAATCCGCGAGTTCCGCTTTGTAGCCTTCAACCAAAGATTTTGCTTTCTCGTCCACTTGGAAGATCGCGCCAAGGTTCAGAATGTCATTGTACATGTCGTCCAAGCTGGCTTTTGGCTTGCTGCCGATGTGGATGCAGCTTTCTGTCAGCTCGTATACGTCGATGCCAAATGGTGCGAGCGTCTCTGGCGTGACTTCACCGCCAACTTTCATCCCGTAGTTCCACCCCGCAAAGAAAAAGTCAGCATCCGCACCGATCAGCACTTCTTTGGTTGGGTATTTGGCAGAGAGTTCAGGCAGTTCTTCAACACCAGAACGCATTTCCTCATTCAGAGTTTTCCAGCCAGAAATGCCTGTATAGCCGACCATTTTATCAGCCAAGCCTAGGACCAACATCATCTCGGTCAGGTTCACGTCATTTGAGATCGCGGCGGTTGGAACCTTATCAAAGGTCACATCGCGGTTACAGCTTTGAACGGTCACGTCCGCAACAGCTGTGGAAGCCAGGCCAATAAAGCCAAAGGCAAGTGTAAGAGATTTCATCTCTGGTCCTTTCAATGATTAAGTTGATATGAAAAATGGTCAGTTTGACTGAGGCTCAGCTGCTCCAACCGGGTTGTGACCTCAAAAGTCTCAGAGACCAATTGTTCAGTAAGAACACGGGCAGGCGGGCCAAAGCCCATGCTGTTGCCGTCCTTCAAAACAAGGACATCATCGCAGACCTGCATGGCCATGTTCAGGTCATGCAGCGTGACGATGATGGTTAAGTCCAGGTCAGAAATCAGGCGCAGGATTTCCAATTGATGACGGATGTCGAGGTGGTTGGTCGGCTCGTCGAGCACCAAAACACGCGGTTGCTGAGCTAACGCGCGCGCAACCATGCAACGTTGGCGCTCGCCACCAGAAAGCGTGCCGAAATCACGGTCCTGCAACGCTGTCAGGTGCATTCGAGCAAGCACCTGATCCACGATCACACCATCGTCTTCACCATGCACCGAAAGTCCTAAACGATGTGGCAATCGCCCAAGTGAGACAACATCGCGAACGGTCAGTGCAAAATCGGACGGTTGTTCCTGCAAAACCGCTGCAATCATGCGTGCGGTGGCCCGCGGGCTTAGGTTCCAAATATCCTGCCCATCCACTTCCACGTTGCCGGTTGCAGGCAAATTGAAACGATAGAGCAATCGTAAAAGTGTCGACTTGCCTGCTCCGTTTGGCCCCACGATCCCAAGCACACGTCCAGCGGTTAGATGAAAGCTGATCGGCTTAAGAATGAGAGACTCATCTTTGGAAGGCCCCCAGGAAATATTCATTGCACGAACATCTGCGGAAGCAGGTTGGTAGCTCATTGCACCGCCTCTGCGACCGGCTCGATAGCAATCATGCTTGCTGGAACGCGTGCCAAGGTGTTCTTTCTAAGCTTGCCAGGGCGATCTACAGACGAGCACCAGCCATCGTTAAGAAATGCGTATTGGCGTGCAAATTCTACCAGATCAGAAATGTCTTCATCAGGATCGATATCCCCAAACAAATAGGTTGCCTTGCGCGAACCGAAGTAAGCAACGGTACAGGGTCTATCGCAGCCTGCCATGCAAGCTGTTCCTGAAATCTCGAACTCTTCTGGAATGGCATCCCCAGCGGCGGCAATTGCTGCACGCAGACGCTCGATCAATTCATAACCTGGACGACAGCTATCGCCCTTATGGCGACACGACGCGCAAACAGTGATCTGGTGAGTGGATAATTGGCTCATATTGTCCTCCGCACGAACACGGGGAGAAGAAGGAACCAGTTATGTCAAAGGCACGGGCCTGAAAAATCATCATCGGTCTCCCTCCGGGGAACCCCGCCCGGGTTGGTTACTAGGATGATGGCAGGTCTCCTGACTTACGGGTCTTTGCCGCTCCGATCCTTCCCAGGCAGTATGCCCAGTGGATAATTCGGTTTGGCTCGCCGCTTACAGTTGCGGGGGCAGTCACGGAATTGGCTTTGCAAGAAAGCCGCACCGTATTCCCTTTTATCGGAATCATAGATCCCGAAAACCATCTACCGTCGTGCTAACAACCCAACCGGAAACCTGTCAATCCAGTTTCTGCTTTGGGGCGTAGGATGTGAACTCATCTGAATGGAAAAAGCCCACCAAATTGGCGGGCTTTATATAAGGTTTATATTGGGTTAGGCCGGTTTTACATCAGCCATGCAGATGTATTTTTCTTCCATGAATTCATCGAGACCTTGGCGCGCGCCCTCACGGCCAAGGCCTGACATTTTCACGCCACCGAATGGCGCCTCATGGGTCGCAATAACCCCTGCATTCACACCAACCATACCGTAATCAAGTGCTTCGCTGACACGCCAGCTGCGCGCCATATCTCGAGAATAGAAATAGGCTGCCAACCCGTATTCGGTATCATTCGCCGCCGCGACAACCTCTTCTTCGGTCTCGAACTTGAATAGAGGGGCGACAGGACCAAAGATCTCTTCAGAGGCAAAGACCATGTCATCAGTCGCATCACGTAGGATGGTTGGCTCAAAAAACAGTCCACCGAGTTCGTGGCGTTGACCACCGGCCGCAACGGACGCCCCCTTAGCGACAGCATCGCTAATGTGGCGCTCGACTTTTGCGACGGCGTTCTCATCGATCAATGGGCCAATCTGCGCGCCCTCTTCAAAACCATCTGCAATCTTTAGACCCGCGACTTTCTTCGCGAATTTCTCAGCAAAGGCATCGTAGACACCGGCTTGAACATAAATCCGGTTCGCACAAACACATGTTTGGCCATTGTTACGGAACTTAGACCAAAGCGCACCTTCCGCTGCAGAATCGAGATCTGCATCATCAAAAACGATAAACGGAGCATTCCCACCGAGCTCTAGTCCAAGCTTTTTCACAGTCGGCGCACACTGGCTATAAAGCAGGGAACCGACCCCTGTGGAGCCTGTGAAAGTCAGCTTTTTAACGATGGGGCTTGCCGTCATCACACCACCGATGGCTGCAGCATCACCCGTTATTAGAGAGAACAAACCTGCAGGCAAACCAGCGCGTTCCGCTAGAATTGCCAAGGCGATGGCAGAGAAAGGTGTCTGTGGAGCTGGTTTCAAAACCATAGAACAACCCGCCGCCAACGCAGGGCCCGCCTTGCGGGTGATCATCGCATTCGGGAAATTCCAAGGGGTGATCGCTGCGACAACACCGATGGGTTGCTTGATGACAACCAATCGACGATCTGCGATTGGAGCAGGAATGGTTTCCCCATAAGCCCGACGCGCCTCTTCAGCGAACCACTCAAGGAACCCCGCACCATAGGCGATTTCGCCCTTTGCTTCGTTGAAAGGTTTACCCTGCTCAGCTGTCAGAATAGTCGCGAGATCATCTGCATTTTCCTGAAGAAGTTCGAACCAACGACGTATCACAGCGCTGCGTTGTTTTGCGGTCTGCGCCGCCCACGCGTGTCGGGAATCTTCTGCCACGGCGATGGCTTCTTCGGTTTCAGCCACGCCGAGATTGGGCACATGGCCGATCAGCGCGCCTGTAGAAGGATTGTAAATCGCAGTGCCCGTTTCAGGATCAGCGTCCACCCAACGGGTTCCAACCGGAACGCCCTGACGAAATAGAGAAGCATCTTTCAGGTTCAGCATCATATCCTCGCATGCAGAATTCTTCGATGCAGCTTCTCGCATCGGGCGCGGATATTCAAATGTACAATCGTCACATTACTGGGAAATCGATAAGAATAATCCCAATTTCACCCCTATCGACCGGACATCAAGCTGTCTTCAGCGTCGACTAGGGATATTCCCAGTGAATCCATTCCATTTTCAAGATGGTCAGACAGATGCGGAGTTCCGAGCAGATAGTCTGCAGATGGTGTTGTTCGTTCATCCCGCGCTGTACGCAAGGCTTCCACTAAATCACCGGGCTCGAAACTCTCACGACCAATCCACATGATCGCAACAAGATCGATCATTTCGTCATCGGTCAGACGTTCGAAAAACCCACGCAATTCACCTTCAGCGCGGTCCAATTCTCGTCCCATCAGGACAACCTGGGCTACTTTCCATGGTGTTATTTCAAGCATGTCGCGGCTCCTTTCACAGTGCCACCCTGCCCTACTCTAGCATATTGCTGCTTTGATCTCGCTCAACTCACCGCGAGCGGTGTTATTCGCCCGGTTGCTTGGTTAAAGGAACCACATTTGGTTGCTCTGGTGCCAATTCTTCAAAGTCAAAATTATCCAACTTATGCGCACGCTTACCCGCTCTGGACGCTGCAGTCAGAATGCCGCTGACATCTTCATTTGCCTGTCGGAGATGGGTTTCAAGCTTTCCAGCACGCTCCCCAACAATTTCCACATCGCGGTGCAAATTGCGCAGCGCTTTGCGAATCTCTCCAGCCTGTTCGCGCATCCGTGCGTCTTTAAGAATGGCCCGCATAGTATTCAGCGTAGCCATGCAAGTGGTTGGAGACACAATCCACACCCGCTTTGTGAAACCTTCCTGCACGAGGTCTGAGAACTTTGAATGCAGTTCGGCATAAATTGCTTCAGAAGGCAGAAACATCAGGGCGCCGTCGGCAGTCTCGCCTTCAATGATATACTTGTCAGAGATGTCGTTGATGTGTTTGCGCACGGAGGTTTTGAAGGCCTGTATACCGGCCTTCAACTCTGCCTCGGTCTCGGAAGCCAACATTGCTTCATAAGCCTCCAGTGGGAACTTACTATCGATGACAATTGGCCCTGGAGGGTTAGGCAGATGGATCAGACAATCCGCGCGTTTGCCGTTTGGCAATGTATGCTGCAATGCATAGCTGTCTCGCGGCAAGGCCTTGCCCACAATGTCGTTGAGCTGAATTTCACCAAAGGCGCCACGGGTTTGTTTGTTGCTGAGAATATCTTGAAGACTCAGCACATCACCGGAAAGTTTGGTGATATTCTCCTGAGCCTTGTCGATGGTTGCCAGACGCTCTTGCAGCTGCGTCAATGATGTCGCCGTCTGCTTGGCGTTGCCCATTAGGCTCTGGTTCATCTTCTCTTGCAATTCAGCGAGCGACTGGTTCGTCCGCATCTGCATATTCGCCATGTTCTCTTGCATCTTCAGCTGCTGGGTAGCCAGATTATCCGCCATCTGCTGCTGCATCGTTGCAAGGTTTTCCCCGGTCCTGCGCTGCACTTTGGATAGGTTCTCATGCAGATTCAGCTGCACTTCACCCAAGCGCTGCTCCATCAGATTGGTGATCTGAGTTTGACCGTTAGCTTGGTTCTGCACCACTGTTGTCAGGCTTCCGCCCAATTGGTCCTGACCTGAGGACAATTGATCTACGCGCTGTGCAAGCGCAACCATCTGTTGGGATGCGCCGAAGGACTGTCGTAGAACGGCGCGCAGCATCATTAGAATCAGGGTCGCCAAGACCCCGCCAGCAATCAAAAGATACAGCTGAATTTGAGGATCAGAAAAATCCATCACGTCCGTCCGAACAGCCGCTCAATATCGGCCAGTTTGAGTTCTACATAGGTTGGGCGACCATGATTACATTGCCCTGAATGCGGGGTGGCTTCCATCTCGCGCAGCAGCGCATTCATTTCCTCAGCGCGCATCCGACGACCAGATCGGATCGATCCATGGCAGGCCACACGACTTAGGATCGCCTCGATCTTGGTCTGCACCAACATGCTTTCCCCCTGATCGTCGAGCTCGTCCAGAATATCCAATATCATCGAGCGGGCATTAACCTCGCCCAAAATCGCTGGGGTTTCTCGTACCGCAATCGCATCCCCTCCAAAGGGTTCGATTGTGAGACCCATCTTTGACAGCTCTTCGGAATGGGCCAACACACGCGCACAATCGCCAGACGAAAGCTCCACTATGTCCGGGATCAAAAGTGCCTGAGCCGCGACGCCGTTTTCAGCCATCTGTCGTTTCAGCTTTTCATAAACCAAACGCTCATGCGCGGCATGCTGATCAACGATCACCATGCCATCTGCCGTTTGGGCAATGATGTAATTCTCGTGCACCTGACCACGCGCGGCACCCAGCGGGTTCTGTTCTAACTCAGCTGGTGCTTCGATTTCCTCAACCCGACCCGACACAGGCGTCTCGACCAGTGGCGCCCCGGGGGTACTGTCCCAAGCAGCAGGTGACTCAGCGAGCCCCGGCGCTCTGGGTTCAGGTGCCTGGGCTTGGTACGACGTTGCGCGCGCACCGAAAGACGGTCGATCCATCTGATAGACCCGCGCGGGGCCTGAGGGTTCAGGACGCATCGCACCCAACGTGGCATTGGCCACAGTTGTTGAGGCGCGATGCCCCGCTTCAGCCAAGGCGTGGCGCAGAGCAGAAACAATCAACCCACGCGCCAAGCCCGGATCACGGAACCGCACTTCGGACTTTGCTGGGTGAACGTTCACGTCCACAAGCTGCGGATCGCAATCAATGAACAAAACAGCCGCCGGATGGCGGTCACGCGATAGAAAATCAAAATAGGCGGCACGCAAAGCACCGACCAACAATTTGTCCTTCACAGGACGTCCATTCACGAACAGATACTGCGCGGTGCTGGATCCGCGAGAGTAAGTCGGCAAGGCAGCATAGCCGATCAATTTGACGCCCTCTCGGTCAGCATCGATCCGCAAGCTGTTTTCGGCAAATTCTGCGCCAAGAATGCGTGCCAGTCGACCATGCAGCGCATCAAACAGATCGCCACTTTCCCCATCCGCACGGAAGGTGACACGTCCCTCACCGCCACCACTCACATCACGTAGTGTGAATCCGACAAAGGGCTCTGCCATCGCAAGGCGTTTCACAACATCATTGATCGCTTGGCTTTCTGCCCGATCGCTTCGCATGAACTTCAATCGCGCGGGTGTGGCGTAAAACAGATCTCGCAATTCAACGATTGTGCCCTGTCCCAAAGCTGCGGGTTTCACAGGTCCAATCTCGCCTCCAGCGACCGAGATACTCGCCGCATCCATGCCTTTTACACGAGAGGTGATGCTCAATCGGCCGACAGCGCCGAGCGAGGGCAAAGCCTCGCCACGAAAACCAAAAGTATGGATATCCAAGAGATCACTACCATCGATTTTTGATGTCGCATGGCGGCTTAAAGCCAAAGGCAGTTGTACTGCAGAAATCCCACATCCATTGTCCGTGACGCGGATCAAAGTCTTCCCACCAGCCGCAACGGCAACTTCAATTCGGGTCGCACCCGCGTCAATCGCGTTTTCAACAAGCTCCTTCACAGCGCTGGCTGGGCGCTCCACAACTTCGCCCGCTGCGATCCGGTTGATCGCACCTTCGTCCAATTGACGAATAACGGGTTGATTTTCGCTTATTTTGCGGTCTTCCACTAACATACCGCCAAATCTAGCATATCTGACGCCGATTCTGCCACCGCAAAGCAGAAAGAACAAAACAAGAAAAAAGGGCCGGGGAAATCCCCGACCCTCCTCTGATCAAGTGCAAGCAGCTTATTCAGCAGGTGTGCTGAATTTCTTGATCTCGCCAGACTTCAGGCGACCAAGGTAGCCTTCGAGTTCGCGTTTCACGATTGGCATCAGGAAGTAGAGACCAATCACGTTCACAACCGCCATTGCAAAGATCGCTGCGTCGGAGAAGTCGATTACCGGACCCAGAGATGCGGATGCGCCGATGACTACAAAGATGCAGAACAGCACTTTGAAGAACAGCTGGGAACCGTTGCTTTCGCCAAACAGGAATGTCCATGCTTTCAGGCCGTAGTAGGACCAGGAAATCATTGTGGAGAAAGCAAACAGGATCACGGCCAGAGCCAGGATGTACTTGAAGAACGGTACCGCAGAAGAGAAGGCTGCAGATGTCAGAGCAACACCACCGTTGCCGTCAACTGTTGCGATCGCAGAACCTGCTTCGTTCAGCATGTAATTGCCCGTTGCTGGATCGATCAGCAGCTGGCCGGTGATGATGATCACCAGAGCAGTCATTGTACAGATCACAACGGTATCGATGAACGGTTCCAGAAGGGAAACGTAGCCCTCGGTGATTGGCTCTTTGGTCCGTACCGCAGAGTGTGCGATCGCCGCAGAACCAACGCCCGCTTCGTTTGAGAACGCCGCACGTTTGAAGCCCTGAATAAGCGCGCCAACCATACCACCTGCAACACCAAGACCAGTGAAGGCACCTTCAAAGATCTGACCGAACGCCCAACCAATTTTGTCAAAGTTGATCGCAAGAATGACCAAAGCTGTCAGAACATACATCACACCCATGAACGGAACGACTTTTTCAGTCACACGTGCGATGGATTTCAGGCCACCAACAATCACAGCAAACACAACTGCCGCGAACACGATACCTGTGATCACACCTGGGTAATCGCCAACAACGTTGGTGATCTGTGCGTGCGCTTGGTTGGCTTGGAACATGTTGCCACCACCAAATGCGCCAAGGATACAGAAGATGGAGAACAGAACCGCAAGGATCTTGCCACCTGGGATGCCGCGCTCTGCGAATCCTTTGGTGATGTAATACATTGGACCACCAGAAACAGTGCCGTCTGGGTACTCGTTCCGATATTTCACACCAAGTGTACATTCGGTGAACTTGGATGCCATGCCCATCAGACCTGCAAGGATCATCCAGAAGGTTGCGCCTGGACCACCGATGCCAACGGCAACGGCCACACCTGCGATGTTACCAAGACCAACGGTCCCGGACAGCGCCGTCGCCAGCGCTTGGAAGTGGCTAACCTCACCCGCATCGTCCGGGTCAGAATAGTCACCTTTGACCAGCGAGATCGCGTGGCCGAAACCCTTTAGCTGAATGAAAGCAAAGTATAGTGTAAAAACTGTTGCCGCGATCACCAGCCACGCCACGATCCACGGGAAGGATGTGCCTGGGAATGGGGAGAAGATGAAGCCAACGAACCAGCCAGTGGAGTTCGCGAAGACTTCGTTGATTTTTTCGTCAATGGATTGCGCAGAAGCTGGCAAAGCTGCCAACATCAACGCTGTCACAGCCATGGCTGCGCGCGTCATCATGGATGTCATGATTTTTGTCCCTGTTCGTTTGTTTACGGCACGATTGTGCACGGTACAGGAGAAGTCTGTACCAAGGAGCCAGCAACGGAACCAAATACACGGCTGCCGATGCTGCTGTGACCGTTGCGTCCGATAACTATCTGAGTTGCACCATTCGCTTCTGCAACTTCCGCAAGCGTGTCGGCGATGTGACCGTACTTGATCACGGTTTCAACGGCTACGCCGTCTTTCTTAAGCGCGTCCACAAGTGGTGTCACTACCCATGCAGAAGCACGATCCAGCTCTTCCTGACGGCGCTTGTGACGCTCTTCCAGCTCTGATGGAGTCAAGAATGAGTAAGGAGACCATTCCAGGACATGAACGAGCAAAACTGTTCCCCCTTGCGCTTTCGCGCGTGCGACTGCGAAATCAAGCGCACGCTTGGACGCATCGCTACCATCGATCCCGACGGCAAATTTGTCTGACATTGTGTCACCTCTTTATCGTTATTATGCGTCAAGTAGACGCGGGGGCAGTGTACCTGTCAAGAAACTGCAATAAATCTTTAAGTTTGCATAATTTTCGAAAAAATTAGAAAATTGAGTGGATTTTAGATGAGGAAACGGGAAAATTTCCAATGGACCGCATTGATCTCCAGATCTTATCCATCCTTCAAAAAGACAGTCAAATATCGATGGCAAAGCTGTCGGATCAAGTCGGTTTGTCGCTTTCTGCATGCCATCGTCGGGTTAAGTTGCTCGAGACAGATGGGAAAATTTCCCACTATGCAGCACACGTCAACAGAGCGGCAGTTGGCCTGCATATTCAAGTGTTTATCGAGGTCAAACTCAAGTCCCATAGGCGTGAAGATTTCGATGCTTTTGAAGAAGCCATCGCTCGGATCGACGATGTGCTTGAGTGCCATGTGATCACAGGCGAGTTCGATTATCTGATTCGCGTCGCGGCACCAAACTCCAGCGGATATGAGAGTGTATTGATGGATCGCCTTGCGACCATTCCATCCGTTTTGCACACCAAGACCATGCTTAGCATACGCACTGCCAAAGAATTCAGGGGATACAATATGGAAGGCCTAGACGGCTAGGCCATCGGCGCTCCGCTGCGCTTCCGGCAAGGTCCAAACATAGCGGCAATAGCCAAGATCACTCCTGATACGGTGGCGATCATACCGGCAGCGCTGACCGCATGGGTTGCTCCTAGCCAAAGTGGCCCGTAGCCAGCAGCAACATATCCCACGACCGCACTCAGTGCTGCGAAGATGACAGACCACATAATTTGCAGCTCAAGTTGATTGGTCATCATCCGTGCCGCCGCTGGCGGGCAAATGAACATGGCGATGACGATAATCGAACCAACGGCATCAAAAGCGGCAACCGCGGCAATTGCTGCCACAACAACCAACGCTAGGCCGATCTTCCCAGTTGGCATGCCGAGTGCCTCAGCAAAGCCCGGATCAAACGTAGAGATTTTCAGTGGTCTCCAGAACAGCCAAACAAACAGCGTAACGCCGATCAGGGTGACGAAGATGCGTCCCAATTCATCGGGAAGAGCGGCGAGAGCTGACGGATCAAAAACACTAGACCAGCCGGTCGCATCCAACCAGATCAGGCTTTCCAAATTCCCAAATAGAGCATGCTCGACATCAAGATGAACGCTGGATGTGTCGGTCTGCTCTAGGAGAAGCACCCCACCCGCGAACATGGCCGTAAAGGTTACCCCCATGGCGGCACCAGCCTCAATCTTTCCAAGCCGCCTGATGGCTTCGATCAGGGCAACAGCGACCAATGAGGCGACAGCTGCACCTATCATCATGGGCCAGGCGCTCACTACTCCTGTCATCAAAAAAGCGACCACAATTCCCGGTAGAACCACATGACTAATGGCATCTCCGATCAGAGCCTGCCGACGTAGAACCAGAAAGTTACCGGGCAAGGCACAGGCTATGGCTGAGAATATACCTATCAGAAGAGGTGTAAGACTCAGTGGGACGAATTCAGCGCCGCTCATACTGAAACCTCCGCCGGGCCACCGAGCTTTTTATCGATCTCATCAATCTGATCAGCGGTCAAAACAGTCTCTAATTCGCGCAATCCGTCGTAAAGCGCTGCCGCCCCCTCCATGGCTTGGTCTGCCCTCACAAGTTCCCAGCGCTTTTCATCAAGCAAGGCTTTCGCTGCACGCGCTTTGCCGTTCTCGGTGGCCACACCATCGGCTTGCACAAGTCCCGAAGACCTTAAAAGGCGCAGGGTGTAGCCTTCATAGATTGGCTGACCCTGCGCCAGTGCAAGCAACCCCTGACGCATATGTACGCGCCTTTGAAACCGGTGATGCCGCAATATAGCGGCCATCACCCCGCGGCCCGGCGCAAAGAGCATCGAAGCAGCAAAGAATGCAAAGCTGACCAGCACGATAATGGGGCCCGTTGGCAAAGCGGGTGCCGCTGCTGACAGAGCGGCCCCGATATAGGCTGCAGCCCCTCCTAAGAGCCCTGACAGAAGCACCACTTGATCCGTGCGATCGCTCCAGAACCGCGCCGTTACGGGTGGGATAATCAACATTGCGACGATTAAAATCAGGCCAACGATCTTCAGTCCGACCACTGTCACCGCCATCACAAGGGCCATAATCGCGAGGTCGATGCGATCGACATTCAGACCGCGGGCAGAAGCGTATTCCGGATCAAACGCTACGAGTGTCATCGGACGCCTCAAAGCCACGACAAGACCAAGCGTAACCAGGCCACCGACGGCAATCACGATGGCGTCATTCCACAACATGCCCGCAGTTGATCCAAGGAGAAAACCCTCTAGCCCGGCCTGACGCCCCGCACTTAAGTTCTGGATGACGGTCAGCAGCACGACGCCAAATCCAAAGAAGACGGACAACACCGCACCAATCGCTGCGTCCTCGGCCAGTCGCGTATATTTTGTCAGCCAACCGATACAAAGAAGGCCCAACCCAGCCGAAGCAGCTGATCCAAGCAATAGGCCTAGCAAGCTTCGCCCATCTCCGCCGAATGCGACCATAATTATGAAGGCCAAGCCTACGCCCGGTAGTGTCGCATGACTGATAGCGTCACTCACAAGCGCGCGTTTTCGGAGAAACAGGAAAGTCCCAGTAACACCCGCAGCGATCCCAAGCGCCATCGCGCCCAGTGTCACCAAAGTAGCATTGTATCCAAGCTGTAAGGTAAGGGCCTCAAGCCACATGTCAGCCCGCCGCGAGATCCAGCTGGTCGATTTGCGCCATCGCGAGGCGCCCGCCATAAGCAGCGCTCAGATTTTCTGATGTGAAGGTCGTAGCAACCGGACCTTCCGCGACCTTGCGTGTGTTGATCAAAAAGACGTTGTCGAAATACTCAGTCACTGTCGCAAGATCATGGTGCACCGACACAACGGTTTTACCTTCATTCTTGAGCGACTTCAGAACAGAGATAATCGCTTTTTCCGTGGCAGCATCAACACCAGCAAAGGGTTCATCAAGCAAATAGAGATCTGCTCCCTGCGCCAGGGCACGGGCCAAAAATACACGTTGCTGTTGGCCACCCGAGAGCTGGCCAATCTGACGGTCTGCGAAATCCGCCATACCAACGCGTTCAAGGCATTCTGTCGCCTTTGCGATATGGCGCGCTTTCATACGACGCAGCAGGCCAAGCTCTCGATAGAGACCCATCATAACAACATCCAAAACGCGGGTTGGGAAATCCCAATCCACGCTGGCCCGTTGCGGCACATACGCAATCCAGGCGCGCTGTGACTTCAGAGAGGCACCATAGACCGTGGCTTTACCAGCAAGCGGCTTGATCACACCCAACGCTGCCTTCAGCAGAGTGGACTTACCCGCACCGTTGGGACCGATGATGGCTGTCATCGCGCCTTCGGCAACGGTCATATCGACGGAGAATACAGCAGGCTTTTCACCGTAGGACACAGTCATGCCTCGGATCGCCAGGGGGCTTTCCGCAATTGGATCAGTGGCCAAAACACCCTGTTCTGTCGCCAATGCCAATGTCATGATCGTTCCTCCCAGGCCGCCCTTAAGATCCGGCGCTCAGCTTACCTTGCATTCCACGGGTCGGCACTTCGCCGCCCAGCGCGTCTGCAATCACGGTGATGTTGTGGTCAATCATGCCGACATAGGTGCCTTCGTAAGTGCCATCGACGCCCATGGCATCACTGAACAATTCGCCGCCGATTTTAACCTCATGGCCCTTCGCGGCCGCACCTTCGATCAGCGCGCGAATATTGCGGTCAGACACAGAGCTTTCCACGAAGATCGCTGACACCTTGCGTTCTACCAGCATGTCCACCAGTTCGCTGATGCGGTTCAGGCCTGCTTCGGACTGTGTTGAGATGCCCTGGATACCCAGAACTTCAAAGCCATAAGCCGTGCCAAAGTACCCAAACGCATCATGCGCAGTCAGCAGCACACGGGCTTCATTCGGCACTGTAGACATCGCCTCGTCAGAATAGGTCGCCAGCTTTGCAATTTCTTCCAGGTGCACAGCTGCATTTGCCTCAAAGGCCGCTTTTGACTCCGGCTGCAGTTCAATCAGAGAGTCGCGCACTTCGGTGACAACCTGAGACCACAGCGCCGGGTCCATCCACACATGCGGATCAAATTTGTCAGCGTAATCGTCGTGCCCCTTCAACGCATCTTTTGGCAGGCCTTCGGCCACTGCTACAACGCGGCGCTTGCCTTCGAGGTCATGGAAGAAATCTTCCATCTGCGCTTCCAGGTAAAGACCGTGCCACAGCACCAAGTCCGCACGGGTCATCGCAACAATGTCTGTACGGGTTTGACGGTAAGCATGCGGATCAACACCCGGCCCCATCAGGCCGCGTACATCCACAAGGTCGCCCCCCACCTGACGCGCGGCATCCGCGATCATTCCGGTAGTGGCCACGACGTTCAGCTTTTCAGCTGCACAAACAGGTGCTGCAAGTATGGCAGCGGCAACAGTCATAAACACTCGGCGAGAGAATCGCATTTCGGGCTTCCTTCTTCTTGCAACTGAATATGAGAATTATTCGCAACTTTGTCAACGCAATTGAGAATTATTCGCAACAATATTTGACCGATCGGACAAAAAATTGCCTGAATCGCCGCTCATGCGTCTTGAAAAGGTGCAACATGCATGAATAATTGGCCGCAATCTAAGCTTAGAGACCGTCATGCAAACAACCATTCAGCAAGACGCGACCCATCAGCTGCCGCAAGCTGTTGAGCCGCGCAATCCCGGCATGGAGCTCGACCTCGATTGGGTTCGCGCCGTGCAAGCCAATACTTCGGCCATCGAGCGCCGCGCGAAGACCCTTCCAGGACGGCGTTCTGTGAAGAAAGAGCACCAGGCCGCGTGGCTTTTGAAGGCGATTTCTTTGATGGACCTCACAACTCTTGCTGGGGATGACACCGAAGGTCGCGTGAAACGTCTTTGTGCAAAAGCCAAACAGCCCGTGCGTGAAGAGTTGCTGCAAGCCCTGGGCATGTCTGGCCTGACCACCGGTGCCATCTGCGTCTATCACGACATGATCGAAACAGCAGTGGCGGCCGCTGAAGGTACAGGCATTCCTGTAGCCGCGGTGTCCACGGGTTTTCCGGCTGGTCTCTCTCCCTTCCACCTGCGCGTAGAAGAAATCCGTCAATCTGTTGCGGCAGGCGCGGCTGAGATCGACATTGTAATCTCTCGTCGCCACGTACTGCAGGGCAATTGGCAGGCGCTCTATGACGAAATGAAAGCCTTCCGCGAGGCCTGCGGAGATGCACACGTGAAGGCGATCCTGGCAACGGGTGAGCTTGGCACCCTGCGTAATGTCTATAAAGCCTCGCTTGTTTGTATGATGGCAGGCTCCGACTTCATCAAAACCTCCACCGGCAAGGAAAGCGTGAACGCGACTCTGCCCGTGTCGTTAGTGATGATCCGCGCGATCCGCGAATATTACGAACGCACAGGTTTCCGCGTCGGCTACAAACCAGCGGGTGGTATTTCCAAAGCAAAAGATGCCCTCGTGTATCTTTCGCTGATTAAAGACGAACTCGGTGATCGTTGGCTGCAGCCAGATCTGTTCCGCTTTGGCGCTTCTTCGCTTCTGGGCGACATTGAACGCCAGTTAGAACACCACGTGACCGGCAAATACTCGGCGGGCTACCGCCACGCGATGGGATAAGAGATCATGACCGTCAAAGAAATCTTCGAAACCATGGACTATGGCCCTGCCCCTGAATCTGCCGCCGACGCATTGGCGTGGCTGGTCGATCAAGGCTCGGCATTCGGTCACTTCATCAACGGCAAGTTCACCGCACCTGCGGAAGGCTTTGACAGCAAGAACCCAGCCAATGGCGAAGTTCTGGCGCAGCTTTCGCAAGCATCTCAGGGTGATGTCGACACTGCAGTGAAAGCGGCGCGCACAGCGCAAAAGAAATGGGCGGCGCTACCCGGCCATAACCGTGCGCGTTACCTCTATGCCATTGCGCGATTGGTGCAAAAACACAGCCGTCTTTTTGCGGTGCTAGAGACGCTAGACAACGGCAAGCCAATTCGCGAAAGCCGCGATATCGATATCCCGCTGGTGCACCGTCACTTCTACTATCACGCCGGCATGGCCCAGCTGATGGACAGCGAGCTACCTGATCGCGAAGCGCTGGGGGTTTGCGGGCAGATCATCCCTTGGAACTTCCCGCTTCTGATGCTGGCCTGGAAAATCGCGCCTGCGATTGCTATGGGCAACACCGTTGTATTGAAACCAGCCGAGTACACTTCCCTCACTGCCCTTCTGTTTGCCGACATCTGCCGTCAGGCGGGCCTGCCGAAAGGCGTGGTGAACATCGTGACTGGCGACGGTGCAGTGGGCGAGATGATCGTGAACCACGAAGGCATCGATAAGATCGCCTTCACTGGTTCCACTTCCGTGGGCCGTAGAATCCGCGAAGCAACTGCCGGTTCTGGCAAGGCGCTGACTTTGGAATTGGGTGGTAAGTCGCCTTACATCGTCTTTGAAGATGCCGACATCGACAGCGCAATCGAAGGTCTCGTCGATGCGATTTGGTTTAACCAAGGCCAAGTCTGCTGCGCGGGCTCTCGCCTCTTGGTTCAGGAAGGCATCGCGGATCGTTTCTATACCAAGCTGAAAGCTCGTATGGATGGCCTGCGTATCGGCAATCCACTCGACAAATGCATCGACGTCGGCGCGGTGGTCGATCCGGTTCAGTTGAAAACCATCACTGATCTGGTCGACAGCAATGACGATGGCGAAATCTATCGCGCGAATAGTGCGGTGCCAGCCGAAGGTTGTTTCTACCCACCAACGCTGATCACCGGTCTATCCACAGCATCCAAGCTGATGCAGGAAGAAATCTTTGGCCCAGTCCTCTGCGCCATGACCTTCCGTACACCGGGTGAAGCCGTCGAAATCGCGAACAACACGCGATACGGTCTGGCGGCAACGCTATGGACGGAAAACGTGAACCTCGCGCTCGACATTGCACCGAAACTCACCGCTGGTGTGGTCTGGGTCAATGCAACCAACCTCTTTGATGCGGCAGCCGGTTTCGGCGGCGTGCGTGAAAGCGGCTTTGGACGCGAAGGTGGCTGGGAAGGTTTGGCGGCTTACACCAAGCCGAAAGCGAACAACAAGGCACTGTCAAAAGTCGAAGCTTTCACGGGTGAAGACGGCCCAGTCGATCCTCTGGATCGCACTGCCAAGCTTTATATTGGTGGCAAACAGGCGCGTCCTGATGGTGGGTATTCACAGAATATCTATGCCAAGAATGGAAAGCTGCTGGGCCAAGCGCCGATTGCTAATCGCAAAGACATCCGTAACGCGGTCGAAGCAGCGGCCGGCGCGAAAGCATGGTCCAAAACCACAGGACATCTGCGAGCGCAGATCATTTACTACATTGCCGAAAACCTCTCTGCCCGCGCCGATGAGTTCGCAGCGCGCATTGATGCTCTGACCGGTAAAAAGGGTGGCGACAAAGAAGTACAAGCGGCGATTTCTCGTCTCTTTACCTACGCGGCATGGGCGGACAAATACGACGGGCAGGCGCATGGTGTGCCAATCCGAGGTGTTGCTTTGGCGATGAAAGAACCAGTCGGTGTCATTGGCGCAATATGCTCGGATGACGCACCTCTTTTGGGTCTGGTTTCCGCAATGGCCCCAGCGATTGCTATGGGCAACCGTGTGGTCCTGACTGCGTCCGAGGCATACCCGTTGGCGGCACTCGACTTCTATCAGGTTCTGGAGACTTCCGACGTCCCTGCGGGCGTCGTGAACATTCTCTCTGGTAGCCATGAAGAACTCGCGAAAACCCTCGCCGATCACTTGAATGTCGACGCAGTCTGGAGCTTCTCTAGCAGCGACATTTCTGGCTCCATCGAGGGTGCAAGCGCAGGCAACCTGAAACGCACATGGGTCAACAACGGTCAATCGCGCGACTGGATGGGTGCCGCGGGTGAAGGCAAGGAGTTCCTTGAGGCCGCGACAGAAGTGAAAAACATCTGGATCCCTTACGGCGAATGACAAACGCATCCGGCAAACACGTCGTGATCCTTGGTGCTACCGGAGCGGTTGGTACCGAAGTCATGCGCGAGTTGGCCGTGATGGATGAGATTGAGAAAGTGACGGTGCTCACGCGCCGTCCTTTCACCGCGGTTAAATCAGAAAAATTCGACGAGCACGTCGTTGATCCACTTGATCCTGATTCGTACAGACACCTTCTTCCCAACCATGACGTTGCAATCTGCACGCTTGGCGTGGGTGGAGTTTCCTCGGTCAGCAAAGACGAATTCCTGCGCATTGATCGGGATGCCGTGATTGCATTCGGTCAAGCCGTCAAAGACGCCGGCGCTCAGCACTTTCAATTGTTGTCCTCTGTCGGAGTGAGCGCGAAGTCGCGTATTTTCTATTTGCGAAGCAAAGGCGAGCTAGAGAATGCTTTGCGATCAATGGGGTTCAAACGCCTCAGCCTCTTCCACCCGTCCAATATCCTCACACCTGCGAACCGTTATGGTATCGGGCAAGCTATAGTTCTGAAGGTCTGGCCACACCTCAATCCATTGCTTAGCGGACCGTTGCGTAGGTATCGGGGTATCCGCGTCAAAACCCTGGGGCAGTCCTTTGCACGAAATTGCTTAGTCGCGGGCGCATCGGAAGAAGTGCTGGAATGGGATGACTTTCAGGACTTAACCGACGGCTGAATTCGCATTATGGCAGTGTTAAAACAAACATCTGCGTATCGTCTGTCGACAACTCGTCACTCACTGTAAAACCTGCTTTCTGCAGAACTTTAGCCGATCCCGGGTTATCGTGCCCTACGCCACCCATGACGGTGATGTTGCGCCCGGAAGGTACCCGCTTGACCAAGCCCACTACCAGCTCGGTTGCGATACCCGCGCCCCAAGCTTCTTCTGCCAGCAAGTAGCCGATGTGTAGCTGAACCGGAGACGGGCTTTCTCCAAAGGCCGCTAAAATCAGCAGTCCTAACAGACTGCCAGAATGGCGGTCCTGCACCAGAAATGTATCGCCTGCACCGGCCTGCAACGACACCCAATCCGCGAGTTCTGAATCCGCCCCTGACAACTGCAGTGACGGGGGCAAATGCTTCAAGACTTTCGGCGTAAGCAGCTTGCCCAAGCCTTTTTCAAGCCAAGGCGGTGCTTCACCGGAAGACAACACGTCTTGCCAGTTTCGGACCCGCAAGCGATCCGTTTCAAAATCGGCAATCATGATGGCTCCCTATTTTGCACCGAGACTCATCGTAGGCATAAGTTTAGCACATACTGCTGTCCTGACCGGAAAAGGCGGTGTCTGAACGAGCGTAGCGGCTCTCTGGCATTACCCTTCAGGCTGACCAACGATCACAAAATGCAGATCCTCAGGGCGCAAAATCCGTTTTGCCACGCGTTTGATATCTTCCATCGAAACAGCATTCACACGGTCATTCCGCGTCGCAATGTAGTCGATAGGTAGATTATCCAGCTGCATGCCAACAAGGATGTTAGCAATCGGACCGTTGCCGTCAAACCGCAGCGGGTAAGCTCCCGTCAGATAGGTCTTCGCACGCATAAGTTCGTCCGCGGATGGCCCCTGCTCTGCCATGCGCTGCCATTCACTGCGGATCACTTCGATTGCCTGACCAATCCGGTCATTCGCAGAAGCGACCTGCCCAAGGTAGAGTTCGCCGTGGTCCTTAGAGATAAGGAAGGAACTGACACCATAGGTCAGACCTCGCTTCTCGCGCACTTCCTCCATCAATCGACTTTCAAAGCCTGAGCCACCAAGGATTTGGTTCAGGACATAGGCAGCAAAAAAATCAGGATCATCGCGTTCAATGCCTTCGTGCCCAAAGATCGCAACCGATTGTGGCGTTGCAAAATTAACAACGGTTTCGCCTCCAGCGAGCTGATATTCAGCCTCTCCTGGCAGCGCGGCGGATGTTTCAGGCAATCCGTCCAGTAGGTCGTCCAACAACAGACCGAGTTCTTCAGCTGTGATATCGCCGACCGCAGAAACGTACACATTGTCGAGTGCCATCGCGTTTTGATGTGCTGTTACAATGTCATCTCGTGTCAGGGCAGAAACACTGTCTTCAGTACCATTCAAGGATGTCGCATAGGGATGGCCTTCAAAGGCCAGGGCATCGAACGTTTGGCTGGCAATACGATCCGGGTCCTTTGCGTCGGACCGAATGATCGACAAGACTTGTTCCCGGACGCGATCCACAGACACCTGATCAAAACGTGGTTCCACAACGGATTTGCGTAGCAGAGCCACGGCCTCATCACGATTCTCGGTCAGAAAGCGGGCCGAGATGGCAACAACATCGTCATAGGCTTCATAGTCAAATTCAGCTGCCAACTCCTCGGCTTCCCTCGCAAAGTCTTGCGCGTCCATGTCGCCCGTGCCTTCCTCAAGCAGGCCAACCATCAGATTCGTGGCACCACGTTTGCCGGGTAAATCCAATGTGCCACCACCCTGGAACCAGACGTTCAATGCCACGAAAGGAATTGAGCTTTCCTCGACAAGCCAAGCCTTGGTTCCGTTCGGGCTGATAACTTCTTGAATATCAACCTCTGCATTTGCGGGAATTGCAGCAACTGCGATAACGGCGGCCAGAATAGTACGGATCATTGGCTCACCTCATTGGATTCAGTCTCGTCTACAGGGCGCATCAGCCAACCGGTGACTGATTTATCGATGTCAAAAACGCGTTTCGCAGCCGCGATGATGTCCTCTTCTGTAACCGCCTGCAAAATCTCAGGCCATGCACGCACATCTTCCACAGTCAATCCAGTGGTCAAAGCGCGACCGTAGCGGTTGCCAACGCTATCAGCGGAATCGCGGGCATAAATCTGCTCCGCACGGAGCTGCATTTTAATGCGCGCCAAGTGATCCGCATCAACGCCAGTTTCAATGAACTCTTTAACCGTGGCATCCAGCGCCGCCTCGGCATCTTCAAGCGACACACCCTGCGACGGCACGATCACCAAGTTGAAGGTGGTATCGTCCAGCGACATGCCGCCATAGAAGGATGTCACATAGACGGCCTGCTGCGTGCCGAATTGCAACTTCTGGGCCAAAACAGAGTTCGGACCCGTTCCAAGTACCTGAGCAAGCAAGGTCAGAGCGGCTGCTTCTTGCTGATCGCCAGCATCCCGTTCTGGCGCGAGATAGGAGCGGGTCACATATTCCTGAGCAACGCGCTCGTCAAAAAAGGTCAAGCGGCGAGCGGAGGTCTGGGGCGGTTCTTGCGGTCTATCGCGCTCAACCAGATCAGGATTTGCGGGAATGACCCCGTAATAGGTCTCTGCGAGTTTCTTTACCTCATCCGGGTCAACGTCACCTGCCACAACCAAAATGGCATTATTAGGCGCATAGAAATTTTTATAGAAATCAAGCGCGTCCTGCATGTCGAGCTTTTCCATCTCATGGCGCCAACCAATAATCGGGATACCGTAACGATGGTTGATATATTGCGCCGCCTGACGTTGCTCGCGGAAGAGCGCCCCTGCGCTATTCTCGGTGCGCTGGTTGCGTTCTTCGATGATAACATCGCGCTCGGTGAGAATGTCTTCTTCCGTCAGACGAAGATTGACCATCCGGTCGCTCTCCATCTGCATCATCAATTCTAAGCGGTCTGCAGCAACGCGCTGGTGATAGGCCGTGTAGTCGTAGCTTGTGAAGGCGTTATCGCGCCCGCCATTCTCAGCCACGATCTTGGAAAATTCGCCGACACCCAATGTGTCTGTGCCTTTGAACATCAGGTGCTCAAGGAAATGCGCAATCCCGGAGACGCCCGGATCCTCATCCGCAGACCCGGCCTTATACCAGACCATATGCATTGCAACGGGCGCTCTGTGGTCCTCGACAACGACAACCTGCATGCCGTTGTCCAGCATGAAATCCGTCACCATTTCCTGCGCCTTTAGGGGCAGAGTGGTGAGTGCAAAGGCACTCGCCAGCATCAGCAATCGCTGCATCAGTGTCTCCTTGGTCCGCTTGTCTAGATAGTTACGCCCCGCGCAGCACGCTTCAACCCCACAAACATCTTTGTGAGGGCAGCGTCAGGCATATCGCCGAAATCAATTTGGAGGTGGTGCCGTCGGCGTTTCTACACCCGCACGGCGCCAGCGCGCCAATTCGGCGTAGGCGTTCAGGTGATAGAAGCGATAGACTTCATTGTAGCGATCCGGGTTGGCCAATCGCCAACCTGTAAAGCGAGAGAATCGTCCGCGCACCGCATCATCATCTGTCGCAAGTTGATCCCGAATGCCTGCGCCGCTGCCATTGCGGGCAGCGTAGGATACAAGTGCATTGTCAGCAGAGGCGAATGTTCCAGCTTCCGGCGCTGGCTGCGCGCGACCACCGAGGGCGACATTCACATCATTTAGAGGATCCTGATCCGTCAGATTGCTGCCACCTGGCGTAGGCGTCGGTAATGACGAGTAGTTTTCAGGCTGGCTCAAAGGCTTGGAGGGGATGATCGCAAATTCATCGGGACCAGAGTCGTCTGAGGACAACACGCGAATGCCGCGCTCGTTGGCGCAGGCAGAGACCAAAAGGGCTAAACCGAAAATGACCACTCGCGACACGCGCATTGAAAAACTCCTGCCGTTTCGCACAGCTTTAGCGCATCACTGGCCCGACGTCACGCCTGCTTTTTTGCACCGCCCCAAAAGGCAAGGCCCAGCGCACCTGCGAATATCGAAATATCCGCGACATTGAAGGCGTATGGGTTCACAAACCCACAGCATGACATGTTCAAGAAATCAGCGACCGCGCCGTAAAGTAGGCGATCTACGACATTCCCTAACGCGCCACCAATCAAAAGACCTGCTGCGATCAGACCGACCTTACCCGGACGGTCCTTGGCCACCCAATAGTAGACAAATCCGCTGATCAGCAGAGCAACAACAATCAAAATCCATTTCGCCAGATTGGAACTGTCGGCCAATAAGCCAAAGTTGATGCCCTGATTCCATGCCATGTGGAAATTCAGCAGCGGCGGCAGGACTTCGATCTTACCCACCTCACGCAGCTCAAGCATATGCACCACAAGGTACTTACTCGCCTGATCTACGAGGAACGCCCAAAATCCTGCCCAAAATACGAGTTTCATCACTCGTGTCCTTTCCAAACTCCACCCCGACGTGGAACGCGGTCTTTCCGCTACCCCTGGCTGGGCTTTTCACCTCTGCTGGGAGCCATATGGCCCGACCGTCTCCGGACGGGCCGCTGTTAATATATCTTAATGGCGGAAATGGCGCATGCCTGTAAAGACCATTGCCAATCCGGCCTCATCTGCCGCTTTGATCACTTCGTCATCGCGCATGGAACCGCCTGGCTGGATCACGCATGTGCCGCCCGCCGCCGCTGCTTCCAGTAGACCGTCGGCGAATGGGAAAAAGGCGTCAGACGCTACTGCGGAACCTTTCGCAAGGCTTTCATCCAGCCCCAGTTCAGTTGCCATGCGCTGTGCTTTCGCCGCAGCTACATTGGCGCTGTCCAGACGCGACATCTGACCTGCACCAACACCAACAGTCGCACCATTCTTAACGTAAACGATCGCGTTGGATTTCACATGTTTGGCAACTTTCCATGCAAACTGCAGGTCGGCCATCTGTGCGTCAGTTGGCGCTTTCTTGGTCACAACTTTCAGCTCTTCGGCAGCAACCGAGCCAACGTCCTTGTCTTGCACCAGCATACCGCCAGCAACTTGCTTACAGGCCATGATCGGCTTGCGTGGATCTGGCAGACCGTCGGTCAGCAAAAGGCGTAGGTTTTTCTTGGCGGCGAAGATTTCTTTCGCCTCATCAGATGCACCCGGCGCAATCACAACTTCGGTGAAGATTTCAGTGATCTTAGTTGCTGTCTCTGCGTCCAAAGGCTGGTTCAGCGCCACGATGCCACCAAATGCCGAGGTGCGGTCGCAGTCAAAAGCTTTCTGGTAAGCTTCTACGAGAGTGTCACCCATGGCGACACCACATGGGTTCGCGTGTTTGATGATCGCAACCGCCGGGCAGGTGGAAGGATCGAATTCTGCAACCAGTTCAAACGCGGCATCTGTGTCGTTGATATTGTTGTAGGACAATTCTTTGCCCTGAAGCTGAGTGGCTGTTGCCACACCCTGGCGACCGGAACCATCGGTATAGAAAGCTGCCTGTTGGTGGCTGTTTTCACCATAACGCAGGGTCTGTACCAACTCGCCCGCAACCGCACGGCGACGAGGTGATTCCTCACCAATCGCAGATGCCATCCAGTTGGAGACCGCTGCGTCATAAGCTGCTGTGCGCGCATAGGCGATCTGCGCTTGTTTGCGGCGGAAAGCGTAGCTTGTCTGACCGTCGTTGGCTTCGATTTCAGCCAGCAAGCCATCATAATCCTGCACATCCACGATCACCGCGACATCATCATGGTTCTTGGACGCCGCACGGATCATTGCCGGGCCACCAATATCGATGTTTTCGATACAGGTCGCGTAGTCGCCACCCGCAGCCACAGTGGCCTCAAACGGATAAAGGTTCACAACCAGCAGATCTATACCACCGATACCGTGCTCATCCATGGCCGCGACATGCTCTGGGTTAGAGCGCAGCGCAAGCAGGCCGCCGTGCACTTTTGGGTGCAGGGTCTTAACACGGCCGTCCATCATCTCTGGGAAGCCAGTGACATCTGCCACATCCACCACGGTCAGCCCCGCATCACGCAGCGCCTTGGCGGAGCCACCGGTTGAGAGCAATTCCACGCCACGCGCAGCTAGCGCTTGGCCCAGCTCGATCAAGCCGGTTTTGTCAGAAACAGAAAGCAATGCGCGGCGAATAGGAGTCAGGTCGGTCATCAGGTCGAAGTCCAATCAGTGTGTCAGGTCCAGCTCATCCCGGTTCAAGTCACGAATGGCAATCGACGTATCTTGCGCCTTTGCCAATGACCACCGGATGCGCGTCGCATACTCCATTGCGACCCCGGATAAAACGACCTGTTTGGCCGCACGGGGCTTTAATCGCCCTTTTTCTAGATAAACAGACGATGTTAGGGCCAGATTCGCGCCGGAATTGTGCCTGAAGACCCAAATCTCTCCGCTTTTAAGCGCAATCGACACCGCAGCGCCGCCCAAATCGACTGCCGCATCCACGTCAGGATGCAAATGGAATCGGATCTGAAATGGCACGCCTTGCAGGCTTTTGGCATCCATAACCCGGTCAAATTGGCGTTTGGCAGTATCATCAAGGGCCAGCAATAAGTCCTCACCGGCAAGCCCGCGCCCATCAAATGTCAGTTCCAACGTGCGTGCATGGGTCAGCCCATGGGTCGAAACATAGCCATTGTGACCACCCTCCAGGCGAATGCCATCGGGGGCCTGGCTCAATTGAATTGGCACGTCACTGGGCGCATCAATCAATTGCTCTTGTCGCCAGCCTTTGGCTGTTTCACCCAATCGTGCTGACGAGAACCCATCCAGCGACAACGTGCTGTGGGAAGGTGTGGCCCGTCCTGCTCGACGCCAGTCCTCTCCGAAAGAAGCACCCGCACCGCAGTTCACAACCACAGGCCGCCGACCGCTGGTCATTTCGAAAGCAAGCGTTGAGGCATGCGCATTCAAAGAGTTTTCCCCGGAAGGTGGCGCGCTGCCATCAAGCACAATACTGGTGCGCCCTGATGAAAGACGCGCAAAGCCCATGGCCAATCCGTCAGCCTGACGCTCCTTCACCTCGCAAGCGGCTAAGGCTGCATCCAACCGACCTTCCATGCCACGCCCGCCTCCGTGAAACCGTGCAAGACCACCATCGGAATGGCGAAGCGTGCGCAGCGTTGGTGCAATTCTCTGAATGGCGTGCATGAGGGGGTCGCTTGGCTGGCGTTCGGCGTTTTCGAGAGCGACTCGCGCCCAGGTCAAAAGCGTCAAAACTTCCAGTAGCTCTTCAGGATTGCGCGTCGCGAGACCACCCTGATCATCGACCTGACGCTTGCATTCCTTTGAAAGTGCTTTCAGAGCAGGATCGACATGCTCAGCCATACCTTCCAGTGCAAGGCCAGCGTAAATCAAACCGGTCAGAGCCTCGAACCTTGGCAATCCCGGTGCCGTCGCATGCCACCGTCGACTTAGGAAAATCACCTGCTGTCCAAGGGATCGATAAAATGCGTCCGTGAGTTCTCGGTCCTGACCCTGCAAAAGGAAGATAGCGTGGTTGATCCAGCGGATCAGACGTCGCCCGGTGAGTTCCGGTGTCCAGCCAGAGCCGCGGCCCCGTCCATACCGATCGATCCAGCGCCAAACCCAAGCTTGGGCTTTAACGCGCGTGGCCTGATCACCAACTGCCGCCAAGTCATCCAGCCAGGCGAATCCGTGCAAATCCTGATCAAACTCAACATCCGGGGCTTCGATATCCCAGATCGACGTATCAGGTGAGACGATCAAGTGACCAGCAAATAGGAAATTGCCCGCCAAAAGCTGGCGACCTTTGGCGAAAACGCCAATTGTGCGGGGCTCTGGCATGGACGTAAACAACGTCGCAGGCCGCGCCAATGTACTCAGCCGTGCATGCACGCGGTGCATGGCGCGCGTATATCGCGAACCCAGGCCATTCGGATTGAGCATATGCTTCTGCCTCTTACGCTCTTGTGGCGTTTGAACGCAGTCTACTTGGCATTTTTTTCAAAGTCACCGATTCAATCACAGGCATAAAATTGCGCATGAAATCGCCGCGACAGAAGCGTCAATTATGCCTATTTTTTAACAAGGCAGGCGATATAGAACCCATCCATCCCACCTTTTTCAGCCCAATAGTCTGGACGCAGACGCAACCCGCCCTCTTCCGTGAACCAGCTTTCTTCCACACCGGCGATTCTCAATGCGTCGCGATTAGTAGCTATTCCGGGATGACGCGCCAAAGCGTCCTCCACCTGGCACTCACCTTCATCTGGCAGCAACGAGCAGGTGCAATACACCAAACGACCACCGGGGTTCAGCATATCAATCGCGTGATCCAACATGGTGGCTTGCAAAGCAATCAATTCGCCAAAATCGCTGCCGTCCTTGGCGAAGGGCAAATCTGGATGACGGCGGATGGTCCCTGTCGCGGAACAGGGCGCATCCAATAGGATCGCATCATATTTACCGGTTTCTTCCAGCGCGTCGCCAACAACCAGTTCCGCATCCAGTTTGGTGCGCTTCAAGTTCTCACGCACGCGTTCCATGCGGTTTTTGCTGTTATCAACCGCCCGGACCCTGGCTCCGGTAGCAGCAATTTGCATGGTCTTACCTCCGGGGGCAGCGCAGAGCTCTAAAACGACTTCGCCTTCCTTCGGAGCCAACACTTGCACCGGAAGCGCTGCTGCAGCGTCCTGAACCCACCAACTGCCTTTCTTAAATCCCGGCATCGTGGAGACCTGCCCCGCGTCTTCCAGACGTACAGAACCCGTCTCAAGCAATTCACCACCTAGAGAGCGTTGCAACGCGCCTTTGTCGCCTTTCGCAGTCAGATCAAGCGGGGCACCATCGAAATGCGCTTTTTCCATCGCCTGCACGGTATCGCCGCCATAAGCCATAACCATCGGATCACGCAGCCATTTGGGCAAACGCGGTATACGCAGAGCGTTCCAAGCATCTGGTCCTGCCGCCGCAACTTTGCGCAGCACCGCATTCACGAGTCCCTTCATGGAAGCAGTGCGTTTGTTCGCTCCGACAATGGTAACGGCGCTATTCACAATCCCATGTGCGGCACCACCTTGGCAAAGCTCAACCGTCGCAACACGTAGCGCATTGCGCACAGTCAATGGCGGGTACTTTTGCAGATGTTTTTGCAGCATGCGGTCGGCCCGTTCCATGCCGCGTAGAGTATCGAGCGCCAAACGTTGAGCAGTCGCCCGTTCGGCTGGCTGTAGGCGATCCAACACCCCGGCAGCAATACACTCAGACAGCAAGCGCCCTTCACCAATCACCTGATCCAACAGGTAAACGGCAGTTCGCCGCGCTTGAACGCCTGTTTGCGCCATTGTCACAACCCTCTAATCAGTATCCCATCCCACTCTTGTCCAGACGGGATGGGGGCGTATATCAAGGGGCAGTTTGGAAAGAAAGGCGCACAATGAGCGAATCTGACAGAGATATTGCGAACCTGCCTCCGGCGGCCCAGCGCGCCCTTGCCGAAGCTGAAGAGCGTCGCAAGAAAGCCAAGGAACTGGAACTGGCACCTGAGCTCGGTGGTCGCGATGGCCCTGAACCCGTACGTTTCGGGGACTGGGAAAAGAAAGGTATCGCGGTCGATTTCTGACGCGGCATTTGCATCTGCGTTATGCTCTCAGAGCAACCGTGCGCCTAAGTCGCAGGTCTCAAATTTGAACTTGTTGATATGGGAACTTACGTATCCTGTGTGAACAGATGGAACGCGCTATGACCGAATTAACAATGGATCGCCCATTGATGCCAGCTATCCGCAATGGATTGGCATTAAAATGCCCAAAATGTGGTGAAGGCGATGTCCTGCACAGCTATCTGAAGGTGCATGACGAATGCCCAGTGTGCCACGAGGAATTGCATCACCACCGTGCGGATGACGGACCAGCATACCTAACCATCCTTCTCGTCGGCAAAGTTATGATTCTCGCGCTGACAATGATGTGGGAATTCTGGCGCCCTGATCCACTGACCATGGCTTTGGTGATCAGTGCGATCGCCCTTGTCATTTCTTTGCTCGCGCTACCGCGCTTTAAGGGTATGATTGTGGCTTACCAATGGGCCAAGCGCATGCATGGATTTGACAAGCGCTAAGTGACTGGCTGGGGTCAAAGCCCCAGCACATCCACCATATCATAGTGACCGGGCATTTTGTCCTGCCCCCAGAGTGCAGCTTTCAGAGCGCCGCGCGCAAAGATAGCGCGATCTGTAGCGACATGGCGTAGAACAATGCGTTCGCCGGCTGCTGCAAAGAGCACATCATGCTCGCCGACGATATCTCCGCCACGAATTGCCGTGAATCCGATGTTCCCCTTTTTGCGGGCACCGGTGATGCCATCACGGCCACGATCCGCGACATCATTCAGTTCGACGCCACGACCTTCGGCGGCCGCTTCACCAAGCATCAATGCCGTGCCTGATGGTGCATCAACCTTGTGGTGGTGATGCGCTTCGATGACTTCGATATCAAAGTCTTCATCCAGTGCAGCCGCCACTTTCTTTGTCAGCTGCGTGAGCAAATTCACGCCAAGGCTCATATTGCCTGCACGCACAATGACTGAATGGTAAGACGCTGGCTTAAGCTGAGCGATTTCGTCATCGCTCATACCAGTTGTACCGATCACATGCACAGCGCGCGCCTGGGCTGCCAGTTTGGAGAATTCTAATGTCGCAGCAGGAGCGGTGAAATCGATGACCGCCTGCGCTTTCGCAAAGGCTTCCAGTGGTTTATCGGTAACTGTCACGCCAATAGCAGAACCGCCCATGGCGACGCCAACATCCTGCCCCACCCAGTCGTTACCGGTCCGCTCAACCGCCCCGACCAGTTTGGCCTTGTCGCTTTCGACAACGGTCTTAATCAGCATCTGTCCCATGCGGCCTGAGGCGCCTGTGATTACGATACCCGGCAGGTCTTCCATCTTACTCTCCTATTCGGTATGACCCTGCCTTTACTGCAATCTGGCGCGCTTGGCAAAGGGGCCGAAAGCGCATAAGGGATGGCTATGGCTAAGAATAACTTTCATGGCGACGCGGGACCTTCTCAGCGTCAATTACGCGTCGGCGAAACCATTCGCCGTGGTCTGTCTGAGATTCTGATGCGGGGCGACATCCACGACCCTGATCTGAACCGCATGTCGATCACCGTTGGCGAGGTCCGCACATCTCCAGACCTTCGGATTGCAACCGCCTATGTTTTACCCCTTGGCGGCAAAGGCAAAGATCAGGTTCTGAAGTTGCTTTCCAATAACAAGCACGAGCTACGCCGAATGATTGGTAAAAAGCTCGGCCTGAAACATACGCCTGAACTGCGGTTCCAGCTGGATCAGACTTTTGATCAGATGGATGAAACACGTCGCATTCTTGGCGATGAACGCGTACGTCGCGATGTCGATACTCCCAACGAGGGTGACGCGTGAAAGCATTCCTTGGCCTGATTGCAGCATTCGTTGCCTGGCCAATCGCTGCCAGCGCTGTCACCTGCAGTGATGAAACCTTTGAGGGTAATCGCTACACCGTCTGTGAAGTGAATGCGCAGCAGGAAGAGTTGCGACTCTTTTTGCGCGATTCCAGCGGCAAGATTTACGGTCAATTCGATGCAATCGAAGCCGACCTACCCGAAGATAAGACCCTATCCTTCGCGATAAACGGCGGCATGTATCATCCGGATCGACGTCCGGTGGGATATTACGTCGAAAATGGCGTTCAGAGCCAACACCTCTATCCCAATGCCGGACCCGGCAATTTCGGGCTGGTTCCAAATGGCGTCTTCTGCATCCGCGCTGGCCGAGCAAATGTCATTGAGTCAAAGCAGTTCCAAGCGGACAACACGTCTTGCATCTTCGCAACCCAATCTGGCCCAATGTTGGTGATTGACGGCGCGTTGCATCCGCGGTTCTTAGAAACCAGCACATCCAAATTCATCCGCAATGGTGTGGGCACATCCACGGACGGCGCACGTGCTGTGTTTGTGAAATCCGAAAACAGCGTGAACTTTCATGAGTTCGCGCGCTACTTTCGCGATGTTCTCAAGCTCGATCAGGCTTTGTTTCTAGATGGCAAAGTCAGCCGGCTTCACGCCCCTAAATTCAACAGATCCGATCCTGGGTTCTGGTTGGGTCCCATCATTGGCGTTGTAGAGTAGCGCATGCACGCGCCCATGCACCATTTGCGGATGCGCCGGCACGGTCTGATCCAAGGATCGGACGGAATCGCCTCGTAGGTTTTCTTTGGCCAATTGACCTGAGCCTTGGCATTGTATAGGCCGCGCAACTCGAAGCTTTGAGAACTCAAGAGGACTGCATGGGGCGCTCACGTAAAGGTCGCGACATTTCGGGCTGGCTGATTATTGATAAACCAGCTGGGATCACCTCAACTGCGGTGGTCAACAAAGTCCGTTGGGCCTTTGGCGCCAAAAAAGCAGGACACGCGGGTACGCTGGACCCTGAAGCGACGGGCGTTCTCGCGGTGGCGTTGGGCGAAGCGACAAAGACCATCCCATTCATCACGGACGCTTTGAAGTGTTATGAATTCACCGCGCGCCTGGGGCAGGCAACCAACACGGATGACGCTGAAGGTGAAGTGATCGCCCAATCAGATCAGCGTCCTTCAGATGATGAGATCAAAGCCGCGCTGGGACAGTTTGTGGGTGACATACAGCAAGTTCCACCCAAGTTTTCAGCTGTGAAAATTGACGGTCAGCGCGCATATAAGTTGGCACGTGACGGAGAAGACATCGAAATTGCCGCACGTCCTTTGTGGGTGGAAAGCCTGATCATGCTGAACCGCGAAGACGAAGATCACGTTTTCCTAGAGCTCACCTGTGGCAAGGGTGGCTACGTGCGCTCAATTGCACGCGATCTTGGGGAAAGTCTCGGCTGCTTTGGTCATGTGCGCGAGCTACGCCGGATCTGGTCTGGGCCGTTTGATATTGCTGATGCGATTACACTTGACCAAATCGATGATCTGGCGAAGACGCCTGAGATCGATGTGCTTCTGCGCCCGTTGACTGTTGGACTGAATGATATCCCAGAGGTGACCTGTTCTGCCGAAACAGCCACAAAATTGCGAAACGGCAATCCAGGAATGGTGATCGCGACAGACCTAGACTACGGCGACACATGCTGGGCAAGCTTTGAGGGGCGGCCAGTGGCTATCGGAACCTTCAAGGCGGGCGAACTACACCCTAGCCGCGTGTTTGTGCTTCCGGCCACGCAATGATTACGCGCAGGTTTCAAAAGGGCGATGCAGCCTCTGAAGCCGTTTACTCGGAGTGCGAAACCTACCGCTACGCCTTGACCCGCGTTTGGGACGAGCAAAGACCTAAGCTTTTGTTCATCATGTTGAACCCATCAAAGGCTACGGAAGAACAGAACGACCCAACAATCGAACGCTGCGAAAGGCGCGCTCGCGCTTTGGGGTTTGGCGCCTTTCGGGCCACAAATATCTTTGCACTACGCGAAACCGACCCTCACGCAATGCGCAAGCATCCAGAGCCAGAGGGATCATGCAACGCATCCGTTTTGCTAGCCGCCTGCAACTGGGCGGATCAAATTCTCGCTGCGTGGGGCGTGCATGGTGCACATCGCAATCAAGGACCGATGATCCGAGATAGACTCTGGCAATCCGGCCATACGCTATACCAATTTGGATTGACAAAAGACGGCCACCCTCGGCATCCCCTTTATGTGGCGTACGCGCAAAAACCGGAGCTTTGGCAAAGGTAAGGAGATTGAAATGAATACGGAAACCGAACTGGCATTGCAAAAGCTAACCACCGAAGTTGAGCGATTGAACCAGCACCGGTTTATCCGCGTTCAGAACTCCTTTTGGCGGCTGATCACATTTCAATTTCTGCGCGGCTTGGCTTTTGGTCTTGGATCGGTGTTCGGCGCGACTCTCCTAGTGTCGCTGTTGGCCTGGTGGGTCAGCCAATTCGAATTCTTACCCATCGTCGGTGATTGGGCAGCACAGATCGCAAAACAAATCGAATTGTCGCAATAAATACGACCGCATTAACTTCTTCTACGAGAGTTCTTTTACGCATTCCCCCTAGCCTACTGCGATCTTTCGGCTTTGGGAGAGTGGTATGTGGGTAATCGCAAGTATACTGAGCGTGATGGCTTTGGGGGCTGCATTCGTCGGGCTTGGATCTGACGAAGAGGACGATGACGACGTAGAACCCACGGGGCAGATCACGTCAGGATCACCTGATGATGACTTGCTTTTGGGAGGAAGTGACGACGACCAGATCAATGGCTATGGCGGCGATGATAGCATTGATGGTGGCGATGGGAATGACTGGATATTGGGGGAAGATGGTGAAGACACCTTGGCAGGTGGACAGGGCGCAGACACACTAGAAGGTGGCGATGGACAAGATATCCTTTTAGGCCAGGAAGGTAGCGATATGCTGGCAGGAGGATTGGGAGATGATTATCTTAGCGGAGGCGATGGGAAAGACAGTCTTATTGGTGGCACCGGAGACGATACTCTCGATGGGGGTACAGGTGCAGACTGGCTCGCCGGAAGGCATGGGGCCGATAGCCTAAAAGGCGGCTTGGGCGCAGATACGCTTTCTGGCTTCGAAGGCGATGATATCCTCGATGGTACTGTTTTGGATGATAGCGGGGCCGATCAAGACAGTGCGGACTTCCTCAATGGGGGTACCGGAGATGACGTCATGATCGCTGGAAATGGTGATATTCTGACAGGTGGAGAAGGCGCTGACATCGGTGTCTTTGGCCTATGGTCCATTGGGGATCACCCACCAGAATGGCTCGACTTTGATCCTGCTTCCGATGATATCGTTGTTATCCTGCCTGACACACACGAAGGTGTGGTTGATCTCGTGACCGATGAAGAGGATCCTTCGGTTGGATTGGTGCAGGTGGACGGCATCACACTGGCTTCTGTTCATAATGCGGGGTCATTAGGTATCGATGCGCTGACAATCTTGGAAGCAGACAACAGCGAAATCGAAAATTTGCTTTCAATCCAATAAATTTATGCTTATACGCCCGCATCTGCCTGTGGAACCGAGTGGAATCACGGGTACTCCATGGACCCTGCTGGACGACATCCCGGCTTGTGCCCGTAACCCTTTAGACTAGGAGACCCCGATGTCGATTACTGTTGAAGAAAAAAACCGCGTGATGAAAGAATTCGCAACCAAGGAGGGCGACACTGGTTCCCCTGAGGTTCAAGTTGCGATCCTGTCTTCCCGCATTGCGACCCTGACAGAGCACTTCAAAACCCACAAAAAAGACAACCACGGCCGCCGTGGTCTTCTGAAAATGGTTGCTCAGCGCCGTAAGCTGCTGGACTACCTGAAGGGCAAAGACGAAGCGCGTTACGCTGACCTGATCAAGCGTCTGGGCCTGCGTCGCTAAGGAATTCACATTCCGACACAAAGAAACACCCGCTCAATCGAGCGGGTGTTTTTTGTTGTGTATCTGCCTTTTCAATAAACAGATGCGTCGACCGGTCATTCCTCGGTGGTCAAAAAGCGCCGCGCGCCCTAGGGTTGGAACGCGATGAAAACGATTACAGAATCTCTGCGCGACCCGCTTCTGCGGCTGTCTTTCATGTGTATCACCCTCATGGGGATCGCGGTTGCTTCGATCGTCCCGTTTCAATCCGTGATTGGGATTGAATACCTTGGATATTCCAAAGGCACCTATGCGCTGATTACCAGCATCGGGGCATTGATCAGCGTTTCAGCCTCGGTCGCTGTAGGGATATACACCGACCAAACCGGGCGCTACAGAGACATCCTTGCCATTTGCAATGTCGTTGGCGTCTTCGCCGCCGCCAGTGTCTTTTTCTTGCCCGCAAAGGCCACGTTCATGCTGGCCCATATGGTGCTCTTTCCAATTTCCTCGACCACGTTCACGCAATATTTCGCGATGGCCAGTCTCGCGGCTAAAAATAATGAAAGGCTAAACAAAGATGTCAGCCTCTCCATGGTGCGCGCTTCGTTTGCGGGTGCCTTTGGGCTGACACCGCCCCTGCTCGCCGTGGCTGTGTCTGCAGGGATGGAGCTTATCGCCGTGTATGGTGTCGCAATGGTGATCAATTCAATTGTCCTTCTATTGGTGGTTCGCCTTTGGCCCAGGGATCAGTCATCCTTGGAAGAAAAGTCTGGCATCAGCTTCTTTGAAGCCCTGCGTGAGTTGACGCGGCAATCGATTTTGATCCGAGTGACGCTGACCGCATTCATCATCGGCGTAAACGGTTTAAACAACATTCTGCTTGGGCTTTTGATCCTCAATAATATCAATGGAACTGAAGCCGATGTTGGCTGGTTTGCCGGAGGTGTTGCTTTGGTCGAGGCCCCTGTGATGATTGGAATTGCTTTGATCTTGAAACACTTCACACGCAGCGCGGTTTTGCTCTTCGGCTGTGTGATCTACGCAAGTTTTCTGTTCATGTTGCCACTGCAGACCGGAATGTCCGCGGCTTGGTGGCTTATTCTTCCTGCCGGGTTCGGCGCGGGCATCTTGCTTTCAGTGACAGTTGGATATGTGCAAGATTTGGTCACAGATCGCCCCGGAGCGGGATCATCGCTTGTCGCAGTCACGCATTTCGGCGGCATTTTAATCGCGTCGGCAACCTTTGCTGCCGCAGGGGTAATCACCGACTACCAGGGGACGGCTTGGATCGGGGCGGTCATTGCAGTGCTCTCCGGCGCGCTACTTTTCCTCACAGATGGCCGAGCGGTCAGAGCTTAGTTACACATTGCTGTGAGACCATTGCATTGGGCGCCTTCGATGATTTTATTAGGGAACCCAAGGCAAGCGAGTGCGATCATGAAAAACTATGCTGAAATGATGTTTTCAGAAGCCGTTTCTGACCTTCAAAAGAAAGACGGTAGCTACGACAAATATCAGGCCGGCTATCGGCATCGGACCCAAGACGGGTTTGAGCCACAAGATGTGGCATTCATTCAGTCACGCGAGAGTTTCTACATTGCCAGCACTAGCCCCGACGGCTGGCCATATGTGCAACATCGCGGTGGGCCACAGGGGTTTTTGAATGTCACAGGACCCAGCCAAATTGCCTGTCTCGACTACAAAGGAAATCGGCAGTTCATCACAATGGGTCACCTCAAGACAGATGATCGCGTCTCTCTGTTTTTGATGGACTATATGCAAAGGGCTAGATTGAAACTGCAAGGTCACGCGACGCTGAAGTCACTGGAAGAGGCTGATCCAGCCTTAGTGAAACAGCTCGATCCAACGGGCAAACCGGCGGAACGCCTTTTGGTCATTGATGTCGTCGCAATGGATTGGAATTGCCCAAAATACATCCCACAGATGTTCACCAAACCGGTTGTTGAAACCTTACTGGCACGCGGATTAGACGATCTGCAAAAGGAAAACGAACAACTCCGCGCCCGGCTCGCTGAGCTTGGAGTGGGTGAAGCCTAAATCAGCCCGTCGGTCCAATTTGGGCAAGCACGTCAATCAACTCTTCAATATGGCGCTCTTCGGTTCTGAAGCTCGAGAGGCTTATGCGAAAAGCCGGTCTTCCCTCCCAGACTGTGGCGCCAAACCAAACCCGGCCTGAAGCCTGCGCAGTCTGAACAACGCGTTTTGTCGCTTCATCATCCTTTCCACGCACAAGCACTTGGTTCAAAACGACCCGATTTAAGACATCAAAGCCCAGAGCGCGAAGGCGTTCTGCGACTTGGTTCGCCTGCTCGTGATGTTTTTCAACCATCTTGGCAACACCATCGCGTCCTAGAGTTCTGAGAGCCGCCCAAACAGACACGCCACGTGCTTTGCGTGAAAACTCAAGCGTCAGGTTCTTTTGCGAATCCGCCGAAGCGTTGGAATAGACTGCGTCGCTATTCATTACCCGCGCCAAAGCTTGCGGATCACGGCAGATGGCCATGGCACTGTCATATGGCGTGTTTAGCCACTTGTGGCCATCTGTTGTCCAGCTGTCAGCACCGTCAATACCATCCGTCAGATGCCCCAATTGGGGTGTACTGCGCGCCCAAAGACCAAAGGCCCCATCAACATGCACCCACGCGCCAGCGTCGCGCGCCATTTGGACTAATGGAACGAAGGGATCAAATTCACCGGTATTCACTTCACCCGCTTGCAGGATCAGGATCGTCTGGTCGTCCAGCTTCGGCAGTTTCTCGGGAATGATGCGCCCTTGTGGATCGGTTTCGGCTTTCTCAACATTGCTCCAGCCAAACCCCAGTATTTGCAGCGATTTCTTAACCGTCACATGGGTAACTTCGGACACCACAACACGAATATTTGGTGCGCCGTTCAAGCCATTTTCAACGAGACTCCACCCTTTGCGCGCCAAAAGCTCCGCCCGTGCTGCTGCGATACAGCTCAGGCCACAAGCGGTTGCGGATGTTCCAAAAGCCACTGCGGATTGTTGGGGCAATTGAAGTATATCCAACACCCAACGAGCGGCCTGTTGCTCCAGTGCGTGCACGCCCGGCGCGCTGTCTGAACTTGAGGCGCATTGGTCCCATGCCAATGCCAAGCGATCGGCGGCTGCGGCCACCGGCAGGCTCGCTCCGAGCACAAAGCCGAAGTAGCGCGGCCCGTTAGAAGCAGCAGTGGCCTCCCCAGCAACAGCATTCATCACGTTCAACGTGCTGAGGGCAGACTGACCAGAATCGCTTAGAGGCTCATCAAGGTCTGATAATGTCGCAATTGCTTCTTCGTTTGGAAAGGCGTCCCTTTCTTCAATACTTGCTGTGTAGGCGCGCGCGAGACGGTCTGCTTCCTGTAGCAAATCGAGTTCATTCATGGCATTGTCCCAATAGCGAATCTATATTGAAAACAATCTATATAGGAAATTCCCTATATGACAAAGACAATCTCAGATGCCTTGCCGATGCTGCGCGCCGTGTCGAATCCACATCGCGCCCAGATTATCGAATGGCTTCTGGACCCAACCGCGCATTTCCCCCCTCAACGCGACGGCGATCTGGTTGATGACGGAGTCTGCGTTGGTTTTATCACCGACAAGACGGGCCTTAGCCAGCCTACGGTGACAAGTCACATGCGTACCTTGGAATCAGCGGGGCTGGTCAGTTCCAAGAAAATCAAAAACTGGGTCTTCTATAAAATCAGGGCAACAGCCCTTTCCACCATCGGCGAGGTTTTCGCCGAGGCCTCATATCGCTCCCCATAGGGCGACCCCTATATCCCTTCCCATTCAGCCAATTCTACTGTATGGCGCTTGTTATCTGAGACGAGTGCAGAGGCCTCGGCACGCGAAAGAAAGATAGATGAGGTCGGTGGCAATGGGGCCACCATGTAAACGGGAGACCCGGAGGGCCGGGAGTGCTCCCAATTAGGATACGATGATGTTCACAGAAACAAAGAAATCGATGCAGTGGGGGGAAGAAACCCTCACGCTGGAAACGGGTAAAGTTGCCCGTCAGGCAGATGGCACAGTGATCGCCACTTTGGGCGAAACAAGCGTTATGGCCAACGTGACCTTCGCAAAGGCACCAAAACCAGGTCAGGACTTTTTCCCACTGACCGTGCACTACCAAGAAAAATACTACGCGGCCGGTAAAGTACCAGGCGGCTTCTTCAAGCGCGAAGCGCGCCCAACCGAAAAAGAAACACTGACAGCCCGTCTGATCGACCGTCCGATCCGCCCGCTGTTCGTTGACGGCTTCAAAAACGAAGTTCTCGTTATGTGTACCGTTCTGTCACACGATCTGGTCAACGACCCAGACATGGTGGCAATGATCGCGGCTTCCGCAGCGCTGACAATCTCTGGCGCGCCATTCATGGGCCCAATTGGTGCGGCACGCGTTGGCTTTGAAGACGGCGAATACATCCTGAACCCACAAGTCGACGACATGCAGGACCTGCGTAACAACCCAGACCAGCGTCTGGATCTGGTTGTCGCGGGTACCAAAGATGCCGTTATGATGGTGGAATCCGAAGCATACGAACTGACCGAAGCAGAGATGCTGGGTGCGGTGAAGTTTGCACACGAAGCGATCCAGCCGGTCATCGATCTGATCATCGACCTGGCAGAAGAATGCGCCAAAGAGCCGTTTGACTTCCAACCACCAGAGTTCTCTGAACTCTCCGCAGCGGTTTCCGCAGCCGGTGAAGAGCAGATGCGCGCAGCCTTCGCGATCACCGACAAGCAAGAGCGTACAGCTGCCGTTGCAGCAGCACGTGAAGCGATCAAAGCAGCTCTGACCGAAGAGCAACTGGAAGACGCGAACCTTGGTTCCGCGATGAAGAAGCTCGAAGCGGGCATCCTGCGTGGTGACGTTGTCAAAGGCGGCAAACGTATCGACGGTCGTGACACAACAACCGTTCGCGCAATCGAAAGCCAAGTTGGCCTGTTGCCACGGACCCACGGTTCTGCGCTGTTTACGCGTGGTGAAACCCAAGGTCTGGTTGTGACCACTCTGGGCACTGGCGACGATGAGCAAATCATCGACGCGCTACACGGCAACTTCCGCAGCAACTTCCTGCTGCACTATAACTTCCCTCCATACTCTGTTGGTGAAGTTGGCCGCGTTGGTTCCCCAGGTCGTCGTGAAATCGGTCACGGTAAACTGGCATGGCGCGCGCTGCAGGCGGTTCTGCCAGCGGCAACTGACTTCCCATACACCATCCGCGTTGTGTCTGAGATCACCGAATCCAACGGTTCGTCCTCTATGGCATCCGTTTGTGGTGGCTCCCTCTCCATGATGGACGCGGGCGTACCGCTGAAATCTGCGGTGGCTGGCGTTGCGATGGGTCTGATCTTGGAAGACGATGGCTCCTACGCGATCTTGACCGACATCCTGGGTGACGAAGACCACCTTGGCGACATGGACTTCAAAGTGGCAGGTACCGAAAACGGCATCACCTCTTTGCAGATGGACATCAAGGTTGCAGGCATCACACCTGAAATCATGGAAAAGGCACTGGCGCAGGCGAAAGACGGCCGGATGCACATCCTGGGTGAGATGAACAAAGCGCTGTCTGGCGCGTCTGAGTTCTCCGTCCACGCTCCACGCATCGAAACCATGAACATCCCAACCGACAAGATCCGTGAAGTGATCGGCTCTGGCGGTAAGGTGATCCGTGAGATCGTGGAAGTGTCCGGCGCGAAGGTCGATATCAACGACGAAGGTGTGATCAAGATCGCTTCCCCGAACGGTGAGTCCATCCAGAAAGCTTACGACATGATCCACGCGATCGTGGCAGAGCCAGAAGAAGGCGCGATCTACACCGGTAAAGTTGTGAAGATCGTCGACTTCGGTGCTTTCGTGAACTTCTTTGGCAAACGCGATGGTCTGGTGCACGTGTCCCAGATCGAAAACCGCCGCCTGAACCACCCATCTGACGTTCTGAAAGAAGGTCAGGAAGTGAAGGTGAAACTGCTGGGCTTTGATGATCGCGGTAAAGTTCGCCTCTCCATGAAAGTGGTTGATCAGGAAACCGGCGAAGAAGTCGTTCCTGAGAAGAAAGAAAAGAAAGAAGACTAAGTCGTTTCTTTCTAGAAATAGAAAAGCCCCGCACATGCGGGGCTTTTTTGTTGGCAGCGAGAGGTTTGTTACTCTGGCGCTTTGGTCTTGCGCAGGTATGGGAAAATGGTTTCAAACTCACCAAACTTCGCCTTTGCGTCCTCGTTAGACACGGCTGGCGGGATGATCACATCTTCTCCTGGCACCCAGTTCGCAGGCGTCGCAACGCCTTTGGATGACATTTGCAGACCGTCCAGAGCGCGCAGGATTTCTGCGAAGTTGCGCCCCACGGTCATTGGGTAAGTCATAGAGAGCTTCAGCTGCTTGTCTGGCCCAATGATAAAGACCGAACGGACTGTCGCACTGTCAGCAGGCGTACGACCGTCAGGCAGGTAGGCTTCAGCTGGCAACATGTCGAACAGCTTCGAAACTTTCAGGCCTTCATCAGCAATAATCGGGAATCCCGCGGCCGCGTTGCCATAGGTTTCAATATCGCCCTTCCACTTCTTGTGGTCTTCGACACCATCCACAGACACGCCAATGACTTTGGTACCACGTGCAGCCCATTCATCAGAAAGCTGCGCAACTGCCGAGAATTCCGTGGTGCAGACAGGTGTGAAGTCTTTAGGGTGTGAGAACAGAATGGCCCAGTCGTCACCGATCCAATCGTGGAAGGAAATCTGTCCCTGATCAGTCTCTGCTGTGAAATCTGGAACGACGTCGTTAATTCTAAGCGCCATGTTGGCCTCCCCTACGTTGGTTTCGTCTATAACCTGTGCCTGCCGAAGGCCGGGTGCAAGGGTCAAATCGAGATTTCACATGGAGTTTCTAAAACGGCGCCTTTGCGCGGAAACTCAAACCCTTGCCGCTCTCAGGATGATTGATGCGTAATTCTTCGGAATGAAGCATCAGGCGTGGATGAGCATCGACGGTTTCAGGTGCATATAGCGGATCGCCAAGGATTGGATGCCCCAGAGCCAGCATATGCACGCGCAGCTGATGGCTTCGCCCGGTCCTGGGGAACAGGCGTACGCGGGTTTCGTCTTCGGTTTGCTTCAACACCCGCCAATCGGTCACGGCTGGCTTGCCGGTTTCGTGGCAGACTTTCTGCAGCGGGCGGTTTGGCCAATCCACGATCAGTGGAAGGTCCACCGTCCCGGTCTTCTCGGCGACTTGGCCTTGAACCCGCGCCACATAGGTCTTTTTGGTTGTACGCTTTTCAAACTGCATCGACAGGCTGCGCTGCGCATGGGCTGTCAGGGCAAAGACAATCACACCTGATGTATCCCGGTCCAAACGGTGCACCAGCAATGCATCTGGGAACACGGCCTGCACGCGGACCATCAGGCAATCCGCCAGATGGTCCCCCTTACCTGGCACTGACAACAGGCCGCTGGGTTTGTTCACAGCCACGATGTGGCCATCCTCGTGAAGGACTTCGAGCGGGTCTTGTGGTGGATTATATGGCGTGATCTCAGTCATGCGCTGGGGATAGCCTCCCCTGCTCGATTGAACAAGATCACGCGCGGCGCATTTGACGGACCATGCTGATCGAATAGATCACCAAGGCGCTCCAGATCATTGGGAATGCAATCAGGCGGCTTGGATCCAATTCTTCATCAAACAGGAAGACTGCGATGATGAAGATCATACTGGGTGCGATGTATTGCAGGATACCTGCTGTCGAAAGGCGGATCAGTTTGGCGCCATTGGCATAGATCATCAGTGGCACTGCGGTGACAACGCCTGCGGCCAACAAAATCCAAGTGTCGCTTGCATTCGTGAGGAAAGCGCCTTTCCCGGATGCTCCGAGATAAATCAGATAACCAACAGCAGGCACTGACAGGATCAGAACTTCTAGCAGAAACCCTTGGTTCGGGCCGATGGGGAGCGACTTCTTGCAGTATGCATAGAACCCCCAACTGAGGGTCAATCCTAGCGGGATCCAAGGGGGCGCGGGTGCAGCGACAAACAGGACAACCACAGCTGCCGCCGCAATGAGGATTGAAACGAGCTGCATTTTACTGGGTCGTTCACCCAAGAGCACGATGGCCAAAAACATCGAAAAGAGCGGGTTGATGTAGTAGCCCAATGCGGCGTCCGCTGCGCGATCGATGGAAATCGCATAGACATAGATGCCCCAGTTCACCGAGATCAGCGCAGCAGTCACGCAGCCCATGGCAAGCATGCGTGGGTTCCGGATGGCTTCGCGCAAATCCCTGGTCCGGCGTAGGATCAGGAGAACAGCTCCGGCAATAGGGATCGACCAGATCACTCGATGGGCCACAACTTCAACTGCAGGCACATGCGCGAGCAGTTTCATGTAAAGCGGTAGGAAGCCCCAGAGGACATAGGCCGTAATTGCCAGTACCAGCCCGCTTGGCGTGTCTTGATCTTGTTGGGTCATTTCGATGTCCACTGAAATACATCCTCTACCTAATCCGCAATCTGTGCACGCGTCATCTATCCAATCGATGAAATTTCGTGATGCCCGCGACGGAAATTTGTGATGGCTCCGTTCAACTCTTTGAATACCTCAAGGGATTGGAACGGAGAGCAACATGCGGGTTTTGACTTTTGCAGCAATATTCTTGATGGGCGGATTGAGCCTCGCCACGGTCGCAACCTCTGAGACACTGGATCGTGGGAAACGCCCTACGGATAAGATAGCCGCGGATCTGAACATTTCTGAGGAAGTTTTCATTGAATGCTTCAGCAATGTACGCCCCGACCGCAATCACAATCCGAGCGGGGCGAAACAGAAAGCCAACAAAGCTGTACTGTTGCCGTGTCTGCAGGCGGCAAATCCAGAGATTTCCAACCGCCTGCTAGACGATGTTATGGACCGCTACCGACCCGAGGGGCCGATGCGGCGATCTTAATCCTTACACTTTCACGCGTTCGGATTTTGGATCGTACATTGGCTTCAGTGAGGCTTCTGCCTTCACGCGTGTGCCCATCACGTCGATCTCGTAGGTCGATGCCAGAACGTCGGCTGCTTTCTCGCCCGCAGAAGGCACGTAGCCCAGACCGATCGCGCCACCGAGGTGGTGGCCGTAAGCGCCAGAGCAAAGGTAACCAACCACTTCGCCGTCACGCAGAACCGGCTCGTTGTGGTAGAGCAGTGGCTCTGGATCGGTCAGTTTGAACTGTAGCAGACGGTTCTGAGGACCAGTTTCCTTACGCTCCAGAACTGCCTCGCGGCCGATGAAGTCAGGCTTGTCTGTTTTCACGGCAAAACCCAGACCAGCGTCGACCACGTGGTCTTCACAGGTGATGTCGTGGCCGAAGTGGCGATAGCCTTTTTCGATCCGGCAGGTATCCATCATATGCATACCGCAAAGTTTCAGATCCAGATCCTGACCGGCTTCCCACAGGGTTTCAAAGGCGTGGCCAGCCATGTCAGAGGAGACATAGACCTCCCAGCCCAGCTCACCCACATAGGTCACACGGTGTACACGTGCCAGACCCATGCCCAGTTCGATCTCTTGCGCTGTACCAAATGGGTTTGTGGCGTTTGTGAAATCGTTCGGAGACACTTTCTCCAGCAATTTGCGAGAATTTGGACCCATCACCGCCAGAACCGCTTCGCCAGCTGTCACGTCGGTGATCACCACGTTGAAGTCACGCTTGTTGCGCATCATCCAAGTTTGGTCCGCCAGTCGTGTCGCCGCCGGTGTCACCACCAGATAAGCGGTTTCAGAGATGCGGGTCACAGTGACGTCAGCCTCGATACCACCTGTGCGGTTCAGGAACTGGGTGTAGACAATCTTGCCCACCGGCACGTCGTACTGACCGCCGCCCACATAGTTCATGAAGGCTGTCGCATCAGGGCCTTCCACACGGATTTTACCGAAGGAAGACATGTCATACATGCCAACGTTTTCGCGGATTGCTTTGTGCTCGCGCGCCACGTTGTCAAAGAAGTTCTGACGCTTCCAGCTGTATTCGTATTCCGCTTTCTGGCCCGCATCTGCAATCCAGTTGGCGCGTTCCCAGCCCGCGAATTCACCCATGACCGCACCGTTTTGCAGCAATTCGTGATGCAGAGGAGAACGACGTACACCGCGCGCTGTGTCTTTCTGCTTGAACGGGAAGTGGTCTTTAAACAGGAGGCCCAGAGTTTCGCGAGAGCGCTCTTCCAGATACTTCGTGTTGCCCTGGAACGGCTGCATCCGCGCGATGTCTACATCGCCGAGGTCAAACGGGCGCTCGCCTGCGTCCATCCACTCTGCCAGCGCCATGCCTGCACCGCCTGCGGATTGGATACCGATGGAGTTAAAGCCCGCCGCAACCCAGAAGTTGTCTATCTCTGGCGCGAGACCGAGGTGGTAAGCATCATCCGGTGTGAAGGATTCTGGACCATTGAAGAAGGTATGGATACCTGCTTCGCCCAGCAGAGGTAGACGCTCAACAGCCATTTCAAGGATCGGCTCAAAGTGATCGAAGTCTTCTGGCAGCTGGTCGAATTCAAAATCAGATGGGATGCCATCCACGGCCCAAGGCTTGGCTTCTGGTTCAAAGGCACCCAGCAGCATCTTGCCTGCGTCTTCTTTGTAGTAGGCGTATTCATCCGGTACACGCAGCACTGGCAGCTGTGTCATACCTTCGATGTTTTCGGTCACGATGTAGAAGTGCTCACAGGCCTGCAGGGGCACGTTCACGCCAGCCATCTTGCCGACTTCGCGGCCCCACATACCGCCACAGTTCACGACCATGTCGCATTCGATGGTACCGGACGCGGACCCATCATCAGATTCCCACTCAACGCCAGTGACCTTGCGGCCATCTTTGATGAAGCCGGTCACTTTGGTGCGCTCTTTCACCAGCGCGCCGTTTTGCTTGGCGCCCTTTGCCAATGCTAGCGCGATGTTGGCTGGGTCCCCTTGACCGTCCAAAGGCAGGTAAACCGCGCCTTTGATGCCTTCGAGGTTGATGTGAGGGTAAAGCTCTTTCACGCGCTCGTTGGAGATTTCTTCGACCTCAACACCAAAGGCGCGCGCCATGGCGGCCTGGCGGTAGATCTCTTCTTTGCGTTCTTCTGTCAGAGCAACAGTGATCGATCCGTTGCGCTTAAAACCGGTGGCAACACCGGTTTCCTCTTCCAGCGTGCCATAAAGCTCTTGCGAGTATTTCGCGAGCTTCGTCATATTTTTGGTCGCGCGAAGCTGCGCAATCAGACCAGCCGCGTGCCAAGTTGTGCCGGAGGTCAGCTGTTTTCGTTCTAGCAGAACGATGTCGTTCCACCCTTTTTTCGCCAAGTGATAGGCTACTGAACAGCCAATTACGCCGCCGCCGACAATGACAACACGTGCTTTTGCTGGTATATCGCTCATGACTCGTGATCCTTTGAATTCTTGAAACGTTGCTGCCACGAGTTCGGTGTTGAAAATGTGTCATTTCCGGCTGAATTGACGGAAATTCCCCCAATTCATCACAGATTGTGCGAGCCCCGCCTTTGTTTGCGGAGAACCGCCGGTGTGATGCCGTAAAAGCTCTTATAAAGGCCAGAAAATCCGTTGCTGAATCCGCAGGCCAAACCGACGTCACGCACCGACATTGTGGTGTTCAAAAGCAGGTTGTTGGCTTTGGTCAAACGGAGTTCGCGATAGAAGCGGTTCGGCGTCGTGTTCAGGTGTAGGCGGAATTTCCGTTCAAGCGAACGGTTGGAAAGGTTCAGCACTTTCACCAGTTCGCCAATCGGAAGCGGGTCTTCGATATTGGCCTGCATAATTTCAATGCATTGATCGAGTTCGCGGTCACCCGTCACCGTGCCTTTGGCACCAGAGAACGGCTGCATGGTTGAAAAATCACGGATTTTGTCGTGCAGCAGAATATTGGCCACGGCCATTTTCGTAGCTGGGGACACATGCTGGCCGATCATTGCGAGCGTCACGTCGTACGTAGTGCCCATGCCAGCGCAGGTGACGATGCCGCCATCCTGTGCGGCAATCGCATGCCCGGTATCGATCAGGCTTCCGCGTTCTTTCAGAAGTTCGGTGTTTTCCCAATGCGTGGTGTGGGCAGCCATTTTCTCGCCACCATCTTTGATGTAGCGACTGGCAGCTTCCGCAAGCAGGAAAACAGTAGCCTGGCGGTTGGTGTAACGGTCGACGACCTTTTTCAGCGCCAGAGCCGGGCAATCAGGATCAGCATTACCGATCACAAACAAATACTCCGCATCAGGGCGATCTTCAAAGGGTTCTGATTGAACCATCGCCTCACTGCTGGAGGTCACCGGACCGCCATTGGCGGACCGGTATTTCCATTCAAAAACAGGCAGAGCACTCACGCGGTTCGCAAGGCGTAGTGTGTCCACGACGCCCGCGAGTTCAGTGAGGACAAAGCCGTCTGCGACGACGATGTCCACGACCGTGATATGCTCTTGCCCATTCATGCGCGTAGACGTTCGTTTTCTGGATCCCACAGAGGTTGATCTGGTTGGACAACCGCCTTGCAGCGTTCGCCATAGATTTCGACCTCAAGTTCGGTACCCGCTTCAGTCAATTCAGAGCGCACAACACCCAAAGCAATGGACTTGTTCACACGGTAACCGAAGTTACCGGATGTTGTTTCACCCACAACTTCACCATCTTTCCAAACGGTGGACATGTAAGGTGCATCCGCAAATGGTGCATCCACAACCAAAGTAACAAAGCCCTTCTTAGAGCCTGTTTCTGCCTCAGCAGCGAGTGCTGACTTGCCGGGGAAGTCCTGCTCTTTGTTCAGGCGCACAAAGCGGCCCAGACCACCTTCGAACATGGTGTAGTCGGTGGACAGATCGCCTTTCCAAGTACGGTAGCCTTTTTCGATCCGCATGGAATCGAGGGCAAACATACCGAATGGTGTTGCGCCTGCATCGCGGATTGCGGTGTAGACTTCTGCCGCATTCTTGGTTGCAACGTGAACTTCCCAGCCCAGTTCACCGACAAAGCTGACGCGTGCCAGCAGAGCGTCGTGACCGGCTACTTTGCCGGAGTTCAGGCTCAGCCAGCCGGTGGTCAGGTCTGCGTCGGTCAGGCCGGACAGAACATCACGCGATGTTGGGCCAGTGACCAACATTGTGGTGAACTCTTTAGACACGTCAGTCAGCTCCAGACCGGATGGCAGGTTGTTGCGCAGCAGATCAAGGTCGTGCCATTGCGCTACAGCGGCTGTCATCAGGGTGAAGTCATCATCGCCGTGACGGATACAGGACATCTCTGTCAGGATACGACCACGGGTGTCAGAGAAGTAAACCAGGTTCATGCGGCCAACTTTTGGCAGCGCGCCTGCAACTGTGCGACGCAGCCATTCCGCAGCACCTTCGCCCTTCAATGTGTAGCGAGAGAAGCCACACATATCGATGACGCCTGTGCCATCACGCACTGCTTCAACTTCTTCTTTCACACGTGCAGTCCAAGAGCCTTCACGTGCCCAAGTTTCTGTACCTTCTTCAGAAGTATCGTCGCCGTCTTTTGCGAACCAGTTTGCACGTTCCCAACCGTTGTAGGCACCCATTTGGCCGCCATCAGCCACCAGACGCTCGTGGTTTGGAGACAGTTTCTTGTCACGTGCCGCAGGCCATTCGTGATGCGGGAAGTGCATCGCATATTCGTGGCCATAGGTTTCCAGCGCTTTCTTAATGCTGAAGTCAGTGTCAGCGTGGTCTGTGTAGCGACGGCCATCAACCGCCCACATGTCCCACTCAGTCTCGCCGTGCATGATCCACTCTGCCATGGTTTTACCTGCGCCACCGCCTTGCGCGATACCGAAGGTGAAGCTGTGTGCTTCAAAGGCATTCTTAACGCCTGGCATTGGACCCATCACAGGCAGACCATCAGGTGCGTAAGGGATTGGGCCGTTGATCACGCGACCAACACCCTGGGTGCCCAGCAGAGGCACACGCGCCATCGCGTCTTCGATATACCACTCCAGTCGGTCCAGATCGTCTGGGTACAGCTGGAATGAGAAGTCGTGCGGCATTGGATCGTCTTCGGTGATCCAGTGCGCTTTACAGTTACGCTCGTATGGGCCGAGGTTCAGACCGTAGTTGTCCTGACGCAGGTAGTAAGAGGTGTCCACATCGCGGATCATTGGCAGGTGGCCGCCACCGTTCGCGATGGTCCACTCTTTGATCTCTGGGATCTCTTCGGTCAGAAAGTACTGGTGAGACATCACTGTCAAAGGCACATCGCGACCGCCGTATGGTTTGAACCATTCGCCAACGCGTGCCGCGTAGTAACCCGCTGCGTTCATTACGATATCACAGCTGATGTCACCTTTTTCAGTGTGAACAATCCAACCGTTACCGTCTTGGCTTACGCCAGTTGCCGGGCAGAAACGCTGGATGTTGGCACCCAGATCACGTGCACCCTTGGCCATCGCTTGCGTCAGCTGAGCTGGGTCGATGTCACCGTCCAATGGATCCCAAAGAGCACCTTCCAGATCATGGGTTTCCATGAACGGGTAGTAATCTTGGATCTGATGCGGCTCCAGCATGTCCATCTGCAGACCTTGGTAACGGCCCATGGACGCAACGCGCTCGAATTCCTGCATACGCTCTTTGGTGTGGCCCAGACGGATCGCGCCAGTCACGTGGTAGTTGATAGGGTAATCAACATCCTCTGCCAGCGTGCGGTACATTTCCAGCGAGTAACGCTGCATGTTCATAACCGCCCAAGACCCCGCAAAGTTCGGGGTGTTGCCCGCGGCGTGCCATGTAGAACCAGCTGTCAGCTCGTTCTTTTCGATCAGCACACAGTCAGTCCAGCCAGCCTTTGCCAGGTGATAAAGTGTGGAAACACCGACGACGCCGCCGCCGATGATGACCACACGTGCCGTTTTTGGGAAATCAGCCATTATATTCTCTCATTTAGACTGAGGGACGTGGTCCCTGTTTTCGAAGTTTCGACTTTGCCAATGACAAAGTTTTGCATTTGGAACTTGTCGGCGATTAGTTCGTCGACAAGTTCAGAAACGATATGAAGCCCTCTCCGCATGCCCGATTTAGTAGACAGGTGGCGCGATCACCCAGATCGCGGCGGCGGGTTCATCAAATGGGTTCGCCCAAAGATAGGCTTCGCCCCGAATGCGGAAACTGTCGCCTGCCTTGATCAAGAAAGTACGTTTCCCAACGGTGATTTCGAGTTGACCGGAAATCAGGTAACCCACCTCTTGCGTGGGACGAGAAATACGTTCTTTCAGCCGCGAATGCGGTTGAAACGTGGAGTGCACCATCTCAAAATCATCGGTCAGATCTGGCGATAGCAGCTCTTCAACAAGCCCCTCATCCTTTGACCCTATTGGGCGTCGGGATTCAGCGCGCACCACATACCCATGTTCTTCCGCGGGCATGTCATTTTGGCCAAACAACATCGACATCGGAACATCGAGGCATTTCGCGATGGCTTGCAGGTCCGTGATGGACGGGTCGGATTTGTCACGCTCTACTTGGCTCAGCCAGCCAACAGATCGGCCAAGTCGCTCAGCCATATCAATCAAGGTGAGCCCGCGCGCCTTTCGCAGCGCTCTCAAATCAGCGCCAAGGGATTTCGCGAATGAGTTCGGGCTTTGCAACATGTCGTATCCATGAAAAATTCGATCAGATTTTCATCGTGCGACAGTTTTGTGAAAAATCAAAGCTCTTTTTCACGCCGAGCCAAGTCTTTGCGTAAACTCGATTTTTGGTGACGGAAATTGCTGACCCGAAGTCAGATCAATTTCAGCGATTGGCGTTTTTGAAGGTATTTTTGAGAATCAGACTCAACTGATTTGCATCATTTTCGGTGAAAGCGCCGGGTTGATCGCTGTCGATATCGAATACCCCAAGCAGTTCACCGGCCTCGTTCTCGACAGGCAAAACCAGCTCTGACTTTGTTGATGTCGAGCAGGCAATGTGATCGCTGAAAGAATCAACATCATCCACCAATTGGATTTCTCGTGTTGAGGCCGCCGCCCCGCAGACGCCGCGAGAAAAGGGGATCACAAGGCAGCCATGACCGCCTTGGTATGGACCAACTTTCAAAAGTTCAGGACCTACAACACGATAGAACCCTGTCCAGTCAAAACGATCGTCTGAATGGTGAACTTCGCAGGCCACAGTCGCCATCAAAGTGACAACATCAGTTTCACCCTCCGTCAGAGCGGAAACGGATTGCGCGAGGTCTGAATAGTTCACAGTCATTAGGATGCCCCCAGAAGCCAGAAGTCGATTTATATCGCCTTTGCTTCCGGGGTCAATTTATCGCCAGTCGTTAGGCGCGCTCAATCGCAATTGCAGTGCCTTCACCGCCGCCGATACAGATCGCAGCTACGCCACGTTTGAGACCGCGTTTTTCAAGCGCATTCAGCAAAGTTACCATAATGCGCGCACCAGATGCGCCTATCGGGTGACCCAGCGCACAGGCGCCACCGTTCACATTGACTACATCTCGACTGAGACCCAATTCATGCATGAACGCCATCGGCACAACCGCAAAGGCTTCATTGACCTCCCAAAGATCGACGTCTTCTTTGCTCCACCCTATGTTTTCGAGCAGTTTCTGAGCGGCAGGAACCGGGGCAGTGGTGAAAAGATTTGGCGCCTGCGCATGGGACGCATGGCCCACAATCCGTGCACGGATATTCAATCCACGCGCTTTGGCCGCGTCTTCCGATGCCAGAACCAAAGCCGCTGCGCCATCTGAGATAGACGACGAGTTCGCAGGGGTTACCGTACCATCCTTTCGGAAGGCCGGTTTCAAATGAGGTATCTTGTCAGGACGCGCATTCCCAGGTTGCTCGTCTTCTGAAATCACCAACTCCCCCTTTCGGGTCTTCAAGGTGACCGGTGCGATCTCACCATTAAATGCTCCGCTTTTTTGAGCTTCTAGCGCATTGGAGAGCGACTTCAGAGCATATTCATCCTGAGCTTCACGGGTGAACTGAAAGCTTTCCGCGCAGTCCTCTGCGAAGGTGCCCATTAGACGGCCTTTGTCATAGGCGTCTTCCAGACCATCAAGAAACATGTGGTCGACAACCTGCTGATGGCCGATCCGCGCACCGCCGCGCATCTTTGGCAGCACATAAGGCGCATTGGTCATGCTTTCCATACCGCCTGCCAGTATCACATCTGCATGGCCCAGCGCGATCTGATCAAAGCTGACCATGGCAGCTTTCATGCCAGACCCGCACATTTTGTTCAGAGTGGTAGCTGGAACCTCTTCCCCAAGACCGCCAGCGAAACCTGCTTGCCGCGCGGGAGCCTGACCTTGACCCGCAGGAAGCACGCACCCCATCAGCACCTCATCGACTGTTTCCGCTTTAGCATCGGCAAGTGCCCCTTTGATAGCAGCACCTCCAAGTTCAGCAGCAGGCACACCATCAAAGTCGCCCTGAAAACCGCCCATTGGTGTGCGCGATGCGCCAGCAATCACAACAGATTTCATAGTATCCTCCTTCAACTCCAACCAACCATCAAACAACGTTTAATGGTCTTCGCCATTCACCTAGGCGATCAGATCGGCTGAGGGAACCTTTCGGCGAAACGACGCGGCGTCGCTTAGAATTTGGTAAGGTTTTACCCCTAATTTGCACCATTATAGCTATCCGGGGATGCGTTAATGGATGTGCAGAGCGACTTTACTAAAGACATTCTGATCGTCACGGTGCCAGACAATCGAATAGACGCTGCGGTGGCTTTGCAGTTCAAGGAAGCTATGCGGCAGGCAACCAACAACAATGCGGAACGTATCGTTCTGGATCTCCGTAACGTGGATTTCGTTGATTCCAGCGGCCTAGGTGCCATTGTCGGTGCAATGAAGCAGCTGCCCTCGAATAAATCTCTAGATCTTTCGGGTCTGACACCCACCGTGGCCAAGGTGTTTCAGCTGACACGCATGGACACGATTTTTTCCATCTACCCTGATGTAGAAACGGCGATGAATGGGGGTGATCCTTGAACTCGATCGCACCCAAGACAATTCAGACCGCGGAAAGGTTTACTTATCGATCCAATGTCGGTGCCACGCTCTTTGATGTGCGCGATGCTATGAAAACTCTGAAAGCAGCTTTGCTTGAAGCAGAGATAGCCCAGCTCGATATCTCCTGCGTCGAAATTGTAGTCGCCGAGATTCTGAACAACATCGTGAAACATGCGCAGCGCGATATGGAAGAGGGCTGGTTTGAAATTCAATGTTCCTTCGTTGCCAGTGGGCTGCATTTTACTTGTCGAGACAATGGCGCTCCGATGCCCGGAGGGACGCCACCCGGCGGCCCGCTGCCCAATGTAGATCAGCCAAAAGATGATTTGCCCGAGGGTGGCTGGGGCTGGTCTTTGGTCCGCACACTCTCTACGAACCTGAGTTACGTACGCGTTCAAAACATTAATCTTGTCAGCTTCAATTTAGTGAGCTCCTCCAAGCGCTAAGCCGTTGATTTTTGGTTTCTGCTGACTACGATCTGTTGAGATTGTTGGGGAGCATCATGAGAGATTTTCACAGGCCGGGCCGATCTGCCGTTTTCGCCCAAAGTGGAATGTGCGCGACATCACACCCTTTGGCTGCTCAAGTGTCGTTGGACATTCTAAAACGCGGTGGCAACGCTATGGACGCCGCAATAGCCGGAGCGTTGGTTTTAGGCATTTGTGAACCTCAGATGACGGGGATTGGCGGGGACTGTTTCGTGCTCCTCTCTCCTGCTGGCAGCAATGATATTCTGGCGATGAACGGAAGCGGGCACGCACCAGCTGGTGTAAATGCCCAGGCCTTACGGGGGGCGGGTCAATCTGTGATTGCGCCCTATAGCAGCGACGCAGTCACTATACCGACCGCCATCGACGGCTTTTGCCAGATGTCCGAAAGATGGGGAAGGCTCGGTATTGAAACCCTTTTGGCACCCGCCATCCACTATGCTGAGGAAGGGGTTCCCGTTGCCCCCCGCGTGGCAGCTGACTGGATTTCTGGCGCAAATAACCTGCAGGCGCATGGGAAAGCACATTATCTATCGCAGGGGCATCCGCTCAAAAGCGGGGATGTATTCCGCTCCCCCGGTCAGGCAGAGGTTTTGCGGCGGATCGCAAAAAATGGTCGTGACGCTTTCTATCAAGGCGAAGTGGCTGATGACATGATTGCGGCATTGGAAGCATTCGGAGGCACCCACACAGCGAATGACTTCGCGGAAGCAAAAGCATTTGAAACCAAACCCATTCAGGGGGACTACAATGGGCGTACGCTTTTTGAGCATCCCCCAAACGGACAGGGCGCCACTGCAAACCTATTGCTGAACATTCTTTCACATTTTGACCTCAGCACGATGGACCCTTTCGGAGCCAAACGCACACATATCGAGGCCGAGGCCACCAAACTCGCCTACGACACACGCAATCGCTTCATGGCAGACCCGAACTACATGGCGCGATTGGATCACATGTTATCACCAGAGACCGCAGCCAAACTTGCACAGCTGATCGATCCAAACCGTGCCACGCCAAATGCGACCTCCATCAGCGAGGAGGTTCACAAAGATACGGTTTATATCACCGTGGTGGATAAGGACCGCATGTCAGTTTCACTGATTTACTCGATCTTTCATAGTTTTGGATCGGGTATCGCGAGTGAGAAATTTGGTGTTCTTTTGCACAATCGAGGCGCGGGATTTTCCCTAAAAGAAGGGCATCCGAACGAGCTTGGTCCGGGCAAAAGGCCGATGCACACAATTATCCCTGGGATGCTTGCGAAAGATGGCCAACCGATTATGCCATTCGGAGTTATGGGCGGACAATATCAGTCTACTGGTCACGCACGCCTGTTAACCAACTTGATTGACTTCAATATGGATATTCAAACCGCGATTGACGCGCCGCGCGCCTTTGCAACGGAAGGCGAATTGCAGCTTGAGAACACATTTGCACCTGAAGTTATGCAAGAGCTTGCTGATATGGGTCACAAAGTCACCGCGCCTCCAACGGCAATCGGTGGGGCTCAGGCAATTATTATGCATGAAAATGGGGTCCTCGAAGGTGGATCAGACCCTCGAAAAGACGGCTGCGCATTAGGGTATTAACCCTAATGACTTAGTTCATATTGAAATGAAGAGGGTATTGACCGTCTTCGAACGGGCCAAAGAGATCACCGATATCTGGGTGATCAACGGGCTCACCAGAATAGTCCGCAATCAAGTTCTGCTCGGACACATAGGCCACATAGTAGCTTTGGTCGTTTTCCGCCAGAAGGTGGTAAAAAGGCTGATCCTTAATCGGACGGCTGTCCTCAGGAATCGCGTCGTACCACTCCTCAGTATTGGAGAACTCTGGGTCCACATCAAACACCACTCCGCGAAACGGATGCTTGCGGTGACGGACCACTTGGCCAAGGTGATATTTAGCGTACGCCGTATTCATATTCATAACTAAAAGCCCCTACCGTTCCAGCCTACCGCTTTCAAGGCCATTTTGTCTATTTTGAGAGGCTCAATTTATTGGAAACAGTCTGTGAACATGAATATTGCACTCACTTTTGCAAACAATGGCAGAGCTTTGCCAATTTTAGATACAACCAGCGCGAATGTGATTTCAAAAATCGTCAAAATTCCGTATGATTGTCCAAAATAAATAAACAAATGCGAGAGGCCCATGAGCAGACACTTTCGCGCCCTGATTGTCCTATTGCTGGTCGCTGCATGCAGTGGCGGGAACAATTCGGCGCCAAGAAATTTGAATGACGCGTGTTCTATTCTGAACCAACGCCCAAAATTTGCCCGTGCCTTTAAGGCGACAGAACGCCGTTGGGGCGTACCCGCGCACGTGCAGATGGCTGTCATTTACCAAGAGAGCAAATTTATCGCCAATGCCCGCACACCATATCGCTATGTGCTGGGTGTGCTTCCAATGGGTCGCCAAAGCTCGGCCTATGGCTACGCACAGGCGCTGGACGCGACATGGGATGGCTATCGCCGTGCGACAGGCCGCTGGGGTGCAGATCGGGATGATATCTTCGACGCAACAGACTTCATGGGTTGGTACATGAATGAAACGCGTGAACGAAACGGTATTTCTTTGCGTGATGCACGGAATCAGTATCTCGCCTATCACGAAGGCCACACTGGCTACGCGCGTGGAAGCTACAAAAGCAAAAGCTGGCTGCTGCGTGTTTCAGGAGAGGTTGCCTCGCGGGCAGATACCTATCAGGGGCAGCTCGCGAGCTGCCGCCGTTTCAGATAGTCAAAAAGGGGGCCGAGGCCCCCTTTTCCTTTAGTCGTCGTCTCGCTCCGGTACCAATTGATTGGTGAGACGTGTGATATTAAAAAGCTTATTTTCAAGTTTCACATTCCGGTTCAACTCGCCCAAGGCCACGGTCGTCTCGGTACCGTATTCATCTTGAATGACCCACTGTTTCAGCTTTACGGGATTATCAGAGAAATGCAGCTGAATGGCTCCTCTCTCTGGATTTTTGGGATCCTGCGCCGTCACAATTGTGACTTTGCCATCATAGGAATGCCCGACCACCATATCGCGTTCTTTTAAGTTCACATTTCGCTCAAGAATCAGCCACAGCGGCGTGCGACGCAAAGGGTAGTTTTCGGGTGGTTCGTTCGACTTCAGATCAAAGATCGCGATCTGACCTCCACCAGCCATGACCAAAGCCGCAGCGGGAGGATCATATTCAAAGCGCGCGCGCCCTGGGCGTTTGATCATCAACGTCCCGGTTGAAATCGAATTGTCGTCATTGACCTGCGTAAAACTGGTTTGCGCGGAGCCAATGCCCCGAAGATAGGCTGAAATTTCATCAAGCGACAGCTTATCAGCCATCGCGGGGCCTGCCATCGCAAGCGCAAGGCTTGGGGCAATCAGAAAGCGTAAGTGTTTCATATCTTTAATGTAGGCATGAAAAAAGAGCGGTACCAGCCCGCCCTATATCAGAAATCTGTGTGTCGGTAGAATTTCGCCGGTTATTGTTCAGGCACCAAAATCTCGCGTTTGCCAACATGGTTTGCTGAAGAGACGACACCTTCGTCTTCCATCTGTTCAACCAGCTTCGCAGCTTTGTTGTAGCCTATAGAGAGTTTGCGTTGGATATAGGAAGTCGAGCACTTACGATCTTTGATCACAATGGCCACCGCCTGATCATAGAGCGCGTCTTCACCATTGGTATTGCCTCCAAGACCCAAAACAGCATCGATATTGCCAGCTTTCTCATCTGCCGGGCCTTCGACCACACCACCAACATACTCTGGTTCACCAAAGGACTTGAGGTGGTTCACGATTTCTTCGACTTCCTCATCGCTCACAAATGGGCCGTGGCAACGGGTGATCTTTGCACCGCCCGCCATATAAAGCATGTCGCCCATGCCCAAGAGTTGTTCGGCACCCATTTCACCAAGGATGGTGCGGCTGTCCACTTTGGATGTCACCTGGAAGGAAATCCGGGTTGGGAAGTTCGCCTTGATCGTACCTGTAATGACGTCCACGGATGGGCGCTGGGTCGCCATGATAATGTGGATACCAGAGGCACGCGCCATCTGCGCGAGGCGCTGAATGCAGGCTTCAATCTCTTTACCAGCCACCATCATCAGGTCAGCCATCTCATCGACGACAACGACGATGTAAGGCATTTTCTCTGGAATGATCTCTTCGGTTTCAAAGACTGGCTCGCCGGTCTCGTCATCAAAGCCAGTTTGGACGGTTCGGCTGAAGGTCTCGCCTTTCGCCAACGCATCTTCGACGCGGCTGTTATATCCATCGATGTTGCGCACACCCATTTTGGACATCTTACGATAGCGATCTTCCATCTCGCCCACTGTCCATTTCAGGGCCACAACTGCCTTTTTTGGGTCTGTGACCACGGGGGACAGGAGGTGTGGAATGCCGTCATAAACAGAGAGTTCCAGCATCTTAGGGTCGATCATGATCAAGCGGCACTCTTCCGGTGTCAGCTTAGATAGAAGCGACAAAATCATGGTGTTGATCGCAACAGACTTACCTGAACCCGTGGTACCCGCGATCAGCAGGTGAGGCATCTTAGCGAGGTTCGCAACAATCGGATCACCGCCAATGTCTTTACCCAAAGCCAAGGGAAGTTTGCGATTTGAAGATTCATATTCACGAGACGACAGGATCTCACGGAATGCCACCATTTCGCGTTTGTCATTCGGCAATTCGATACCAATCACCGAACGACCGGGTACAGTCGAAACACGCGCTGACAGCGCACTCATAGAGCGCGCAATGTCATCGGAAAGGCCAATCACACGACTCGCTTTAAGACCCGGTGCAGGCTCAAGTTCATACATGGTTACAACCGGGCCAGGACGGACAGAGACGATCTCACCCTTGACGCCATAATCATCAAGGACCGCTTCAAGCATGCGCGCATTCTCTTCCAGCGCCTCGTCGCTCAGCACATGACGCTCGATTGTGTCAGGGCTTGCAAGCAAGCTCAGCGGAGGCAGTTCAAACTCTGCCGCCTTCTCGTCAAATGCCAGCTGGGGCTGCGCTTCAGCTTTGGCGCGCGCCGATTGTTGAACGGGTTTACGTGGCGGGTGCTGAACCACCTTGCGTGGTTCAGGTGTTGGGATCTGTTGAGCCGAGCGCTGAATTGGCACAACAGGTGCCTCAACCACTTCTTCTTCGGCTTCAATGTAGGGGGCAAAAACCTCTTCCGGGTGAGGCGCAACGATGTCTGCGTGACTTTGCACACCCTGCGCTGTCAATGGAGGTTCAGGACGCAGCCCTGCATCTGCTCCCGGCTGGAGTACCAATGGATCGGGACCGCGGCCCATACCTTTGGTAACAGGCGCAATTTCCGGTGCGTAGGTCGGTTTATTGCTGCGAATACGGCTTTTGATCACATCGTTAATCTTGGCTTTGATGCGATCATCTCCTGGCATGTTCTCCACATCGACAACGGCCTCTTCCACAACCAGCTCAGGTTCTGGCATGGGCTCAGGACGTTTGATCAGATTTGGAACGCGGGCCAAGAGACCCTGTTTCGGGGCTTCCTCAACTTCCGGCGCGGCCTCAACCAAAGGTTCGCTATAGACCGGATCAGCATCAACGCTATCGGCCCAACTGTCCTGCACAGCAGCCGCCTGCGCTTTGCGCTCATTGCGACGTTCCTGCAAAGCTTGCGCCGCGCCAACTGCACCGGTTGCTCCACGGCCCAGAAGGTTCATCAGATTTGCGTAGGTGACGATGATACCGATCAGCAGGAAACGCCCTACCCAATTCAGCTCAGGGCGGGTGAATCCCATCACAAATAGCATCAAAGCCAGTACACCGAGCCCCATCAGGAAAGACATAATTTTCAGGCCGATCGATGCACCAACCGGAAGGATTGTCAGCAAAGCACCTAGAACGGTATCGCCGAACAGGCCACCAAGACCAAAAGAATGCGTCCAGCTCTCATTTGGAACCAAAGTCGCTGCGTAAACCGAACACAGAGCGAGTACGATTGGCGCGAAAACAGCACGACTGATGGCGCGCTCTTCACCACGGTGGAATGCAAATCGCAAACCCCAAGCGAGTGCGACCAAGGCGACACCCCAACTGCCCCAGCCGATTATCATAAAGAGAGGTGCAGAAATCGACGCGCCCAAGCGGCCCATCCAGTTCTGAACGGGCGCGTCAGTCGCAGACATCCAGTTTGGATCGTCAGGCGTGTAAGAACCGATCATGGCTGCTGCCACCAGACCGACGAGGATCAGGCCGATGCCGATCAACTCTTTACCGCGCTTTTCTAAAATGGCTTGGGTGTTGCTGTCCAACAGAGGATCGCGTCCACGTGCCTGATATGCCATCGTTAAACCTCGTACTTATTGGTAAAGGCATTCGCGCAGGGTAGTCAGCGCGGCCTTCACATCGTTTTTTGGGGCCACAAGAGCGACCCGAATATATGGTTTTCCGGGGTTCTCCCCGTCTACGTCGCGGCTGAGGTACGCGCCTGGCAGAACACGTACGCCCGTCTCTTTCCAGAGCTTCAAAGCCGCGGCCTCCCCGTCTTCTACAGGGAGCCATAAAAAGAAGCCGGCCTGAGGTTTTGTGTACCCCGGAATATCGGCGAAAATCTCGTCAGCGATGTCGAACTTCTCCGCGTAAAGACGGCGGTTTTCTTCGACATGCGCTTCGTCTGCCCAGACCTTTTCGGAGGCACGCTGCAACGGCAATGGCAGCGGCGCACCAGAATAAGCACGCAGACGCTTGATATGCTTCAAGCTTTCAGGCCCACCCGCCACAAAGCCAGAGCGCAACCCAGGAAGATTGCTGCGTTTGCTCAAGCTGTGGAAAATCACCACACGTTCAGGGTCCGCACCTAGGTCCTGCGCAACTTTCAGAGCACCTTCGGGTTTCTGATCGCGATAAATCTCAGAATAGCATTCGTCCGCGAAGACTTTGAAATCGTATTTCTCAGCCAGTGTGATCAGCTTTTCGAGGTAGTCCCGGCTGGCGATTGCGCCTTGAGGATTGGAAGGTGAGCACACAAAGGCAATCGCGACACGCTGTAGAACTTTTTCAGGCAGCTGGGTGTAATCCGGCATGAACCCATTTTCAGCAGTTGCCGCGCAGAAATGTGGCTCAGCATTCACCGAAATCGTCCCGATCATATAGACCTGATAAAATGGGTTCGGCATCAGAACGACGGGCTTTTGATCGTTCTTCGTCTCAGGACACAACGCCATCGCGGCATTGTAGAGACCCTCGCGCGTACCATTCAGCGCCATGATCTGTGAGGCCGCATCTACTTTTGCGCCAAAACGACGATCCAACCAATCGGCGATGGATTTTTGCAGCTCAGGTGTGCCGTCATTCGGAGGGTAGTTGTTAAAGCCAGCAGCATTTTCTGCGATGATATCTGTAACCCACGCAGGGAACGCGTGTTTAGGTTCACCAATGGTCATATGGACCACTGGACCACCTGGTTCATGAGAATCCAGAAGACTCCGCAAGCGCGGAAACGCATATGCCGGAAGGTTCGAAAACCGCTCGGGAAACATCCAATACTGCCTCAGTTGTCGGGATCATTAGCGCCCCGTTTGGGGATAAGTTACCCAAACAAGGTCAATTCGTCCAGAAAAACCCTGAGCTTCCCATCAGTTGTGGCTTTTTAGCCCTGCCTTAGATAAGGCGGCGTTCGACTGCAGCTGCGGCCCGCAAAAGTCGAGCTTCGCCAAAGGGTTGGCCGAGGATCATTAATCCACAACTTGGTATACCCGTCGGCAGGGAAATTGCGCTCAGGCCAAAGAGATTTCCAATCCGCGTATTACGAAGCGCAAGTAGGTTCTCACGAATGTAATAGTCGTGGTCCGTTTGCAGACGCCGCAGATTTGGCGGCATGATCGGCGTTGTTGGACAAAGAACACCATCATAGCCAGCAACACGCGCTGACCATTCTTTGCGCAGGAACTCAAGTCCCTGCCAGGCATCTACATAGTCCGCTGCCAAAATCTGCGCACCGGACCGAAAACGCTCCAGAATTTCCGCAAACATTGAATCGGGGCTCGCCTCGATCACATCTTTCCACGTCCCATAGGCCTCAGCGGTGAAAAGCGTCCCTGACAAAGGCAGCGCCCGTGCGACCTCAGGTGCTGTGATGCGGTCCACACGCGCGCCCGCATCTCTAAGCTTTTGAACAGACTGGTTAAAGGCTTGCAAAGGTGTATCGCGAACATCCTCAAGTGCAGCTGTTTCTAAGACTGCAAATGACGAGCCTTCGAGGGATGTGTTTTGCAAATCTACAGCAGGCGCTCCTGTGAGCGCAGACAAAGCCAATGCTGCATCTTCAACCGTTCGGCAAAGCGGCCCAACCGTATCAAACTTTGGACAAAGAGGAACAGAACCTTCATTGGGCACGAGACCCCAAGTGGTCTTCAAACCAACAAGGTCGTTCCAGGCCGAAGGAACGCGAACAGACCCACCAGTATCCGAACCGATGGCCATCGGAGCCAATCCGAATGCGACTGAGGCTGCGGCGCCAGAGCTAGAACCACCAGGCACCGCTTCAACATCATTTACGCAGGGCGGCGTTGCAGTCATTGGATTTAAGCCCAACCCTGAAAATGCCAATTCAGACATATGGGTTTTGCCCAAACATACGAGACCCAACTGAGATGCTGTTTTCAGAACACGCGCATCTTCACTTGGCACGCGCCCTTTGAGCAACATGGACCCCGCTTCTGTCTCGGTACCTGCGGTGTCGAAAAGGTCTTTCCAACTGACAGGCACCCCATCCAGCGGCGAAAGACGCTGCCCAGCGCGCGCACGTTCGGCTGCAGCTTCCGCCTCTGCCAAAGCACGCTCATGGGTGACGCGGGAATATATTTTATCTTTTAAATTGTGGCTCTCAATGGCACCCAAAAAGGCCTGGGACAGTGCGACGGGATCGATGGATCCTTCCCCAATTCCGCGTCCAAGCTGCGCGGCACTCATTTTCAACCAGTCAAACATAAGCGCTCCACCCTCTTTTCGGACGGTAGCGGCCCTAAGGCGCATGGACAATCCCGAAGTCATGCACATATTGAGCCTTATGGAATATGATAGCGACATCATCATCGCGGGCGGCGGTTTGAATGGCCCTGCCCTTGCTCTGGGTCTGGCCCAGAAAGGCTTTACCGTCACAATGATCGATGCGCGCCCGAAACGCGCGCGGGCAGATAGCAATTTTGACGGGCGTGGCTATGCTCTGGCACTCGCCTCAAAGCGACTACTTGAAGCAATCGGAGTGTGGGACGCAGTCTCCAAAGATGCGCAACCAATGAAGGACATCAAGGTCAGCGATGGTCGGGCGGGCGAAGGCCCCTCCCCATTCTTCTTGCATTTCGACCATACGGAACTTGAAGAAGGCCCAATGGGTTTCATGGTCGAAGATCGTTTTCTTTACCGCGCCTTCCTTGCGGCGGTTGAAGCCGAAGAACGGATTACCACAATCAACGAAGACAGCGTCGTAGCGCAGGACATTTATGATGATGGTGTGACCATTAGCCTGCAGTCGGGCAAAGCATTGAAGGCACGCGTGCTAATTGGCTGTGACGGCCGTCAAAGCGGCGTCGCAAAACGCGCAGGCATCAAGCGTACAGGCTGGAGCTATGGCCAAACCGCTCTGGTCTGCGCGATTGATCATGAATTGCCTCATAACGGTGTCGCACATCAGTTCTTCATGCCGCCCGGCCCCCTAGCGATCCTTCCTTTGCCAGGCAACCGCAGTTCCATCGTCTGGACAGAAACCGATGAAAATGCACAGGCCATCAATTCACTCAGTGATGACGATTATATGGAAGTGCTACGCCCACGCTTTGGCAACTTCCTGGGCGAAATCTCTCTTGCAGGTGCGCGCTTCACCTACCCATTGAACCTGACCGTCGCAAACGAATTTGTGGCGGAGCGTGTCGCACTCGTCGGGGACGCTGCCCACGGCATGCACCCAATTGCCGGCCAAGGCCTGAACGCGGGTCTGCGCGATGTGGCTGCTATGGTGGATGTGCTTGTTGAAGCACGCCAACGCGGCGAAGACATTGCCTCTCCATTGGTGCTAGAGCGCTATCAGCAGTGGCGCCGTTTCGACACCCACGCCATGGTGGCTGCGACGGACCTGACCAACAAACTCTTCTCAAACGACAATCCACTATTGCGACTTGGACGTGATGTCGGTTTGGGCGTGATCAACAGGCTACCCGGTGTACGTCGCAGCTTCATCCGCGAAGCCGCGGGCCTTAGCGGTGATCTTCCGACTTTGATGCGATGACGCTTATTCGAGCTCTTTGGCTTCGTCGATCAACATAATCGGAATGCCATTGCGGATCGGATAGGCCAAAGATGCAGCCTTGGACACCAGAACCTGGTTGTCGGCATCATACTCAAGACGGGTTTGAGTCTGTGGGCACACTAAAGACTCAAGCATCTTGCGGTCAAATTTACCGGTTTCACTCATTGCATCCGATCCTCTGCATCACCGCTTAGCAGTGAGAATTCCAATAGCGTCGTCAGAATTTTCCGCCGATCCGAGAGCGCCTTTGCTTCCAACAACGCCTGCTTATCTTCAACCTGCAGTTCCAGCAACATGGCAAGCGAATTGATCAGCATTTCATTGTCGGCTTCCTTGAGGGCGTCCCAATCGGTCGAAAGGGACTGCGCGTCAAAATACTTTTTCAGAAGAGTTAGGAAATCAGGCCGATTGAAACCAGCGTCCTCTTCGTGAAGCCCTAGGTCACGATCAAAATCCCGCCATTCAACAAGACATTTCCGATAGCTCTGAAAGCCGTTTTCCTCTTTCAAAATACGGAAACGCGACACTCCTGAAAGGGTGATCATATAGCGACCGTCTTCGGTTTCCGAAAACTGCGTTACACGACCAGCGCAGCCAATGTTGTGCAATTCTTTATCGGCATGAGGCAAGGGCTGCACCATCCCGATCAAGCGATTGCGCGACTTCAAACAGTCATCGAGCATCGCCAGATAACGCGGCTCAAAGATGTGTAAGGGCAAGCGTGCGCGCGGCAGCAGTAATGCCCCCGGCAATGGGAATACCGGAAGCGTGTCTGGCAGATCTGCGGCTTTGAACATGCCGGAAAGTCTAGCGCGATGTGCCGATTAGGCAAATATCATCGAGCTAAGGCGACGACGACCGTTCAGAACAATCGTATCTTCAGGCTTCAATGCGTCAAAAATCGTGAACAGTTGAGTCTTGGCGGCTGCGTCATTCCATTCGCGATCACGGCGGAACAATTCAAGCAGTTCGTCGACCGCTGCCTCGGTTTCACCCGCTGCATGCAAAGCCTGTGCAAGATCAAATCGCGCCTGATGATTATCACCATCAGCTTCTACTGCTGAACGCAATTCAGCCACTGGGCCTGCGTTTTCTGCCTGGCGCGCCAGTTCGATCTGCGCACGCACAGCTTCGATCTCGGCAGCTTCTGCAATCTCAGCAGGAACACCGTTCAACACAGCCTCGGCTTCATCCGCATTATCCATCGCCAGATGGCAGCGGGCGAGACCAGCGAAAGCAACGGCATTATTTGGATCTTCACCGATGATAGCTGCAAAGGTTTGCGCAGCGTCCGCGACAGCGCCTTGCTCTAGCATCTCTTCTGCCGCTTCTAGTGCTTCGCCAAGGCCGCCGTCTGCAGAACCGCCACCTTGAGCGACAACGCGCCCAACAAATTCTTCGATCTCACTCGGAGGGATAGCACCCTGGAAGCCATCAATAGGTTGGCCTTTGAAAAACGCAAAGACTGTCGGGATCGACTGCACACGCATTTGACCCGCAATCATCTGATTCTCATCGACATTGACTTTGGCCATTTTCACCGCGCCTTTGGCTTTGGTCACAGCCGCTTCAAGCGCGGGGCCAAGCGTCTTGCATGGACCACACCATGGCGCCCAGAAGTCAACGATCACAGGGACTTCCTGAGAGGCTTCCACCACATCCTGCATGAAAGTGGCTTCTGTAACATCTTTGATCAGATCACCTACCGGCGCTTCGGCGCCCTGTCCTAGTTCGAACATGGTCTTAATCCCCATATAATCATTGCGCTCTATATGGCCCTTAATCAGCCATGTGCCAAGGCGACAGTCGCCTCAGATTGCAAAAGACGCGTCGTTAGAACTGCTTAGAGATCAAATGTCGCAAAGACAGGGGCATGATCGCTCGGCTTTTCCCATCCACGTGCATCACGCAGGATACGGCTGCCGTGACCGGCGTTTGAGATGTCACTGGTCGCCCAAACATGATCCAGGCGGCGCCCTTTGTCAGCTGCATCCCAATCCCTCGCGCGATAACTCCACCAGCTATAGAGCAACCCTTCCGGGATATCTTGGCGGGTCACGTCAACCCAGTCACCCGCATCCTGGGTTTCGGCAAGATGCTCAACCTCGATCGGCGTATGGCTAACAATCTTCAGAAGTTTCTTGTGATCCCAAACATCGTCTTCACGCGGAGCAATATTCAAGTCACCGACAAGAATAGACTTTTTAGGTTTCTCAGCCTTGAACCAGTCGCGCATTTCGGTGAGGTAGTCGAGCTTTTGGCCAAACTTCTCGTTGATCTCACGGTCCGGCTTGTCGCCACCAGCGGGCACGTAAAAGTTGTGGATGGTCACACCGTTCTCAAGCTTGCCCGCAATGTGACGTGCATGACCCAGCTGGGCGAAATCTTCACTGCCAGCTTCAACCATTGGGATCTTGGATAAAATCGCGACACCGTTGTATCCCTTCTGCCCACGCGCGACCATGTGTTGGTAACCAAGCGCTTTGAAACCTTCCAATGGAATGAGATCTACAGGGCTTTTGCACTCTTGAAGGCAAAGCACATCTGGGGTCTCTTCTTCCATGAGTTTAAGCACGATCGGCTCGCGCAAACGCACGGAATTGATGTTCCAAGTGGCTAAGGTAAAAGACATGTCGCGCTCCGAAAGTTCACGTTTTGTGCCAAACTAACCAAAGCCGATCAGCAGCGCTACAACAATCCGGAAGCTGCTCAAAAAAAGAGGTCCGGAACATGTCCGGACCAGTCCAACAGGGAGGTACATATCATAACCCGGATATGCACGGGATCTCTTGTGTTACCTACATGGGTGCCACGAGGCCCCTTGCCAAGTCAACGTATGCAGAAATTTTTACGTAACCTGTTGCAAGGGGAACTCATCTAATAGTTGTCACGACACCAATCTGTAGCCGCCGCTTTCAGTGACCAGCAACCGAGCATTGGAGGGATCAGGCTCGATTTTCTGGCGTAGTCGATAGATATGGGTTTCCAATGTGTGGGTTGTAACACCGGCATTGTAGCCCCAAACTTCATGCAGCAGCACATCGCGCGCCACGACACCGTCGGTACTGCGATAGAGGAATTTCAGGATATTCGTCTCTTTCTCAGTAAGGCGAATTTTGCGATCTTCTTCGGTCACCAGCATCTTCATCGCAGGTTTGAAAGTGTATGGCCCAAGCGTAAATACGGCGTCTTCGCTTTGCTCGTGCTGACGCAGCTGCGCACGGATACGGGCCAAAAGCACAGGGAATTTGAAGGGCTTAGAGACATAATCATTTGCACCGGCATCAAGACCCAGAATGGTGTCTGCATCAGTGTCATGACCTGTAAGCATCAAGATCGGGCTCTTTACCCCTTGCTTGCGCATCAAGCGGCAAAGCTCTCTGCCATCAGTGTCTGGTAGGCCCACATCCAAGATCACGAGGTCAAACAGACCTTCTTTAGCGCGCGCCATGGCTTCGCTGCCGTTGCCTGCCTCGAAAACATCGAAATCTTCAGTCATCACTAGCTGTTCTGACAATGCCTCGCGCAGGTCATCGTCATCGTCTACCAGTAGAATTCTCTTGAGCTGTCCCATTGGGCGTCTCCGTGTTTTGTTTCCTAACACTTGCGCGTCGTGTTGGGCTTTCTCAAGGTATGCTGCAATATTTTCACGCCGTCGTGTATTTGCGTGTGGAAATGTTTCACATTCCTACAAAAGAGGCTACATCTGGCACGCTAACGCACAAGGGGATCGCATGAGTTTTGCTCCTGACATTCTGCAACGTCTGGCACGCGCACGCGCTGATTTGCGCATGGGTGTCCCCATTCTGGTGCTGAATGAAACCGAATCCTATATGGTCCTGGCGGCAGAAACGCTTCAAGATCATAGACTTGCCTCTGCCAAGTCTCTATCTGACGATCTGGTTCTAGTGCTGACTGCGCGTCGCGCGGAAACTCTAAAAGCACGGGCCTATGATGTTGATCTTGCCCGGATCATCATGACATCCAACGCGACCACGGAGTGGGTGCGCTGCGTTGCAGATCCCGCGGATGATCTGAAAATGCCCATCAAAGGCCCCTTCAAATCGCAGCGAGAAGGCAGCGCTTCATTACATTTGTTGGCCCTGAGTCTGGTGAAGTCAGCCCAATTGTTACCGTCTGTGGTGATGTTGCCGGTGGAAAATCCCGCCTATTTCGCCTTGGAGAATGGCCTGACGACGATTCCTGAAAATCTCGCCAAACCTTATTTACTCTCTTCAAGCCCCATGAACTCTGTCGTAAATGCGCGCTTACCGATGCAGGCGGCGGAAGCTGGCAGGCTGCATATCTACCGCCCAGAAGATGGCGGGGAAGAACACTACGCAATTGAGATTGGCAAACCATGCCGCAGCAAACCCGTGTTGGCGCGCCTGCATTCCGCGTGTTTTACGGGCGATGTTCTGGGATCTTTGAAATGCGACTGCGGACCACAGCTGAACGCTGCCTTAGCTCAGATGGGCGAAGAAGGCGAAGGCGTGTTGCTTTACCTCAACCAGGAAGGTCGAGGCATTGGCCTCGCCAACAAGATGCGCGCTTACTCATTGCAAGATCAGGGTTTTGATACAGTCGAAGCCAATCATCGCCTGGGCTTTGAAGACGACGAACGAGATTTCCGTATCGGGGCGAACATCCTGAAAGAACTCGGCTTCTCCTCCGTGAGGCTTCTGACAAACAATCCGCGCAAGATAGATATGATGGAGAGCACTGGCATCCAGGTCGACGAGCGGGTTGAGCTGAAGGTTGGCGAGAACGCCCATAATACAGCCTACCTAGCGACCAAAGCCGCCAAATCCGGACATTTGCTTTGAGCGACATGATCCTAACACCCACAGGGCTGCGTTTTCACGGGAGAAAACTTCCCTGCTCCATTGGAAAAGGTGGCGTTAAAGCAGACAAACGTGAAGGAGATGGCGCAACACCAGCGGGGATACATAAGATTGTAGGGATGTATTATCGACCCGACAGAATCCGCGCTCTTCAGGATTGGGCTACCCCCATCGGCAATATGGATCTCTGGTCTGACGCCAGTGGCGATCAGCAATATAACCTTCACGTCAGACGACCCTATGACAAAAGTCATGAGGTGCTTAGGCGTTCTGATCCGCTCTATGATCTTATTTTGGTCACCGATTACAACTGGCCAAACGCCGTTGCCGGAAAGGGCTCAGCGATCTTCATTCACCAATGGCGGCGTCCTGGGTGGCCGACCGAAGGCTGCATTGCCTTTCAGCGGGACCATCTGCGATGGATCGCTGAACGGATTGAGCCCGGAACGCGGGTGATTGTTCCTGAGGCGATGTCTGACTAGCGGTAGTCTCTTGCTCCGAAGATCGCTGATCCAACTCGGACATGTGTCGCGCCCAAGGCCACCGCGCGCTCAAAGTCTTCGCTCATCCCCATCGAGAGTCCCGAAAGGCCGTTTCTCTCTGCGATCTTTTTGAGAAGAGCGAAATGCAGGCTTGGCTCTTCATTCACGGGAGGGATGCACATGAGGCCGACGATTGGCAGGTCCATGGATTTGCAATCCGAAATAAAAGCATCAGCTTCCGCAGGAAAGACACCTGCTTTTTGCTCTTCTTCGCCGGTGTTCACCTGAATAAACAAATCGGGGCAACTTCCAACTTCCTGAGCCAAACGCGCAAGCGTGTTTGCAAGCTTCGGGCGATCAAGGGAATGGATAGCTTCGAATAGCTGCATGGCCTGTCGGGCTTTGTTTGTTTGCAGCGGACCCAAAAGGTGGACTTTGGTATCTGGAAAGTCTTCTCGGAATTTCGGCCACTTACCAGCAGCTTCTTGCACTTTGTTTTCACCAAACAAGCGATGACCTTCTTCCAGAACGGATTGCACGCGCTCGTTGGGCTGCATTTTGGATACAGCTATCAACTGAGTGCCGCCAACTTCGCGTCCAGCGGATGCTTCCGCCTTGTGTATGCGAGATTGAATTTCTGAAAGTGACATATGCCTGGGCCCTAGATTGCAGTTGATCGGCACAAAACATCAAATACAGGCAAAAGAAAAGGGCAGGTCCGAGGACCCGCCCTAATTTGGTAACTTCAGCTTCTAATATTAGAAGGAGAAGGAGATACCCAGGTCTGCAACAGTGTTGCCAGCCGCTTCACCGATACCACCTGCGAGAGTTGCGCCACCCAGGTCGTATGCAACACCGATGCCGTACGCATCATTTGTGCCGTTGTCGCCGTAAACTGCAGTTACAGTTACGTCGCCAGTTGTGTAGGAACCTTCCAGACCATAGGAGTCGCCTGCGCCTACGTCAGCGTAAGTCGCTTTAACACCAAATGCACCTGCGGAGTAACCAACAGTCAGGTGCCAGAAGTCTGTGCCACCGGTGTCGCCTGCGCCTACATCAACAGAAACGGCGTCGAAGGATGCAGATGCACCTACAGCCCAGTCATCGTTGGAAGAATCCATGGACAGTGCAACGGAAACATCACCGAATGCGTAGTCTACACGAACGTCGTCGCCGCCAAAGCCACGGCCTGCACCGCCAGCTTTTTCTGCGATGTCGTCGATGCCGATACCGTCAAAACCGATGTCTGCCAGACCACCACGGTCAGCAGCGGAATCAACTGCGCCAACTGTCAGTGTCAGGCCATTGTAGGAGATGAACACTTCTGGGTCGTTGGAAACTGCTTGAGTAGTAGCAGAGTTCACGTGCGCGCCGTCGATGTCCATGGATGCACCAAATGACAGGCCGCCATCAGTTTCGCCGGAACCAACGATGTTGAAGTCGATTTCGTTTTTGACTGTGGTTGTGTCAACTGTGGTCACACCGTAGTCCAGACCAAAGTTTGCGCTACCGGTCAGTGCGAGATCTGCGGATGCAACACCTGCGGTCATTACGAGCGCGGTAGAAGCGAAGAGAACTTTTTTCATAGTTTTTCCCTCGGATTTTCAAAATTCAGCCCCAGCCGGAGAATCCGGAAAGGGTATGACGAGGGTTTCGCTTTTTTCGGGGGCACATTGCAAGCATGGCAAACCGGTCGATGATATTGCACAGGAAAGTTGATGCATGTTTGTCACACTTACCCGGCTCAGCCCCCACGTTCGGCCACAATCCGCCCAGTTTCTCTGTTCTCACAAGACTATAGGCACCCTTTATAAATACCCAAAAAACCTTGCCCTGCTCACCTTGCTTAGCTAGGACGGTACAGAACTGGGCAGATTGGGCGACACCATGACATTCAAATCCGTTGTGAAACTGACGATTCTTGGCGTTGCGCTGGGTGCGCTTGTCTCTTGTGGCGGATTAAGGCGCGGAAGTGACGCCGATTCCTATGGCCAAGGCGGCTCTGGTGCTGATCCAACAAACCGAGCGATTCCAGTCCAAGAACGTGAAACGACGATTTGGGACATCTTTAGGAAGGACAACAGCGACGTCACCGTTAAGGTGAACAAGTATATCTGGGCGGCCTCGTTGGAAGTTCTGGATTTCCTCCCCGTCGAATCTGTAGATCCTTTCTCTGGTGTTATTGTCACGGGCTTTGGCACACCTCCGGGCGGTGGGCGCTCTTATCGCGCTACAATTCTAGTACGTGATCCGGCATTGGATGCACGCTCGCTTCACGTGGCTTTACAGACACGCGGGGGCCGGGCGGTATCTGACAGCACGGTTCGCGCAGTGGAAGACGCGATTCTCGCAAGGGCACGCCAGCTGCGCATTCGCGATGGCCGCTTCTAAGAAGATTTAAAGCTCGGTCCCGCCGGGCTTTTTCTTTGCGAGTTCTTCAATCCAAGCCAATTGCTTGGGAAGGCAAACTGTTTGCAAATCATATTCTGACAGTATGAGATCTCGCGCAGCCTGTCCGAGTCTTGTTCGAGCGGCCTCATCTTCCAAAAGGTCACTCACATTTCGAACCAAGGCATCGCGATCGAAGAAATCAACGAGCCGTCCTGTTTTGTTTTGCTCGATGACTTCTTTCACAGGTACCGTATCACTGGCGACAATTGCACCACCTACGCTCATTGTTTCAAGCAAGGACCAAGACAAGACAAACGGGTAAGTCAAATAGACATGAACCCGCGCAATTTGGAGCAGCGAAAGGAAACGATCGTATGGCAATTTCCCCACAAAGTGCACACGCTGCCAATCGGAGTCAGAAATCTCGCTCCTCACCTCATCTATGAAGATTTGTTTCCAAGTCTGCCCCTTTGGAGCTGCGGGCCCATAAGAATGGCTGTCGCCCCCGACAATCACAATTCGAGCGTTCGGTCGCGCTTTTAATAACATTGGAAGGGACCGCATAAACACGTGATATCCCCGGTAGGGTTCGAGGTTGCGATTCACAAAGGTCACAACCTCATCATCACGAGATAATGTTTGGGTTTCCGTAAGTTCAAATCTCGCTTCAGGATTGGGAGCAGCTTGATTGGTGTCGATGCCATCATGGATGACCGAAATGCGTTCTCGGAATTTTTCCGGGTAAGTGCTCGCTTGGTAGTGAGTTGGGCTGATCGCCATATCTCCAAGCGGATAATGAAGCGTATTGTTGAGATTCTTCAGCCTTAAACGAAGCGTATCAAGTGCTCCGGCCGGGTTCGGGAATTCTGGATCAAAACCAATGTCACCGGAATTCGACTGATAGAATAACTCATAATAAAGCCCGATCCTCGCTGATGGCCAGACATCTCGAAGAAACATCGGCTCACCCCACCCCGGATGAGCTACAATCACATCTGGTTGAAATCCCTGCGCTTTCAGTTTTTGTGCAGCCAGCATACACGCTTCAGCCCTGATCACTTTGGTATCAAGATCCTTGAGCCAAGGATGCGTACCGCTCCCTTGCGCTCGTTGAATAGCATAGGGCAGAATTTGCACGCCCTGCCATCTGGCGGGTTCTTTCACTCGCAGTGTCAGCGCAACACATTGGTGTCCTTGTCGTGCCAAGGCGGGCGCCAGATTTTTAAATTGTCCGGGAAAATTTTGATGAATGAAAAGGATGTTCATTGAGATTGGCCTGAAATCGGGTCTGAACCGTTATAGACACGTCTTAATTATGCTTGAAACTGCATTTTTTCCCACAAGCTCTGGACCAAAGCGCCGTCGAAGCCTATCACCTTCGCGACCAAGGCTCCGGGTCTATCTGAATTCCGGGCCATAGATAGCAAGATAAGGGTAAATCCGCATGACGCGCTACACCCCCGCAGAGATCGAAGCGAAGTGGCAGGCAGCTTGGGACAAGGCTGACACATTCAAAGCCGTGCGCGATGAGAGCAAGCCGAAATACTACGTGCTCGAGATGTTCCCCTACCCGTCCGGCAAGCTGCACATGGGCCACGTGCGCAACTACACTATGGGTGACGTGATCTCGCGCTATAAGATGTCCACTGGCCATAACGTACTGCACCCAATGGGCTTTGACGCGTTCGGCATGCCTGCGGAAAACGCGGCCATGGCCTCTGGTGGTCATCCGAAGGATTGGACTTATTCCAACATCGACACGATGGTTGAGCAGATGAGGCCTCTGGGCCTGTCGCTTGATTGGTCGCGCATGTTTGCGACTTGTGATGTTGAATACTACGGCCAGCAACAGGCCTTGTTCCTCGACATGCTCGAGAAAGGTCTCGTTTATCGTAAGAACGCTGTCGTGAACTGGGACCCGGTCGATATGACTGTTCTGGCGAACGAGCAGGTGGAAAACGGCCGCGGATGGCGCTCTGGTGCTTTGGTGGAACGCCGCGAGCTGACCCAATGGTTCTTTAAGATCTCTGACATGTCTGACGAGCTGCTGTCGGCTCTGGACACATTGGAAAACTGGCCAGCCAAAGTACGGCTGATGCAGGAAAACTGGATCGGTAAATCTCGCGGTCTGCAATTTGGCTTTGAACGCACAGACGGTAAAGCCCCGATCGATGTCTATACAACTCGTCCAGATACCTTGATGGGTGCGTCTTTTGTGGGCATCTCGCCAGATCACCCAATCGCCAAGCAGTTGGAAAAGGACAATCCAGAGGTCGCGGCTTTCGTAGCGGAATGCCGCAAAGGTGGCACCACCGAAGAAGCCATCGAGACCGGCGAAAAGCTCGGCTACGACACCGGCATTCGCGTCAAACACCCTCTGGATCCAAATTGGGAACTACCGGTCTGGATCGCGAACTTCATTCTGATGGACTACGGCACCGGCGCAATCTTCGCCTGCCCGGCCCATGATGATCGCGACTTTGAATTTGCGACCAAATACGACCTGCCGATCATTCCGGTCTTTGAGCCGGCCAATGGCGACGCCGTTGAAGGTGCCTATGTGCCGGGCAAAACCGACAAGGTGAACTACATCAAAGGCTTCAGCGCAGAAGGCGAGACCACAGGCGAAGAAGCCGTGAATGCAGCCGTAGACGCCGCCGAACAAGCCGGCTGGGGCGAAGGCGTGACTAAGTTCCGCCTGCGCGACTGGGGCCTGTCCCGCCAACGTTATTGGGGCTGTCCGATCCCGGTTGTCCATTGTGATGACTGTGGCGTGGTGCCTGAAAAGAAAGAGAACCTGCCGGTTGAACTGCCTTACGATGAAGACGGCAAAGCCATCGACTTCTCGGTACCTGGCAACCCATTGGACCGCCACCCAACATGGCGCGACTGCTCTTGCCCGAACTGCGGCAAGCCAGCGAAACGCGAAACCGACACCATGGACACCTTCGTGGATAGCTCCTGGTATTTTGCACGTTTCACAGCGCCGCGCGCGGAAACGCCAACCGACATGGCCGACGCAGAATACTGGATGAACGTCGACCAATACATCGGCGGCATCGAGCACGCGATTCTGCACCTGCTTTATTCCCGCTTCTTCGCCCGCGCGATGAACATCACAGGGCATCTGCCTGAGAAATCAAAAGAGCCGTTTGATGCGCTCTTTACCCAAGGCATGGTAACTCACGCGATCTATAAGAATGCAGAACGCACAGACGACAACGGCCGCGCGATCTACCACTACCCAAGCGAAGTCGAAGAACGCGAAGGCGGCACTTTCGTTAAGGAAACCGGTGAGAAAATCACCGTGATTCCGTCCGCGAAAATGTCCAAGTCCAAGAACAACGTTGTGGACCCGCTGGCGATCATCTCGTCTTACGGCGCTGATACAGCGCGTTGGTTTGTTCTGTCTGACAGCCCTCCAGAACGCGACGTAGAATGGACCGCGTCCGGCGCAGAGGCTGCACACAAACACCTGAACCGCGTTTGGAACCTGTGCGACAAGATCGGCGCGATGGACCCAGAAGCAAAGGGCCAAGGCGACGAAGATCTGCTGCGCGAAATGCACAAAGCAATCCGCGATGTGACTTTGGGCGTGGAAAGCTTTGGCTTTAACGCAGCCATCGCGAAGCTCTATGGCTTCACTGCAACGTTGAACAAATCCAAAGCGGGTGCTGCAGCACAAAAGCAAGCGATCATGACGCTCGCGCAATTGATGTCCCCTATGACACCGCACCTCGCGGAAGACATCTGGGCGCACCAAGGTGGCGAAGGTCTGATTGTGGACGCGCCGTGGCCAGTGGCGGACGAAGCGATGTTGGTTGAAGCCAACGTCACGCTGCCAATTCAGATCAACGGCAAACGCCGTGCGGAAATTAGCGTTCCGAAGGATATGCCGAAGGAAGAGGTTGAAAAACTGGCGCTGTCCCACGAAGCTGTGGTCAGAGCGCTGGATGGGGCCCAGCCAAAGAAGTTGATCGTTGTCCCCGGTCGGATTGTGAATGTCGTCATTTAATCGCCGCTCTTTCTTATTGATGGCCGCAGGCCTGCCGCTTGTGGCGGGCTGCAGCTTTGAACCGGTCTATGGACCGGACAGCGCAGCCACCCGGCTGCGCAGCGCCATTCTGGTGGATGAACCCAGCAATGAAGATCAGTTCGAGTTGGTTCGCCAGCTGGAGCATCGTCTGGGAGTAGCGGACAATGCCCGCTTCGGACTTTCGGTTGCCCTGGACATTAACGAGGCTGGCGTCGCCTTGACGACAGACAACCGCACCACACGTAAAGAAGTGATCGGTGCCGGGACCTATGCTTTACGCGATCTGAGCAGCAAAGAAGTTTTGCTGTCAGGCAAAGTCGACAGTTTCACTGGCTATTCAACCACAGGCTCTACTGTGTCCGAACTCGCTGCACGCCGTGACGCGCGCCGACGCCTGATGATCATCTTGGCGGACCGCATCACAACCGAGATCATCGCCAAAGCAGACACCCTGCCCGTATGAAGCTGAACGCCCGCGATGCCAGCCGCTACTTCGGCAAACCGGATCCGGATAAAACCGGGTTATTGATCTACGGCCCGGATGCGATGCGCGTGGCGCTAAAACGCCAAGAAGTCATCGCTGCGCTCATTGGCCCGCAGGGCGAAGAAGAAATGCGCCTGACGCGCATTCCGGGTGGCGATCTACGAAAAGACCCCGCGCAATTGGTGGATGCCATCAAATCGGTGTCCTTCTTCCCCGGTCCACGCGTGGCTTTCGTGGAAGACGCGACCGACACTGCGGCGCCTGCGATTCTGGCGGCGCTGGAAGACTGGGCACCCGGGGATGCTCAGATTATCGTCACAGCAGGGCAACTCAAAGCCTCGTCCAAAATCCGCAAAGCCTTCGAGGGCCACAACAACGCCTATGCCGTCGGCATCTACAACGACCCGCCAAGCCGGGAAGAGATCGAAGCAGAACTTGCCAAAGCAGGTTTGAATGAGATCGATCGCGAGGCGATGACAGACCTGTTCAACCTGTCAAAAGAGCTTGATCCGGGCGACTTCCGACAGACGGTGGAAAAACTCGCGCTTTATAAGCACTGTGATCCATCACCAGCAACTTCAGATGACGTGGCCGCCTGCGCGCCAACCTCAACCGAAGCTGCGCTTGATGATGTATTGAACATTGTCGCAGAGGGTCGCGCTCAGGAAATCGGGCCGGTGATGTCAAAACTGCATGCCCAAGGCACGCAGCCCGTTGGCCTTTGCATCGGCGCAACCCGTCACTTTCGCGCTCTTTATACGGCTGCCTCCGATCCCGGCGGAGCCTCGCAAGGCATTTCTCGTATGCGCCCCCCCATCTTCGGACCCAGACGCGACCGTATGGTTCGCCAAGCTTCTGGCTGGGGCGCACCGAAGTTGGAACAGGCCCTGACGATCCTGACGGATACCGATCTGCAACTGCGCAGTGCAGGCCAAAACGCACCCGCGATGGCTCTGGTCGAGCGCGCGCTTCTACGCCTTGCAATGCTCGCGCGGCGCTGACGGATCGGTAATTCGCTTACCCGCTAGGTAATTGAGAACATTCCCTGCAATGCGCCACTCTTGCAGCAATTCTGCAAGAGGAGACATCCATGTCTGACCAATCCACCGCGCGCAAAGCCCTGCTCGCCAATGCATCTTTTTCGGTTCTGACGGGCATCGCCTGTATTGCCGCCGCTGGGCCATTTGCCAAGCTTATGCTAAACGCTCCTCCAGACTGGATGCCACTGGTCTTGCGCCTACTTGGCATCGGCCTTTTGAGCTTTGCTCTGATCGTTGCCAGCATCGCAATGAACCACCGAGTTTCTCGGTTTTGGACGTTGCAGGTTGTCCAGGCAGACCTTGGCTGGATTGCAGGCACCGCAGCTTTAACATGGTTTTATGGCACGCACTTCACCATCTCAGGACTTGTAATCTTATGGGCCGTGGCAGGTTTCGTAGCAATGTTTGCAATAGGCCAATACCGCGGTGCGAAGGGCATCAAACCTGCCATAACCGACGTTTCATTCTCGACGCAGGACGGCACTCTGGTCGCGACCACACGGCGCAAGGTCAAAGCTCCTAAAGACGTGGTGTGGAAGATCATAAACGATCATCCAGCTTATGCGGATGTAGCTGACAATATTTCGAAGGTCGAAGTCATCGAAGGCGATTCCCTGGGCATGCAGCGGCGCTGCTACGGACCGGATGGCGAGAATTGGACTGAGACCTGCGATCTTTATGAGGAAGGCCGTATTTACGGGTTCAACGTCCACACTGAAGCCGAGGGCTACCCGTATCCTTTCGACACGGTGCAAGGCCGATGGTCGGTCGACACTAAAGGAATCGAGAGTGAATTTTTGATCGAGATTTTTGTGAAGGCCAAAGGCAATGCTTTCGCGCGTATGATGTTCAACAAAATCGCCCCATATAAGTTCAGCGGATTGCTGGAACGCCTTGGAGATCGTTGGGCCGAGCGCATGGAAAGCACAACTTAGGCGTACTTAGCGCGCCAACCACTCGGCGGCACGCTGGCCCGCCCACAGGCCTGTTGCAAGGCAGGCCGTCAACAAATAACCCCCTGTGGGGGCCTCCCAATCCAGCATCTCGCCAGCAGCGAAAACGCCGGGTTGGGATTTGACCATCAACGTCTCGTCTAATGCCTCAAATGACAGTCCACCCGCCGTGGAAATCGCTTGATCCATCGGCCGAGAGCCCTTCAAATTGATCGGCAAAGATTTAACTGCGGGTGCAATATCCTCTGGTAGTGGTCGCCCGAATTCCATCAACAGCGCCTGCTTGACAGGACCTAACTTAAGCTGCTTGCGCAGATGGTTAGCAAAGCTGTTTTTACCACGCGCAACACCCATACGCCTGCGTATGTCGGCTTCACTCTGGTCTGGCAAAAGATCAATCCAAAGCTCGTTTCCCTCCCGGATATAACGCGATAACGCGTAGATGCCCCCGCCTTCTATCCCGGTCTCCGAGATCACAAATTCACCGCGGCTTTTGTGCGCCCCCGCAATCAAGCAAACACCTTTCACAGGTTGTCCGAAGTGTTTTTCCATATGAGCGGACCAGGAAATTTCAAAGCCCATATTCGCCGGTTTGATTGGTGAAATTGGAAGATCGACAATGTCGGCCCAAGCACCATCTGACCCAAGTCGGGCCCAGCTAGACCCTCCGCAGGCCAGCACGATCACATCTGCAGTCAAAGTGACCTTGCCATCAGGTGTCTCAAAGACATATCCATCATCCATCGCAATCCAGCGATGACGGGTTTTGATTTCAACACCTTGGCCCGACAGCTTAGTCAGCCAGTTTCGAAGCAGCGGAGACGCCTTCATCGCCTTGGGAAAAACGCGCCCCGTTGATCCCCTGAACATCTCCTGCTGATGGGCTTCAGCCCAAGCCACTGCTTCCTTAGGACCAAAGGTAGAGATCATAGGGCGGAGCGCTTCTTTAGCTTCCTCAAAGGCGTTCAGAAATTCCTCTAGCGGCTCGTCCTTCGTTAGGTTTAACCCCGATTTCCCGGCCATCAGAAATTTGCGCGCAACGCTCGGTTTCGCTTCTGCAACGGTCACTTTATGGCCAGCCAATGACAGAGCATCTGCCGCCATTAACCCTGCCGGACCGGCTCCAATGATCAGCGCAGTCTTCATTTTGCGATGTCTGGTATTTGGCCTTTGAACTCGACCACACGGTGTGGGTATGGGATTTCTATGCCATTGTCTTTCAGCGCGTTCCAAACGGCGAACAGCACTTTTGGTGTGAACTTGTTTTTGCCATCATCAATACCGTTTACCCAGAACTCAACTGCGAAATCTATGCCGGAGTCACCAAACCCGCGTAGTTCACAATCGGGACCATCTGGATCATCGAGCACAAATTCAAGTTTGGCGACGGCAGCTTCGATGATCTCAGGCACTTTGTTGATGTCCGTGTCATAACTGACTGAGAAAGGTGCCTCATAGCGGTTGGCCGACCCACTGTCAGAGAAGTTCACTACGCGAGTGGTAATGAAATCCTCATTCGGCACCACAATCCATCGGCCATCGAAGGTCTCAAGAATGGCTGCGCGGGCAGTCATTTTCACAATGGTGCCAGCCTCGCCGCCATCAAGTTCTACATAATCGCCAACTGTTGCCTGCCCTTCCAGAAGTAGGATCACGCCGGAGATAAAGTTACTGGCAATCTTTTGCAGGCCAAAACCGAGACCAACACCAATAGCACCCCCAAGCACTGCAAGGGATGTTAGAGAGATGCCCATGATGTTCATCAGCAGCAGGAACGCGATGCCGAAAATAGCGATCTCGCTGGCCTTAAGAGCCAATTCGCGCATCGCTGGGCGCATCTCTGATTGGTTTTTGATGAATGCGGTCGACTGTGTATTCGACCAGCGACCGAGCCAGAATATCACCCCGCCAACAATCGCAAACCTTGCGAGGAACAGGAGTGAGAAGCTCAGATTGCCCAGTGGGATCACCGTCGAATCCAGCTTCGCCATGACTGGCCCCAACAATCCAAGCGCATAGATACCAGCCAATGGTATGAGCAGATACTTCCCAAGCACTTTCATAAATGGATCTTGGATCACCTCTTTGACCAAGATACGCACCGCAAGGAAAAGAAAGACACGCTTACCAAAAGCGATGACGGCCCCGGACCCAAAAACGCTGCGGGTGATGTTTTCACCAACACCAGTCAGGGCAAACGCTAAGAGCGGCAGGAGCAGCGGGACAAACTGCAGCACAAATCGGCGCGCTTTCGCAAAAACCGAGTTGTTTTCAGCTTCAGGTGTTAACAGCTTGGTCAGAATGGGTCGCAAACGTCGACTGATCCACAGCGCGACTAAAAACGCAGCGACGAGCAGCGCAAACTGTGACCAAGCCGCAGGGCTCAGCACCCATTCTTTGGCAATCGCTAGACCCTGATCCCAATAAGACAGCGCTTGGACAAGGATTTCCGGTTGTTGATCCACCGATAGATTTTCCACTGCGCAACCCCTTTGACTTTTACCCAACCTGTCGCATTCTCTTGCCCAATCCCTCGCGAAAGCTCAAGAAAAACGATGCAAGATCCGATCTGCCCATTGTGTTTGCGCCCCATTCCTGCGGATGCAAAACAAAGCCACCATCACCTGATCCCCCGGCTGAAGGGCGGAAAAGGTGGTCCAACAGTCTTGCTCCATCAGATTTGCCACAATGAGATACACGCCACTTTCACGGAAACGGAACTGGCACGGGAATTCAATACGATAGAGGCACTGCGATCCCATGAACGCATCGCCAAATTCATCGCATGGATAACCAAACGCCCGGCGACATTTCACTCACGAACACCCGGGCCAAGACGCAAGCGGTGAACTTACTGACAGAGAGACTTGATGCCCTGCGCAATTTCAGTTGAGGCGGCTAGTGTATCTCCGGCTATCGCACGCGCGGTGGACATCAAGTCATCCGGTTCAACAACCCGGTCTATCAAACCGAATTGCAGAGCTTCATCTGCCAAAATCTTTTGACCGCCCATCAAAATCAGTTTCGTCCGTGATGGACCAATGAGTGCTGTCATGCGCTTTGGGTCTGAAGGTTGCGGCAGAAAGCCGAGCTTCATGACCGGATAAAAGAACTTGGCTGTAGGCACGGCGATGCGAAGATCGCAAGCCAACGCGAGACCATTTGCGCCACCGGCCAGAGTGCCATTCAAAGCAGCGATTGTAAGGCAAGGAAGTTGGGCTACAGCAGAGGACAGACGCTCCCAAACCGGGCTTGTGGCAAGCCCAGCGCGAGCTTCATCCAGATCAGCCCCTGCGCTAAAAACTTTACCGGCACCGGTAAAGATTATCACCTTGGCCGATCCTGCGCTTTCGGCAATGTCCGCAAGCTCGGTCAGCATAGCTTCGGTGAGAGAGTTGGCCTTCTCTGGACGATTGATGGTGACGATCCAAAGCCCGTTGTCTTCTTTGCAGAGTTGAATCACACCAGCCCCACTTTCTGACGAATCTCATTGTCACGGAGTGAGATTTCCTCTCCACACCAAGGATCGGCCTCAGAACCACACATCCACAAGAGCGCTTTTGCAGGCCATTCTGGGGGAACATGCTCATCCCACCCCCTCTGAGAGGCTGGGTTAATGCCGCTATCTTTCACAATCACCTGCATGTCGGTGGCCACGGATCCGGGCGCCAAACTCATAGCGCGAATGCCCTGGGCTGAGGTTTCATTGTGAACTGTTCGTGTCAACATCAGTGCTGCTGCTTTCGACGCTGAATAGGCGCTCCAACCTTCGTAAGGTGTTCGAGCTGCGCCGGACCCAATTGTTAAGATTGTTCCACCGTCGTTTTCAATCATGACCGGCAGCGTGGCGCGCATTGCGTTGAAGACACCTTTGACATTTACATCTATCAAGTGTCCCCAGTCTTCAGGATCCGCTTCTGACAAATGTGCGATGGGTTCAATTAATCCAGCGCAATTGATCAGTACATCGATTTGGCCGAAGGTTGCGACACAAGCATCCACGGCCTTTTGCACCTCCCAGAAACGACTGACATCGCAGGGGATGGCCATGGCTTGGGAACCAACTTCCTTTGTGAGATCTGCAATTGCGTCTTCGGTTCTTGCCAACAAAGCGACGTTTGCGCCTGCATCGGCAAAAACCCGCGCGGCAGAGGCACCGATCCCGCGGCTCGCACCTGTGATTAAGACTGTTTTGCCCCGCATATTCGCCATGACACCCTCCATCGGATGAGATTTTGGCCATTCGTAGCCCTGGTATCTCAATTGGTCCACCCCTGCCCCTTGACCCCAGCGACTAGAGTCCCGAAGTTGATAGAGAATTTCATTTGGGAAGGGTTCGTGATGTCACGTTGGACTCAATTAAGTGGGGCCACCGCGCTGGCCGGCATTTTTGCAGCTTCAGCCGTTCAGGCTGATGTAACTGGTCAAGAAGTTTGGTCAGATTGGAAATCCTACATGGAGGACTTCGGCTACTCCGTCGAAGGTACCGAAAGTCGATCTGGCGATACTCTCACTATCTCCGATCTGACAATGTCCTTCGATATCCCTCAGGACGAGGGTAACGTGGTGATGACAATGCCCGAACTCACCTTCACCGATCAAGGTGACGGTACCGTTCTTGTCGGCATGCCGCAGAAGTCCTCCTTTAAAATCGACGCAGAATCTCCTGAAGGGGACGCCGTCGCAATTGATGTCGCCATCGACATGACTGGCATGTCCACCGTTGTGTCCGGTGAGCCTAATGACATGACCTACAGCTACACCGCAGCGTCCCTGGTCGTCGAACTGGCAGATTTTGAAGTCGTCGGCGAAGATGCACCAGATGATCTGCAGTTTGTAATGACCATGGATAATCTGATTGGCCAGTCTTCGATGAAGATTGGGGACATGCGCGAGATCGAGCAAAACATGTCTGCGGCCGGTGTCACATATGAAGTACGCATTGTGGATTCCTCAGAAGATGCCAATGTCGTCATTACAGGCGCTGTTGATGGCCTGAGCTTTGAAGGTGGTGGGCTTGTTCCAATTGGTATCGATATGGAAGACCCCGAAGCCTTATTTGAAGCTGGATTTGCGATGGATGGTTCCTTCCGTCAAAACGGTTCTGAATTCCAACTGACCGCGGTCGAAGATGATCAACCCGTGAACGTTGATATGACCTCTGGAGGAAGCGAAGTCGAAGTTGCGTTTTCTAGCGAGGGTATCGGTTACCTCGGTTCAGGAAGCGACCTGTCGATCAACCTAGTGGGGGGCGACGTTCCTTTCCCCATTGCCTTCACACTGGAGGAAATCGGTTACGAGTTTGAAATGCCTCTGGCCGCTTCTGAAGAGGAACAGGACTTTGCGCTTGGCCTGACTTTCGGAGGTCTGTCTGTTCCAGAAATGCTTTGGAACATCTTTGATCCTTCTGCAATTCTACCTCGTGATCCAGCCACTTTGAGCTTCACTTTGGACGGCAAGACCCGCATATTCACCAGCCTGTTGGATCCATCCATTGAAGACAGCGATGAGTTCCCCGGCGAACTGACCGCCCTGACACTTTCCGATTTCGTTGTTGAAATCGCAGGCGCAGAGCTCACAGGCGAAGGTGACTTCACATTTGACAATACCGACATGGATAGCTTTGACGGCATGCCACGCCCATTGGGCGCTGCTGAATTCCGTCTGCTGGGTGGCAACGGTCTGCTCGATAAACTCATCCAGATGGGCTTTGTCGGCGAAGACGACGCCATGGGCGCCCGTATGATGATGGGTATCTTTGCAACCCCAGGCCCATCCGAGGATGAGTTGAATTCTCGCATCGAGGTCAATGAATCCGGCCATGTTCTGGCAAACGGACAACGCATCAAATAACAGTCACTAACATCTGAAAGGGACCGCTTGTCGCAAACAGGCGGTCCTTTTTCTTTGCTACGGGCTGCACCTCTTGCTTTGACCGCGCCTGAGGTCTACCTCAATAGCAACGAATTTGCGGAGGCAGGATGACAACCAATCTTGAAGATCTGACCAATCAACTGCTTGAGGCCGCGCAAAAAGCGGGGGCCGATGCCGCGGATGCAATGGCTCTCAAGGGCACATCGGTTTCCATCGACGTTCGACAAGGTAAGCTGGAGCACGCAGAGCGGTCAGAGGCCGTCGACATCGGGCTGCGCGTCCTTGTTGGCCAACGCCAGGCAAATGTTTCTGCATCAGATACTAAACCTGAAACAATTCGAGTGATGGCTGAACGCGCCATCGCCATGGCGAAAGAAGCTCCGGAAGATCCTTACATAGGTCTCGCAAGCTCTGATCAAATCGCAACCGCCTGGGATTTAGATGCGCTTGAGTTATGCGATCCAACCGCAGAACCTGATCCATCTGATCTGCAGTCAGATGCCGCAGAAGCCGAAGCAGCTGCACTCGCGATTGAGGGAATCTCTCAAGTTCAGTCAGCCTCTGCGGGCTATGGGCAAACAGAGGTGCAGCTCGCTGCAAGCAATGGGTTCTCAGGACACTATGCACGGTCTGATCGCGGCACATCCTGTGTTGCCATTGCGGGCACCGGTGCTGCAATGGAGCGAGACTATGATGGAGACGGGCGGATATTTCAGGCTGATCTGCGCTCCCCAGAAGATATCGGGCAATCTGCCGCTCATCGTGCGCTTGCGCGACTGAATGCAAAACAGCCACCAACAGGGGCTTTCCCTGTGCTGTTTGATGAACGTATTTCAAGCTCTCTCATCGGGCACTTGCTGGGCGCATCCAACGGGGCGGCCATTGCAAGGGGCTCTTCATGGTTGCTCAACGCGCTTGGCGAAGATGTTCTGCCCAAGGGAATTTCCCTCATTGAAGATCCGCATCGCCCGCGTGTCTCGGGATCACGTCCGTTTGACGCCGAAGGCCTCGCAACAAAAAAACGCGCCATCGTTGATAATGGCACTTTGTCTGGCTGGACCCTAGACCTTGCGAATGCGCGAAAGCTGGGATTGGAAAGCACTGCCAATGCCGCACGCGGCGTAGGCGGCCCGCCTTCACCAAGCACGTGGAATGTTGCGCTGACGCAGGGTGAAAAGAGCCGCGATGATCTTATTCGTGAAATGGGCACCGGCCTTCTGGTGACGTCATTGATTGGTTCGACGATCAATCCGAATACAGGTGACTATTCTCGCGGCGCCGCAGGGCTTTGGATCGAAAACGGTGAAATCACACATGCCGTAAATGAGTGCACCATCGCAGGAAATTTGCGCGACATGCTAAAAAGCATAGTTCCCGCAAATGACGCCCGTACTTATCTGTCACGGATCGTCCCTTCCTTGCTTGTCGAAGGGATGACACTTGCAGGGCAGTGATCTCCAAGCCGATCTCGATTTGCTGATTGATGCCGCCCGTGAATCTGGGCGCATCGCATCGGGTTATGCCAATGCGAATCCGGAAGTCTGGAATAAACCTGACGGCGCGGGTCCGGTCACCGAAGCGGATCTGGCGGTAAACCGGATGTTGGAAGCGGAGCTCCAAGCAGCGCGCCACGACTATGGCTGGTTGAGTGAAGAAACACCGCCAAATAATGAGCGAATTAATCGCGACCGTACATTCATCATCGATCCTATCGACGGCACGCGCAGCTTTATCGAAGGCAGCAACACTTGGGCCCATTCACTTGCAATAGCTGAAAAAGGTCGGATCGTAGCGGGTGTTGTCTTTCTGCCTTTGCGCAACAAGCTCTATACGGCTGCGTATGGATTGGGCGCGACCTTAAATGCGACACCCATTTCACCCAGCTATGCTTCGAACCTAGATGCTTCTGAAATCTTGGCCGCTAAACCAACAATGGACGCCAAACATTGGAAGAATGTTCCCAAGTTCAATCGCAGCCACCGCCCTTCTTTGGCGTATCGCCTATCACTCGTTGCGGATGGATCGTTTGATGGAATGCTGACCCTGCGCCCTACTTGGGAATGGGATGTTGCAGCGGGGACCATCATCCTCGAGGAAGCAGGAGCAACAGTTTCCGATAAGTCAGGAAACCCTCTGCGTTACAACAACCAAGACCCAAGGCTCGCTGGAGTCGTGGCAGGAAATGCCAAACTTCACGAGCAAGTTACGCAGGCTCTGCGTTAGATCGCACGCGCGTAAGTCTCGACAAAATTCCGTAGGATAAGTTCTGGCGCATACACGTCCGCAGCGCGGCACATTTCGATCAACTCGTCAGCCGCCTCAGGATCGAAATAGCCATTGTGTTTGTAAATGCCGATCCGAAATTCAAACCCATCAGCATCTGCTTCCGGATGGAATTGCGTGGCGTAGACGTTTGAACCAAACCGCACCATCTGAAAGGGGCAGGTTGGTGCAGAGACCAAATGTGTGCAGCCTTCCGGCAAACGCTGCATCGCTTCCTTGTGACCCACAAAGGCTTCAAACCGATCGGGCACACCCGACAACAAAGGATCGGTCTTGCCGTCTTCGGTGAGGCTACAATCTGCTGTCCCAACAGGTTCAGAATAGTTGTCTTTGTTGACGACTTTTCCGAGGTGATGTCCAAGAACTCCGATGCCATAGCAACAGCCCAAAAACGGGTAGTCTCGTTCCGTCACCTCAGGCATCAAAGACAGAATGGCGGATTCAATCCGGGCTTCGATCTCTGTTTTATCTTCAGGGGCATCGCTAACGCATCCCGGACCGCCGCCAACAATGATGCCGGAGTAGCTGTCCAAATTGAGATCGTCTGGAAGGTCTTCCTGATTAAGTTGCACCCGATGGGTCGCCTCGCGAGACAGTCCTGATTTCGTCAAAATAGCCTCGAACTCATTGTCGCTGGCTTCTGGCTCGGGGCGCAATTGCAAGATCAGGAAAGGCTTCATAAAGACACTCTTATAATTTGGTTCAAATCTGGTGCCCGATCCCATCGCGAAGGTCAACCAGCCTAGGTTAGCCCTTGTGGCTCCTGAAGTGAGCAAATAGTTTGAAATCAAAAGCGGCCTTGAGCCGCATCACCCGAGACGCCATGGCACCTTCGCTTTCTCTGACAACCTATCTGACGCTCGCACGTCGCGAGGCCCTTTCATGGGACGCGGGGACCCTGGTGCGTCCGGAAGGGACTTTGTTATGGCTGCACTGCGCTGATCCAGACCGCATTCATGTGCTTGCTCAACTGGGATACCGACTGGCCGCACAGCGCGGGGAAACGCGGGTGTTGATCACATTGGCACCTAACTGTGCCCCCCCTAAAGAGCTTCCCGAAGATGTGATTTTCTGCCCAGCGCCCTCCGAAAACCCGGCAGATGTCGAAAAGTTTCTGAAGTTCTGGAAGCCTGAGGCACTGATTTGCTCTGGGCCTTGGCTGCGCCCTGCTCTCATTCACGGGGCTCACAAGGCAAATATGCCCATGGTATTGGTGGATGCAGGCGAACTTGGCGTCGAACACAAAAGCTGGCTATGGCTCCCAGATTCGCTGCGCGCCACGCTGCAGATGTTCACCTGCATCTATGCAATAAATGCTGCAAGCGCTTACCGCTTAAGACGCATGCTGGGCCTGGATGCGCCGATTGAAGACAGCGGTCCGTTGCTGGAAGAGAGCCCAGCACTCACATGTTCTGACACTGATTTGGAGGACCTCGGCGAGGTATTACGTGGCCGCCCAGTTTGGCTTGCCGCGCGCGTTCAGGTTGAAGAGCTCGCTCCCGTTTTGGCAGCGCATAAGTTTAGTATGCGGCTTTCGCCCCGAATGCTCCTGATCATCGTTCCAGACAATCCTCAGGATGCTGGCGCTGTGCTGAATGATTGTGAAGAAGGTGGCTGGCGTGTGAGCCTTTGGGACAACGGCGAAATGCCAGATGAGAAAACCCAAATCTTGCTCGCTGAAAACCCGCGAGAACTCGGCCTTTTTTATCGCATTGCCCCGATGAGCTTCATCGGAAGTTCTTTGGTGTCAGGAAAAGGCGGTCGCAATCCCTATGAACCCGCGGCCTTAGGATCTGCAATCCTTTACGGTCCCGGTGTGCGTCTGCATTTGGAAGCCTACTCACGTCTGGCCAAGGCCGGGGCTGCGCGCATTGTAAAGGACGCAGATTCTCTTTCCGCTGCGGTGGCAAGCCTCATGGCTCCAGACAAAGTCGCTAAAATGGTGCATGCAGGTTGGGAAATCGTATCTGAAGGGGCCATGGTGGCTGATCGCATTATCGATCGTGTGAATGACGCCATGGACCAGAGAGAGGCAAGCTGATGCGCCCACTATCCTTTTGGAATAACGCGGCTGAAAAGCCGGGGTGGCAAGCGCGGCTACTGGCCCCCATCGGCGCGCTCTATGCATCGGCGACAGCGAAACGTCTGAAAAAACCAGCACGCTTTACAGCTGATGTTCCCGTCCTTTGTATCGGAAACATCAATGCCGGAGGCACGGGCAAAACCCCCACAACAATTGCGCTTCTGCAACGGTTACAAACCAGAGGTATCGATGCCCATGTCGTGACACGCGGCTATGGAGGTTCGATCGAGGGGCCGATCCAAGTTGATGAGCGCGAACACAAAGCAAGCGAAACCGGAGATGAACCTCTGCTCCTCGCAGCCTTTGGACCCACCTGGGTCGCCAAAGATCGCGCCGAAGGAGCCAAGGCGGCTCAGCAAGCCGGAGCAGAGATCATATTGATGGATGACGGGTTTCAGAACCCGGATCTTACCAAAGACGCCTCTATCGTAGTTGTAGACGCGCGCCGCGGCTTCGGAAACGGACGTTGCATTCCGGCAGGGCCACTCAGAGAACCGGTAGACGTTGGATTGAAGCGCGCTGGTCTAGTTCTGTCTATCGGGGGGGAGAGCGCACAGGCTCAGTTCTCAAATGCCTGGGGTGCCAAAATCGCCTCCCCACATGCCAAAGGGCAGTTGAAACCCTTGGAAACGGGCATGGACTGGACGGGTACTTCTTTCCTCGCCTTTGCCGGGATTGGCTATCCTGAGAAATTCTTCAATACATTGCGCGGACTGGGTGCAACCCTGCTTCAAACCCATGCTTTAGACGATCACCAACCGCTCACCACAAGCCTCTTGGCGCGTTTGGATGCGGATGCAAATCGTCTTGGGGCGCAATTGGTGACAACCGAGAAAGACGCGGTGAGACTACCGAGAGATTATCGCTATCGTGTCCTGACGCTGCCGGTTCGGCTGGAGCTTCAGGACTGGTCAGAGATTGACTCCCTGCTAGATCGCCTACTGGCAAAAAAGAACGCCCCCTGACTTCAGAGGGCGTTTCATCAGAAGCTTGCGTCGGGTCTTACAGCAGACCGTCCAACACGCTTTTCATATCAGAATAAGACATGTTGCTGTATTTGGTGCCATTGATGACGAATGATGGCGTACCGGACACATCGTCTTTAGCCGCGTTGGTCTGATACCAAGCCACCAAGGTCTTTGCGTATTCTTCATCCTGCAGGCAAGACTGCAGCTCTGCATCCTGCAAGCCAGCCAAGCGGCCAATTTTTCGAATGGCGTCAGCAATCGCCACTGGGTCGCCAGCACGAGCCCAGTCAGATTGGCTCTTCATCAAGAGGTCTGTCAGACCAAAGAAGCGTTCCTGCCCACCGCAGCGCGCGATCATCGAAGCCCAAAGGCCGTAGCGATCAAAGTAAACTTCACGGAAAACAAACTTCACTTTACCGGTATCAATGTAGTCAGCTTTGAGCTGCGGATATGTGTTTTCATGGAAGGTCGCACAGTGCGGGCAAGTGAAGGACGCATATTCGATCATGGTGATCGGCGCATTGGCATCTCCAAGAACCATTTCTTGAATGCCAGAGGTATCAAGATCAGATTCAGTTGGTGTCTCCACCGAAGTTTGCGCCACAGCTGGCTCACTTGTCTGGGCAAGATAATATGCCCCGCCCGCAATGACGACGAGGCCCGCGACGATGATTGGGATCAAACGGTTCATTACGATTTTTCCTTAGGTTTTTGATTTTGATAAGACGTTAGAGGCCAGCTGTTCAAGCGCATCACGCAATCCTGTGTCTTGCACAGGTGCTGCCATCTCATGGGCCTCGCGTTTCACTTCTGCACTTGGTTCCGGTTTGATCTGCTTGGGTTCTGGTGCAAACCGCGCCTGACCCTCCGAAAACCCAGTAGGCGCTGTCTGTGTGATCCGCATCCGGGTAATGGCGTTATAACCATAGGCGCTGTTCACACGCTGACGCAGTTGCTCTTTCTGCATTTCTAGCATCGGAGCCTGCGCACCCGTTGTCAGCAAGGTAAGCGTCGCACCAAATCCCTGCCGGCCGTACTTAATATCGACTGGTTTGCAGATCGCCGCGGTTTCTTGCCCTACAATTTCCGACCAGTGGGTCAATACCTTGGTCACGGCAAAACCACGCGTTTCACCTGCCTTGCGAATACGATCACGCAGCAGGGTAGACGTCCTTTGAAAGCCTTTGTAGGAGGATTTGCGCATCAGAGGCTTGCATCCTTTCATTCAACGCTATTTTAAAGCGCAACGCCGCCATGACCAGAGCCAGTTTGTAACAGAGGATATAACAGTTGCGTGACCAGCCGAAAGCCGCTGATTTGCTGGAATGGTATGATCATCATGCCCGCAAGATGCCATGGCGTATTGGCCCCGATGATCGCAAACGTGGTGTTACACCGGACCCGTACCGGGTCTGGCTTTCTGAAATCATGCTGCAACAGACTACAGTAGCCGCAGTCAAAGATTACTTTCTGCGCTTCACATCTCGTTGGCCAACAGTGAACGATCTCGCCGCAGCCAAAGATGCCGATGTGATGGGAGAATGGGCAGGCTTGGGCTACTACGCCCGTGCACGAAACCTGTTGAAATGCGCGCGCGTCATTGCAAATGACTTCGACGGAGTTTTCCCAACCAGCTATGAGGCGCTGCTGAAATTGCCGGGTATCGGCCCTTATACAGCAGGGGCAGTCAGTGCGATTGCCTTTGATCAGCCCTCCACCGTTGTGGATGGAAACGTAGAGCGTGTCATGGCCCGGATATTTGACGTGCATACACCGCTTCCCGCGTCAAAACCCGAACTGACAAACTACGCCGAAAACCTTACTCCCCAACAACGACCAGGGGACTATGCTCAGGCTGTTATGGATCTCGGCGCAACCATTTGCTCTCCGAAAAACCCGGCCTGCGGAATTTGCCCTTGGCGCTCCCCTTGCACTGCGAGGAAGAACGGCACTGCCGCTGAACTGCCCAAAAAGACACCTAAGAAACCAAAACCCACAAGATTTGGAACCGTCTATGTTGCACGACGCGTGGACGGAGCTTTTCTATTGGAACGTCGCCCCGACAAAGGATTGCTGGGCGGTATGCTCGGCTGGCCAGGCTCAGATTGGCAAGAAACTGAAGTACCCGATCACAAGCAACCCATTCGCGCAGAATGGAAGACGCTGAACACAGAGGCCAGACACACGTTCACGCATTTCCATTTGCGACTGACTGTGAAAACCGCGTTGGTGCCGATGGATCGCTCGCCAAAGTCTGGCGATTTTCTTGACCCTGCCGACTTTCGGGCCAGCGATTTGCCAACTGTGATGCGAAAAGCATTTGACTTGACGTTAATCAAGGCAGGCGATTGATCCGCTCTCTATTGCACAGCAATATGTGCTCAAACGTGCCAGGTCGAGCAGATCGGAGCCGCCATGACAAAAACCAGTTCGAAAGCCTCCCTGTCGCAGGCACTCCCATTTTGGCTGCCTATGATCTTGCCTCCTTTGGTCTGGCTTAGTGCATTTCTGGGCGGCTGGTGGGTCATCGCAGTTCCGCTGGCAACTTGGTATCTGTTTTCCATTCTGGATGCCGCCACGGGTCTTAATCTTGAGAATCTAGATCCCAACACGCCAGACGATGAATTGATTTGGCACCGAATGGTGACAATCATCTGGGCTCCTGTCCAATTTATTACCCTGTTCGGAGTGATGAACTATGCGCTGAACGCCCCGCATCTTGGCACGCTTGAGACCATCGTTCTTTTCTTTGGCGTCGGCGTTATGACCGGTACGGTCGGCATAAATTTCAGCCATGAGCTGATGCATCAACGAAACAACTTCGAGCGTTGGTTGGGGGACATTTTGCTCAGTATGGTGCTCTATTCCCACTTCCGCAGCGAGCATCTCTTGGTGCACCACCGCTATGTAGCGACCCCACGCGATCCTGTCACAGCACGCTATAACGAAGGCTTCCACCGCTTTTTTCCGCGGGTCTTGCGCCAATCATTGATCAGCTCCTTTGAAGCTGAAAAAGCCTTGCTTGCCCGCAAAGACCAGCATTGGCTTCACCGCAAAAACCCGTTTTTGCGCTACTGGGTGCTGCAGGCGCTGATGCTCTGCATCGCTTTTGCCGTCGGCAGCTGGGCTGGCTTGGGCCTTTTCCTTCTGCAGGCAGGCGTCGCCATCTGGCAGTTGGAACTTGTGAACTACGTCGAACACTACGGTTTGACACGTGAGCATTTGGGAGACGGAAAATATGAGCACGTGAAGCCACACCACAGCTGGAACGCGGCGCACAAAGCGTCAAACTGGTTGCTCATCAACCTGCAAAGGCACTCTGATCACCACTTCAAGCCGGACCGGCGCTTTCCGCTTTTGCAGAATTATGACACCGAAGATGCGCCGCAACTGCCCTATGGCTACCCGATCATGACGATGGCGGCGATGGTGCCGCCGATTTGGCGGCGAGTGATGAACCCCAAAGTCCGTGCATGGCGCAAACAATACTATCCAGGCATCACAGATTGGCTACCTTACAAAAACGCAACCAATCCCCTGCCACGCTAGTCTTTCAAGCTTTTCAGAACATCCGCTACAGCCTCAAAGGACCGTATTCTCGCACCTGCGTCGTAAATCATGCCGGTTACAATCAACTCATCAGGTTCGAACATCTCAATCATCTGCGAAAACCGAGTTCGCAGAGTTTCTTTAGTACCGATAGCCGAAAACGCCAGATGATCTGCCAGAACTGATTGTAACCGGGGCGAAACGAGCATCTCTACATCTTTCACTGGCCGTGGAAGCGGGTGAGATATACCAGAACGTAGGTTTGCAACCGCCATCATATGAGATGACCGCAGGAATTCAGCTTCTGCAAGGCTGTCGGCTGCCCACACCGCCGTGCCGATCATCACGTAGGGTTTGTCGAGATAGGGTGAAGGCTGGAACTGAGAGCGATAAATCTGAAGGGCTTGTTCCAACATCGCCGGCGCAAAATGGGAGGCAAACGCGTAGGGTAGGCCCAATTGCGCCGCCAATTGTGCGCCGTAGAGGCTGGAACCCAATATCCAAATCGGAACATGAGTGCCGACACCAGGATAGGCTCGCACTCGATCTTCTGGTTTCGGGTCCCCGAAATAGCTCAGCAATTCGAGCACATCTTGAGGGAAGTTATCAGCCGTTTCCATATGCCGGCGAAGAGCACGGGCAGTTGCCATATCCGTGCCCGGCGCCCGACCTAGCCCCAAATCAACGCGACCCGGATAAAGCGACGCGAGCGTCCCAAATTGCTCTGCAATCACCAAAGGCGAATGGTTGGGTAACATGATCCCACCGGCCCCGATACGGATCGTTGAGGTCGCCCCTGCGACGTGACCAATCATGACGGCTGTAGCGGCGCTGGCGATACCCGGAGCATTGTGGTGTTCCGCAAGCCAAAAGCGGTGGTAGCCACTATTTTCTGCCGATCGGGCCAATGCGGCTGTTGCGCGGACTGCTTCGGACGCTGTTTCCCCTTCACAGATTGGCGAAAGATCAAGAATTGAAAAATTCTGCAAGTGACACTCCATGTCGTGTTAGCGCAGCTTTTCCCAATCTAGGAGAGTAATTTCAAGGTCTGGTCCACCCAAAATTCAACCAATTTATAATTGGAATTCATTTTGGGCCAGTACAGAAAAAACCCTGCCTAATCGGCAGGGCAAGTTGTGGTGCCTTGTGTAAGTCAGTCCACAGGCACCGGCGGTACCTCGGTCAATGGTCAGGGCGGTTTCGCCCTGCCAAGGTTTTCCTGTGATCTGACGGCTAGTTCGGTCGCGCCATTTCCTCGCGGATTTCCTGACGCAGAAGGTCAATCGGAACCTTCTTTCCTTCTTTCTTGTAGGTCCAGTAGGTCCAGCCGTTGCAGCTTGGGGCGCCTTCATAGGCTGCGCCGACCTGGTGGATAGAGCCTTTAACGTCTTTGCCAACGAGCGTGCCGTCGGCGCGCACTTTCGCTTTGTAACGTCCGTTCATCGAGGTCAGTTCTTCGCCAGGACGCAGCATGCCGCGCTCGACGAGCTGACCAAAAGGGACACGCGGTTGCGCCCTTTTGGATGTGGAAACTTCCAGAGCTTCCTTGTCGTATTTCTTGACGGATTTGATGCGTGCACCGGCCACCTTGCGGTATTCTTCTTCACGCTCAATGCCGATGAAGTTCCGACCCAACATCTTCGCGACAGCACCTGTGGTGCCCGTACCAAAGAATGGGTCCAGAACCACATCACCCTCGTTGGTCGAACCAATCAGAACGCGATGCAAAAGGCTCTCTGGCTTTTGCGTCGGATGGGCTTTTTCGCCGTTTTCGTTCTTCAGGCGTTCATGACCGGTGCAGATCGGAAGCACCCAGTCCGAACGCATTTGCACGCCTTCGTTCAGCGCCTTCAGCGCTTCGTAGTTGAAGGTGTACTTGGAGCCTTCGGATTTGGACGCCCAAATCATGGTTTCATGCGCATTGGTGAAACGCTTGCCCCGGAAGTTCGGCATTGGGTTCGACTTGCGCCAAACAACGTCGTTCAAAATCCAGAAACCTTGGTTCTGCAATTCCGCGCCCATGCGGAAGACATTATGGTAGCTGCCGATCACCCAGATCGCGCCGGTTGGCTTCAGCAGACGACGCGCTGCGGCCAGCCATTCCTTGGTAAATTTGTCATAGGCTGCGAAGGACGAAAACTGATCCCACTCATCATCTACGGCATCCACTTTGGAATTGTCCGGACGGTGCAGGTCACCTTTGAGCTGCAAGTTGTAGGGAGGATCCGCAAAGATCAGGTCGACCGAGTTTTCTGGCAGACTGTTCATCACTTCGATGCAGTCACCATCAAGGATCGTGTTTAAAGGGAGCGCAGCCGCGCCCTTTTTCTTGGATTTCGTCATTTTACTGCCTCAGTAGCGTAGGCCGATTTTTCGGCTCAATTTTTAATAACCGGCACTTTTGTGCTCTTGGTTATCCACAGGATCGACGAAACTGGATTCGAGGTCAATTTATATTTTGAATCAGGAAGTTATGTTTTTTCCTTGATACAATATGTTGTGTATCGGCTTAAATGAACGGCGATGATGTGGTGTTATCCCCAGCCTGTGGATAGCTTCGCGATGCTCTTTTGTCGGATATCCGGCATTTCGTTCCCACCCATATCCGGGAAACTGTTGCGCCAAAGACTCCATTTCGCGGTCGCGCCTTATTTTCGCCACAATCGAAGCCGCTGAAATTGAAACACTTTTTGCGTCTCCCTTCACAATTCCTTCGGCCGGAATGTTCAGACCCTTGGGAATGAATTTCCCATCAACAAGCGCATAATCGGGCGGTGATGTCAGATTGTGCACCGCGCGCTGCATGGCAAGCAGGCTGGCTTGCAGGATGTTGATCTCATCGATCTCCTCAACTGAGGCTTCGCCAAACCCAACATCTGCCACCTCTAGTATCTGCTCATAGAGCAACTCACGTTTCCTAATGCCCAATTTCTTAGAATCATTGAGCCCCTCTGGAATGCGATCAGGCCGCAAGACCACCGCCGCCGCCATAACAGGACCAGCCAATGGCCCCCTTCCCACTTCGTCAACACCTGCCACCGAGGTTGCACCTCGAAAAATGGCGAGCTTTTCCAATTCATAATCAGGTTTGGTCATAATCTTTCACAAAGCGCATGTACCCAATGCATGCAAGATAAATAGGCGCAGAAAAAACCGACGCCGTGAGGCGCCGGTTCTTCGGAACAGTCTGGGGATGCGTGTAGCCTGCTCCTGTGCTCGACCGTATTACCGGTTTGCGATGTAGAAGCCGTTGTTACGCAGGCAGCGCATTTGATATCCGCGGCGCATACCATTGTCGGTACGCACACGTGTGCGGCAGCTGTTCGGCAAACGGTGTGTGAAGCGATAATTGTTTTCGAGGCAGCGGTTGCCCATCATACGCACCCGGCCATCCCAAGTGTTATAGCGGCGCAGACACTTTCCAGGCAGCGCTTTCGTAAAACGTGGACGCGGTTTTGGTTTGGATTTGTAAACAGGTGCGGCTTTTGCCTCGTTATCACTTATCGCTTTGCCAATGATAATGAGCGCGGTGGCCCCAAAGAGGAATTTCGCGAGATCATCGTTACCCGCTTTCGCAGGGGACGCAGTTGCAAGGGAGATACCTGTCACCGTGACAGCGGCGATCAGGACAGTTTTTATGAATGTACGTGACATGGCAGCGAGCCTTTCTTTCAAGTCCAACGACGGACAGGTGTGATTCCGTGTTTCGCTGGTGTTGCGAATGTGATGGGTTCACACTGGGCCAGCCTGCAAAAGTCAGGCAATAACGCGGCATTGTTATTGGATATCACGCCCGGAAATGCTTGTTGTTATTGAATATCTCGCCACTTCACAGCAGAGTGAACACTATGAGAAAACCTGTGATCAAAACGCTTTCCGCGCTTATTCTTGGATGGAGCTTAGCTCTGACGACACCCGTTGCGGCCCAGGATTGTTTTGCGGATTACAAAGCCAAACAGAATAATCCCTTGCGTTTACACTACGGTGTCGCGACCGTCAGCGGAGCCTGCCAAAAGGCGAATGCGCAACAGCAACTTGCTGGGCGTCTCAGTGCCAATGGTTGGGTTTTGCTAAATGTTCTGTCAGTCTTTGACTCATCCGGACTTGAAGGAAGGAAAGCAGATGCAGGACAGTTCTACCTCCGCTATTGAGGCTCGCCAGATTGGCAGCCGCGTGGTCACGTTTGGCATCATCGCCATCGTGGCCATTTTGCTTGGGGCCGGGGTTGTCTTGCTTCTGACATTACCAGACGCCAATGCCTTCAATTCCCGTGTCGAGCGACTGTTCATCGAAAATGATGATCTCACCACGCAAGCTGAATTGAAGCTTCTGGAGATCCTGGCTCAGTCCGGTACCAGCTTTGCAGAAATTCTATCCAGCTACCGCATGGTCATCTTTGTGCTTTTGATCTTTGCCACCGGCATGATGATCGCTGCGCTGATCTTTCTAGTGATGCTGATCACCATGAACCGTCGTATGGCGCAAATTGAGCGTTCAGGCATTCAGGTGAATTCGCTACTGATCAGCCGAGATGAAAAAAAGGTCTACCTCAACAATATGGGCTTCAAGCTAACCGATGCCGCCATGGAGACACTCTCCATCTTGGCGGAGGCTCGGATGGACGATGAAGTTCTGAGCGGTGTTGCGATCGAAGCCATCATCTCTGGAAAAATCGAGGCAGATTGCGAAGAGGCCGCAGGTGCGACCCGGATCAAGCGCCTGCGGGACAGCCTCGGCAATCAGATGGTCAGCGAGCTTCTCGTGAAAAACATTGCCCGTCGCGGCTACATGCTTGGGATCGACAAAGACGTCATTCGGGTGCTGTGACATAAACCTGATCACTTCCACACTTGCCGGTCACGACCTGAGGTCATAAGGATTTCATGTATTAAACGAGGGGCATCCTTTGGAATTTTGGATTGCAGCGGCTCTGGCCGCCTATTTGCTTGGTCTTTCCAAAGGCGGCGTCCCAGTGATTGCCATCCTTTCCGTTCCGCTGATGTCATTGTTCATGGACCCAGCATTGGCTGCAGGATTGTTGCTGCCGCTATATGTGCTGTCAGATTGCTACGCGATTTATCTGTTCCGCAAAGCCTTCTCGGTTCGAAATCTGAAAATCCTACTGCCGGCTGCGGCAGGTGGCATTTTGATCGGATACAACTCCGTTTCGATCTTGCCTGAAAACCTCGTGAAATTGCTGGTGGCTATTATCGGCGCCTCTTATCTGGCCAATTTGCTGTATAAGCGCCTGACCAAAAACGAGCCCCCCAAACGTGAAGCCGATGTACCTCGGGGTGTTTTCTGGGGGGCGCTCGCTGGGCTGACCAGCTACATCTCACATGCCGGCGGTCCGCCCTATCAGACCTATGTATTGCCCCAAAAGCTCGACAAAATGGTCTACCTGGGCACCACAACCATTCTCTTTACAGCCATCAATCTGATGAAAGTTCCGCCTTATATTCTGGCGGGTCAAATCACATGGACCAGTTTTCTTGATGCCTTATGGCTGGCACCGTTCGCTTTATTGGGAGCCTGGAGCGGTTCTGTCGTGATTAAATCAATCTCCGAACGGCTCTTCTATCTGATCATCGAGATCGCGCTCGGCATTGTATCACTCAAGCTCTTCTACGATGTATTCTTCGGCTAACCAGCCTAATCATCCCGCACTTTTCCACGTAGCGCCTTCACCTCGCCGCGCTCCTTCTTGGCTTTAAGCCGCCGCTGTTTGCTGCCGTAAGTGGGCTTTGTAGCAATCCTGCGCTTTGGCTTTACGAGGGCTTTTCGGACCAGCTCCACCAGACGTTCACGCGCTAATTCGCGGTTCCGCGCTTGGCTACGGGTCTCATCACATTGAATGATCAACGCGCCCTCTTTGGTCCAGCGCCGCCCAGCTAATCTCTTCAGCCGGTTCTTCACCGGTCCAGGGATATTCGGAGATCTCTCTGCTTCAAACCGCAGCTCAACAGCTGTCGAAACCTTATTCACATTCTGACCACCCGGCCCAGAGGCCCGCACGAACTGTTCCGTCAGTTCCCAATCCTGAATGGTGATGGTTTCGTTGATCTCTAACATGGTGGCAGAATGGTGGATTTCTTGTTGAACGAAAAGCGCAAACGAAAAGGGCTGTTCCACGCGCGGGAACAGCCCTTCGAGATTTGAGGAGGTGCGCCGGTTAGGCGGGCACCAATTTAGGTTTTTTGCTAGCTAAGGGCTGCCCTAGCTGCAGTCCTCCCAAACTGTTCCGACACCTTTCTCCATTCCTTCTCTAGACAATGGGCACCTCCTTTCAATGATTTCGCGTACCTTCAGCCTGCCATAGATTTCTCATATGTCAAAACAAAATCATGTGGTTTTTTGTGAAGCTTTCGCAAAATGCTGAGGGAGACCACAAGATTAACCGGGCCTTAAGCAGACCTTAACAAATCGGTTACTTTCTAACCACTTTCCGGCGCACTTCAGGAAGCAGGCACCAAATATTCGACGATTTCTGTTCGTTGATAGAACATGAAATTGTCGTCAGAGATCATTGTCAGGCGCACTTGCCCATCTTCATCTTCCCAGACTGCGAGACCTTCGAGATTGTCATGCGTCCCAGTCGTTGTTCGTAATAACGTCTCTTCACCAGAAACCTCATTTCCGGAAATATCAAACCGCCTAACGCGCGAGCTAAATCCAATCACATTGAACTTCCGTTCAAGCACATAGAATTTCCCATCGGGCCCGAAATCAGCGCCAACGGGTTTAAAGCCATTTCGTTCAGGAAGCGTGAAAGCGTGCACCCAATTTTCCATGGAGAAACGATAAACCGGCAGGCCATCCCATTCAGAAAGGGGGGTCTCCGCCATGGTATAAAGACGGTTATCCTGATCGATCGCCAGAGCTTCTAATGAGCCATTATTCTCCATTTTCGTGAAGTCAGCGTGGCGGTTAAGCCCGGTCCCACGCCCACCTGGACGATCATAAGAGAAAACCTGATGGCGCCCTTCAAATGAAATAAAAAGGCGCCCATCCGGTTGAATCGCCAACCCTTCCGTGTCCCTTCTATAGTGCTTTACGATTTTGCCCTGTCGGTCCTGAACGTCATCCGATCGCAAAATCTGCACAGATTGTATGGCCCCGGACACACGCTCAAAGACGCCTCTCACCAAAGTGCCGCTATCGCTGAGAGCTGTGAAACTCACGCCATCAGCAGCCACTTCGATACCGGAAAATCCACCGAACCAGTCTTCTGGTTGATCCCATTTCACAGCAGATACGAGTTGCGCCACACCCTGTGGTGTGGCGCTCACTTGCCAGCCGATCAAAAGGGCTGTGCCTAGCGCGATTGCAAGACGTTTACGCATTGGTTTGGTAGATCCGCGACTGTGAGTTCTTTTCTTGGTTTGGGCTTAGGTGCATTTGGGTCCGGTGGTGGCGGATTCAAGATGTTGTTCACCCAAACCTGCGCGTCATCACATCCGTCACCTGCTGGCGGAGCGGCTTGGTTCACGCAATCGACTGCGCCTGCCGGGCAACTCAGTCGTACATGGAAGTGATAGTGGTGCCCCCACCAAGGGCGAATTTTGCGCAGATAAGTCCGATCGCCTTTTTCATCTTTGCACATCTGAACCTTTGCACCGGGGAAGACAAAAATCCGTGCCGTGCGCGGGTCTTCAGCCGCAGCTTTCAAGATCGCATGGTGCTGCTTGGTCCAGCTGCTATTTACATATGCCCCATTGGCGCGACGCATGCTGATCGAGCTGATTGCTTCACGCTCTGCGCGCGTCAGGTCTAGACGTTTGGGTGGCAACATCCAGATATCGACATCCATACCTATCTGGTGGCTGCGATGCCCCGTCAGCATCGGCCCGCCACGTGGTTGGCTGATGTCTCCGATATAAAGCCCTTCCCAGCCTGATTGGCGCGCAGCTTTGGCGGAGAGCTTCTTGATGAAATCTATGGTTTCAGGATGCCCCCAGTTGCGGTTGCGCGACAATCGCATGGCCTGCCAAGTTGGCCCGGTCTCAGGCAACATGGCACCGCCTGCCATACAGCCCTTGGCGTAGCTCCCAAAGGGCAACGCTGACTGAGCCGATCCCTGTTGATGTGCACCAAATAATTGCTTGGCTTCGACACCCTGCATAGATGCCGGAATCGCCTGACGCGTCGACACGCGGGTCGTTTCCGTTTCAGTCTTGCAAGCCGAAAGTGTCGCCAATAGGCCTATGATTGCGAGGATGCGTCCCATTCTGCTCGGTCCCCCTCTGGTTTCACCCAGCGTAGCAGAAACAGTCCTAAAAGAAAGAGAACGATAAGCGGCGATATGCCGATCCGTGCGCTTTCGGTCATCGCTGTCACAGCACCGATGGATGCAGGCGCCAAGAATGCGGTTGCGCGGCCAGACAACCCAAAAAGGCCAAAGCTCTCGGTCGGATTGTCAGGATCAGAATGGCGCACCATCAACGAGCGGCTTGCTGATTGCAAAATACCGCCCATGCCGCCGATCAAGATACCGCAGCCATAGAAGACCAGATCAGGGATAGACGAGCCCTCAGCCAAGGCCATCCCGAAGATTTGCGTCCGATCCATGCTGACTACGACAATACAGACGGCGATCAGCATCCAGATACAAAACTTGATGACGGGCTTCGGACCGCGTTTGAAATCTGCCTTGCCTCCGAGCCAGCTAAAGATGGCTGCCGCGATAATGCTGATGATACCGAAAACCCCGATCTGCACGATGCTCCAGTCCAGCACCAACCGCGCATAAGTGCCACCAAATCCGTAAAGGCCGCCAAGGGCATCCCGGTAAAACATGGAAGAGCCGAGGTAGGACGCGAGTGAAACGCGCTTGCGCAAAGCCCGAATGGAGCCTGAAAGCTGGCTCATAGCCTTTGCAAAATTAATCCGATCAGCCTTTGGCGCATCATCTTTGACCCAAAGGAAATAAGGCACCATGAAAACCGCAAACCAAATCGCGACAATGGGCCCAACCGCGCGTGTGCCTTCCTTGGCATTTGCATCCAACCCAAAGGCAGGATCCATCCCAAGCAACGTCTTGCCATTTCCCTGTTCCGCAAAGAATGCGAGTAAGATCAGCAGAGCAAGGAAGCCGCCCAAGTATCCAAAAGCAAAGCCAGACCCAGAGATCTTTCCAACTTCCTGATCACTCCCAAGGCTGGGCAGCTGGGCATTTATGAATATCAGAACAAACTCGGCACCTATAAAGCCCACCGCAAAAAGCACCAACATCTGGATGAGATTAGATCCATCAGGCACAGCAAACCAAAGCGATGCCGCGCCGACAACATACATCAGTGAAAAGGTCGAGATCCAAGGCCTGCGGCGACCAGTGGTATCAGCGAGTGCTCCAAGAATTGGGGCAGAAAGTCCGATGATCAAACCGGCAATTGTCAGCATGGTGGACCAAAGCGTCTGGGCCTGAGCCTTCGCCGCCTCTTCTGATGCGCCATCAGCGATGAAGGTTTCTGCGGCAACACCAGCGATATAGGGGCCAAAGATAAAGGTCAGAAGAAGTGTGTGATAAGGCTGGCTCGCCCAGTCAAAAAAGAACCAGCCCCAAATACGCCGGCGCGTCGAAATCGCGGTCATGACAATCCCCAAATGTCTGAACCGACTTACGCAGGGTAACGCAGTCTGCGCAAGCAATTCCTTGTCTTAAGCGGCTTTCTCTTGCTGCATCGGCAAATCCTGCATTGGTGGCCAAGGTCGCATTTCTTCGGCTTTCAACCATTGCTGTACCCACTCTGGTGCGAGGGGGGACGGGCCTTCATGCCCCAAAGCGGCTAGCACACGATCTGGGGGAACAATACCAGACTTGTCCGTTATCGCAGTCCGGAACACCGCGTGATTGGCGCATTCGCCGCTCTTTTTCCAAATTGACTGTTCAACGTAGAAAAACTTGTCGTCCCAAAATAGTCCACGGCTGCGCATTTCGAATTTCTCAAACGGCAGAATCCGCCGGCGATAGCGAACAACACTTCCCGCAACAGTCAGCCCCCAACGCTCTCGTTTCAAGGCGTCCATGAGCCCCACCCGAACGCCCATCGGGATGCGGCCAAGATCATATATCGTCAGGGTACGGCCGTTGTTGAGTTCCATCCACATGTCGATGTCCTGCGGCCAGCACCGGTGGCTTGACACATGCATGGCATTTACCGCCAACTTCGGCTGACTCTTTGCACGCTGCCAGCCCCAAATCATACGCAAATACGGATACACGGATACACTCCTTCGCTCCCACACATCGACACGCTCGTGTTGCACGTCAACCGATGAGCTCCGTTGACCTCGCGGCATCTTGTGATTTGACGTCACGACGCTTAACTGTGTGCTCAGGAAATCAAAGGAGTGATCGTCGTGGCCGCAATTGGTGCCCTTTTTATGCTCGTGCTGAACGCCATGTTCTTCATCATGCTGATCCACATCATCATGAGCTGGCTGATCAACTTTAATGTTCTGAATCTGCACCAGCAGCTGGTTGCCCAAATCTGGTATGGATTGAACCGCCTGCTAGAGCCGGTCTATCGCCCTGTCCGCAACGTTCTGCCAAATACCAACCCGCTGGACCTCGCGCCGCTGGTGGTTTTCATTCTGGTGATCTGGCTACGTGACTTTGTGGTGCCGCAGGTCTTTTTCTAAGCCCATTAACCTTGCTGCAACCCGCGGTATGTGATTCATTTCCTGCGAACGAGCAGACTTCATCGCAGGAAACATCATGGCCGCCGCATCGCTTTTGCGCGACATCTTTGGGTTTGACGGGTTTCGACCCGGCCAGGAAGAGATCGTGGATGCCGTCGCCGCCGGACAAAACGTTCTTGCGATCATGCCCACAGGTGGCGGTAAGTCACTCTGTTTCCAACTGCCAGCTTTGATGCGAGACGGGATCACTGTTGTGATCTCGCCTCTGATCGCCTTGATGCGTGATCAAGTCCGCGCCCTGCGGGAGGCTGGCGTTGAAGCAGGCGCTTTGACCTCAGGGAACACCGAAGAAGAAACCGCCGAAGTCTGGGAGGCCATCGAAACAGGCCGCCTGAAACTCCTATACATCGCGCCAGAGCGACTGGCGTCTGGTGCTGCTCTTGGCATGTTACGTCGGATTGGCGTCTCGATGATTGCTGTCGACGAAGCCCATTGCGTCAGCCAATGGGGTCATGATTTCCGCCCGGATTATCTACGTATTGGAGAGCTGCGCCGCACGCTCGACGTGCCGGTGGCGGCGTTCACTGCGACCGCTGACAAAGAGACCCGTGAAGAAATCGTGCATCGTTTGTTTGACGGCGAAGCACCGGAAACCTTCCTGCACGGGTTTGACCGGCCCAACATTCATCTGGCTTTCGCGGCCAAAGACAGCCCGCGCAAACAGATTCTAGATTTCGCCGATGCGCGCAAAGGCCAATCAGGCATCGTCTACTGTGGTACACGCGCTAAAACCGAAGCCCTGGCGAAAGCGCTACGCGATGCAGGTCATTCCGCAGACCACTATCATGGCGGCATGGACCCTGACGACCGCCGCTGGGTCGAGACCCGATTCCAGCGCGAAGACGGGCTGATCGTCGTGGCAACGGTTGCTTTTGGCATGGGCATCGACAAGCCCGACATCCGCTGGGTCGCGCATGCGGATCTGCCGAAATCCATCGAATCCTATTATCAGGAAATCGGCCGTGCGGGCCGGGATGGCGCGCCTGCGGAAACACTCACATTGTTTGGTCCTGAAGACATCCGCCTGCGCCGCTCGCAAATCGACGAAGGCCTCGCCCCACCCGAACGCCGTGCCGCAGATCATGCACGCCTAAACGCGCTTTTGGGTCTGGCAGAAGCACTGCATTGCCGCCGCTCCACTTTGCTGCGGTATTTCGGAGAAACCCAGGTCACCTGCGGGAAATGTGATCTCTGCGACACGCCCGCCGAAGTCTTTGACGGCACCGAAGGTGTACGCAAAGCGCTTTCAGCCATCCTGCGCACCGGGGAATGGTTTGGCTCTGGACACCTCATTGATGTGCTCTTGGGCAATGAAACCGACCGTATGCGCCAGAAGGGCCACGATGCACTGCCGACATTCGGCGTCGGCAAGGAATTTGACAAACGGCAGTGGCAAGCCGTGTTCCGCCAGATGATGGGACATGACCTGATCCGGCCCGATCCGGAACGCCACGGCGCCCTGCGTATGACCGATGATGCGCTACCGATCCTGCGGGGCGAAGCCTCGATCCAGCTGCGCAAAGACAGTATCCGCAAGGCCACTCGTCGCCCGGCTGTAAAAGCACTGGTGAACGAAGAAGATGCGCCGTTGCTTTCCGCCCTGAAAGCCAAACGCCGTGCGCTGGCTGAGGCCGCTAAGGTCCCGGCTTACGTTATCTTCAACGATCGCACGCTGATTGAAATGGCCGAAACCCGCCCCTCGTCGCTTGACGACATGGCGCGGGTCGGTGGCGTCGGCGCAAAGAAACTCGACCGCTATGGCGATGCCTTTCTGGAAGTCATCAATGGTGAAGCCGAAGCTGTGCATCCAAGCCGTCGCAAACTGGCCGGTCGTCAGGCGGGCGATGTCTATGACCGCCTGCTGGAAGCCCAAGCCGATCTGGCGCGCGGACCAGAGGGTATCGACAAGCCTCTGACCTGTTCTGCATCACTGCTCGCAAAAGTCGCCGAGATGCGTCCATCGGACGAAAGCGCCATGCAACGCCTGCTGGGCGACAAACGTTCACAACGATTTGCAACAGCATTTCTGGACGTCCTGCACAACGCGGACTAAGTCTCATGAAACCAGAGGTGAAGGAGCAGCCATGTTAGTCGTCGTTTCCCCGGCCAAGCGCCTGGATTGGGATCCCGTCGCAACCGAGACAACCACGCCGGCCCTGCACGACGAGGCCGAAAAGCTCGTGAAAACAGCGCGCAATTTAACGCTCGGCAATCTGCAAAAACTGATGGACCTCAGCCCGGATTTGGCAAAGCTGAACCGGGACCGGTTCAAAGCCTTCGAGATGGAGCCTGATACCTATGCAACCCGTCCAGCGGCTTATGCGTTTGCGGGGGACACTTACATTGGTCTGGAAGCCAAGTCGCTTGATCAGGATGAAATGACCTGGGCGCAGGACCACCTACGTATTCTGTCAGGCCTATATGGCGTTTTGCGTCCGCTTGATGCGATTCAGCCTTACCGTCTTGAAATGGGAAGCCGTTTAAAAACCCGCCGCGGTAAGAACCTCTATGAATTCTGGCGCGACACACTCTCCAAGAACCTGAATGCTCAGGCCGAGGAGATCGGCACCGAGACATTGATCAACTGCGCCTCTCAGGAATATTTCGGCGCTGTTGACCTGAAACGCCTGAAGTTGCGAGTGATCACCCCGGTTTTCATGGAACTCAAAAACGGGCAACCAAAGATCGTCAGCTTTTTTGCCAAAAAGGCCCGTGGCAGCATGGCGCGCTTCATCATCCAGAACCGTTTGACCGAGGCCGAAGGTATCAAAGACTTCGATCTTGGCGGCTATGCATACCAGCCTGAGATGAGCGAAGGTGATAAGTGGGTTTTCCTGCGAGACTATCCTGAAACCGCGAGTTGACACATACGCGCCAAGCGGGCAGGTCATAGGCATGAATACCGATAGCGAAATTCTCAACCTCCTTCCTGCCCGCCTGAAGGATGCCCGCCGCGCGCAAGGACTATCACTGGACGCTGTTGCGAAACTGTCTGGCGTCTCACGTTCCATGGTCAGCCAGATTGAACGCGGTGAAAGCAGCCCAACGATTGCGACACTCTGGAATCTGACGCGTGCATTGCAGGTGGATTTCGCGGGGCTCCTAGAAGATGGCGAAGCCGTTGATCGCGTCGAGGTTCTGCGCGCCGCTAATACGCCTTCTATCGAAAACCGTGGCGAAGGCTGCAACATTCGCATCCTCTCTCCACCTGAAGACGCGGGTCATCACGAGCTCTATGACCTGCGATTTACGCGCCATGGACAGCTTGACAGCAAAGCCCACGCACGTGGCACCAGAGAGCATCTGACCGTGATCGAAGGCCGAGTCCGTGTTGTCTCGGGTAATGCGACCGAAGAGGTGCATGCCGGTGACACAGCGCGTTATGCGGCGGACGTGCCGCATCGGATTGAGGCCATGAACGGCCCAGCCCGTGCATTGTTGGTTGTGCAAAACGCCTAATCTAAAGCCTACCAGCGCTGAGATCGACCCGCCCTGACCCGGCGGGTTTTTTTCGCTCTAATGAAGTTTCCAGTATTACGGATGTTTTCCGCCATATCGAAATTCCCCTATTCCGGAATTTTTTCCGCTATGGTAGAGGTGCATCCGTAATCAAGGAGTCACGCACATGTCTGATCAATTCATCGCGCATATCAACGCCACTCTCGAACAGATCGAAGCCGAAGGTCTGATGAAGCGCGAGCGAATGATCACCTCCCCTCAGGGGGGAGAGATTGAGGTGGGAGATCACAAGGTCATCAACCTCTGTGCCAACAACTACCTCGGACTGGCGGATCACCCCGACCTGATCAAAGCGGCCAAGGATACGATGGATCCGAAGGGCTTCGGCATGGCCTCGGTGCGCTTCATCTGTGGCACGCAGGATATCCACCGCGAGCTGGAACAGCGGATCGCCAAGTTCCTGAACAAAGACGACAGCATCCTCTTTGCCGCCTGCTTTGACGCCAACGGCGGCTTGTTTGAACCCTTACTCGGGCCGGAAGATGCAATTGTCTCTGACAGCCTGAACCATGCGTCCATCATCGACGGCATTCGTCTCTGCAAGGCGAAACGCTATCGCTACATGAACAGCGACATGACCGATCTGGAAGAGACACTGAAACACGCCCGTAATGAAGGCGCGCGCCATATCATGATCGCAACTGATGGTGTGTTTTCCATGGACGGATATTTGGCAAACCTGCCAGAGATCACGCGATTGGCGAAAGAGTACGACGCTATCGTCATGGTCGATGACTGCCACGCCACCGGCTTTATGGGGCCACGCGGCGCGGGCACTCCGGATCACTTCGGCGTGGACGTCGACATTCTGACAGGGACGTTGGGCAAAGCACTTGGGGGGGCCATCGGCGGTTATATCGCTGGGCCGCAGCCAGTGATTGACCTTCTGCGGCAGCGCGCGCGGCCCTATCTGTTCTCCAACTCGCTGCCGCCAAGCATTGTTGCTGCTGGAATCGAAGCCATTCGACTTGTCGAAGAAGGCGAAGATCTACGGGCGCAACTGTTTGAAAATGCCCGTTACTGGCGCGAAGGTCTGACCAAACTTGGGTTCGACCTGCTGGAAGGTGAACATGCGATCATTCCGGTAATGCTCGGAGATGCGAAGCTCGCGCAGGAAATGGCGCGACAATTGTTTGACGAAGGCGTCTATGTGTCAGGCTTCTTTTTCCCGGTGGTTCCGCGTGGACAGGCCCGCATTCGTACTCAGATGAATGCATCCCTAACCAAGGATGAGCTCGACCGTGCCCTCGCTGCCTTTGGCAACGTCGGCAGAGCCATTGGCGTGATATCATGACCCTGCCAAACACAATGAAAGCACTTGAAAAGTCCCGCCCGGAAGAAGGCTTGTGGATGGTGCAGGCGCCTGTGCCGGAAATCGGCGACGACGAGGTTTTAATCCGGATCAACAAAACCGGCATCTGCGGGACCGACATTCACATCTGGAACTGGGATGATTGGGCCAGTCATACTGTGCCAGTTCCCATGATTACCGGTCACGAATTCGCAGGCGAAATCGTCGAAGTCGGTCGCGATGTAAATGTCCTGAAAGTAGGACAGAGATGTTCAGGAGAAGGCCACCTGATCGAGACCGACAGCCGCCAAAGCCGCGCTGGCAAATTTCATCTCGACCCTGGCACACGTGGAATTGGTGTGAATGTCCAAGGGGCCTTTGCCCAGTATCTGAAGTTGCCAGCATTCAACGTGGTCCCGCTGCCCGATGACATTCCGGATGAAATCGGAGCGATCCTTGATCCGCTGGGTAATGCTGTGCACACCGCGCTCAGTTTTGAATTGCTTGGCGAAGATGTATTGATCACAGGTGCCGGACCAATTGGCATCATGGCAGCGGCCGTCGCACGCCATGCAGGCGCGCGCAATGTGGTAATCACCGATATCAATCAGGATCGCTTGGAGCTTGCCGAACATGTCGTGCCAACTGTGCGTCCAGTGAATGTCACCAAGGAAGACCTCAATGATGTGATCGCCGAACTTGGTTTGACGCAGGGATTTGACGTTGGTCTCGAAATGTCGGGAAACCAGAAAGCTCTGGATCAAATGGTTGAGGCACTGGTGATGGGCGGCAAAATTGCGCTGCTTGGCATCCCACCAGGTGAATCCCCTGTGAACTGGGGGCGCATTGTTTTCAAGGCCATCACTATCAAGGGCGTCTATGGCCGAGAGATGTTTGAGACCTGGTACAAGATGATTGCCATGCTTCAAAATGGACTGGATGTTAGCCGTGTGATTACGCACAACTTTGACGTGGATGATTTCCGGGATGGGTTCGCGGCTATGCAATCCGGCCGATCGGGCAAAGTGGTTCTGAATTGGCGCTAAAAGAAATGCGGCGGGCCAAGCCCGCCGTATTTTCGTTCAGTATTTGAACTTGTTAAACAACGTCGAATCTCCGATCCCATTAATCAAACGGATCACGCTTGGAGTTTGCTCTTTCTGAGCGCTCACAAACTTCTCGAATGCGCCGGAAGCCTGTGTTGCTGTCTGCATTTGACGTGCTTTCTGCATGTGTCACCTATACATTTACACGCCCCCACAACCTGACCGTGCAGCTTTGGGTGGAGCAAAACCATGCGCCAATTGCGGCGCAAAGCAGGATGTTTGGTTAAAGGGGAGTTAAAGGCTTCTGTTCAGAAACTCGCGCTCTAAACAAAAGAGCCGCCCCAAAGGGACGACTCTTTCAATTAGATTTTTCAGCGATCAAACGTCGAACTGAAGCGGTTTGATCTGTGTGAAGAGATCAGTCTCCGCCAGCGCCGCGCGGGCCTCAGCTGGTACCGGTTCATCCACGTAGAGCAACGCAATCGCTTCGCCACCGACGTCAGCACGACCCAATGTGAAGTTCGCGATGTTTACGCCGTTCGCACCCATGGTCTGACCCAGAGCACCGATGATGCCAGGTTCGTCGCGGTTGGTGGTGTAAAGCATATGCGCACCGATCTCAGCATCCACAGTGATGCCTTTGATCTGGATGAAACGTGGTTTGCCATCAGAGAAGACAGTACCAGCAACAGAACGCTCACGCTTTTCGGTAACTACGGTCACTTTGATGTAGCCGTCGAAAGTGCCAGACTTATCCTGATTGGTTGTGGAGATCTTCATGCCGCGTTCTTTCGCGACAACAGGCGCAGACACCATGTTCACGTCGGGGTTGGCCTTCTTCAATATCCCAGCGATCACGGAACAGTTCAGGGCTTCCAGGTTCATTTCTGAAACGACACCATCGTATAGGATGTTGATCGCTTTGATTGGCTCGTCGGTCATTTGACCTGCGAAGGCACCCAGGTGATCAGCAAGTTTGATCCATGGACCCATGACCTTCGCTTCTTCAGCGGTAACGGATGGCATGTTCAATGCGTTCTCTACCGCGCCGGTCAGCAGGTAGTTGGACATCTGTTCAGCCACTTGCAGCGCCACGTTTTCCTGCGCTTCGGTTGTTGCCGCGCCGAGGTGCGGTGTGCAGACAACGTTTGGCAAGTTGAAGAGTGGGTTCTCTTTCGCAGGCTCTTCGGCAAATACGTCAAACGCAGCACCTGCGACATGGCCGGATTTCAGCAGTTCCGCCAGAGCCGCCTCGTCGACCAGACCGCCACGCGCACAGTTGATGATGCGCACACCTTTTTTGGTTTTCGCAAGGTTTTCTGCAGACAGAATGTTTTCGGTCACGCCTGCAATGAATGGCACGTGCAGAGTGATGAAGTCAGCGCGACCCAACAGTTCGTCGAGTTCAACTTTTTCGACGCCCATTTTGTCCGCTTTTTCTTCAGACAGGAACGGGTCAAACGCGATGACTTTCATCTTAAGGCCACGCGCACGGTCACACACGATGCCACCGATGTTGCCTGCGCCAATGACGCCGAGGGTCTTGTTGGTCAGCTCAACACCCATGAACTTGGATTTTTCCCATTTGCCGGCGTGAGTTGACTCAGACGCCTCTGGGATTTGACGCGCCACAGCGAACATCATCGCAATCGCATGTTCCGCGGTGGTGATCATGTTGCCAAATGGTGTGTTCATGACGATCACACCTTTTTTGGACGCGGCTTCTTTGTCGACGTTGTCGGTCCCGATACCTGCACGGCCAACCACTTTCAGGTTGGTAGCGGCTTCCAAGATGGTCGGTGTGACTTTGGTCGCAGAGCGGATCGCGAGACCGTCGTATTGGCCAACGAGTTCAGCCAGCTTCTCTTTGTCTTTGCCAAGGTCTGGCATGAAATCAACATCAATGCCGCGGTCGCGGAAGATTTGAACGGCGGTTTCAGACAGTTTGTCAGATACAAGTACTTTAGGGGCCATGGTTTTGGTCCTTTGTTGTCGGGGTGCCGGAATTAACCAGCAAACAAAATTGGGAAAGTAGGCCGGGCTTCAGCCCGGCACTTGTTTAAGCTTGTGCTTCGATTTCAGCTTCAAACGCCCATGCAAGCCAAGGCAGCATGGCTTCGATGTCGGCAGTCTCAACTGTACCACCACACCAGATGCGCAGACCTGCTGGCGCGTCACGGTAAGCTCCGATGTCCAGCGCGATGTTTTCTGCTTCCAGACGCTTCGCAACGGCTTTCGCAAAAACTGCGCCGTCTTGGATGCGGTCATCAGTGAACTTCAGGCAAACAGAAGTGTTGGAGCGTGTCGCATCATCTTCCGCGAGATTCGCGATCCAGTCGTTTGCGTCGCAGAAATCAAACACTGCTTGAGCGTTGGCATTCGCGCGCGCTTGCAGACCTTCCAGACCACCGACAGAGCGCGCCCAATCGAGCGCCAGCAGATAGTCTTCAACCGCCAGCATGGACGGTGTGTTGATCGTTGCGCCAGTAAAGATGCCTTCGATCAGCTTGCCGCCTTTGGTCATGCGGAAGATCTTTGGAAGAGGCCAAGCGGGTGTGTAGCTTTCCAGACGCGCGACAGCGCGTGGGGACAGAACGATCATGCCGTGCGCCGCTTCGCCGCCCAGAACCTTCTGCCAGGAGAAGGTGGTCACGTCGAGTTTGTCCCAAGGCAGGTCCATCGCGAAGGCCGCGGAGGTCGCATCACAGATGGTCAGGCCAACGCGATCATCTGCAATCCAGTCACCGTTTGGAACACGCACACCAGAGGTGGTGCCGTTCCAGGTGAAAACAACGTCATTCACGAAATCAACCGACGCCAGATCAACGATCTGACCATAGTCAGCCACCTTGGCTTCCGCGTCGATTTTCAGCTGTTTGACAACATCCGTCACCCAGCCAGCGCCGAAAGATTCCCAAGCCAGCATCTCGACCTTGCGTTCACCCAGCAGGGACCACAGAGCCATCTCAACCGCGCCAGTGTCCGACGCAGGAACGATGCCGATCTTGTAATCAGCAGGAATGCCCAGAACTTCGCGGGTGCCTTCGATGGCATCTTTCAGCTTTGCTTTACCAACAGCTGCACGGTGGCTGCGGCCCAAAGCGGCGTCCGCAAGTTTAGACAGTTCAAAAACAGGAGGTTTGGCACATGGGCCAGAAGAAAAGCGCGGGTTTGCCGGACGCGCTGCCGGTTGCTGAGTAGCCATTGATGCTATCCTTACAGATATCTGCCTCTCGTTGGGGAGAGGTGTCCCGCAGCCGGAAATAGAGAGCGAATCTCATCCGGGCAACCGCTAAAATGTCGGTTCACGTGGCTACACCGACGTTTTTGAATAGAAAATGTCTATGATCGGAAACACGATCCAGCCGGGTGGTAATTGCATTCCCGCTGCGGTAAGGGGCGATCGAGACCGCCTAAAAAGGACATATCGATGTATATCGCGACGCTTTTGACGAACCCCGCTGCGCCTACGCTGGATGCCGCAACGGTGGAGAATCTTCGCAATGCCTGGGGCGGTGGCGAGGCACAATGGCTGGCAACCGGTGAGGCTGCAGAATTCTCCATTGCGCAGGTACCAGGTAATGCAGAAGACGTGTGGACCGCACTTCAGGCTGAACAAATCGATCTGATCATTCAGCCCGCAGAGGGCCGTCGCAAAAAGATGCTCTTGGCCGATATGGACAGCACCATGATCCAACAGGAATGCATCGACGAGCTGGCTGCAGAAGCTGGTGTTGGAGAGCGTGTTGCTGAGATCACTGCGAAGGCTATGAATGGCGAACTGGATTTTGAAGGCGCGATCGATGAACGTGTGGGGCTCCTGAAAGATCTGCCAGAAAGCATTATCGATCACGTTCTGCAAACACGCATAGATTTGATGCCCGGAGGCAAGGCGCTTGTCCAAACCATGAAATCCAATGGCGGTTACGCTGCCTTGGTCTCTGGAGGTTTCACGGCATTCACTGCGAAAGTTGCAGCCGAGCTCGGCTTTGATGAGAACCGAGCCAACACATTGGAAGTTGAAAGCGGTGCCCTCACAGGCCGTGTTGTTCGCCCAATACTTGGCCGTGAGGCTAAGCTTGAAGCCCTAAATGAGATCACCAGTAGTCTTGAAATTTCGCCTGAAGACGTGATGGCCGTTGGCGATGGAATGAACGATCTCTTAATGCTCCAGAATGCGGGTACCGGTGTTGCGTTGCACGGTAAACCTGCCCTGCAAGCTGAGTGTAAAGTGAAAATCAATCACGGCGACCTAACTGCGCTTCTCTATATTCAGGGCTACGCTAAGTCCGAATTTGCGGCGGGATAAATGTTCGAGGTCGGCACAGAAGTCTTGCTCATTTTGATTGCAGCGGGATTTGTTGCAGGCTTTGTCGACTCCATTGCAGGCGGTGGCGGTTTGATCGCTCTGCCCGCAATGCTGCTGTCAGGTGTCCCACCACTCACCGCACTCGCCACCAACAAAGTCCAGGGCTTCTTCGGAGCTGCCACCGCGGCGTATACCTATGCGCGCGGAGGCCACGTCGATCTGAGAAAACAAATCGTGCCCGCGACCATATCCTTCTTCGCTTCGATTTTGGGGGCCCTCTTGGTAGCGCAACTGCCGACCGATCTCATACGGATTGTGCTCCCTGTCCTACTTGCCGGTGTTGCCCTTTTCTTTGCCTTGCAGCGGGGACTCAATGACGACGATAAAGAGCGCCGCATGTCTCCGATGATCTTTTCCGCAAGCATGGTGCCTCTGATCGCGGCATACGACGGGCTGCTTGGTCCGGGCACCGGTAGCTTCTTCATGCTCGCTTTTGTTTCCTTGGCGGGCTACGGCATTCTTAAAGCCACGGCGCACACGAAACTTTTGAACTGCGCCTCTAATGCAGGGGCTTTGCTCGCCTTCGCAATCGTCGCCACGCCTTGGTGGATGACCGGCCTCGCGATGGGGGTCGCACAGATCTTTGGCGCACGGCTTGGCGCATCATTGGCGCAAAAGATCGGTGCCCGCTTGATCAAACCACTTTTGGTTTTCACGACATTGGCGATGGCCGCGAAGTTGCTTTGGGACTTGCTCTGATTCCTGCGCATTCGTGATATCAACGCCCGATTTCAGACGCCAAACCGCGTTGGGTTGAGTTAGGCTCCGGGTATGATGTTTGATTTGCCTGACACCGACACGCTTTACGCAGCACTTTGTAACCGCGACGACACCTATGAAGGGCGCGCCTGGGTGGGCGTAACTTCGACGGGGATATTCTGTCGGCTTTCATGCCCTGCCCGAAAACCAAAGCCCGAAAACTGCCAATGGTATGATTCTGTGGGTGCCTGCATTGAAGCCGGATTTCGGCCCTGCAAAAGATGCCACCCCCTTGCGCCGATGGCCGAAGCTGAGCCCGTGATCCAAACCCTGCTCGAAGCGCTTGAAAGGCGCCCCTCCTATCGCTGGAGTGAGGGAGACATCGCTCGAATGGGTCTCGATGCCTCAACAGCGCGGCGTGCTTTCAAGCGGCATTTCGGGATGACCTTTCTGGAGATGGCTCGACAACGGCGTTTGCGCGAAGGATTCACGACACTCGCCAAAGGTAGGCCTGTAATTGAGGCGCAGCTGGATTCAGGTTTTGAAAGCCCCAGCGCCTTTCGTTCGGCTTTCGCAAAACTGCTTGGTCAAAACCCAAGCGACTTCGCGGCAGATGCGCTTTTGAGGGCAGATTGGATCGATACGCCACTTGGTCCCTTGGTGGCGGTATGTGACCAGCACGCCTTACACTTATTGGAGTTTGTTGATCGCAAAGCTCTGCCAACGTCTTTGAAGAAGTTACAAACTCTTTCAAAAGGCTCACTTGGATTTGGGCGGTTTGAAATCACTGATCAGGTTAAATCTGAGCTCGCGGCCTTTTTTAGCGGGAATCGAGACACATTTGATGTGAAACTCGCCTATCACGGCTCGCCATTCACGCAGGAAGTCTGGGATGAATTGCGCACCATTCCGGCTGGTGAAACGCGTTCATATTCAGATATGGCTAATGCGATCGGACGCCCCTCTTCGGTACGTGCCGTCGCGCGCGCAAATGGTGCAAACCAGATTGCCTTGATCGTCCCCTGTCATCGCGTCATAGGAGCAGACGGATCGTTGACGGGCTATGGCGGAGGGCTATGGCGCAAACAGCGACTGATCGAGCTGGAACGACAATACAAGGACAAGTCCGCCGCATGACAAATGCAGTCTCTAAACAAGCAGAAAAGGCACAAATCTTCACAGACATGCACCAGCCCGGTGACCCGTTGGTACTTTACAACATCTGGGATGCGGGCTCGGCAAAAGTGATTGAAGAAGCCGGGGCGCGTGCCGTTGCAACAGGCAGCTGGTCTGTCGCCGGAGCACAGGGGTTTGATGATGGAGAAAAGTTACCACTCGAAATCGCCTTGATGACTGCGCGGCGGATTTGTCAGACCGTTGAAGTGCCCGTCACGCTCGATTTTGAAGGCGCCTACGCTGTCGGACCAACAGGTGTCGCGTCCAACATTACCCTTGCTATGAAGCAGGGGATCGTCGGCATCAATTTCGAAGATCAGATGATTGGCAGCAAAGGGCTGCATAAACTGGAAGAACAGTCAAAACGCATTGCTGCTGCCCGCGAAGCATCGGAAGCCTACGGAGTACCGCTCTTTATCAATGCGCGTACGGATCTGTTTTTAAAAGAGGCCAACCAAGATTGGCACGCAGGCCTGATGCCACAGGCACTAGAACGTCTAGAGGCCTATACTGCGGCAGGTGCCAGCGGGTTCTTTGTACCCGGACTGACCGACCCAGAGTTGATTGCACGCGTTTGCGAGGCTTCCGATATACCCGTGAATGTCATGACACTCTCAAACGGCCTTTCGGTCGCCGAACTGGCTGACCTTGGCGTGGCGCGGATTAGCCACGGCCCCGGCCCCTTCCGTCAGGCCATGCGCGATCTGGCGACGCGTTTCGTGGACACTATGAGTTGATTTCATGACTGGTGCATACTGAGGCACAGCGATTATATGTGGCTCAAACCAAGGAAGGCACGCGAATGAAAATCGCCTACACGATGACCAAGGGCAAAGGGGATCTTGATGAGGTCCTCTACAATTTCGCCAAATCCGAGATGGCAATCGGCACCCGCGTTGTTGGTGTTGTACAAGTCAACACAGACCGAGACGACTGCCCGCTCTGTGACATGGATGTCGAAGTGCTACCGGATGGGCCGACCATTCGTATTTCTCAAGATTTAGGACCAAACTCTCGCGGTTGTCGACTTGACCCCGATGCCCTGGAACAAGCTGTCTCAGAGGTAGGCCATCGGTTGAACTCTGACGTCGCATTGTTGGTTTTAAATAAATTCGGCAAGCACGAAGCCGGCGGTCGCGGCTTCCGCGATACCATTGGGCAGGCAATGGAACTTGGTGTTCCTGTCGTTTGCGGGGTCAACGAATTGAATCGCGAAGCCTTCGAAGCATTTTCGCAAGGCACCGCCGTGTTCGTCGAACCCAACCCCAAGGCCCTGACCGATTGGCTTAACGACTAAACGCTCTGAAGCGCCCAAAGATCAGACTGAGTACAAATACGCCTGCCGCGACACAGACGATACTTGGTCCGGCAGGGGTGTCGTAGATCAGGCTCATACGCAGGCCGAGAATAGCTGATAAAGCACCGAATAGCGCCGCAATCACGGCCATACCTTCTGGATTGCGCGCCAATGACCTCGCGCCTGCAGCGGGAATGATCAGCATTGCAACAATCAGAAGTACCCCAACGACCTTAATGGCGACCGCCACCACAACGGCAAGGCAAACCGTTAGAATCAATTGTTCACGCTTGGGGTCCACTCCGCTGGCCATGGCTAGATCAGCGTTCAATGTTGCTGTCAGCAATGGGGACCATCTGAACGCCATCAGAGCGATCACAAGTGCCGCGCCACCCCAAATCACAATCAAATCTGATTTAGACACAGCGAGGATGTCTCCGAAGAGATAGGCCATCAGGTCAAGCCTCACCCCTTGCAGGAAGCTGACCGCGACAAGACCGATGGCCAAAGCGGAATGCGCCATCACACCGAGTAGGGTGTCCATCGCATAGCCTTTGCCGGTTAAGGCCGAAACCGTCAGGGCCATGATCAAGGCAATGGCAAGTGCGCCAGTGAACACCGAAAGTGAAAGCGCCAATGACAGCGCAATGCCCAAAATGGCGGCATGGCTTGTCGCATCACCAAAATAAGCCATCCGTCGCCAAACAACGAAACATCCCAGCGGAGCAGCCGCCAGAGCCACGCCAATCCCTGCCAATGTCGCGCGTACCAGGAAATCATCAAGCATGGGTACAGCCCTTGTGGTCGTCTACCTCATGAGAATGATCATGGTCATGTCGGTAAAGCGCCAAGGCGCCCTGCGTACCCGAACCAAAAAGGGCCCGATATTCAGGAGCGGAAGCAACTATTTCCGGCGCACCGTGACAGCAGACATGGCCATTAAGACAGACCACACGGTCAGATGCACTCATGACTACGTGCAACTCATGACTGACCATAAGAACCGCGGCGCCCGTTTCGCGGCGAATGTCTTCGATCAAGTTATAAAGCGCTGCAGACCCTGGTTGATCAAGCCCGGTGGTGGGCTCATCCAAAATCAAGATATCTGGGTTTTCAAGCAATGCCCGCGCAAGCAACGCGCGCTGAAATTGACCGCCTGAAAGCGCTGACATCTGTTTTTCATGCAGATCTGACGCGCCCACGCGCATCAGCGCCCTGTTTATATCGCCGTCGATACGATGTTTGGGCAAGGAGAGAAACCGACGTACAGACAGCGGCAGCGTTGGATCAATATGCAGCTTCTGCGGCACATAGCCGATGCGCAAACCGGCTCGGCGTTGAACCTTACCTGCCGTTGGTTTAACAGCCCCAATAAGAGACTTCAGCAATGTTGATTTGCCTGATCCGTTTGGGCCAACAATGGTGACAATTTCACCAGAATTGATTGTGAAATCCACATGCCTCAAGGCGACATGGCCACCGAGGCGTACGCTCATATCTTGAGTTGACAGTAATGTCTCAGGCATCATTGACACTTCGGGCATAGGCCTTCTGCTTCCACAACTGTCGCCTCAATTGCAAACCCAAGATCTTTCGCGGCGGATTTCAAGCTGGCTGTTGGACGACTTTCTGTTTCAACCACCAAGCTACATTCGCGACAAATCATGAAGGCGGGTGCATGGTTCACGCCAGGATGTGAGCAAGCAACATAAGCATTCAATTTTTCGATCTTGTGGATGAAATTATTGGCTTTCAGAAAGTCCAATGCGCGATAGACCACGGGTGGCTGCTTACCCAAACCTTCTTCCGCCAGGATTGGCAAAATGTCATATGCGCCCATGGCGCGGTGCTCTTGCAGCAATATTTCAAACACACGGCGACGCACCGGTGTGAATTGCAACTTGTTCTCAGCACAATAAGAAACCGCCGCTTCCATCGCGTCATGAATACAACCGCTGTGGTCGTGATTATCGAATCCGTGCACGCTCATTGATGGCTCCTGTTGATAGCGGTTGATATAGTATAACGCATGGGCTAGAGGCAACTCGATGTTATACTGTAACGCGGAGCGCCTTATGTTTTACCGATCTATGACGGCGATGTGCCTTTTGGCAACCCAAGCCAGTGCCGAAGTACCAAATGTAGCAACAGATATTGCACCTGTGCACTCACTTGTTGCTCGCGTAATGCAGGGAGTCGGCGAACCTGCTTTGGTTATGCAGCAAGGTGCATCTCCTCATGGTTATTCATTGCGCCCGTCAGAGGCTCGCATACTGCAAAATGCTGATCTAGTGGTTTGGATTGGTGAAGACCTCTCTCCTTGGCTGGAAGATGCGATCGAAACAGTGGCGACTGGTGCACATTCTCTGGAATTGCTTCATAGCGAAGGCACGCACGTTCATGAGTTCCGAGAAGAAGCGGTCTTTGGTGGCCATGACGACCATGACGACCATGACGACCATGACGACCATGACGACCATGACGACCATGACGACCATGACGACCATGATCATGTTGAAAATCATGATGACAAGCATGAAGATCACGGACACGACGATCATGATGATCATCACGACGAGCATAAAGATGAACACGCCGGTCATGATGACCACGATCGCCACAACCACGACGGCGCGGACCCACATGCTTGGCTTGATCCAGAGAACGCGATTGTTTGGTTGAATTCGATTGCTGAAGAACTGTCTGAGTTGGACCCGGCAAATGCAGAAATCTACGCGATGAACGCAGAGGTCGGTGCGACGGAGATCCAAGCCGCTGGTGAAGAAATTACAACCCAGCTTGAGCCATTCCACGATGCACGATTTGTGGTTTTCCACGACGCCTACCAGTACTTCGAAGAAGCCTTTGGGCTAGAGGTCACCGGTTCCATCCAATTGTCTGATGCGGCTGCCCCAAGCGCCGCGCGCCTGAGCGAACTGCACGCGGAAATCAAAGAGCACGGCATTTCATGCGTCTTTGCAGAACCTCAGTTCAATGACTCTCTGGTTAAATCAGTGGCGCCTGAAGGCACCAACACAGGTATTCTGGACCCTCTGGCAACCGACATCCCACAGGGCCCTGCGCTTTACACAACTTGGCTGCGTGGCCTTGCAAACAGCGTGACGGACTGCCTCGGCTAATCCTGTCGCATTCGAGACTCACTTATGAAAAACCATGCTGCGCCGCTGTTCATCGCGGCGCAGCATGATAGGCTCTCCACCAAAACAGGATCGAGCCGTTGCGTATTCTCTGCATCACAACCGTCAAAGACGAAGCGCCTTATTTGCTAGAGTGGATCGCGCACCATCGTGCTGCCGGCGTGACGGATTTTCTTGTTTATTCAAATGACTGCAGTGACGGCACCGACAAATTACTGAAAGCACTGCAGATGGCGGGGATTGTTCGCCATATTCCGCATGAGAAAACAACGGGCCAATCGATCCAGTGGCAGGCTTTGAAAGAAGCCTGGAAACATCCGTTGCGCAAAAAGGCGGATTGGATTTTGGTGTCGGATGTCGATGAGTATGTGAACATCAGGGTGGGTGAACATCGTTTCGAAGACCTGATCGGTGCTGTCTCGCCTGAAGCAGATGCGATTGTGCTGCAGTGGCGGTTGTTCGGACATAACAACGTGATTGACGTGAAAGATGCGCCCATCACAGAACAGTTCACGCGCGCAATTCCTGACAACGAGAATTACCCTATCGCCGCGAGCATGATTAAAACGATTTTCAAGCCAACAGGGCCTTTCAACATGCTGGGGGTTCACCGCCCCAAGCAAAAGGACATCATGAAAGCCCGCCGCCCAATTATGGTGGATGGGTCCGGCAAGTTTCTCTCGCAGGACTTCGCAATGGCACCGAACCGGATCTCAATGTTCGGTGGCACGCCTGCGCGCGCCCTCGCTGACATCAACCACTACGCCATCAAATCTGTGATGGGTTTCCTTTTGAAACGCTCTCGTGGGCTTCCTAACCGTAAAAAGGAAGTCGGCTTGAATTACTGGGTGGAGCGTAATTTCAACACCGTTGAAGACACCTCGATTGCAGCAATGAGACCAGCGACGGAAACGCAATTTGACAAGCTAATGACCCTGCCCGGTGTAGAAGCACTGCATGCAGAAGCGGTTGCTTTGCATCAGGCACGTGCCGCCGATCTGATACGTGACCCGGACATTCATAAATTGCTAACTCAAATCGTGACGGCTGGTAGCAGCGAAGTGGTCCCCCAGAATTTGCAGACACAGCTGATCTCGTGGTATCACGAGGCACAGAAAAGCAGTGATAATTAAAGCCCGGTTAAGGGCGTGACAGGTAAACAAGCCAATGCGGGCCGCCTTTCATCACATTCCAATCGCGCATCAGCGCGTAGGATCGGCGATTGTTCTGGATGCAATTGCTTCCGGCAACGGGGGTCGTATATTCTTTGCCGCGGGCCGTGACCTGCGCAATCTCTCTCCCGTGGCAGGCACGACATTTAAGGGTCAGCGCTCAATCGGAGAAGCTCTGATTGTTGAAGCAACAGGCCCGACTAAACCCAACATATGCCTTGATGAGGAAGTGGCTGAGCTAGAGCTTTCTCAGCCAAATCTGCAGCTCTTTCGGGGATTGAATACCGCGCTGGCGTTTCGCAATGGGCAAACGGCTGAAATCACGCTGGATTGGCTCCGTTGGCATGTCGAAACACAGGGCCTTGAAGCCGCGTTGATCGTGGATCGGGCAAAGATCGGTGAGAACCAAGAATACCTCGCGCAACTTCAGAATAGCCTAACCGAAATTGACGGACTGAAAAAATTGGTGGTGGTTCAATTTGATACCGCCCTGGGTGAACCTGACATGCCCCACGAGCATCACCCGTTTTCAGCGCCGGATGCACCGGGCAAGGACCGCATGGAGGTGCCAGAATCCGACCCATGGACATCTCCGCTTGGTCAACTCGGAGTGTTTGAGCTTCTACGCCACCGATTTTTGAACACCGCGCGCGCGGTGGCTCAGTTGGATATTACCGACCTTCTATTGCGGGACCGACAGGCATCGGTTTTTGATCGCGCTCAGGCTGAAGGGGTTGTCGCACTCGAGGGACACCATTGTTATCCGTGGCGTATACGTCCCTCTGACGACGTGCAATTTGCCGATCACATATGCCGTCAGTTTGATGCCGCCAAAGCGCGAACGCGCTGGTGCATCTCCCCCAGAAAGACCGGCGAGAATACAGTATGGCGCTTTGTTCGCGTAGTGGGTGCCCCAGTCGATGCCTCTAAACCAGCTCAGTTTATGCGCTTCATGGGGTTAAGGCATCCAGTGGATAGCGTGTCACGGATCGTTCCTAAGACTTCTCTCATTGAAGATGAGCTGCTGCTCGATTTGTCGCAGAAACACTTCAAACATAAACCGGTCAGAATGCCGGTTCTCAAATCGCCCAAAATCGATACCAGCAAAAATTCCGTCACCATTATCACCACGATGAAAAACGAAGGTCCATTCATTTTGGAATGGATCGCCTATCATCGCGCTATCGGGGTTGATAACTTCCTGGTCTTCACCAATGACTGCACGGATGGCACCGACGAGTTTCACGATCTTCTGCAGGCAAAAGGCATCCTGCAACATCGCGACAACCCATTTCGAGATACAGACCTGAAGCCGCAGCACGCAGCTCTGCAAGCTGGTGAAGAAGAAGACATCATCAAGAACGCTGATTGGGTAATCTGCATGGATGTCGATGAGTTCATCAACATCAAGACCGGGGACGGCACGCTCAAAGCGCTCTTTGAGGCGGTAGGCGATGCCAATATGATCTCGCTCACCTGGCGGCTCTTCGGAAATTCCGACATCCATGAATTCGTGGATCGTCCGATTATTGGCGATTACACCCGCTGTGCTCATGAGATGACGCGCAAGCCCCATCAGGCATGGGGATTCAAGACGCTCTTCCGCAACATCGGGCTCTTTAAAAAGCTCGGTGTACATCGGCCCAAAGGTCTGAATCCGCAGCTTTGGAAAGACATCAACTGGGTGAATGGGTCAGGAAAACCGATGCCCAAGGAGTTCTTCCGCAACGCGTGGCGGTCGACTCAAGATACCGTCGGGTACGATCTGGTGTCTCTGAACCACTATGCCGTTCGATCCGCTGAAAGTTTCCTCGTAAAACGTGACCGTGGGCGTGTGAACCACGTCGATCGAGATCAAGGTTTGGCCTATTGGTTCCGCATGAACCACAACGTGGGGGAAGACCATTCCATTAAGCGCATGCTACCCGCCTTACAGGCGGAAATGGATCGGATGCTGGCTGACCCAGAGATTGCGTCGATGCACCAGAAATGCGTTGAAGCACATCGCGCGAAAATCGATGAGCTAAAAGCCACCGAAAACTACGCAAATTTTTACCAAGACCTGACGGGCGACCGCATGCAGCGGCTCTCCAAGCAGCTGCCACATTTTGGGGCCAATGTATTCTTAGCCGGACCAGATGTGGTTCCCGATGAAGTCGTCTTTGGAGATCACCCGAAGGATTACTTCTTCACCGTCGAACGACAAGAAACGACAGCACATTAATAACAGAGATTTTGGCTACGCCGATCAGCGACGCTTCAACGTGTCTCCGAAGGCGATCTTAGGGCTCAATTCTACAAGAGACTCACAAGGTTCATCTTTCACCCGCGACGCAATGATTTCTGCCGCCTTGCGCCCAGATTCACGTCTGCAGGCATCCATACTTGCCAATTGGCGTGGTAGACCCTGCAGGAGTTCAACACCGTTGAAACCAGCAAGGCCGATCTCTCCAGGTATATCGACACCTTTCTCTAAAAGATAAAGAAGTCCACCTGCGCCAATCATATCGTTCGAGTAATAGAGGAAATCGATATCAGGAGAGCGTTCGAGGATGTTCTCTGTCATCTCGCGGCCCTTAGCCAGCGCCGATCCGCCTGAGTAGAATTCCTGATCTATCACTTCGACGCCACCCTTAGCGAGCGCCTCGGTGAAGCCTTCAAAACGCTTCCGAGCACGGTGATCCAGCGGCATTTTAGTGCCCAGGAAGCCGATGTTCTGATAGCCCGCCTTTAGGATCGCCTTGGCCATTTCTCTGCCAGCGCGACGGTGAGAGATGCCAACAGCCGCATCAACCGGCTTACCGTCCACATCCATGATTTCCACGACAGGAATACCTGAAGCCCGCATCATGGCCTTCGCTGCATCAGAATGCTCAAGACCTGCAATAATCACACCCGACGGGCGCCACGACAGCATCTCATAAAGCACCTTTTCTTCCTTCTCAGGAAGATAGTCGGTCACGCCAACAACAGGCTGAAGTTCGGTGTCCTCAAGGACTTCGCTAATACCGCTCAGAACTTCTGGGAACACCATATTGGACAAAGAAGGGATAATCACGGCAACCAAGTTCACACGTTGGCTCGCCAGAGCACCCGCGATCTTATTGGGCACATATCCTAGCTCTTTCGCCGCCTTCAGAACCTTCTGTCTGGTCGCCGCAGATACGTCGCCGCGGTTTCGCAAAACCCGACTCACGGTCATCTCTGAAACGCCAGAAGCTTCGGATACGTCGCGCAATGTCAGGGAGCGGTGTTCGTCTGTGGCCACAAAAATCATCCTTTGACTGTTAGCGCTATGTTATCGCGACAAATTCGGTTTTTACAAGCGCGACCAATGGTCTGTCATAAAATAGAAAAAGGGCCAGAGCATTGCCCTGACCCTCAAATCTTATCCGCCGAAATCATCCAGCATGATGTCTTCGCGATCCACGCCCATTTCCAAAAGCATGTTGATCACGGATTGGTTCATGATGGGCGGGCCACACATGTAGTATTCGCAATCTTCGGGGTTCGGGTGATCCTTCAGATATTCATCGTGCAGGACGTTGTGGATGAAGCCCGTCAGGCCGCCCCAATCGTCCTCTGGCAGCGCATCAGACAATGCAACATGCCATTCAAAGTTGTCGAATTCTTTGGCAAGACTGTCAAAGTCCTCAACAAAGAACATCTCTTTCTTAGAGCGCGCACCGTACCAGAATGTGATCTTGCGATCACGGTTTTCCAAACGCTTGAGCTGGTCGAAGATGTGCGAACGCATCGGCGCCATACCGGCACCACCACCAATAAAGACCATCTCTTTCTTGGTTTCGCGTGCAAAGAATTCACCGAACGGACCAGAGATCGTCACCTTGTCACCTGGCTTCAGGTTGAAGATGTAAGAAGACATCTGACCGGCTGGAATGCCTGTGGAACCCGGAGGTGGAGAAGCCACACGGACGTTCAGCATGATCAAGCCTTTTTCGTCCGGGTAGTTCGCCATGGAATAAGCACGTTCGATTGGCTCAGTCACTGTGGAGTTATACTGCCACAGGTTAAACTTGTCCCAATCTTCACGGTACTCTTCGCCGATGTCGAAGTCGGTGTAGTTCAGTTTGTGCGCGGGCGCTTCAATCTGAATGTAACCACCAGCGCGGAAGTTCACGTCTTCGCCTTCTGGAAGCTCAAGAACGAGGTTCTTGATGAAGGTCGCAACGTTGTCGTTGGAACGTACAGTACATTCCCACTTCTTCACGCCGAAGACCTCTTCAGGAACTTCGATTTCCATGTCTTGCTTCACAGCCACCTGACAGGACAGACGGTCGCCGCAAGAGGCTTCGCGCTTGGTGATGTGGCTTTCTTCGGTAGGCAGGATGGAGCCGCCACCGGAATGCACACGCACACGACATTGCGCACAAGTACCACCGCCACCACAGGCAGAAGGCACAAAGAGTTTTTGCTCTGCCAGCGTTTGCAGCAGTTTGCCACCCGCTGGAACAGAAACGGTTTTCTCACCATTGATCGTGATGTTGACGTTACCCGTCGACACCAGTTTCGAACGCGCAGCCAGAATGATGGTGACCAGCGCCAGAACGATCAGCGTGAAAAGGATGATGCCAAGGCCAAAAGTTTCCAAGTTCTCAGCTCCCTTAGAGTTTCACGCCAGAGAAGGACATGAAGGCCATTGCCATCAGACCCGCTGTGATGAAGGTGATACCCAGACCCTGAAGACCATCAGGAATGTCAGAGTACTTCAGCTTCTCACGCACACCCGCCATCGCAGTGATCGCCAGAGCCCAGCCGAAACCAGAGCTTACGCCGTAGGTCACGGATTCACCGAAGTCATAACCACGCTCCACCATGAAGAGCGAGCCACCGAGGATCGCACAGTTCACTGTGATCAGCGGCAGGAAGACCCCCAGAGCGTTGTAGAGCGGTGGGAAGTACTTATCCAAAACCATCTCAAGGATCTGAACCAGCGCGGCGATAACACCGATGTAGGAAATCAGACCAAGGAAGGTCAGGTCGACATTGTCAAAACCCGCCCAAGCCAGCGCGCCCGGCGCCAGAAGGTAGGTCAGGATCAGGTTGTTGGCTGGAACAGTGATGGACTGCACGACCATCACAGAGATGCCCAGACCGATAGCGGTCGAGATCTTCTTGGACACCGCAATAAAGGTACACATGCCAAGGAAGAAGGACAGCGCAAGGTTTTCGACGAAAATCGCCTTAACCGCGAGGGAAAGATAGGCTTCCATCAGTGTGCCTCCACCTGCTGGATTTTATATTCACGCTCTTCAACTTGCTCTGGCTTCCATGCGCGGAAGGCCCAGATGATCAGACCGATGATGAAGAATGCGGATGGTGGCAGCAGCAGCATGCCGTTTGGCACATACCAGCCACCGTTGTTGACGGTTTCCAGGATGGTCACGCCAAAGAGGCTGCCGGACCCAAAGAGTTCGCGGAAGAAACCAACGAGCATCAGGATCACGCCGTAGCCCAAACCGTTGCCAACACCGTCGATAAAGCTATCAAGCGGTGGGTTTTTCATTGCAAAGGCTTCGGCACGGCCCATCACGATACAGTTCGTGATGATCAGGCCCACAAAGACCGACAGGGTCTTGGAAATCTCAAAGGCGTAGGCCTTCAGGACTTGGTCAACGAGGATCACGAGGCTCGCGATGATGATCATCTGAACGATGATCCGGATGGAACCTGGGATTTGGTTGCGAATGATCGAGATGAACATGGAGGCAAAAGCTGTCACTAAGGTCACCGCGATGGTCATCACCAGCGCAACCTGCAAGGAAGAGGTCACCGCAAGCGCGGAACAAATGCCCAGAACTTGCAAGGTGATCGGGTTGTTATCGACCAATGGGTCGATCAGCATGGTTCTGCGTGTCTGCGCCATTACAGCTTCCCTTCCTTAAGATTGCTCAGGAATGGAGCGAAACCAGATTCACCCATCCAGAATTGCACAAGGTTATGCACACCAACAGAAGTCAGCGTTGCACCGGCCAGTGCATCGATATGATAGTCAGCACCTGTCGCAGGAGCGGCCTTGGAAACGCTGATCTGAAGATCACCGTTTGCGTCTGTCAGCTTCTTGCCGTTCCACAGCGCTTTCCAGCGTGGGTTGTCGACTTCCGCACCCAGGCCAGGTGTTTCAGCGTGCTCGTAGAACTGCAGCGCGAAGATGTCGTTGCCGTTCTCTTCCAGCGCCACAAAGCCATAAAGCGTAGACCACAGACCGTAGCCGTGGATCGGCAGGATCACCTTGTCGATCGCGCCGGCTTCATCACGCAGCAGGTAAACAGTTGCAAAGTTCCCTTTGCGGCCAATGCCCGCTGGATCGTCTGTCAGAGCGACAGAGGTTGCAGGGTCTTCAGCCGCTGCGCGATCATCAAAGCTCGCTGGATCAAACTGATCTGTGAAAGCACCAGTAGCCAGTTCAACAACCTGCGGCTCAAACGCAGCGAATGCTTCGACCACATCTTGGTTCGGGTCATAAATGCCAGCGACCTGCAGAATGTTGATCTGCTTGTCTTTCAGTGCATTCACTTCCTGGATCGGACGCAGGGCCACAGCCGCTGCAGAAACGATCATCGAAGCAACCAGACACAGAGCAACAGCGACGAAGACAGTCTTGCCAACGGAGTCCGCTGGCGCGTCTAGGAAACGGCGAATGAAGCCTTTGTTTTCGTTAGTCTCAGACATTGCGTTTCGCCCTGCGTTTGATGTTTGCCTGAACGACGAAGTAGTCGATCAAAGGAGCAAAGACGTTACCGAACAAGATTGCCAGCATCATGCCTTCCGGGAAAGCCGGGTTGATCACACGGATCATCACAACCATGAAACCAATCAGCGCACCATAGATATAGCGACCAAGGTTGGTGTGGGAGGCAGACACAGGTTCGGTCACCATGAAGGCCAGACCGAAGGCGTAGCCACCAATCACGAGGTGCCAGTACCAAGGCATTGCGAACATTGGGTTGCTGTCAGAACCAATCAGGTTGAGCAGGCTAGAGAAGGCAATCATACCCGCCAGGCAACCCACAACCAGACGCCAGTTGGCGATCTTTGTAATCAACAGGAAGCCCAGACCGATCAGACAAGCCAGTGTGGAGGTCTCACCGATGGAACCCTGCATCATGCCAAAGAAGGCGTCAGACCATTCCAACCCGCGCTCTGGCAGAGCTGCGTAACCCTCGGATGCACCAACGGACAGAGCTGTCGCGCCAGAGAACCCGTCAACAGGCGTCCAGATTGTGTCGCCAGACATCTGTGCAGGATAAGCAAAGTAAAGGAACGCACGGCCCGTCAGAGCTGGGTTCAGGAAGTTCTTACCGGTACCACCGAAGACTTCTTTACCGATCACAACACCGAAGATGATGCCCAGAGCAACCTGCCACAGCGGCGTAGAGGCCGGCATGATCAGCGCGTAAAGCATGGAAGTTACCAAGAAGCCTTCGTTGACTTCGTGGCCGCGCACGGTTGCGAAGACGACTTCAAAGATACCACCCGCAACCAGCGTTACGATATAGATCGGTAAGAAATACAAGGCACCGTGGGCAATGTTCGCCAGTGGGTTTGCTGCGTTAAAGCCGATGCCCAGAGTTTCCAGGATCCAGGCGCGCCAGCCGGATGCGCCCAGTTCAGCAATTGCAGCGTTGGTCTGGAAACCAACGTTATACATGCCCCATAGGATACAAGGGATCGTCGCGATGACCACATAGGTCATGATCCGCTTCATATCGACGTAGGAACGCGCGTGCGGTGCAACGGTGGTGACGGTTTTAGGAGTGTAGAGGAAGCTCTCCACCATCTCATAGATGGGGAAGTACTTCTCGTACTTGCCGCCTTTGGTGAACTGCGGCTCGATCCTGTCGAAGAAATTACGTAGGCCCACTGTTTAGCCCTCTTTCTCGATCTTGGTGAGACAGTCGCGCAGGGCGATGCCATATTCATACTTAGCGGGGCAGGCAAAGCCGACCAGACCAAGGTCTTCTTCGTCCAACTCCAGCGCGCCAAGCGCTTGCGCCTGGTCGGTGTCCATAACAAGCATCGCGCGCAGCAGCTGGGTCGGCAGGTAGTCCTGCGGCATCAGCGTTTCGAACGTACCCGTTGGAACCATCGCACGACGACCACCGTTCAGGTTGGATGTCAAAGCGTAGAACTTCTTGGAGAATGCAGAACCCAGAACAGGTTGGACGGCATATTTAGATGCCATTGGACGGATCCAACCCAGTGGGATTTGCTTGTTGTCTTCTTCGATCACGGTGATCTGGCGCGCGTACCGGCCTAAGTAGGCTGTTTCCGCTTCGCCCATGCGGCCGCTGAGGATCGAACCAGAGATCAGACGCACCGGCGCATCGCCTGTGATGTCACCCGCTGTCAGATCAACCATAGAGGCGCCCGCAACTGTGCGTACCAGACGGGGGTTGGCGCACATTGGACCAGACAGTGCAATCACGCGAGATGCGTCGAGCGTGCCTGTTTCAAGCAGTTTGCCGATGGCGATCACGTCGTGAAAGCCGATCGTCCAAACCATCTTGTTTGCGCTCGGAGGCTCCAGGAAATGAATATGTGTGCCCGCGAGGCCTGCAGGGTGTGGCCCAGTGAAGCCAGCCGCTTCAACACCCTCGATATCGCCACCGGGAATGTTCGCATCAGGATCCTGACACAGATATGTCTTGCCGTCGGTCAGACGCGCGACCGCTGCCAGACCCTTCGCGAAAGCGTCGGCGTCAGCATTGATAATCTCTGCCGCGTTTCCGCAGAGAGGCTCGGAATCGATCGCAGTTACAAAGATCGCAGCAGGCTGCGAGTCTGGCTCAGGCACCTTCGAATAAGGACGCGTGCGGAAGGAAGTCCAAAGGCCAGAGACGGAAAGTTTCTCAATCAGACCCTCTCGAGTCTCATTATTACCCACCGCCGAAAAGTCCACTGCTGGGGCCGCAGAATCATCTACTTCGATCTCAACACTGATCAGCGCCCGACGGGCCCCGCGGTTGATCGATTTGACCCGCCCGGTAACCGGAGAGGTGACCTGAACAGTTGGTGAGTCTTTATGCGCCAAAATCGGAGCACCGGCCCCGACGATATCGCCTTCATTTACAGCCAATCTGGGCTTTAAACCGATATAGTCCGCGCCCAGTATCGCCACTGTGTTAACCGCAGGAGCATCCCCTATGCCACCTTCTGGCTGACCCAGCACTGGGACGTTCAGACCTTTTTTACATGTGAACTTTTGCACGATGATATAGTCCCGTCCATTTTTGGGGTCTTATGCGCGGAAGGAGGGCGCGCGGGAAGGTCTTTTTGACGGTTTTTTGAAATTTTTTTGTTGAATCGGTCCCAAAAACGGCTCACAAGCCCCTCAACTCAATGTAGACCATAGAATCCGCTTCTCTTGGAGATCAAAACCGTGACTTCGCAGCCTCTTTTTTCGCGCCGTAGCTTTCTTGTTATGCCACTCGCACTGGCCGCTTGTAAGAAAGGCTGGTCGATTCTTGAGCTGACCGGTTTAACAATGGGCACCAGCTACTCCGTCGCGGCCATCGATCATTCCAAATCTGTCGACAAGTCCGAGCTGCAGGCCGCCATCAATGCAAGCCTCGTTCAGGTGAACACGCAGATGTCTAACTGGGACGCAGGTTCCGAGATCTCTCGCTTCAACGCGTCTGCATCCACACAGCCTTTCGCAGTTTCCTCTGAGCTGGCATCTGTGATGCAAGCAGCACAGGACGTGCATGTCGCTTCCGACGGTCGCTTCGATGTCACTCTGGGCGGTCTGATTGATCTCTGGGGCTTTGGCGCAGGCCAAACCAAAACAGCAGCACCAACAGATGCGCAAATCGCAGAAGTTATGGAATCAACCGGACACGCGAACACTCTGCGCGTTGCAGGCGGTTCTCTGCAGAAGCTGCAGCCTGGCACAGAAGTTTATCTTTCTGCGATCGGCAAGGGCTTTGGCGTTGACCAAGTGGCACGCACTATCGAGTCCTTCGGCATTCAAGACTACATGATCGAGATCGGTGGAGACCTTTACACTGCAGGTCTGAACCCAGACGGCATGCCATGGCAGATTGGTATTGAAACACCTGTAGCACACGATCGTGGCGTTCAGCAGGTCGTCAGCGTTTCGAACCTCGGCATGGCGACCTCTGGCGACTATCGTAACTACTTCGAACAAGACGGCATGCGTTACTCTCACATTCTGGACGGCACAACTGGCCGCCCTGTAACCCACAAAACCGCATCCGTGACTGTTCTGACTGAAAACGCGATGCTGGCAGACGCTTGGGCGACTGCAATGCTGGTTCTGGGTACCGAGCGTGGTCTGGAAATCGCCAACGAACGCAACCTCGCGGTTTTGTTTATTGATCGCGACGCTGATTCTGCGCAGAAAGGCTTTGTAACCACGCCAAGCGCGGCCTTCACAGCATTGCAAGCGTAAGCTCAAAGGACTTCATCGTGGCAACCTTCGCATTCACTTTCGGCCTTCTACTGCTTGTGATGACCGGCATGGCGCTTGGCGTGATGCTGATGGGTAAGACCATTAAAGGCAGCTGTGGTGGGTTGAACGCGATTGCAGATGCGGATCAGTGTCTTGTTTGTAAGAAGGACATCGATCCAGACAGCCCGCTTCGTGAACGTCTCGCCTGCCCACGGGCACGCAAGATGCTTGACGAGATGAACGCCGATCAAGGCTGAAGCGGACAAAATCCAAATACTTAGAGCGCCCTACGGGGCGTTTTTTGTTACCTGCCCGCTTACCCTGCCATGGGGACAAATCCCAAAACCAGCAGGGTCACACCAGCGAAAACGCCGTAAACCCAGAGCTGCCAACGTGGTCCTTCCGCCTTCCAAACCCGACGATATTGAAAGCCTGCAAGACAGGCCAAGACAAAAAGACTCGTTGCAATTAGCGGGGTTAGAGTGAGGTCAGTCAAAGCAAAGGCTTCCCAAATCGGATTTTAGCAGTAGGCTAGATGTCATGGTGGAGGAACTTAATCAAGGAGGACCGCCCTGAATGCCAACATCCTATCGCGCCCCTAATCGGGCTGACACGACCAGCAAGAAAACCACTAGCCAGTCCGCCACGACCAATTTGTCCGCGGCAGAGGCGACGGTCGGAGATCTACTTTCCGGAAAAGGAAACGCGATTTATTCGATCCGACCTCAAGACACGATTGGGCATGCGGTCGAAGTTCTGCGTGACAAACATATCGGTGCGGTTGTTGTAACGGACGCAAACGGCGCATTGGTTGGCATTTTGTCGGAACGTGACATTGTGCGGAAACTCGCAGATACACCAGGACGGACGCTTCCGCACAAGGTTGAAGACGTCATGACGAAGGACGTTCAGACCATCTCTCCGGAAGAGCCTTTGGTGAATGCACTGAAGACCATGACCAATGGCAAATTCCGCCACATGCCCGTGACGGATGCAACCGGGCTCATCGGTATGGTCACCATCGGGGATGTTGTGAACTATCGATTGACCGCTTTGGAACATGAAGCGCTCCAGATGAAACAGCTGATCGTCGGCTAAGCCACATTCAGTTTGCAAATTACGGGCGCTCCTAGAGCGCCCGTTTTTTGTTTGAGCCACGCAAAATACGATTGTGCCAAACACCGAAGACTAGGTCACCTTCTTCTGTGAACCCAAACACCCTTGCAAGCCCGCAGGAAGGACTATGGTTGCACCTTGTTGATACAGAGACCGCGCAAATCCTGATTCTTCAGATACCAAAGTGACGCTGTAACCCGAAGCCGCCAGAATAGATGTCCCATTCGGTAAGGCTTTCATAAAATCATGTGTCGGAAACAAAACCACATAGGCAGGTGCTTCATCCGTAGACACAGCGACAAGCGACAAAATCCCGATCCAGACTGCGATCAGACAAGGGATGAGAAACGCAAATGACTTAATAGTCATGGATATGCTCCAGCTGTTGCCCCTCCGCATTCATCACACGTATGCGTTCTGCGAGTTGATCGACCTTTACCACCACGAGATGTCGATAATCCGATGCCCCCTGCCGCGGACGGCTAAAAACGGCGCCCGCCATTGATGCGTTTTCAGAGATCGCCGTGAATAGAATATCATCATTGCCAGCGATTTCGACGAAGGTCGCCCCCTTAAGTGCCACGTCCTGCAAAATGTGGGTTAGCACCCTGTATCGAGGCGTCTCTATCTCAAGGCCTTCGGGTCTTTCAGTCACGATTGAGACACCGTCAATGGTCTCCAGATCTCCGCGATCCATATCCCGGACTATCATGCGCAGGGTGAGCGCATCCGCCCCAACCTGCGCCACCGCATCTGCGATAACGCCTGCGTAGGCTGCTTTGGCTGCATATTCGATTCCAAGCGCGAAACGTCTCTCGTGATCGCGTAACACACCGGAAGATTGCGCCGCCAAAGCCTCCCGGTCTTCGGTAAATTTCCATTTATACCAAGGAACCTGCTGCAAAAACCTAGCGTAATCCACTGCCTGCTCCGCCGACAATCTGTCGAGAGGAGACCTCTCAGTGCCTCGCAAGATCGCTGTGAGTCTGCCGAAGGTTTCCTCATATGCTGCCTTCAATAGCAATTCCGCCGTGAAACTCACGCCGATGACGTAGACCATTTGTTTGGTAGCCCCATCAACTTCGCCCATGGAACTTGCATCAGCACTCAATGTGCATAGGGACGACCAAAACCCACCGATGGCGCGCAAAAACCCGAACTCATGAGGGTCGCCAGAAGAGATAACCCGCCCATAGTCATCATAGGCGTGCACGATGTGCCACTCGGGGTAAGTCATCAGCGTACGCGTCTCTGTGCGATGATGGTCTGGCGCTATGAGCGATGTGTAAGGGGTGGGCTCGCCAGAGCCTCGACACATCGTTTCAACATAAGCGATGGGCGACAGAAGGCCGATAATGCAAATCACAATGACAAGCAACAAGCGCTTGAAGTATCGACACAAAAGTCTCACGCGATTTCTCGGCTGCTGCGAAATCCGGCCAGCACGCCAATGCCGCCCAATGCGAGGTGCGGAAGGTTCGCCAAGAAGCGCGACAGCGACCAATCAGTCCCCAGAGATTCGTTGGTGAATATGCCAAGATCCAAGAACCCGTAGCCAGTGAAGATCCCAAAGACACCGTCACCGAGATACGCCAGACCAAACAAAATCAGGAACATGCGTGCCGCGTGATAAGATCTTAGCCCCGCGATCAGCGCCCATAGCGCAGAGGCCACATGCAAGGAATCATCATAGATATCCAAAGCAAAGATGCCGAAGGCCAAGCCGCTCTCATCTGTCAGACCCGGAATATAATTGATCGAGGCTGCAATCATTAGCGCCACGAAATACCCAAAACACAATTTTTGAAGATTGCTCATAGCCGCCCCAGATATTGATCCCAAAGATTATTACGTAGAACGAGATCCCTATCCACATCCCGTTTTGCAGCCGCAAATGCCGCCGCTTTGGGGTATGCTCTCGTCAATTGATCCAAAGTCGCATGGGGCCTGTAAGGCAGGTAATAAGCCCCCCCAATGTCAACAACGCGGTCAATTAATTCACGGGTCATGCGAGTGTGATCCGCCTCGGCTCGGTGTGTCATCTCTTGGCTAAATGACATCACTGCCGCAATTCTTGGCTCCTTGGCAAAAGACAACACAGATTGATCATCCTGCGCCACATACCGAAGAGTTACATTGAGAAATTCTTGATAAGAGGCCGGGATCACTTCCTGGCACGCTGTGACAAAGCGATCGAAGGCGTCTAATCCAACGAAATACTCATGTAAAATGTCAGTCCGGTCAGGATCACGATCATCGAGTGTGACCACAGGTTCATTGATCAAAGAGTTTCGAGTGACCTCACCACCACCCAGGGCTGGGCCGACACTTGTTTCATTCCACCACCGGAATGACTTGAACGTCTCATTGCCCAATTGCGCCCGATAAATACGACTAGCCGCGCGCGACATCCAACCGGACCCTGATGCAGCCGGGATATCTGATTGATCATCGGTACCACGATAGGTCACCAGCAAAGCCTTCTGAAAAAAGGACTCGCGTTCCACGTTCAGACGACCATAGGCCATGGTCACTGCTGGGTCTTTGATTGCTGTCTCGAAATTCTCTGCGAACTTCCGCGTCTCCATAACATCAAAGCTTGGGATCAAACGCGTATTTCTAACCATCTCCACTTCCATGTCGACAATCACCCCAATGAGCCCGTATCCACCCATGCCCAGATTGAACAGATCCGCGTTCTGAGTAGGAGAACAAGTCACAAGATCACCCGATGGCAACACCATCCGCAACGACCGCACCGTTGTTCCCATTGGTCCAAATGGCACGGGCCAGCCGTGCGCATTAACGGAATAAGTCGCGGCAACCCCAAAGTCGTTATTGGACTGCATCACTTTGGGAGACCAGCCGAGTGGATCTAAAGCAGCAATCACATCTGACCAGCGTGCACCAGCATGGGCACGAAAGGTTCGATTTTCGGAATCGACGTCAACGCCCGCGTTATCAAAAGTAATTGCAGTTCCATTCCGCGGGATCGCCTGCCCTCCCATTGAATGCCGAGCAGCCCCCACATTCACAGGCCTCCCGACCTCTCTGGCGTCCAGCAGTTCCTGCCGTATTCGTTCAATCAGTGCATCATCACTATCAGCGACTCGCAGGTGTTGATGGATTGGTGTGGCCGAAAGCCCGCTCGCGTCGTTTAATATCTTCGCTCCGGTCGGTGCCTCGATCCGATTTGCCCCTGCATACGTAGGCAAATCCGGCCTAAACAAACCCGATAATCCCCATCCTGCCAATCCACCAGCACCCAGCAATACAGCGCGGCGTGAAAGCTTCTTCATCTCATGGCCTCTTTGGTCACTCACTACTCAATTGGATACATCAATAAAATCAATGTTGTGACAAATTACCAGTGAATGCCGTCAGCAGCCAGCTGCAGTGAAGTCAAAGCCACCGCTGCGAACGGTTAGAGTGATTGAAGGTGCAAAACACACGAATAGTGTGCGCAGCAACGATTTCGTCAACCGAAGAAGTCGAAATTATACCATTTAAATCAATTACTTACAAAATGTTCATTTCACCAAAAAACCAAATCATTACGCGTCACAGCAAATAACTGCACACCCAAGAAATTTTCACGAATGCGCTGGGATGCCACGTAAAAAAACCGCGTCAAAGACGCGGATTCTGTAGTCACTCAAAAGAAAATTCCGCTCAACTGAGCTTTTCAATAAATGGGTGATCAATGCGATATGCAGCTTTGAAGTTGCTATGAAAATACGGACTTGCAGCCTTAGACATACTCGTTTTTGCTACCCACGAGTCCACGAAATGTTCTAAACGCAGATGTGTGTCTGATCGGATTTTAGCCTCTGATATTGCGTCGACCACGAGCACACAGACGAGACCCCATCGGTACGCAGAACCGGCAACTAACCTTTCATAAAAGTTTTGCGTTCGAAGCTTTTCTTCCACTTCGGCGTTGCCCAGCATCGCAAAACTACAAACAATTTCATGTACGGTTTCAAGGTCATCGGGTAGCGAAATGTCGTTGAATGGCACTTGATGCACGAGATTGAAGAGCTGCTGCTCTTGTTTCAGGAAGTTGGTAAGTTCAGGAACCCCAGAGAAAATCAACATGAGTGGCCACTCGTGGGATTTCATTAGTGTCTTGAATGAATCAAGTATTGTTAGCCGCTCCTTTTCACTGGACGTGAAAAAAATATGTTGTGTCTCGTCATAGTGAATCCCTATGACACCCGACAACTTGGCCTCTCTGACCACTACGTTCCAAATTTCGGCTTGAGTTAGTCTCGAATTCTCCCCCAATGGGTAGCCAATAGCCCGAGCGGTATCTCTCCCGAGATCCTTCCAAGTACCCTTTCCGCTAAGCACACATTCCACAAATCTCGCGGGTTCTCCGGTTGGAAGCATCGCTTGGCTTTGATTGAATTGCGATAACAAATTTCTGATTTCCTTGGTTTTTCCGGCGCGAGATCGCCCTGTCACCAAGATGCTTGAAGTTTCAAACCGCGCCCCGCTCTCCAGGCATCCTAGATGATAGCTAAACAACTTTGAGAAAGTGTTTTTCAATTCTGCTGCTCGAGGTAGTGCAAAATGTTGTTCCACAACAGTCCTGGCTAGGTCACGCACTTCCGGAATAACAAACTCGCTCATAATTTGCTCTTCTTCAGTGGAGGAAAAATACGGCCGGACTTATCTGCCGCTGATTCAGTCGGAGGGTTCGCGTCACCGTCAACTTTTGGGTGAGTTTGGATTTCAGTTTCAGGGCCGCGATCCATCAAATTTAGTCCCGGTTCCGGGTTTCTCTCCAAATTGATGTATTCTACGCTCATCAAGTGTTCCGCAATGCGTTCGCATTGTTCCATGCGCTCGTACGAGCTTGGCAGGTCTGAATCCGGAAAGAAGCCAGACCGCTGGACCCGTAGTCGTTTGGCATCTTCGAGGTGTTTCTGGTGAAGCGCCTTTTTCTCAGGATTTGCTTCAGCGGCATCCCTCATAACCTGCAAAGCCTCATAAAGAGTAAGGTCTGCCAAGATTGTCATTCGGAGTTCAGCTTCAAGAACCTCTGTTTCTCCTTCGATGGTGATCGAAACATATCGTATGTCGTCAGGATTGAGGTGAACGTTCACTTTGCCAAAGCTACCTTTAAAATAGCTTTGTAATTGAGTTGAGTTGTATGGAATGCCCATAAAGCGCACTCCCTCTGAGTTCACTTTGAGCCGCTTCGTTTCACCTAAATGCAGCCGAATGTCTTCAGGATTTGGGGCTTCGATACCACCGTATTTCTCAACTGCCTCTTCGAACTTCTGCTGAGGTGTAGCTCCAAACATTCCAGTTCCCCAGTTCGGAGCAAATGGATATTCGTCAATGAAGTATCGTGACAGGATACCCATAAGCTCATCTGGCGTAAGATTTGCTTGCGCTTTACCGTCATAGTCATTGAGCGCGTCAGGCCGATTACCGGTATACCCTTCTTCAAAGTTCAGAACACCAAACTCGATAGTTCCGAAAGGGCGCTCTCCAAAGGAATTATCGGTGGAATGGTAAGTGCGGCCGAGTTCATGGTCTATTCCAAGCCCCAATTGGCGACCCATCACATCTGCATTGCGTGTTGCCACACCATTATCCGATACGACTAATGTTGGAACAACCGGTGCTGGTGGCTCTTGTTCACAGCCGTAGCGCTGTTTTACGCGTTCTTTACTCATCATTGCCATTCTCAGTAATGCTTTTTGATGATCGCTATGCGGTGCTTCCGCTAAAATCCACGCGATAATCTTGCTCGTCGCGACATCGAAAATGTACAAGAGCCACAACCGCCGCACTTCATTTGGAGCCTGTTCTGAATCCTCCTGGTCAGCCGGAAGCGCTCTGGCCATTAGTGCCCCCTTGCTATCAGTAAAAAACGACAACAAGCACTGGTCGGTGCGGCAGTCTTCACCGTATTGCAGCGCTCTTACGTCAGTTGAACCAGCTCCAAACCTATTGCGAGCAAATCTCTTACCATCTTGAGCGGCTGACTTTACCGCCGCCGGTATTGCATTCCATCTGGAATAAATTGTGGTTAGCGATGGAAATGCAAAACCTCGCAAATGCTCTTCCGGCCTTAGTTTGAATGCGGCCTTCGACGCCTCGTACGTAGTTTTGATTTTTGGTTTTCGCTGTTCCAACAATCGGTCGAGAAGATAGGCAATAAACCGTTCTTGCTCACCAGAAAGTCTTGTTAATTGGCCTTTCGTAGGCCCCTTCATGTGATCTCGTTGAATCAAAACCAGAGGATCGCATCCGTACTCTTCGTATTTCTTTCTCCAATCTAGCAGTGTTCGCCCTTTGGAAAGGACATTCATCAGATTGCCCTTTCCTAGCCGTGTGTTGTCTAGAAGCTTTTTGTCGTCGGCTATTTCGCAAGCTTTGTTCTGTAACTTGCTCCTGATATCCGGTCGGTTCAGTTTACACGCAGTAAGTTCGCCAAGTTCGGTTTCTATCTCCGCCATCGCCAGCAATATGCCAAGCTTTGCTCGCGCATCTCTTTGGTTTTGCTCGGGAAATTGTTCAATGAAACGCTTCCCACCCATGTATGTTTCAATTCTTTTTTGCCGCTCAAATTGCTTCGGCGTCAGCACTTTGCAATCGTTGTCCCTGATTGCTTGATTTACACGTTCAAACGTTAGAACCGTAAATTCTCCGGTTTCTTCACTCACAACGGCGAAACCTTCATCGTCCTTATCGACAACACGCCAATCGCATTGCGCCAATATCAAGGAAGATCCAACTGGGACTCGGTAGAGAGCTTTCCTACTCATGAAACCCTCCTAATTCGTGACGTATAGTCAAACACGCAGCGCCAGTTGGCTTTTATTTGGTCACGTCCTATTAGGCGAAGTGTCGACTGATAAACTTCGCTCTTTGGTAAATCACAGTTGGCTATCAGCTCTCGCAATAACCAGAAGTTTGAATTGTTGACGCGATCAAGAACGTAAGAGTCGACGTCTGGATCAGGTCGTTGGAGAGCTTTCCAAACGCGGCGAAGGTTATCGCGCCACACTTTTGTGTATTGGTTGCCGTTAACTACAACCATGTCGTCAGCGATTTCCAAAGGAAGCGCTTCGCGAATAGCCGCTATTTCTTCCCGCGTTTGAGGTTTCTTTAGGCTCTCCTCATTCCTCACAAAAACTGCTCTTCGAAATCCGTCATCAAATGTAATGACTTCATCCATATAGTGATCTTGCCACCTGCCAGACGGTAGCTTGTACGGGAAAGGCGGTAGCTGAACCTCAAGGCCGAACAAGCGTGGAGATCGGAGACAATCCAGTGCAGTAGCCATTTCCGCTGCAGATTCAAAGTGATAGAGCTTTGGCTGACCCTTCGTGGCTCTGGTGGCAATCGTCATGGAAATTCGTTTCGCCACCGAACTCAAACTCATCGGGTTTCGATGACCAGAATACGGTAAGACTCCCCTGATTTCACCTATTACTAAGGGTGGTTGTTTTGGCAGCTTCGGAGACGCTGTGTCCCATTCCAACGGCGTGGGCATGATTTTTCCTTTCTCGAAAGCAATCGCTTTCGAGTCGCTTTTGAGGACAATGGCCGCTGTCGCTTTGTTCGAACGTAAAAAATACACTCGACACGGCTCGGCCTACTGTCCGAATTAGTTGCTAAGACAGGAAAGCTTGTTGCGTCTCTCCAAATCGGAGAAAATTCAAAACCCAACAGCAAAGAAGTATTGAATGAGAAATGCCCATCGGCTATCCCATTTAGTGAGTATTGATTCCTGTCAATCTGATTGGATCAACGAGGGCCGGCTGCTCCAACAGTCGGTCCGTCTCGTTTCAAGCTCCAATTTTTGGCTTGAAGTTGCTATTGCACTTTGGTCGCTCCTTTCATTTTGAATTGCGAAAAATTTGGTTCGAATTGGTCCGTATTGAAAGCCATATTCGAATCGAATTTTCAAGGGCAATTTAGCATGGGCCAAAAATTTTTGCGAAACCTATGGTTTTGAAATCCTTGAAAAAAAAGCACTTATATTTTTCGCAAGGGGTTCATTTCCCGGACGGGAAAGCCAACAATATTTTTCGCAACAATGTCGCGCTGCTTAACTAACTAAAAACGCCTCAAAAATGCGGCTTTTTCGGTCGGTAGAATACCAAAGAGGCCGAATAGGTGCCGCAGGAAGCGGCTAAATCAATATTATTCGCAAGCGTGCTCGGGCAGCATTACGAAGAATAGCAAACCATAACACTACCGACACGGTTTCAGTATAGAGATGGCCAGATCGTAGTTCTATTATGGTGCAGAGATCTGGGATCCAGGTCTGAGTAACTAGCCGACTCCTGGCAAACGATTGAGACTAAACTTGGCATACCCACATTTCATCAAACCTACCCCTAAACCCAGAGAAACGGTTTTATCGTTGGTGTCGCGCACCGCAGCACTGCGTGGCCTATCTGTTTCTCAATTCGCCACTGAAGTTAGTCTTTCTCAAAAGGGTCTATTCAATAAGGACCTTCAAGTTCTCAAGAAGGTCAGCGAGCTATTTGATCTGTCCCAGAACTCGCTAGATGAGTTGGTCTCATGGTCTCCATCTCCCAGAGAAGGCGTAAGAATGCAATTTCGCGGAGACGAGGTCATCTCTCGTTCTCTGATCAATCCTAAAATAAGAGGTTGCCCACAGTGTTTACGCGAGGACGTGCAAGATAGTGCCAAACCACCCTCAAGCCAGATGGTCATGCGTGGTGAGTGGCAATTCGAACATGTCAAAATTTGCCACGACCACAAGCGGCCGCTTGTTGCGCTCTGGAACGAAACCAACCGGACAAATCGTTACGATTACGCTACAAATCTGAAGGAGATTTGGCCGAAAATACAAAGCGAGCAATTAGACCCTGAGCCCGTCGACGTAACGAGCTATGACACCTGGCTGATTAATCGCCTTAAAACAAATACAGACGACACTTTTTTGGGACGGTTCCAAGTGGATGTAGCTGCTCGGTTCTGCGAACTGCTGGGACAAGATTATACTGAAGCAACAGAAGTCACGAGCGAAACAAATAGTCTAAAAATCACAGCCAGATCAGTCGGGTTTGAAATTGCCGCGAAAGGTAAAGCCTCGATTACCAAGGCTCTGGTCGCAATCGTGTTAAACTCGATGGGTCCGCCAAGTAACAAGGGGAAAAAGACATCCAGACACTTGTACAATTGGCTCGCTTTTAACTCCGTCCATGACAGGCGGTATGATCGTTTGAGAACACTTCAAAGGAACGCCCTTCTGGACACTTGGCCTTACGCGGCAAATACGAAATTGCTAGGCAAATTGGTTAAATCGAGAAAACTACATTCCATTACAACTGCAGCTAAAGAGCTTAACATTTCTTCATCACTGTTAAGGGGCTTACTCGTTGGCGAAGGTATAGTCGCAGAAAACGACACACGTTCTGATGCGAGAGCAACATTCGAAGCCCATAAGCTTGTCGATTTGGCTGTGGTATTAAAGCGCTGTGTCCGTGAAATAGAATTCCGAAAGGCTTTGGGCTGCACGAAAGACCAACTCGGGTTTTTGGTAAGCAACAAGATACTGTCGCCTCGTTTTGATCCCCAAATCACTCGTAAACCGTGGGATCTGGACGACGCAAAATACCTACGCGAGAAACTTACTTCGTCTGTAATTAGCATCAATTCGGAGGATGACGGCTGGGAACACATACACACAGCGGCAACGCGCAGGCGCATCGACCTAAAATTATTGTTCGATCGTGCGCAAAATGGTGAGATCAAGGTGGGTTTGATGCGAGATTGCCAGGGTTACGCCGCAATCCACGTCTCGAGCGCAGATGCAAAGGCATTGCAAAACGCAATTGGTCCAAAATCGCCTACTGTGGCTGAATTCGAAAGGAGTTTAGGACTCCACAATTCGGGTTCGCTGAAACAGCTGATACGCGGCGGATTCACGCCGGCAACTGAACTATTTAACCCGCGCACCGCACGCATAGGCCTCTACATAACTGAAAGCGACGCGGTAGCGTTCCACGCGCGATTTACCACGTCAAAGGTGATTGCGGCGAGACTTGGCGTTTCGAATAGGAAAGTTACATCTGTTTTAAAGAGATCGGGAACTGGGTTCTTCAATGCAAAAGGGCGAGAGTTCTTAAACGTTTATCTACTCGCGGACGCTGAGAAACTCATCGAGGATCGATTACAATAGCGTACCCTGCGGGCGTTGTACTTTGAGACAACAGTTTTTTCGCAACCAAGCGAAATACGAAGCCCTGATAAAACACGTAATCATTTCAACCACTGCTTCTGAATTTCCCTCACCCTCTCGCTCCTGTGTTCGTCGCCGAGGATTTCAACTTGGATGAGCAACAAACTGGGGATCATCCTAGTATCGGAAATCGCCTCTTCCAAAGGCACTTCGACGCTATCCGGCCCAAAAACCATTGCTTCGTGGGACTGATCATTTTCATCGCGTAGCGGCTTGCCCAACCAGTACCAACGAGACCTCGTTCTCGCATAGCCGGCTTCGGGATCTATGTAGAACAAAGGGGAGGTCATGACGTCTTGCTCAATGCGTTCCGGATGACCCGTGACCTGGCCCCACAACGCAACACGCGCTCCAGTTTTGACTGTGATCCATTTATGAATGGTCGGAGCATAGCCAAGATTTTTGGAACGCTTCACCTCAACAATATCTCGTAAGATATCTAGGGCGTAGTCGATCTCATTTAACACCAATCTATCGTTCATATTATTCTCCTCCGATTGAGATTTGATTGACCTTCATTGGTTTGAATTACAGATTAGCCTCCTGCCTATTTGTCAGAAAAAGGGCGTAGGTGACTTATCGTTTGACAGCAGGCTGGCGAGACGATCACCAGCCAGTACACCTGATTTCATGAGCTCTTCGGCTGCAGTGACAATTTGGGGCACCATCGGTTCGAGCAGCTGTCGCGCCGCTGCCTCGGCTCTCGACACGAGTTCCGCGACTTCGCGTTGATGATTGCGCGCGACGACCTTGAACAGATTGTCTGAGTAGCTGGCACCCAACCAAAGGGGCCCGTTTTGTCCCAACCCGTATGCACCGATTTCATTGGCCGCCGAGAACATGATCCGGCCCAGGTCAGACCTATGGTCGCCTCCAGCTCCACTGGACGGAGACCCACAGATTAGAGTTTCAGCAACGCGCCCCGCCGCCCATATGACGCGATCTCTGTGTAGGGTTTCGGTGGTGTGGATGGGCAGCTGCCCAGATACGTTGCATTTCGCGCTCTGCGGGTATGCACAGACGTATTCGACCGACAGCTCTGGAAATGCGTTTGCCGCAAAAGCATGCCCACATTCATGGACTGCCATCCGAAAACGGACATCCTCTGGGTAGCCCATAAGCTCACCAATCAACGCGCGCGTGATGTCCTCTGTCCTAAGCGGTCGACTTGACCGTCGAGCAGCAGCGCGCCCCTTGCGTATCGCCGCAGCACAGTCTGCACCGGTCTTGCCAACAGCATGAACCGCACATGTTTCAACATCGATATCGCGTTCAGAAGGCCTCAAATGCTGGCGCGTGATCACCGCCAGGTCGGCCAAGCTTGGCAATGGAATGTTCACAACGTCATCAAACCGTCCGGCACGACGAATTGATGCTGGAATGGCCCCAAGCCGATTGGCAGCGGCAATTACCACTATTCCTTCACGTCCACGGATACCGTCTAGCTGCTCAAGCAAGCCTTTGGTCGCCTTTTGATCGTAGCTTGAGTTCGTACCCAGCAAGTCTTGTTGGAAACCGTCCAACTCATCTATGAACAAAATGCAGGGTGCTTTTGCCTGGGCGCTCTCAAATGAGTCAGACATGGCCTTCAGAAAGGATCCGAGATGATTTCCACGCTGCCATTCGGAATATGATGCCGCTTCAAAAGAGAGGCCTGCGGTTTGCGACATGGCCCGCGCAAGCTCAGTCTTTCCAGTTCCCGGATCGCCAACAAGGAGAAGCCCTCGTGGAATATCTTGCCAATCCAAACGGCCCTCCCGGTAGGCCTCTAACGCAACCACAATGTCCTGGGCTGCAGTTTTAGCGGAGCCAAGCCCGACGAGCTCATCGAGCGGCACAACGGCCTCTGCGATCTCATCCGCGTTGACAGTTTTTTGGAATGGAGCATCTGCGTCTAAATCTTGGAGCAGAGTGTTGATCTGATTAATAGCGTCCAATGCAGTTTCCGCGCGGAACGCCATGATCAAATCATCAAAAGACAGACCCGTAAGATCATTGTCTTCAGGTAATTGACGCAGTGCATCACCAAGTGCATTTTGATCGCGGCCTGGGTATTCGAATGCAAGCGTTATGCCGACGATCTCACGGGTGACGGGTTGAAGCTCAATGACATCGAAGGAACACTGTGGGAGAAGATCCTTTGGCTCACCAGTTTGTTCTAAAACCAAAATGATTGGTTCCCTTCGTGCGAAGAGAGATTTGAGCTCCTCATTGTTGCGCTCAGTACTTGTGGTGCAGTCGATTTGGCGTAGGTAAATACTGTCGCTTGAGTCTCGCATACCGTAGCGACCGCTTCTTATCCTTTTGCCTCTCGGGGCGAGGATTGTCAGCGCTTTGAAGCAGTCATCTAAAGGCAGATCTGTCCGGATGCATGTGACGGCTTTATCCCGGAAGATATCTCGAGGCATCTTGGAGATTGCACGGCTGAGAAGAAGCACCAGAATGAAGAGCCTCAAATCCATCTCTCCATTATGGAAGATTTCAAAATCCCCGATGTTCTCCCCGTCCCGTCCGTTTGCCGACGGCAGCGCAGGCAAGTCGTTCTCGTCTGCAAGGAACTCCAAATAATCAGAGATCTTGGCAAATGCCGTACGTGGCCAACTCTCTTGGAGCTGCTGACTAGGCATATTCATCCTCCTTCAGGCAAAGCAATTGCGTTCACGAAAACCGTGTTTCAGACCAAACAATCTGCGGTGATTTGGCGGCTGAGAAATCCCCTCCGCCGCACAGAACATAGCATGAACATTCAGTTTCGAAAAGAGGGGCCTTGCGGAGCACCCAAGGCAATACATTGAAATTACACGACTTTATTCGATTTTTCGCAAACCCACATCAATCGTAATTCTTCAATGTGGTCGGGAAGATAGCAAAAAAGGCGCGGCCCAAAGCGGCGTTTTTCGCAAACGGGTTTTCGAGCAAAAAAACTTTGAAAAGAGTGGGTGGAAAGCTGGATTTTTGGTGCTCAGCGCAAGGCTGGTTAGGTGATAGGATCAAGAAAACTGGGCGATCTGGAAATGCGCTTACCGGTGATTCTTGCCGTACGTTGGCGATGTGTTCGTTACAAACTTTACGTTTTTCGCAAACATGATCGAGCTTAGGTCTGTCACCAGTGTTGGCGTTTTTCGCAAGTCTGGCCGATGACGCGATGTTTGAAACAACAAATGGTGTAGGCCAAGGACGGAGTATTTTCAGCGGGGAGGACACGGCAATGACTGGGGCTACGTCACATACCAATCAAGTTCAGGCCATGCGCTTCAAATCGCTCAGCCTTCCTTTGTCAGATCATGGCGCGGCGATTACCAAATAACCCTTCGCTTTTTATTGATGGGTTTGCCAAAGCCATCGGCTGCAACCACTTAACTTTCAGAATGTGCTTGGTTTCCCGTTTCACTACTTAAACTTAAGATCCTCGATTGATGCGAAAATGGAACCATTTGTGTCGTCGCTGTCGGCGGAAACGGCTAGCCCAATCAGCGCCCCAGGCTCGGCACTAAATGCCTGTCGAAAGTCACTCAATAAATCTACGCTCTCTGAATACTCTCCAACTTTTGCAACACGCAGAACCTTTGAGCGCAGTTGTGGTGAGTAAGGGCTCGGAAGAATTGCACCTTCCCTATGTTCTCCCCCCCATACGTATACCACAGCACGAGCACTATCCTCTCGGAGGATCCTTCTTGCGTTTCGATTGGTTAGGCGATTGACCCGATCCACATCAACAAAGACAAAATAGATCGCTAAGTTCCGATCATCTCCTCCCTTGACTGTAAGATCTGTTGGGACAACGCCTTCCGTTACACGCCAAAGCCAACTGGCGGTCTCGACAGAGTGGAGAGACGAATTCAAGGGCTTCCACAACACTGAAACAGTGTCGTCAGAAATCACATCAAGTTTACGTCCACGCTGCAGATAATCGTTGGAAAAGAGCCGCAAAAAGCCTTGCTCTTTCCAAGAACCATCAAACGTTATGGTTTCTGAGGCAAATGCACTTGTCGCCTTGAAAAAGAGCAACACAACAAAGGTTAAATACTTCATAACCTGTCCATTCAGTTCTTTGCATCCCGTTATTTCAATTCTTTGAATGTTTACCCAATTGCATACAATTCCTGAGCAGAACGTCGACTAAATGATCTAAGCCAGTACGCTCAACCACCGCACTCACACCAAATCACTCGTAATTAGGCTATATGCTTACCAACTATGGCTCAGTCGATCCGTCCGCCAAATCGTCCAAAATCGGGCAATCCGGCCGGTTGTCACCATGGCAGGACTCTACCAAGTGCGACAGCGTCGTGCGCATCGCTTGAAGCTGTAAGATCTTCCCATCTATTGCCTTTAAATGTTCTTCGGCCACCGCCTTAACTTGCGAACTTTCTCTGCTTTCATCTTCATAGAGACTGAGGAGTGTTCGACAGTCCTCTATGGAAAACCCAAGCGCCCGAGCGCGCCCTAGAAATGCCAGTTTGTGCAGATCTGTCTCGCGAAAATCCCGGTAGCCATTATCCCCACGTAGTGGTCGGACTAGACCGATGTCTTCGTAGTAACGGATAGTTTTGGATGGAAGACCCGAGCGTTCTGATACCATGCCAATATTCATTTCATAGTCTCCTATTCAGCTGGATGCGCCTGAGTTTCTGGACGAAAGGCTCGTTCTCTCGCTTGCTCATTCATGGCCGGAACTATACCGCGAAGGCGCAGGGCATTGGTAAGCACCGAAACCGACGATAGTGCCATTGCGCCAGCCGCGAATACCGGCGACAAAAGAAGCCCAAATGCGGGATACAGCACTCCTGCCGCAACCGGAATCAACGCAACATTGTAGCCAAATGCCCATACGAGGTTCTGGCGGATATTTGACATCGTGCGTTTCGAAACCTCGACCGCATTAACCACCCCTCGCAGATCACCGGACATCAATACAACATCGGCACTTTCTATCGCGACATCGGTTCCTGTACCAATTGCTATCCCAACGTCGGCATGAGCGAGCGCAGGTGCATCATTGATGCCGTCGCCGACAAACGCGACTTTGCGGCCATTCGCGCTTAGATTTTCCAGAGCAGCTACCTTGCCATCCGGGAGAACACCCGCGATCACATGATCAATCCCGGTCTCGCGTGCGATGGCTTCTGCGGTTTCCTGCTTGTCTCCCGTGATCATAGCCACTTGGAAGCCCCGATTGTGCAGTGCGGAAATTGCTGCATGGCTCGAAGTTTTAACTGGATCCGCCACCGCAATAACCGCCGCAAGGTTTCCATCGACGGCTGCAAAAAGTGCAGTGCGCCCACGCCCTGCCAGATCCCTTTCGTCTTCGATAAGGGCTGCAATGTCTACACCTTCCCTAATCATATAACGATCAGCGCCAACCATTACTTCGTGTCCCTCAACCTGAGCTGCGACACCGTAACCAGTCACAGATCTAAAGCCCGAGGCTGAGGGAACGGTTATTCCAGCATCCTGAGCGCCACGAACAATAGCCTCGGCAATTGGGTGTTCAGACCGTTCCTCAACCGCTGCAATCAAACCAAGAACCATTTGGCGTTCAAAGCCTTCGGCTACGATAACATCTGTCAAAGTCGGCTTGCCTTCCGTTACCGTACCTGTCTTGTCCAGCGCGATAACATCAACTTCTGCGAGTTGCTGAAGAGCATCACCCTTGCGAAACAGAACACCCATTTCTGCTGCCCGACCAGTGCCCACCATTATTGACGTAGGTGTTGCCAGCCCCATGGCACACGGACAGGCAATGATCAGCACAGACACACCTGCAACCAATGCAAAGGTCAATGCAGGGTCGGGACCAAATGCGAGCCAGACGACAACTGTGAGGCCAGCCAAAGCCATCACTGCTGGAACAAACCACAAAGTAACCCGATCAACCAAACCTTGTATGGGCAGCTTGGCACCCTGTGCTTCTTCGACCATTCGGATGATCTGCGAGAGGGTCGTATCTGCGCCTACACGTGATGCACGGAAGGTCAGACTTCCACTACCGTTGACAGTGCCGCCGGTGACACTAGTTCCAGCGATTTTTTGAACCGGAACAGGTTCACCTGTAATCATACTTTCGTCGACATTGCTGGAACCGTCAACGACGACGCCGTCAACTGGAAGCCGTTCACCCGGACGAACAAGAATTGTATCCCCCTCGGCCAGCGCATCGACGTCAACCTCGACAGATTTACCGTCTTTAAGAACGCGAGCTGTACGCACTTGAAGACCTAGAAGCGCTTGGATTGCGGCACCGGTTCGTCCTTTCGCCCGCGCTTCTAGCCAGCGGCCGATAAGTATGAGAACAACGATCACAGCGGCTGCTTCAAAATAGACGGCTCGCACTCCATCGGGCAACAGACTTGGTAAAAACGTAGCCACGACAGAATAACTCCATGCGGCACCTGTCCCGACGGCAACAAGGCTATTCATGTCTGGCGCGCCACGAAGTAACGCTGGAATACCCTTCGTGAAAAAGTGCCTGCCCGGTCCAAAGAGAACGACTGAAGCCAAAACGAATTGAATGAGCCATGAGGTCTGCGTTCCGATGGTTTTTTCAATGACCATGTGAAAGCCTGGCACTAAGTGTGCGCCCATTTCCAATACGAAGACCGGAAGGGTTAGAGCAGCGGCGATTAATACGCCTTGTCGCAAATCGCTAGCTTCTTCTTCTTTTCGTTCCATCCGAGACTGGCTGGTATTCGATTCAGCAACCTCCGCCGGGTAGCCAATTCCTGAAGACGCAGACAATAAATCTGCAATTGTTGCGGCACCGTCTATGTACGTAACCACTGCGGTCTCCGCCGCAAGATTAACCGTAACAGACAAGACACCGGACACTTCTGCCAAAGCCTTATCGACACGACCCACACAAGATGCACAGGACATAGATGCGATATTCAATGTGACTTGGGAGGTTCGTGCAGGGTAGCCCAAATCTTTGAGTGCTTGCGTTGCTGCAATCAAGAGTTCGGGACGCTCTACAGTTACTCGGGCCTCCTCTGAAGCGAGGTTAACCGAAACGTCGGAAAACCCTTCTAGAGCTGCCAGAGTTTTTTCGACCCGCCCTACACAAGAGGCACAGGACATTCCTTCAATACTCATTGTAACTTGCGTTTTTTTAACCATAACGATCAGCCTCTTTTGAACCTGACAGATACATAGGGCTTCCAGTAACTAGAAGCTCAAGACTTCAATTCAATTTTTTGTCGTCAGTTGATATTTTCTCTCCACCTCATTGAAAACTCATTCAATTCAGCCTTGACCTTCCCCCTACTGGAAGCCGCATTAGGTAAAAAAAGGAGTAGTAAATTGAAGCTATTAATACCGAACATGAGCTGTGGTCATTGTGTATCTGCCATTGAGCAAGCAGTTCTGACCGAGGATCCCATTGCAATTGTAAAAACAGAACTTGCCTCAAAAACAGCAGAGATCAAATCTGGATTAGCAAACGAAACATGGATTAATGTTCTCGAAAATGCGGGCTATCCTGCTTCTCCAATTGAAAGCAACGAGACTACATGACTAAAAACAAAACGCCAAAGAAAGCAGTTGCGATTGCATCCGGAGCACTAATCTTAACCGGCTGCGTTTCAAACTCAGCGCTCGATAAAGACGGCGCCTTTCGAGAGTTACCAGAACCCGTTCGTGAACTCGCAGCACCTTACCAAAACCTCGACAAAGTGCGGCTCGATGCAAATGACAGTTGCTTCTGGTACCTCCACAATGGACCGGTTGAAGATACCTGGTTACCTTTGAGAACGCCAAAGGGTAACCCGATCTGCCAGGCTGCCAGCTAACACCTCCAGCAACGCCGAAATAAGACTAAGACTACCCGCCGATGACTTTCTCTGGCGGGTAAAGATAAGCGGTATTGCCAGTATTCACGTTTGGGTACAGATCGTTGATATGTGCCATGATCATCCTTACGCACCCTGAACTTGCGCGTCCGCCAATAGATCTTGGCTGAGGAGATCCGTGAATACGCAAGTATGTATCCCGATTTCCAACGTAGAGATATAGAGCGCGCGAGCCCAGAGGATTGTTTGGACCGGCATCCATACCTTCCGCATGTTGCTCATAAAGTTCAGGGTCACGTTTTATCATGGCGTCTGTTGGGCGCCATGTCGGCCATTTAACCTTGCGACGGATAGTATAAGTTCCCGGCTCGTATAATGACCCCCGAGCGATAGCCACGCCGTAACGCATGGCGGTATCGCCTTCAGGCTCAATATGGTAGAGATATCTTCCAACGGCATCTACGTGGATGTCGCCTGGAACAAGACCCTCCTTAGCTTCAACCCGCACCGGAAGAAAACGGTTATGGATACCCCATGGATTGGAGGTGGCAGGGATATACCCAGCTGGTGTGATTTGGGCATCCCATTTGTCCCACATATGCCGAGGAGAAGTCGGAGCAGCAAAAACAGGCCCACTCAAGGGTGCCGAAAACAGTGTCGCCGATCCAACAACAAAGTGTCTGCGCGTTAAATTTTTCATTTCCAAACTCCACACTGAATAAAAGTAATAGCCTGAAAATCAAAGGGTTGGGAACCCACTGTCATCAAATGTCGCGAAATGTATTCTTGACTTGAACGGGCTAGAAGTCGTCATAAACCCAAAAAGCGACGGAGATTTTTATGGCTGAATCGATAGAGAAGGCGGCGAAAAAAGGCTTTGGTGTAATGCATGCAGGCATGGTGATATGCTGCGCGATTATGCTGATCCCGGTTGCTGGTTATTTTATAGCTGGTGGCACTCTGACAGGACTGTCTAACAACTTTGGGGTCTTCGCCCCGATTGCGCTCTGTATCGGTGTACACGTCGCCATGTTCGCCTTTATGGGACGATCATGCCACGGGAACGCTAAAACCAAAACGGAAACTAGCAATGAGATCGCCGAATTGGAGCCTGAACGCATCTCGGCTAAAAGCTAGGAGGGATGCGTCGGTTTTCCCGCACCGCATTATGCCTGTTTCTCGGTGGCTGTGCCTGCCTCCCTGATACCGGTGTCCAAAGGGCGTTAAGTTCGTCTTCATCAATCGTGATTTCAGATTTGCCCGGTTGTCGTATTTTGGATGTTTCGGAAACTGGCGTTCATAAAATCACCTGCGAAGACGGTCGAAGTGGTTTCCACGTCGTGGGAAAGTAATCACAACATGTTGCAACGCGCTTTTGAGCTTATCAGTATTGGGATTCTTGGCTTACTTCTTTTGGTAGGAAGCGCAGCGGTAGTCGGTGCGGCTCGAAGTGACGTTCAAAAAACTCCAGCGTTCTCGGCGCAACTAGTCATCGCTCAGGATGGCGTCGCTTCGGGAGTTCGCACCTTATCAGGCGGCCTGGTACTTGATCTGCAACCCGGATGGAAAACCTATTGGCGTTCACCAGGCGAAGTCGGTGTGCCGCCTCAGTTCAATTGGGAAGGTTCATCGAACCTGGCCGACGTACGGCAACTTTGGCCAGCCCCCAAACGCTTCACGGCCTTTGGAATAGAAAATTTCGGCTATGAAACGCAGGTTGTTTTTCCACTTGAGTTCTCTCTGGAAACACCCGGTTCTGAGGTGTTGTTCGAGCTCGAACTCGAATTGCTCATCTGCTCAGACATTTGTGTCCCAGCGAAAGTGAACCTAAGCCATGCACTTCCGCAAGGGAGCGGTTTGGATGACATATCGGCCAAGAAAATTGCCGAGGCACTCGCGACAGTTCCAGCGCAAGAAATGCCGCGAGACGTTTTGTCGACAAAAGTCTACATCGACCCGGATCAAACCGAGCTAATAGCTGAACTCACCGCATCCAAGGCGTTCCTTGAGCCGGACATTTTCCCAGAATTTGGAGACGGTACGACCTTCGGAAAACCCGAGTTTAGAATGAACAATGGCGGCAAGTTACTTTGGGCCCGCTTTCCGATAAATGCTGTTGGGCCGGAGCCAGCGGCTCTTTCTTTGACAGTCACTGATCAAATGCACGGCTCTTTTCGTGTGAGGCCTGAACGCCTTGAAGCTCCCCCTGCGATACCAAATGCGTCATCCGCTCAGGGTCGCACAATTGGCACTTTGGCTTGGTTTGCAACGATCGCACTTGTTGGAGGGCTGATACTGAATGTCATGCCCTGTGTTTTGCCTGTGTTGGCGATCAAGGTCTCTTCGCTTGTCACCAGTGCAGGGCAGTCTCAAGCCCAAACTCGAGCGGGTCTACTGGCGACGACGGTTGGAGTCATGTTGTTCATGTGGCTCTTGGCTGGTTTGCTAATCACATTGAAATATATTGGTGTGAAAGTTGGTTGGGGTATCCAGTTTCAAAACCCATTCTTCCTGTTCGTCCTCATAACATTATTGATGGTATTCATCGGGAATCTGTTTGGCGCATTCGAGATTTCTCTACCGGCGGCCCTACAGACGCGAATGGTCAGAGCGGGAGGTTCTACTCATTTTGGTGACGTGTTCACCGGATTCTTTACCGCCATGCTTGCTACACCCTGCTCGGCTCCATTCTTGGGAACGGCAGTCGCGTTTGCACTAACGGGAAGCAATCTGGACATCGCGGTGATTTTCACCTCGCTTGGCTTGGGGTTAGCGCTTCCATATTTGACCATGGCTGCACGACCTGGCTTTGCGACCGCCCTGCCGAAACCGGGTCAATGGATGGTCTGGGTTCGAAGAATTTTGGCTCTCCTGTTGGTCGGAACAGTGGCTTGGCTGACCTGGGTAATGATTGGTGTTGCAGGCCTATCGGCTGCATCGGTGACCTTGCTTGCTAGCGCGATAATCGTCGCACTTTTTGCCAGCAGTCGGAGATACGGTCGCGGTCTGATCCTCGCGACGCTCCCTACCCTATCCTTGGCTCTAATTGTTGTTTCTGCTCTCCATTCCTCTGACGTAGAAATTGCGGCGAACGAATCCTCTTCATTGAATTGGATCCCCTTTGACCGTGCTGATATCGCTCGACATGTGTCGCGCGGACATGTCGTCTTTGTGGATGTCACAGCTGACTGGTGTGTGACCTGCAAGGCTAATAAGGTTCTCATCCTAGAAAAAGAAACTGTATCTTCTGCTCTGAATGCAGATGGTGTCATCGCTATGCAAGCGGATTGGACACGGCCAAATGAGAAGATTGCCCGTTACCTTCAGTCCAACAACCGCTTTGGTATCCCGTTCAATGCGGTCTACGGACCTGGCGCTCCTGATGGGATTATACTTCCCGAGATTCTAGGAACTTCTGCGGTGCTTGATGCATTGGAAGCAGCCAGGCTTTCGGAATTGCGTGCGCGGCTCAGCAACCTTACCGCACGCTAACGATTACTGACCAAGTGCGTTTAGCGCGTTGTCGGCAAGCGACTTTCTTGGGTCACTTGCAGATAATGCAACCGATAGCTTGGAGGCTTTGTGATAAGCTGCCTTAGCCGATTTTTCGTCACCCAGTACGGTGTAGGCACGGCCCAATCGTAGCCAGCCGTCAAGATCGTCAGGTTCCTCAGCCAGACGATCGGCCAACCTTTGAACCATCGACTGGATAAACTTGGCCCTCTCTTCGGCACTCATATCTTCTGCAGCGGCGACTTCCTCTGCGCTTGGTCCCCGCCCTGCCAGCATCGGCGCAAACTGCTCCAAAGAAAGCGGAGCGCGTCCGATCCCGGCCCCGATCTGATTGGCTTGCGCGACAAGAGTTTCCATCCAGGGGTAAAAACCATCTGCTGCCTCAAGGCGGGCGACTATCAATTTATGGGCTTCTGCCGATTGCCCTGATTGTTGCAGAGACAGCGCCCGATAATATGTGACCGCGGGATTGGTCGGATCGAGCACAGCCGCTTTATCAATCGCTGCTTGTGCAGCGGGTGTCATTATCCCATTTTCTTGCGCGACCAAAGCTTCAGTAAGCATCGAAAACGTAGAGGACGCCGCGTCGGGGCGCGTAGAAACGAAACTGAAAGCATCTACAGCATCTGCGAATTGCCCCAAACGCATATAGGTCTGCCCCAGAAGCAACCAACCTTCGTTTGGACCGCCCACGGAATCGGTCTCCAATCGTGTTTTCAACTGCTCAGTGAGCGCGACTACCTGCGACCGTTCCTCACGTGTTTCACGTTGCTCAGCCAAGGTTATGTTGGACAGGGCGGGGTTGCCGAATTGCGTATAATATCCGACAGCAACGACGGGTACAAAAAGCATGGCAATGCCAATGCCAAACCGACTGACCCTTTTTGAACTATGCAGAGCACTGCTACCCGCTTGCGTCTGACGCAAAATATTACGTTTGATTTCCGTGCGCGCGGCTTTGGCATCAAGCTCTGAGACCATTCCTTTGGCGACATCGCGTTCAAGTTCTGCCAACTGGTCGGCATAGATGGCAGCGGTACTATCCGAGCCCTGCTCCAGATAGTTTCTGGCGCGCAAAGACATAGCTAGTACGCCAATCGCAATCGACGTTAATACGACAATGAAGAGCCAGATCATTCCGCGTTTCCTTGATTTTTGCTGTTTAGGAAATGAACGACCTGCTGTTCTTCATCGGCCGTAAGAGGCTCTACGGGATGTGCCGACCGCCTCCGACGCATCACCATAAAAAACGCCAAAAGTGAAAGTGCAGCCAGAAAAAATGGAGTGAACCACAGAGCATAGGTGGTGGGTGTTAGTGGTGGTGACATTAAAACATAGTCACCATAGCGCGCGCGAACAAAGTCCATGACTTCATCGTTGCTGTCGCCCGCAGCAAGCCTTTCGCGCACCAGAAGTCGCAGGTCACGCGCGACGCCAGCATTGGAACTATCGATATCTTGGTTTTGGCAAACAACGCATCGTAGTACCTTTGAAACTTCGCGAGCTCGCGCCTCTAATTCAGGGTTTGCCAGGATTTCGTCTGGCTCGACTGCCTCAACCGGTGCTGTCAAAACGAGGCTAAGGGTTAGGCAAAGAAGCAGGCGTTTCATAAAGCTGGTTCCTTTGATGACGCAATCGCGGCAGAGAGAGCGGCACGGAAGGTCGCAACTGCCTGCTCCCCTACGACCGGTCCCACATAGCGATATAGAACGGTGCCATCCCCGCCGACGATGAAGGTCTCTGGAACACCAGAAATCCCCCACTCGATCCCGGCTCGGCCGGTAAAGTCAGAGCCGATACGTTCATAGGGATTGCCTAGATCATTTAACCAACGTGCGGCGTCGTCTGGTTTGTCTTTGTAATTGATGCCAAAAAGCGTGTGACCTTCATTTTTAGCAAAGGCGGTCAATACTTTGTGCTCTGCACGGCAGGGCACACACCAGGACGCAAATACGTTCACGATGACCGGTCCGTTAGTCCCCTCCAGATCCGCTCGCGACAGGCCTGGAACCTGTATTCCCGGCACTGGCTCAAGGGAAAAGTCTGGGGCTGGTTGTGAAATTAAAACAGATGGAATTGCGTTCGGATCGCGGTTTGGATTCAGCCCCCAAAGAAAGAATATGCCGAAAACCAATGCGATCAAGAGCGGAGCGAATGCAAGAAATCGGATCATTTTTTACTCCGCTGACATTGGCAGGGCGCGAAGCTTACGGTTTTTTGGTGCTCCGACCCGCAACCGCCTGTCGCTTAATGAGACCAAGCCACCGACAACCAGCAAGGCCGATCCGAGCCAAATGAAATTCACCAAGGGTTCGTAAAGGATACGTAGCGTCCAAGCGCCTTTTGCCTCGGCTTGTTCTGAGGCCGGTTCGGAAAGCGACGCATAGAGATCACCAGCTAGGGTAGAGCGTATCGCACTTTCGGTGGTCGTGCTTTGCGCGATAGGATAGAAGCGCCGCTCGGGATAAAGCGTTGTCACTTTCTGACCATTTCGTTTAACAACTAATGCACCACGATCAGCGATGTAGTTCGGGCCTCTGATTTGCTCAGCTCCTGAAAAGGTAACGTCAAATCCGGCGATCTGAATGTTACTTCCTGGTGTGACAAACAGGATCTGCTCAGATTTCCAGACGCTTGAACCGACAAACCCAAAGATCGCGATAGCTAAGCCAGCGTGAGCCAGCGACATGCCATATGCAGCCCGAGGCAGGCCCCTCGCGCGGTGCATCGCCTCTATCAACGGAACGTCGAAAAGCCTTATGCGCAGCATCCATTCACGCACTGTAGCCAGCAATAACCATGATGCGAGCGCAAGCGACAGATAGCCAAGCACCGGGCCACCGCGTGCAACATACCAAGCGACCAAACCGAAACCAATTGCCAGTAGACCTACATACTTGACCCGTCCTGCTAAATCGCCTGCAGATGTTCGCTTCCATGATAGGAATGGCCCCAGCCCCATGACAAACACCAAGGGCAGCATCATCGGGATAAACGCTGCATTGAAAAATGGTGGTCCAACGGAAAGTTTCTGCCCGCCAGTCACGGCCTCATAAAATAACGGATAGAGTGTTCCGAAAAGGACAGTGCCGGTGGCGGTTGCAAGGATTAGGTTGTTGAAAAGCAATCCGCCTTCTCGGCTGAACGGTTTGAACAAACCACCGCCCTCCATGGAAGGCGCTCGCCATGCATAAAGGGAAAAAGATCCGCCAATTGAAACAGCCAACAACCCGAGAATATAAAGACCTCGTTCAGGATCCACAGCAAAGGCGTGGACAGACGTTAACAGCCCAGATCGAACGATGAATGTCCCTAATAGGGACAAGGAAAATGTCAAAATGGCCAGCAATATGGTCCAGCTTTTGAATGCACCTCGCTTCTCCGTAACAATGGCCGAGTGCAACAAAGCGGTCCCCATCAGCCAAGGCATGAAACTGACATTCTCAACCGGGTCCCAGAACCACCAACCTCCCCACCCCAGTTCGTAATAAGCCCACCACGACCCGAGCGCGATCCCCGCGGTCAGAAAAACCCATGCGGCGAGCGTCCAGGGTCTAACCCATCGTGCCCAAGCCACGTCCACCCGTCCCTCGATCAAAGCGGCGACAGCAAACGAAAATACGATCGAAAACCCGACGTAACCAAGATAGAGGAGTGGCGGATGCATCGCGAGCCCCACATCTTGCAAAAGTGGGTTCAAATCTTGTCCGTCTATCGGAGCGGGGTACACACGGTCAAACGGGTTCGACGTGAGAAGCATGAAAGTCAGGAAACCAACGCTGATCCAAGCTTGAACCGATAGTGTTCGGGCTTTGGTGTGTTCAGCGACATTTCCTGCAAACAATGCAACTAGGGCGCCAAACACTGCCAGAATTAATACCCAAAGGAGCAATGAACCTTCGTGACTGCCCCAGGTGCCAGCAATTTTGAACAACATTGGCTTCAACGAATGTGAGTTCTCCACAACATTCACAACGGTGAAGTCACTGCGTACAAAACTTGTCATCAACGCCGCAAAGGCGGTACCGACAAACAATACCTGACCCAGTGCAGACCACTGTGCGCTATGCATCCACGCGCCATCGTTGCGCGCCGCGCCCCAAATGGGCAACACCGATTGCACCAGCGCGAGTGCCAGCGCTAGGATGAGTGCAAAGTGACCAATCTCAGGTATCATTGGGCTATCCTTTTTGCCGCTGCACCTGAGGATGTAGCAAATGCTGGATCGGTATATGACTTTGAAATTGTAGAGTTTTGTAACGCAAGCCGGATACAAGTTCTTACCTGTATTCTGACGCTGTTTTCTTGGCTCAGCGCTAATCTCTCTCCATCTATAGGGCATCCAAAAGTCAGGAGAATTCAATGAGCCAAAGTGCGAAAACGCTTACCCTTATGATTGCGTTCATCATGTTGTTCGCGCCTGCAAGCTTTGCAGATGCCAATCACCACGGCGATGCGGCTGGCGCAGACACCGCAAAATCTCAATTCAAGGATCAATCAGATATGGCAGAGATGGGATCCAAAGCAGAAATGGGCGGCGACCACATGCAAATGATGCAATCAATTATGACCATGCACATGTCCATGATGGGCCAGGTGCATGACAGATCTTCAACCCAGGCGCAGGTCGCTCAGCTATTTGCCGATGGCGCTTCTTCCTCGGATATCATGTCGCGATTTGATGTGAATGGCGACGGTGCAATTGACCTTGAAGAGTTTGAAACGTGGGACAGACAAGCGCAAAGGCCTTCGATAGTAGATCGCTACCAAATGTTGGACGCGGATGGCGTCAATGCAGTTACAGCGGATGAAATCGAAGCTGCCATTAAAGCGGATGTTTCTGGCAAAAACTCTGACCACATGATGGGTGAAAGTAAGCTTAAATAGCCCTTACACGCCCAGTAAATGCAACGGCAAATGAAAACAGCGTGCTCTGCTTGAGCGGCTCATTCCGGAATATGGGACATAGGATGGCCCCGCCAATTTTTTTCGGCGGGACCTCTTGATTTATTTGGGCAAAAAATCGGAGCCCGCCCCCGAAAGAGCTTGGCGGCTTCTTATGCCTTTGGTTCCACTACACCCATCTCAAACAGGCTTTCGATGATTGGGCAATCAGGCACATCGCCCTTAGCACACTCGGAAGCCATATCCTGAAGCGCGCTTTCCAGAACCTGAAGGTGGGCGATCTTGGCGCGCACGGTGCCCAAATGCTCCATCGTTATGCGATGAACATCGCCACAGCTCACATCCTTCTGATCGACCATGCTGAGCAAGGCCCTGATTTCCTCGATGCTGAATCCCAGATCTCGGCTGTGCCGGATGAAGGACAAGCGTTTGAGATGGTCATATGAATACTGCCGATTGCCACCAGAGGTTCGCCCAGGGTCCGGCATCAGGGCAATTTTCTCATAGTATCGGATGGTTTCTATATTGACCCCAGTTTCCCGCGATATCGCTCCGATGCCATAGGCTCGCGTGTTCGTGATCCCGGACATATCAAATATTCCTTGCATCTGTAGCCACTACAGATCCCAGATTATCAAGCAACGAATGCTGAAACGAGGATTTTCATGGTCGAGACCGTTGAACATGTTGCAAGCGATGACCGCACAACCGCCAGGTTAATGGCATTTGGCGGTGTCCTTGGCGCGATCGGAGCATCCACCTGCTGCATCGTTCCGCTGATCCTTTTCAGCCTGGGTGTGTCTGGTGCCTGGGTTGGCAATCTGACGGCCTTGGAACCCTACAAGCCAATCTTCATAGTCTTCACGCTTGGATTTCTCGGCTACGGTTACTGGATGGTCTATCGCAAACCAAAAGCCTGCGTCGAAGGAGAGGCTTGCGCGCGCCCACTTCCCAATCGGTTGGTGAAATCCGCCCTGTGGGTCTCGACCTTCCTAATCCTTATAGCACTCTTCTGGAACTGGATCGCACCCGTTGTGGCACCGATCCTGCTTGGACTTTGAAAGGAACACCATGCAACTGAAACACCTATTCCTCAGCGCGGTGCTTGCCGCATTTTCTTTACCCGCGTTTGCGGCAGAGCAAACGGCCACGTTCTCAGTGCCGGGAATGAACTGTCCCAGCTGTCCCTTCATCGTGCAATCGGCCATGTCCTCTGTCGAGGGCGTCCAATCGGTTGAGACAAGTCTTGAGGATCGCACCGCTCGTGTTGTTTTTGATGACGCGCTGACTGCGACCGATGCAATTGCTCTTGCTTCAACCAATGCCGGTTATGCGGCTGAGTTGATCGAAAACAACAACGACTCCTGAGGGCTGGTCTTGTCGCGCAAACCCTACAGCAAGCTGCTGACCACTGGCATCGTCGGCACTCTCGTTGCCGCTGTTTGCTGCTTCACTCCGGTCTTGGGCGTGTTGCTGGGCGCGGTTGGGCTGTCCGCGTTGTTGGGGTTTCTAGATTTTGTTCTGATCCCAGCGCTTCTTGTATTCGTCGGCATCACGATCTTTGCCCTGGTTCGCCGTTCCAATTCCCCGACCGCACCAAAAAGCGGCTCCACAGAAAGCTAACCTCATGTCCGATTGCTGTTCTCCAGACTCGAGCACCCCCTTTGACCTTGCTGTAATCGGCGCAGGGTCTGCCGGTTTTTCCGCGGCGATCACTGCTGCGGACCAGGGCGCTCGCGTAGCCCTAATCGGTGAGGGAATGATTGGTGGCACTTGCGTTAATGTCGGGTGTGTTCCTTCAAAGACGATGATCCGGGCTATGGAAGCCATTCATTCCGCAACAGCAGCGCGACGGTTCGATGGAATAGAAGTATCTTCCCGGATAACCGACTGGGCTGCGGTCGTTCACCAAAAACAGGCGCTGGTCGAAGAACTGCGAGCGGCCAAATACACAGACGTCCTGCCAAACTACAACGCCATCTCCTACATTGAGGGGGCTGCTCAGTTTTCCGACGATGGCGAGTTGTCTGTTGCGGGCAACCCCGTCCAGGCTCGCAAGACCATCATCGCTACCGGATCGCGTCCGCATGTTCCGGAAATTCCAGGTCTGGAAAGTGTGCCCTTCCATGACAGCACGTCTATTCTTGAGCTTGAGACGCTCCCTGCTTCGCTCATCGTCATGGGTGGCGGCTATATCGGCGTGGAACTGGCCCAGGTATTCGCCCGCGCGGGTGTGAAGGTGACAATCGTCTCCCGGCGCGGACTCTTGCCTGAGTCGGAACCAGAGATCGGCACCGCTCTGACCTCGTATTTCGAAGCAGAGGGCAACGTCGTTCGTTCGGAACTGCAATACGAACGCGTGGAGCAAGACGGTGATGGAGTGGCCCTGAGTATTACTGCCCCCGCAGGCAGAGAAACCCTTCGCGCCGAGGCATTGCTCTTGGCCACAGGCCGAGTGCCCAATACGCAGGGTCTGAACCTTGATGTGGCTGGTGTGCGGATCAATGGAAATGGCGGCATCCATGTCGATGCAGCACTCATGACCAGCCGCGAGGGCGTCTATGCGGTGGGAGATGTCACCGGGCGCGACCAATTCGTCTATATGGCTGCATACGGGGCCAAATTAGCGGCCAAGAATGCCCTGAATGGCAACACGCTGTCTTACGACAATTCTGCAATTCCTGCCGTCGTGTTCAGCGACCCCCAGGTTGCCAGTGTGGGCATGACGGAGGCGCAAGCCGTTGCTGCGGGGCACACTGTGAAAACCTCTGTTCTGCCTCTTGAGCATGTGCCACGTGCCCTGGCTGCAAGAGATACGCGCGGATTGATCAAACTTGTCGCAGATGGCGCAACCAAGCGGCTTCTGGGCGCGCATATTCTTGCGCCGGAAGGTGCCGACAGCATTCAGACAGCCGCGATGGCCATTCGCGCGGGGATGACATACCAGGAACTCGGAGCAATGATTTTCCCCTACCTGACGACCGTCGAGGGACTGAAGCTGGCAGCTCAAACCTTTGAGCAGGATGTGGGCATACTGTCTTGTTGTGCCGGGTGAATACTTCGCCAATGGCACCAAAACGTTCCGGCATCCAGCACTTTAAACCTATAGTCCAAGGCGCCACTGGGCGGGATCACGTCCTGTGTCAGAACATTTACTCCGTCCATCCTGTTGGGCAGGCGAAGCCCGTGCCAATGTACCGATACGCCATCCTGCAATCCGTTCTCGACGCGGATATGCAAACCATCTCCTTGTCGCGCGCGCAATTCAGGGCCAGGCCATGCGCGATTGAAACCCAGAAAATTTTGCTCGACTCCGCCGACATGGGCGACGACAGGTTCAGGCCGTAATAAGTAATCGCGCCTGCCTGCTGTTGCGAGCAGACGCCCAGCAGACAACGTTGTTATTCCCGCTCCCAGAAAAGCGCGCCGCGACCAGCGCATTAGTCAGTTTTCGCTATCGCGCACAGCTTCGACCTGCTGGATCAAAACATCGGCCTCAACGAAACCCGGGATCAATGCCTCTCCAATAACAAAGGATGGGGTTCCGCTAAATCCGAGCGCGTTGGAAAGCTCCATTGAAGTTTGAATGTGTTCTTCAACCTCAGGCGACTCCATATCTCGTCTCAATTGGTCAACATCAAGGCCGACATCGCGAGCAATACGCAGGACCGTTGTTTCTTCTGCGCGACCTTTCATTCCCATCATTGCAATGTGGAATTCTTCATACTTTCCCTGCTTGCGTGCGGCGAGCGCGGCGCGGGCAGCAAAGACGCTACCCTCTCCCAAAATTGGCCATTCACGATAGACCAGACGCACATTTGGGTCTCGCTCTATGAGAGAGTCAACCTCTGGCATTGCACGGCGACAATAGGGGCAATTGTAATCGAAGAATTCAACGACTGTGACGTCACCTTCTGGATTGCCAAGCACAATCGCATTCGGGTCTTGCTCTAGTTTAAATCGTTCCGATTGCAAGATAGCGGCGGCGGCCGATTGTTGCTCTTGGAGCTGGCGCTCCTCCAGCAATCGCACCGCTTCCATAATGATTTCTGGGTTCTCCAATATGGCTTCATAAACCAAAGCTTTAACCCGATCTTCGGAAAGCGTGTCAGCCGCAAGCGAAAGTGGAAAAAGGGCAGCAGCGCAAATTGCGAGCGGTGCAAGACGTTTTAATTGCATGACTTGGTTAATCTCCCTGGGCCTGCGTTCTTTCGGCCTGTATCTTTTGGATTCGGTCAGGCCATGTGGATTTTATGAAGGCCAAAACATTGTTGATTTCTTCATCCGATAGTTGGTCACTAAAACCGGGCATACCACTTGCAAATTCAATACCTCGCGTTGCCATTAATTCGGCACCGCCTAGTTTCGTATAGTCAAAGAGAACTTGGTCTGCGTGGTGCCAAGTATGACCTGTCTCGTCATGCGGCGGGGCTGGCAATTTGCCATCTGGACCTGGGCTGCGCCAGTTTTCTTGCCCCTCGAGTTTCGCTCCATGGCAAGCGGCGCAGTAGTCCACATATATTTGTTTGCCTGCAACGGTATCCGCTTTTTTGCCACTTGTTGGCGCGGCGTTGGAAGAACCTACTCCAAACCACAGCGCTGCGGTTGACACTGCAGCGATGCCCCCCGTGACGGCGACAAGTAACCTCATTAAACCACCTCTATTTGTGTCGTCATACCGGAAGCGGCATGAGACAGCATATGACAGTGCAGCAACCACTTCCCTGGATTGTCAGCGACAAACGCAATTTCTCGAGTTTGATTTCCGAATACCAAAGTCGTGTCTCTGAACGGTCCGAGTTGACCACTCTCAGAAACTTCCTGGAAATGCATTCCATGCAAGTGCATTGCATGTGGGAAAACCGTATCGTTCCGAATTTTCAATCTGACGTGTTCGCCACGTTCGAGCTGAGCAAGCGGACCGTTCTCCATCCGTCCCACTGCCCCATTAAATGCCCAGAATTGGCCCTTTGAAATCAGACTTCGAAAGCTCTCGCGTTTGCCATCCAGCGACGCAGATCGCAATCTGCCCATCGCACCGCCCTCCATTGTTAGATCAAGTTGGATGGCATCCTGTAAAGCGACATTCGGAGTTGAATTGCTTTCAAGTGGTGCAGGTATTGATCGCCGGGTTTTACTGGCCTCGCCCGTAACATTGAACCTAACTTGGGCAAACGCACGATCATCAATCATCGAGACAAGATGGGCCACCTCACCGGTCTCAGCGGTGATATCAACAAACACATCTGCACGTTGTCCGGGCCCCAAAAGAAGATAATCGCCAAATGGTTCCGGCTTATTGAGAGGCATGCCGTCCAAGGCAAGGACCCACCCTTCCATCCCATCAAGGCGAAGCTCAAAAATGCGAGCATTGGCTGCATTGATAATTCTAAGCCGCCGTCGTTCATTCTGTTTGGCCGATTTGCTGAATCCACCGACGCCGTTTGTCGCGATAAAATTACCGTTTCTCCCTGCGTGACTTCGATCATGCATCGCGTCGAAATCGTTATCAATCTGCCCAGTCGCAGTATCGACCAGCCAATCGTCCAAGATAAGTACGTCTTCCTGATCGATATCTGGAGGTGTGGTTTCTTCGACAATCAAAGCACCATAAAGCCCCCTTGCCACCTGTTCGACAGAGCGATTGTGCGCGTGGAACCAGTAGGTGCCAGCATCTGGTACTTTGAAGTCATAGACAAAGCGTTCGTTTGGAGCGATCGCGGATTGCGTCAAACCGCTGACGCCATCCATTTGGTTATCAATACGGACGCCGTGCCAATGAATTGAAGTCGCTTGAGGTAACTGGTTTATGAATTCTCTCTGAACACGGCCACCTTTTGAAACTCGGATTTCAGGTCCCGGCATGGTTCCGTCATATCCCCAAATTGTCGTACGTCCGTATTCATCTGGCAGTAACTGCATATCCGAAACCTGAGCGGTCAAGGTTTGCGGTCCGGCAGCGCGAGCAGGTAACGTTGGCAAAAATGCGGTGGCCGCCATGCCACCTACTGCCTGTCGCCGCGTCAATCGCATGTTAATAAGCCTTTCAATTGGGTAGATCCATTAGGTATTCCGCCATCGCAGCGAGATCGTCGGTTGATAGAAACTGGGTTCCAAACAGAACAACCTCACCCATCGCATTCCCAAAAGCGTCACCTGACGGGGTGATGCCGGTTTGCAATGCATAGGCCAAACTGCCGGCATCCCAGCCTCGCTCAGCAAGCGTATCGGTATCGATTGGCGGTGCTTTGCCACCTCCAGGAAGCATGTCGGATCCGGCAAATTTGGCCGTATCGATTTTCCGTCCACCCAAAAGGTTGCGTGTCGTATGACATGCTGCGCAGTGAGTGGCGCCTTCAACCAGCCAGCGCCCTCTGTTCCAGGCATCGCTTTTACCCTCTACCGGCTCAGTTTGTGGATCGAACTGATAGAGACCGCGCCATAATTTCAAAGCAGCCCGTTGGTTGAACGGGAAGGCCATTTCTGGTTGCCGTGACGGTGCATCAACGGGCGGAACTGTTTGAAATGCTGACCATAAATCCACGATATCTTGATCGGTGAAGTCGGCATAAAATGGATAGGTAAAGGCAGGATAGTAAGGCTGACCTTCGGGTGAAATCCCTTGGCGAACTGCGACAGCAAATTGCTCGACATTCCAATCACCAATACCATGTTCTTTGTCGGTTGTTAGGTTTGGTGAAAAGAGCGTCCCAAAAGGGGTGTTGAGTTCAACACCACCAGCCAGCGGTGAACCACCTTCAGCATTGGTGTGACAAGCGATACAACCGGACGCGCGCGCAAGGTAGGCTCCTCGGCTCACGTCGCCCGTTAAATTATAAAGTTCAGACGAGGGCATCGCTCCGATGGGCCAACCCGTCAGGACTGTAAAACCAATTGCCACAGCCATGGCAATCGCTCCAGTACCCAATACTAAGCGGCGCATGTCAGTTTGACTCCGCCCGGTACTTTGTATGGCAGGCAGAACATGTCTGGCTGATCCGCGTAAAAAGTGCGCCAGCGGGCATTGATACGAGCATCTCAAGGTCCATCATATTCATGTCGGATTGGCCCATCATTCCGCCCATGGCCGATTGCCCACTCATCATGGTGCCGCCGCCCATCATAGAACCATTCCCACCGGAGCCACCTTGGTGAGACAAGCCGTTGTCCGCTGCTTCGAACAGCGCTTGACCCAGAATTTCGAGATCCATCGCCAATTTTTCAAAACCTTCCCAATCAGACCAAACTTGGTCCTTCGCTTCAGAAGGTTTACCGCCGCTGCCCTCAGGGAACAGTTCCGTCATCGCTTCACCTGAATGCGCTACGACTGACGTAGCGAACGCGCGCGCAGCTTCCGCATCATAATCGACCTGGCCACGCATGATTGGAGTGACAGTTTTCACTGCCTTTTGCATTGCAACCATACCGTCCATGCGTTCTTTCACTATGCCGGTCGCACCGCCGTGCGCCAGTGCCAAGCTCGCGGTCAAGGTCGCTGCAAGAGCAAGACCAAATTTTGTAGATTTCATCATTTTCACCATCTCCTTATCTTTTTTTTGTCAATCAAAAAAAGATAATTGGGATTGGCGGTTCGCGCCCCGAATTCAGTCCGATTAAGGTGCTTTTCGTTACTAAGATGTATTGTGATTTTAGTTTTTTAGCCGCATTCCGGTTCGAAACAGTTTCGAGAAATACTGTCACAACGCATTCGGCTGCGCCATGACAATGTGCTGCTTCACCCAACTGATCCGAGGAATACTCAATGTATGAATCGGCCTCCAAAACTCCATGTGCTTGAACATCGCTTGAAAAAAACATCAGGATGATGCCTGCGACGATTAGAACCGCAAAAAGTCTTATGGGTGAAAATGCAGCGGTCACGTCTAGTTTATTCCATTCGCACGTTGCAGTTCACGGACGTATTTGGTCACTAGCATAACTTCGCCTTTAGTGATCCCTTCGATCTTAGGCATGTTCCCAAATTTCCAGTGATGCGCACGCACACCATTTTGAGCGGCAAGAACAAACGAAACGTCAGAGTGGTGCGATGGCTCGTAAATCTTGTGAACCAATGGAGGTGCTGTACCTTTTTTTCCTGCTGCGTTGGCACCGTGACACGCAGCGCATTTAGCTTCAAAGAAGCGCTTCCCAAGTTCAGCATCGTCAGATAGAGCCGAAGGAAGAGCTACTTGCACAATTTGCTCGCCCTCCTTGATCGTGCCCAAATCTGGCTGCTCCATTGAATGCCCTACCGGCGCAGGTGGGTTCATCAATTTAAACCCAAACGCTCCAAGCGACCCCACAATGACGATGCCAATAAAAATTCCTGCTTTGCTCATCAGATCAGTTTAACTTTCGTACCTATTGGAGTTCTATCATAGACTTCTTCGATTTGCTCATTGAACAATCCGATGCACCCATTTGATGAGCGGCGGCCGATTTTACGTGTGTCTTGAGTTCCGTGAATTCGATAGTAGGTCCAAGACAAATAGAGCGCGCGGGTGCCCAATGGGTTCATTGGATCCCCCCCTTCGATAACGGGCGGCCATTCAGGGTTACGCTCGCGCATGGATGGTGTTGGTCGCCACCTCGGATTTTCGCGCTTCTCCACGACCTCAGTATACCCGCGCCGCGTAAGTTCATCGGTCAATGGCACTGAAGTTGGATACACTCTCATTTCACCGTCGGCTGTCCAGTGTTGAAGCGTGCGACGGTTTGTATCCGACAACAAAATGCCGTTTCCAAGACTATCAAAGTGATCTTGCCAGTTATGTAGAGCAAATGACGACGTGTTGCGTCGAACGTTGCCAGCACTTGGCGCTTCGGCCTTCACAATCGCAGGTGCGGCGACAATGGTAGTCGCCAGCGAAAGAAACCATCTACGAGAAAACTTGTTGCCTCGGCTTACCATTCCTGCCCTCAATTCACTGCTCGTATTTCTCTAACATTCAGTCGCAGGGAAGTAGTGTATCATTTTGTATCGAAGTCTAACTCAGGCACGGTTTTGCTTCTGATTACATTTGGCAGAACTATCCATGCACGTAATCCGCCCTCTGGACGGTTTTGCAGCTCAAGCTGCCCTCCATGGGCCAAGATGACACTTCTGGCAATAGATAAACCCAGTCCGGTTCCACCGGTGCCTCTGGAGCGACTTTGTTCGAGGCGCACGTATGGTTCAAAGACATCTAGGATTTTTTCCTCAGGAATCCCGGGGCCAGAATCGTCGACGAAGAGTTCCAAGTTTTCATCTTTGGCCAGCCATGTCACACTTGCCCCTCCCCCATACCGCTGCGCGTTTTCTACGACGTTACGCAGCGCGCGCGTCATTGAAGTTGGACGCACAGAAATAGTCATGCCGCATGATTGCAGGTTCACATCTGCACATGCCCGCTCAAACAGATCGGCAAGCAACACGCTTTGCACAGATTCGTCCGTACCGACGCCTCGCGCATAAGATAGCGTGGCCTCCACCATATCTGACATCTCGTCCAGAGATCTGCTTACACTTGCCCGAGTTTCCTCGTCCTCCACCATTTCCGACTGAACGCGCATGGCCGTAAGCGGCGACCGAAGATCATGTGCCAAAGCGGCTAGCATCATCGTTCGATCCGAAATAAATCGTTTCAAACGGTCCTGCATTGTATTGAACGAAGTTGCCAACGCCTTGACCTCAGGTGGTCCGGCCGGAACAAGCGGTTCTAATTGCTCCCCTCTCCCCAAAGCATCCGTAGCGTTGGTCAACGCCACCAGTGGACGGGTTAAACGCGCAATGACATACCAGAACACGGCAACAGCACCAAAACCTGCCGACAGAAGCAACGAAAGGAGAGAGGCAGATGAAACCTGCCAAGGAGGGCGTTCAAATCTGGTTCCTACATTCAGCCAGTCGCCACCTGACAACGCTATTGAGATTTCCAATTCTACCGCGGCCAAAGTTCCTTGCATCATATTCGCATGCAATTCGGCCATATCAGGCGTCAGGTTTGGGACGGGTAAAACCGTTCCTTCAATTTCATGTACTTCGACTCGAATGGCGCGACTAAAACTATCCCCCATTAGAGCGCGAATGCGGCCGGACACTCTGGCATCCGAATGGTGTTCACCGTCCGAAACTGTAGCATTGGGATTAATCTCGAATCGTACCAAAGGCGAACTTGCGGCTTGCACAATTTGATCATGAAGTTCGCGCGGTGCGCTTTCGATCAATCTTGCAACGTTTGCCGCACGACTCGCCGCCTCAGCACCCAATGCAGCCTGCACGGCAAGAGACCGTTCATCGGTAAACAATATAACGCTCAATGTTTGGCCAGCAATGAACGCCGCTCCAACCAGCAGCACCAATTGGGTTCTAAGTGAAAAATTGAATGGGTTCACGGCAGAACATCCACGTCGCAAGATAACGTGTACCCCCCATTACGCACTGTTGAAATCAAGCGCGGTCTTAGCACATCCGGTTCAAGTTTCTTGCGGAGACGGCTGACTTGATTATCGATTGTTCTGTCAAAGGGACCAGGTACTCGCCCCGCTGACATCATCAATAAATCCTCGCGACTTAGAGTTTCCCTCGCATGATGGATTAGGACACTTAATAAGTTGGCCTCGCCAGATGTTAAAACTTCCATTCTTCCATCTTGTCGTTCAACAACCCGAGCATCTACGTCGTAAGTGACACCTCCGAACCGAAGTTTCTTACCCGCAAGCTTTATTTTATTGGAAGCGTTTTCGGAACGGTTTGGTGACTGCGCGCGACGGAGAATTGCCTGAATACGCGCCAAGAGTTCGGGAGGGTTGAAGGGCTTTGACATGTAGTCGTCAGCACCTTTTTGGAAACCTGAAAGTATGTCGTTTTCCCCATCCAATGCAGTTAGAAGGAGAACGGGTATATCGTTGCTTTCGTGTAAGCGCGCGCAGGCGGAAAGCCCGTTTTCCCCTGGCATCATTACATCAAGGATGATCAGATCAGGTTCTGAGGCTCCAATTTGTCGATCCATCTCGACGGCATCTTCCGCGGTTCGAACTGACATTCCATTCCGAGTTAAGTAGCGCGCAACAGAGTTACGTATCTCAGGATGATCATCAACGATGAGTATATTTGGTTTTGCCTTCATTGCCTCCGAATACACGAGCCTTTCCCAAAGCGCTTCCATCGATTTGTCTCAGAATGTAACGAAATCTATGCCAATTGCCAAAGACGACGACATATTCAAGCCATCTTGGTAAAGATGTATTTTGGGTTCCCTTGCACCATGTCCCCATTGGTCTCGAGATTGAAAGTCGCCGAGTCGAAAACCTTAATTTTCAGTTAAGTAAACTCTCTCCTTGACCTTCCATCAGGTGGAAGCTGCATGTTCGATGCTACGCCCAAGGTTACCCGTAGTCACCTTTCACCGCACTTGTGAGGCACGAACCATTGAGAGTTACGTTATTCTTATTGGCGCTACTGGCTGTCATCTTAGCGACAAATTCAATTTGGCGAAACTTGAACGTTTCGATGCCAAGTGGAATGGACATAGAGAAGTGGGTGGACAGTGCGGGCTTTTGGGGGCCGATGCTTATTGTTGCATTGATAGCGATAGCAATCGTTGCCAGCCCCATTCCCTCTGCCCCAATTGCGTTAGCAGCGGGCGCAGCTTACGGACATTTTTTCGGAACATTACTGGTTATTGTCGGGGCAGAATTAGGGGCCTTGGCTGCATTTGTAATTGCGCGAAAATTGGGGCGCGCTTTTGTGGAAAAGCATATAGGTCGAAAAATTGAATCAGGATTTCTGGGATCACAAAACACTCTGACGCTTCTGGTCTTTGGCAGTCGGCTACTACCATTCTTGTCCTTTGACATGATCAGCTATGCCGCAGGGCTCAGTAACTTGCATTTCTGGCGTTTCTCGGTTGCGACTCTTGCAGGAATACTTCCAGCGAGCTTTCTCCTAGCTCATTTGGGCAGCCAAGCCATGAATGGGGACGCTCAAACGGCGACTTGGACAGCGATAGTACTGGGCGGCTTTACCGTTGCAACGCTGGCAATAGCTTACTGGCGAGACCGTCATTGATCTCGGAAAAGTTAATGGGGCAGCACCCCGTAAGTCATCCAGGACGATCCTGATTTTCTCCTCAGCGGAAGACTGTTTGTGCGCGTCACGCTAGAGGACTTTGACGATCTTCTCGCAGGATTCTTTGTTGTCTTCCTCACCGTCCACTTCTTGGTGGTTAAGTTGAGCCAAGAACACTCACATATCAAATTGCCCTAAGTTGAGTGGGCAGCTGCGGGGTTGGAATAAATACACAACACAATACCTTTTGCGCCTATTATCGTTTTGAACTTGTGGAGAACTTAAAATGCTGACACGCCGAAATACGCTCGGTCTTCTGGCCGCGACACCTACTGCGCTTACCCTGCTTCCGACCATGGCGATGGCTCAAGAACCCAAAGTTTTTCAAAATCCTGTGGCGATCAATGCCACGGATCCAGTTGCATATTTTGAGCAAGAAAAACCAGTGCCAGGTTCGGCCGACCACAAAGTGACGTGGAACGGCGCTGAGTGGCATTTCGCGAGCCGACGCAACGCATCCAAATTCAAAGCTGATCCTGAAACCTACGCTCCGGTGTTTGGTGGCTATTGCGCTTTTGCTGCTTCTCGCGGTTATCTGGCACCGACGATCCCTGAAGCATGGACGATCCATGAGGGGAAGCTCTATCTCAACGCCAACCTTCGCGCGCAAGAACTATGGCGGCAAGACATTCCCGGAAACATCGCGGCTGGTTTGAATAATTGGCCAGGTATTCTCGGCTAATTTCCTAATATTTGTGATCATCGTTTCGACGCGAAGGTATGTATCTGCCTCGACCCGTTTTGATCAGCATAGCCTGGCTGGTCAAATCTCGCAGGGCACGATAGCAGGCCTCTTTCGTTAGCCCGATTTGACTGGCAAATTGGGTAACTGAGCCGCTTAGCATTCCCGACGCGACCGCCAGATAAACCCGATCTTGCGCTGATTTTACTGCGTTAAACGTCAGGAGTTGGCGATAGCTCTGTACTTGCAATGCCATTCGTTTTGTTAGTGCCTCAGAGAAGGCAGCATCTTTCCGCTGTCGATTTCGAATGGCTTTCTTTGAAATCTGAACGATCTCCGAAGATGACAAGCAAACCGCATCGCAGTGGTACGTTTCAGAGTAGATTGACGCCTCGGCAAACGTGTCATCTGCACATGCATTGAAGATGGTCACGTGGTTTCCGGCCTCTGTTACGCGCGTCAAACAGACTTCACCGGAAATGACGAAGAACAATCCCTTTGTTGGATCGCCTTGCCTAAACACATGATCACCCTTGGAAAGGTGCGAAACTGACAGCTCTTGCTCATCTAAAGAATTGAATGGCGCTGGTAGCATATGATTTCAATCATAAGTGATGTGGTGGCGAGCTTGTATCAAGCGCGCAGATATTACTGCAAGAGCGGATACCTCATGATCAAATATTCCATCCCCGTCATCGTTGCCATGTTTGCTAACCCTGTCTTTGCTCAACATGTCCATGAAACACCAAACCATCCCGTCGAGACAGGCCAGTCGGCATTCGCAGCGATTTCAGAGATCGTTGAAATCCTTTCAAATGACCCAAAGACGGATTGGGAAACGATAGACGTACAGGCGCTCCGAGAACATCTACGCGACATGGAACTTGTTACAACTGAGGCGTCCGTAGCCATTCAGGTTGAGGGCAATTCAGTCGAATTCACTGTCTTCGGAGCTGGAGACGTCGAGCAAGCCGTACAGCGCATGACTTTAGCCCATGCACCTATGTTGCAAGCTGCGTCCGGTTGGCTGGTTACTTCACAGCCTTCAAATGATGGTGCGATCATGCGTGTTGAAGTCCAAACAGACGAGGATCTCGCTCGCGTCGTTGCGCTTGGTTTCTTTGGTATAATGACCATCGGAGCCCATCATCAAGCACATCACCTAGAAATTGCATCAGGGAATGATCCACATCATCACCATTAGGCAGCTCAAAATCTTGATCAAGTGAATGGAAAAACAAGTCGTTTATAATAAACGCCTTCAGATAAGCCCTAAATCAGATATTTTTCCGAAGTAGAGCTTCCTGCATGCTAAGATGAAAGTCCGCTTCCCGCCCGTTTTAACTTTGTCCGCAAGTGGCCCAAACCGGCTGTTCATGGCCTTCGCGGCGAATGACCGGAAAGAGCCCATCCACCTCGTTTCTGCAAAGCGACGAATGTCCGCTTTGCGGATGGATAGGCTTAGATTCGCTCGCAACAGCAATTGAAGGCGCTGACAACCCTCGTTAGTGTCTTTGTCAAATGAGACCTCAGCAGAGAGGCATTGAGCAGTGAATTTTCAAGTCCCACGTCGCACGATCCTGCTAGGAGTCGTGGCTACCTTTTTCTCCGGGTGCGCGAGCAAGTTCCGCAATTACAGGGGGCCAGAAGTGGCCCGGCTGCGCGTCTACAAGGGTCAGCGCATGATCGTCCTCGACGGAGCACATGGTGTTTTGCGCACGTTCTCGATGGGTCTAGGTTTCGCCCCGGAAGGTCACAAGCAGTTCGAAGGAGATGGGCGAACTCCGGAAGGCTCTTACATTATTGACCGTCGCAATCCCGACAGCCTTTTCCATCTTTCAATCGGGATATCTTACCCAAATGATGCCGACACCGCATACGCCAAGGCGCAGGGCCGTTCCCCTGGTGGAGATATTTTCATCCATGGGGGGCCACGCCCTGGAATTGATCCGACAAACAAGCGCGACTGGACGGCCGGGTGCATTGCCGTTACGGACCGAGAGATTGAAGATATCTACGCAATGGTGAAAGACGGGACGCCAATTGATATCTATTCGTAACCGACTTGGCTTGGAATTGGTGGCTCTTGAGCGCCTCAAAAAAGATGGTGTCGTTGAGCCTAACTGACAGCTTCAAAAAGACGGTTCAAACAGAAAAATACAGGTTTCGAATGAGTTAGGGCACTCAGTTCTATGGGCTTGACCAGCGGCGCGCGGCGAGAAATGCTTTTTGAATAGCACTTCGAAGTGTGAAGCAAAGCAATGCCCGAGTCTCCCAACCTTCCTAGGCCGGACCAATCATGAAAACCGCTTTTGTAAAACCGTATTGAAACCTTCGAACAGCAGTACCAGAGAGATGATAGCAAGCGTTACAGTCGCAGCCTTGTCATATTGGAATGAACGCACGTAAGTCTGAACGTGCAGCCCTATGCCCCCGGCGCCAACGATGCCCAAGATCAAGCTTTCGCGGAGGTTCAGTTCAAAGCGGAAGACTGTGTCGCGGAGCACCACCGGAGCCATCTGTGGCCAGATCGCCCACCGTAGTAGTTGCGCCCGGCTGGTGCCTGCGCTTTCCAGTGCAGCAAGCGGAGCAGTACCGACATTGTCGATCGCTTCAGCATAGAATTTCGCCAGCATACCGGTGGCATGAAAAGTGATTGCAAGAATACCGGGTAACGGACCCAGCCCGACGGCCCCCACCATCAGCATCGCCACCAGGATCAATGGAATTGAACGGATTGCTGCCAGCAGCGCCCGCACCGGGCGCCAGATGGCTGCGGGTACAAGTGTCTCAGACGCAAGCACAGCCAGCCCCGCTGACAGGACGATGGCAAACAGCGTACCAAGAATGGCGATTCTCAGTGTCTCGGCCAGGCCTGTAAGGACCTCCGGCCAGACAGAAAGGTCTGGTGGCATCATGCGGTCTAGAAATTCTGCCAGCCTCGGCCCCGCTCCGGGCAGTTTGTCCAAGCCAATATCAGCGTTTCCCGCAGCCCACAGCACTGCAAGCCCGAGTACGATCCAAACCAAGATCCGACTCATCAGCTTACCACCCGCAATCGGTCACTAGATACTGTTCCATGGTACAATTCGCTGACGTCGTCGTTCCCGACCATCGCGGAGGGCTTGTCAAACAGCACCGCGCCCGCGCGCAATCCAATGATACGGCTAGCGAAGCGCTGTGAAAGGTCTGGTTGATGCGAACTGAAGGCAACGGTGATGCCGCGCTTTCGTGCTGCATCGGTGATCAGTTCCAGAATGCGTTCCGCATGGGCTGGATCAAGGTTGCTGACAGGTTCATCTGCTAAGATCAGCTCAGGCTCCTGCGCCAAGCAGCGAGCGATTGCTACCCGCTGGCGCTGCCCGCCGGAAAGTTGATCCACACGGCGCTGCGCCAGATCCGTCAGGCCTGTGTCCTCCAGCGCAATGGCCGTCTTGAGGTGATCCTCCGCGCCGTACCGCCCCCAAAGCGAAGACCAGGTGTGCATCCGCCCCAGCCGCCCGTTCATCACATTCTGATATGCGCTCTGCCGATCGACCAATGCGAACTCCTGAAAGATGAAGCCGGTTTTCAGTCGAGTTTCACGTTCCGGAGCCCTGTTATTTGGAAGTCGGTTACCGAGCACCTCGGCTCTGCCGCGCCAGCCCCGGATCCGTCCATCCAGCAAAGCCAGCAAGGTCGACTTGCCGGCACCCGAAGGCCCCAGCAAGGCTACGCATTCACCCGGTGCTATTTGCAGGGATACGTCCTGCAGCACCTCTGCACCGTCAAAGCAGTGCGATATTGCATGGAGGGAAAGCGCGTGGGTCATTTCAAATAACCATAGCGGCGCGCCATTTGCCTGACCCCGTCATAGGCCTTGGGGTCTGCAACCACATAGCCGTCTGGACCATAGAGATAGGCCAGCAAATACTGGTTCTCAGCCTGGTTCAAGCGCAGCATAGCATCCACGAAACGATCCTGCAGGCCCGAATCCAGGCCAGGCCGGGCAATAATGGCATGGCTGGGAATTTGCTCGCTTTCGCCTAGCACTTTGACCTCAGCCTGCTGTTTGGGCGTTAGATAGAGGTCGGCATACTGGCTAGCCCCCGCCGCATCGACCAACCCGTTGGCCATAGCCTGCATGGCCTGCTGATAACCGCCAGCAAAGAACTTCTGGCCAAAGAACCGATCGGCATCGCCGGCATCGGCTACCAGCCCTTCGCGCACAAACAGATCCAGCGGATAGAGATAACCGGATTCCGACACCGGATCTGCAAAAGCGATGTCGCGGCTCTGGAGGTCTGCCAGAGTTTCAATACCGCTGTCCTTGCGCACAAACACCCGGCCCGCATAGCTCGGCTGGCCGCGGTAAACCTCGGACAGAAGCGGCACTGCCCCGATCTGGTCTTCTGCCAGCACAAAGGGCAAGGCGCCCATGAAGGAGATATCGGCATCGCCATTGCGCAATGCCTCTACTGCCGCAGCATGATCAAAGGTAACAAAACCGGTTACCGGAACCTCCAACTGTTGGGACAGCCAGGCAGTGATCGCCTCGATATCCCCCAACAGCTTCTCCGGGTTTTCTTGCGGAATGAAGGCGAGTTTCATCGCCTCCTCCGCAGAGGCCGTTGCTGGCACTGTCAGGGCGGCAGCGGCAGTGGTAAAAAAGGTACGGCGCGACAGCATCAGAACATCCTCTCATCAATCTCGGCTTGCATGGTTTTGAAAGCGTCCCACTGGCGGCTCGCCTCAGCCCAGTCGCCAGTGGCGCTGGCATCGCCAACTGCCTGAAGAATTGCGGCAAATCGGTAGATTTCTGGCTTGGCGTTTTGATTGGTCATAACGCTCGCATCTGCCGCAAGGTCCGGCGCAACGGTGTCAATCAATACGGCGATGTTCTCGGCATCCCGCATCGGGATCAGTGTATCAAGCGTCGAAGCAAAGGTGGTGAGCTCTTCCCACGATAGGCGGAACACGCTGTCGCGGCCTTCAAAGCGCTGGTAGGGCTCCTCACCATCTCCCACCGCCTGCAGATAGGCAGTTAAATCGGCGCGCTGTTCCGTATCCAAACCCAGATCCTTGGTATCGTTGAACCAGTCTACAACGCCTGCTAGGGTCGCCAGCGATCCGTCATGCATATAGGGCGCGGTGAAGTTGACATTGCGCAATGTAGGCGTTTCGAATGGGGTTGCGGTGCCGCCCGGGAACGGCGGCTCGGCCGAGCCGATGTTATAGGTCTGCCCGTCTCGGAAGAACCGGTCTGGGGTGTGGCAGGAGGCGCAGGACCTGTCGCCAAGCCCGGCAAATTCGGTATTGAACAGTACCTCACCGCGTTTCGCAGCCTCAGAGGCCTTGTCTGTCAGCAGCCCGGCTTCGTCGATCTGTGGGTTAGGCAGAAAGTCAAAGGCGCGTAAGTAGGCAACCATCGCGTCGAGTTGGAACGGCGTTGGCTCCGCCCCGGCAAACTCAGTCACGATCACATTACGTACAAAACGGCGCAGGCTCGGCTCGCGCCCATCACGCCCGTAAGGCGCTGTAAAGCGGATGCCCCTCATTGACGGCGTATCCAGGTGATCGTCTTCCCGGTCGTTGAACATCGGATTGAAGAAGGAACTGTCCACATCCATGCCGCCAGCATGGCTCGACAGGCCGGGGATGAAGAAATCCCGGTTTACGTCGGACCGATTGTGGCAGGTGGAACAGGCTATCCCCAAGTCACGTGCTGGGTAACCGAATATCTCAGGGCTATCGAACAGCATGTCGCCATAGGCCACAAGCGGCAGGTTGGCCTCATCCTCGCCAGCCTCTTCAAACTGGAGCACCAGCCGGGGTAGCTCGCGCTGATCAGAAATATTGGAACCCGGCGGGAGTGTGGCGGGCAGTATTACCGGCGTACCGGAGCGCACTGCGCTCTCCGGTGCCGGTGTCAGCTTACCACGTTCGACAAAAACCGAGGGCAAATAGTTTGTCTCAATGTACTCCACGATAACTGTTCGCGCCTCGGCAAATCGCGCCACATTTGGGTCCTGAGCACCATTATCCAAAATACCGGAGCTACCCAGAGAAGAATTCAGAACCAGCCAGGCGCGGCCTAGATCGTGTGCGGCCTGCTTGTCCGCCGCCAGGATGCCGTCCTCGAACGCGCGGTACAAGGCCGCAGACTGCGCAACCTCAAATGCAGCCTCAGGCTGGCCAAGTGTCGCCTCGGCCGCCTCTAGGTGCTGCAGAATACCTTTGGCCAAAGCCGTTGTAATGGCTGCAAACAGGGCCTGCCGGTCTTCCGCAGCTAGCGCTGCGCGAATGTCCTGGGCGTCGCTACCCGATACCCGTGACAGTGCCTCCACCGCAACTGCGCTGCCGGGTGCCGGAGCAGTCCAATTGTTTTCAATCTTCTCCCAGGGAACGGGTGTCAGGTTCGCCATGAATAGGCTCAGCCGGTAGGCTGCTGCCCGTGGTGCCCATGGGGCTTCTTCAATGGCCGTGGCCCCCGCGTTAAGCGGAAGCAAGCCAATAAAGGCGGATGCAATCAAGTGTTTCATGGTTCAGTCTACAGTTATTAGCCTTGTCTAAGTTTTGTAGAAAAGTCTATGTCATTGTCAAGCCCCACGTTGCTGGTGCATACACATTAGGGTGCGGCAAGCAGGGTTCCGCGCCAGCAATAGACACCGAGAGCAGAATGACCGACCAGAAACCACAACCCTTCGGACGCAACCCTGACGACCAAGCGAGCGGTTTCGAGGCAGCCCGCGCCGCTCGACAAAGCGAAGTTGTTGAGGATTATGTTGAGCTGATCTCAGAGCTGATTCACCAGAACGGTTCAGCAAGGCCAGTGGAGATTGCCGAGCGTCTCGGCGTGACCCAACCCACTGTGTCCAAGAACCTGTCGCGGCTAAAACGCGAGGGGTTCATTGTGCAGGAACCTTACCGCTCAATTCGCCTGACAGATGCCGGGCGGCGATTGGCCGAGGCTTGTCGAAAGCGGCACCGAATTGTGGTGGAATTCCTTATCGCGCTGGGTATTTCCAAAGACGTGGCCGAGCACGATGCCGAAGGTATCGAGCATCATGTAAGCGAAGAGACCCTTCGCGTATTCAAGGATTTTTCGCGGAGCTAAATGAGCCAACGGCGATGTTGTCAACGCAATTGCAATTTCCGGGAATGGCATTGTGCATTCAATTCTGATCTGCAAACAAAAGGCAAAGCAGGGGCGCAAGACCCCCGTAACCGAAACTCACCTAGATTTGAAATGTCGCTCAGGAGCCGTCATCGTCTGCTTGAACGATCAGTTTGGCCTCGACGGGCACACCCCCAACCATTAGCGGGCTGTGGCTGTTGCCATTGAGAGAGACTTTTACCTCAACGTCGCCATCCGGCAGCGATGGGAGGTGTAACCAGTTGGCATAAAGACGCCCCAGCTTTTCACCGTTGATATAGACATGCGCGTGCCCTTCACCAAGTATATCCTCAGTAGAGGCATTCTCAGGAGAAAATCGGAAGTTTTGCGGTGTCACGTGCAAGTTCCAGCCTGCCATCGGATCTTTTATCATCTGGATCGCCACGCTGGGGGCATTGCTGTCGGCCGGTAAGTTTGTGGCAGCGGAGTGGTCATGGGCTGCCATCTCCGCATTGCCGCCATGTTGTGCCGGGTCAGCGTGGTCGTGGCTGTCAAAGGTGCTGCCGCTGCTGGCGGCGATCACAAAGCCGACACCACCACCAAAAATCAGCCCGATGGCAAAGAGCGCGAGAGAACGGGACATTTTGTCCTCCTCAATAAATGAAAGCTCCCGCCGGTGGGGCCGGCGGGAAAGCAATAGAGGAAAGAGATCAGGCAGTCGCGCCCGCGCGTTTGCCTTCCGCCTGCCAGAAGTATCCGGCAAAGCTGCCCAGCAACGCCCAAGCGGCCATGCCGATGCCAAAGGCACGGGCGGCAAACAGCGCGCCGATCTCCGTCGGAACCGGGCCAGCGAACGTGTCGGGTTCAGGCGCACCGACGACGTGAGGCGCTATCAGCAGTCCAGCGGCGATCAGATAGCTCACCAAGTTGCCTCCAAAGGCGATCAACCACATGGCGACGCCAGCTGCGGCAACAGTAGCAGTCCACCACAATTGGCGCACACCGACATCTGCCGCGGCTACGCCGGGCACTTCAGGCGCCAGCGACAAGCCAGGCGCAAAGTGGAAGGCAACAAAGCCAGCCAAGCCCCAAAGCAAACCGGTGCGACCGTTAATTTCACGACCCTGTTGCTCGGCAATCGACATCAGCGCCACAAGGGCCAATGCATAGCCAGTATACGTTAGCATCGTGAAGATGATGCTCAGGCCGTCGCGCATCGGCTCAGCGAACATGCTGGGCAATTCGGGGTGCGCGGTCACGTGGTCAGCGCCAAAATGCACCAAGTCACCGCCCTCATAGAGTTCGGCGTGGAGAAGTACGGGCTGCACGAAATAAAGCTGCAACAAGGCGGCCATCAGCCCTGCTGCAGCACCAGCGAACAAAGCGCTGGTCAGAATACGACTGAACATGGCCTTAGTGACAGGGGAAGCCAGTTGCGTGGCGCACATCGTGAGCAGCGTCATGCAGACCAGAAGCCTGAGCATGGCCGGTCACGGTGATAATACCCAGACCCAGAATAAGAGCGAACACTGCAGGCAGAATGGTTGAGCCTACAGCGGATGCTTTGATCGCGTTTGTCGTCATTTTAGTCCTCCTTGCCGTCACACCCGACGGCGCAAGTTACGTTCAACTTACGGCCGGTCTCCTGACTCGCGGGTCGATGCCGCCATCCCCCTTCCCAGCGCTCTCGCGCCAGTGGAAATGGAAGGTAGCTCGCCGCTCACAGTCGCGGGGGCGGTTGAGGTTGGGTGCCGTTGAATTGGTCCACCGTCCTCATTCCCGTTTCAGTTCCAGTGCATCCGCACCTTTGAACACCGTAATGATCGTTACTGGCTCATAAAGCGGCGGTTGGTCAAGTAGGAAACCGGCATGTCCGGGTTCTAAAGCGCCAAATTGAATTTTGTTGTAGTCCTAAGAGCCCAGGACGCCAAAGTTCATCACTGGAACTTTTCCCGTCGTGTTGCGAGCGGTCTATGGTACTTCTGCTGGAATGCGTGCAATGGCCTTTAAACGCAGGCTTCCCAGTGGTCTTGCATCAGCGAAGTTGCCGTCTGGGCTGTCTCGATACATTTGGATAAACGTCAGAATGTCTGGCAAATCTAGCGCTGTAATTTCACCAAATAGATAGGCAGTCTTGCCGTTCTGTCGAACGGCCAGCGTTTGTGGTCGCAGGCAACCAGACATACAGTCCACCTGCTGCAACCTTGCCTTCACTCCCGATTCCTCCAGAGTTGCGGTGATTTGCTCGAGGAGGGCGGGATCAGCGTCACGGCAGGTTCGGCATAGAGTAATTGTTGGTAGGTGCATGCGCCGGGCAAGTCCTTGATTGAGCAACCTTCTTTGTGATTCAACATCCGCAGGTGTTTGCTGGTTTGATTTCGAAACTTGATTTTGATGCGGTACCTTTAGAAAAGTCCATACTTGCGCGATCGGCAAGCTCGCCGAAATAGGTTCCCTCAGAGTCATTATAGAATATCCGGACTTGTGACTCGAGAGATATTTCCTTCCCGTAGGCAACCGCTTCGACACTGCTCTTTGTGCGAAGCATAATGATCGTGAGCCAGACACAGATGGCAAGCCCAAGTAGCAACTGCCGCCCCAGGTGGCACGGCCAAGAGCCCAAAGGTTACGCCATCATCGCGATGAAACGTGAGAATTAACCCGGGAAAGACGGCGATTCCGTATCTCAGGGTATAGGCGCTCGCGACAACTCAGGCTTTGGTGACCTGATCAGTTGCGACGGGGGCGACAACAGCTAGTGTGCCGGGTGTTTGTTTATTGACTGTCAGCATCTCGTAGCGTCACTTTGGTTACTTTTAGTCAGCCTGCGCTCACCTTGCTGAGCAGGCTAGGCAATACTGAGGAAAGCAATTCCATCTTTCGGCTCGGTTACCCTGCTGGGTAGCTCGAATAAACCTCGGTCGAGCCGTCTTTCTGGATCAAGAAGACGTCGTAAGCATCGCGTTCGTCTTCCGGCCCCATACCGGGCGAACCATAGGGCATTCCGGGGACTGCGAGGCCGACCGCATCGGGGAGTTCACTAAGAAGGCGATGAATGTCGGTGGCAGGTACGTGACCTTCGATTACGTAGCCATCTACGAGGGCGGTGTGACAGGAGACCATGCGCTGAGGCACCCCGTTGTCGAGCTTGAAGCGCAGGAGAAGACCGCCGAACATGTTCTGGCCCGTTGGCGCAAAGCCGTTCTCTTTGAGATGGTTCATCCAAGACAGACAGCAACCACATCCATTGGTCTTGCGAACGTCGATTGGGGTTGCCTCCGCGAGAGCCTGCGCCGCCGGGAGAAGTGCAAAAACGATGGTCAGAGATTGGGTCAAGTGTCTCATGGGTAAGAGCCTTTCGGTTTCTTTCAGTGTAACTTCGCTGCGAGGATTTTCAGAGAGAAACGCGACAGCGTCGACGAGCGCCGATCCTGTCGTGCGTTTGGTCAAGATCGCTCGAGGCTTACGCACCCAACCAAAAATCGGTGTTCAAAGTGTAAATCTGAGCGGTGTCCAAAATCTTTGCGTGGGCAAGGCTCTAGACCTCAGAATTGCCGAAAAGATTAATCCAGCAATCCCTAGACCCAAGACAGCAAGTGTGAATCCCATCACGCTTCGGCATGCGTGTGAGCCGAAGCTTCTTTCCGCTCTGCCAACGCTTGTCGGACGATCTGAAATGCAGAAGAAAGGAACAAGCTCGCCATTATTGCGGCAACGATAAGATCAGGCCAACCCGTTGCCGTGCCCCAGACCCCCAGAGCCGCGAACATCACTGCGACGTTTCCGATCGCGTCATTACGGGAACAGAGCCAGACAGAGCGCACATTGGCATCGCCGTCCTTGTAGCGGGCGAGCAGGAGAACACTTGCGAGATTGGTCATAAGAGCAAAGAAGCCAACGACTCCCATTATCTCTGCTTCTGGAACGCCGACATAGAAGATGCGGTACACTGTCGATCCGAACACCCAAAGACCCATCAAGAGCAGGCTCACCCCTTTGGCCAAAGCAGCATTCGTCCGCGCATGGATTGAAGCTCCGATCACTGCAAGCGAGATGCCGTAGGTCAGTGCGTCTCCCAGAAAGTCCAGTGCATCAGCCTGAAGCGCCTGTGACTTTGCGTAGTGACCGGCGGTCATCTCGACTGCGAACATTATCGCATTCAGCACGATGACGATCCACAATCGCCGCTTGTAATCATCTGATACGCCGTCGAACTTGGCGTCATGCCCACAACATCCTGACATTGGAAAGCCCTTTTGAATCAAAGTCACACCAAGTCTAATACCTCTAGTCACTAGAGGTTCAAGGGATTTTTTTATACGCCTCGAACACGTTCGAAATCTGTCAAATTCACATTATTTCGCCCTGAAAAGAAGAGCCTTGAGCTCTCCAAGAAGCTGCTTAATCCAATGCAAGCTGGATTTTCGGCACCGCGAATTCTCTCGGCTCGTGATAGTCGATTACGCTTGTGAAGCAACCTGAGGCGTCGAACAGGAAGACACTAGAGGTGTGGTTCATCGTGTAGTCGCCGCTGTCGGTCGGCACCCGCTCATAGCGTGCGCGGAAGCCCCGTGTCGCGCGCGCGATTTCCTCTTCTGGGCCGGTCCAACCACGTATTGAAGGATGGAAATAGCCGACATATTTAGCCATTGCCTCGACAGTATCCCGCTCTGGATCGACGGTGATGAACACTACGTTCATTCCTTCCGCCTCTTCGCCTAGGTCATCAAGCCAGCCGGAGATGTCCGACAGTGTCGTCGGACAAACGTCTGGGCAGTAGGTGAAGCCGAAGAAGACCATCGTCGGGCGACCGATCAGGGTATCGGGTCCAACCTCGTCTCCCTCGTGATCGGAGAGGCGGAATTCCATTTCGGATAGGTCGACCGGTCGCAACTGCGCTAGTTCGGGCGCGCCGGGGCCATCGACCTGCCACCACCCGATAACAAGTGTCAGGGCAATCGCCGCGATACCTGTGAAGGAATATTTGAGGGCCGTCCGTCGGTTCATCAGCCCTCTGGACCGCGCGCGGCAATATCTAGGATTGGAACTTCGACGGCGATCTCACCGCCATCCGAGAAGTCGAGCGTCAAAGAGAAGCTTTCTCCTTCGGCCATCGGTCGCTGCAAGTGCATCAGCATGGCGTGCAGCCCGCCTGGCTCCAGCGACACAGATTCACCCGGCGCAATTTCGATCTCGCCTGCGGGTGCCATTGAACTGACGCCTTCGGCATTTGTAGATGTCTGGTGAATGTCAGGCATCATCGCCAAATCTGTGCGGATGCCGGTCAGTGCCACAGACTCGTTGCCTGTATTGCGGATTGTCATGTATGCCGCCCCTGGGCGGCTAACACCTACTGACGCCCGCGCCCAAGTGTCTTCGACAACTACGTCCTCTGAACCAGCGATAGCGGAGGTTGTTGCACTAGATGCAAACAAGATTATGGCAACCAAGCCATGGAATATTTTCTGCATTTCGACTTCTCTCTTTTCTCATTCGTTAACTGTTAGCCGCAGCAACTTCTGCCGCCACCAAGCGGCGCAACTCCGCTTCGCCAAATGGATCCAGCGGCATGCCATTGACAAAAAAGGTCGGTGTTTGGCGAACACCGACTGTCTGTAAATCTGCTCGATCTTGGTTGAGAACGCCGGTCGTCTGTGGCGCGAGAAGTTGCGCCTGAGCGGCGTCGGGATCCAGTCCTGCAGATGCGGCAATCCCGATCAGCAACTCCGGCCGCATGCCGCTATGGGAAGCCCATTGCGGTTGATCGCGCAGCAAGGCTTCCAAAACAGGTTCAAAGACACCTTGCATGCGCGCGGCTTCAAGAACGCGGATGGCAACTTCAGAGCCCTCACCGTGAAACGGGGTGTAGCGGATAACGACGCGCACGGCTTCGCTATGCTCAGCTATGATGTCCTTTACGATCGGATGAAACGCGCGGCAGGCCTCGCAGGCTGGGTCGAAGAACTCGACGATGGTGACAGGCGCGTCATCGGGACCAAGAATGGGCGAGTACGGCCGGATAAGAGCTTCTGCCAATTCCGGGGCGACGGTTTCTGTCTCGGATACAGGGGCTGATCGGTTTACAAACCAGGTCGCACCGCCGAAACCGGCGACACCAAGGGCTGCGACAGAGAGGATAAATCCACGACGATTCATGAGTGTTTTTCCTTTAGCGAAAGGGCGGACAGCGCCGCGATTGCTCCAAAAGCAGCAAGCGCCATCAGCGGGATTGGGACGCCAAACACCAATTGGTTGTCGTCAGTGCAGGAGGGTCCTGCTGCGGTACAGGGTTGAATCCGCTCCGGGATGACACCGACATATAGCCCCAGATGCCAAAGCGCGACGGCTGCACCTCCAATGGCAAGAGCGACCCCGTACCGGCCCACGCGATCATCGCGCCACCAAAGGCCAAGCCCCAGGACGATGGCCAATGGAAACATGAAGGCCCGTTGGAACCAACAAAGCAAGCAAGGTGTCTGCCCCAGCACCTCGCCAATGAACAGAACAGCAAGTGAAGCGAGCAGAGCAATCACCCACGCCAGCCCGAGGGCCGTTTCTCCGTATAAGCGGGGCATCTCCATCAGAGCCTCTCTCTTAGGTCGGCGAGGATCTCCTCGGCGGGGGTGCCGTAAGCCCAGGACTCCGCGAAGCCGGCATCGGGGTCGAAAAGGAACAGATGCGATGTATGGCCCATTGTGTAACCATCTGGCGCGGAGGCCTCTTCGATCCGCTCAAAGAATATCGGAAATGTTTCGGATGTCGCTGCGATTTGCTCCGGCGTGCCCGTCAGGCCGATGATGCCTGCATCGAACAACGGCACATACTCGGCCAGCGCAGCGGGCGTGTCGCGTTCAGGATCAATCGAGATGAAGATCGGTTGCACGTTTTCTACATCAGTGCCCAAGTCTGCCATAACAGCGGCAACTTCCGCGAGGGTCGTTGGGCAGACATCCGGGCAGTTTGCAAAGCCAAAGAAGACGAGCATCCACTGCCCAGCAAAGTCGCGCTCGGTTTGCGTCATTCCGTGGTGATTTGTCAGTTCGAACGCGGCGCGAAACGCAGGATCAGACATATCCGCGTCAGTGTCGACCCGGTTACCAGCGAACTGGAATGCTGCAAATGCAAGCAGCGCTATGCCTGCCAGACCCCACAATACTTTCTGAATAACTGAAAGACGCATGTCGTTCCGCCTGTTTGATAAATTATTTTGTGTTGGGTTACACCCTCTAGCTGCTGTAGGTTCAAGCAGTTTTCTGCCGCACCTGCGAGTGATCGCCAATGCATGAGTTCCGCGGTTGCGCCGCTGGTCATGCAAACCTACATTCACTTGAGGATTAACGGGGTTTCGAAATGCTCACAATTGGTACGCTCGCAAAAAGAACTGGCACCAAGGTTCAGACGATCCGTTACTATGAGCAGATCGGCCTAATGCCCGAACCTGGTCGGACCGAAGGCGGTCAACGGCGCTATGGTGACGCTGAACTCGATCGCCTCGCGTTCATTCGGCACAGCAGACAGTTGGGATTTCCGCTCGACGCGATCCGGGAGTTGCTTGATTTGTCCGACGCTCCGGACCGGCCCTGTCACGAAGCCGATGAAATCGCACGCCGACAATTGAAGCTCGTTGAGCAGAGGATGGAGCGCTTGAAAGCGTTGCGCGCGGAATTGAAGCGTATGGTCAAAGAATGCAGCGGCGGAAACGCCGCGCAATGCCGTGTTCTTGAGGTGCTTAGAGACCATTCAGAGTGTCTGACCGAGCATGATCAGATAGGCGTCTGATTAGGCGCAGACAACTTTTTGATATTCTTACTTGAACCTACAGTGACTGTAGCAATTATCTATATCCTCGAAAGATTCGAGGAGACCCATTGTGGCATATGAAGATCCCTTGCTGACGGCAACCCCAATCCTGGATTTTGGTGCGGCTTCCATCGCGCAGTTAATTGATGAAAGGGGCTGGGCCAATCTGTCTCAGCACGAACAAATCGGAGCGACCTATGATTTCGTTCGCGAGGAGATCGCATTTGGCTACAATCGCGCCGACGAATTACGCGCTTCGGAAGTACTTTCTGATGGCTACGGCCAGTGCAACACCAAAGGCATACTTTTCATGGCGTTGCTGCGTGGCCTAGGCATTCCTTGCCGGTTGCACGGTTTTACAATCCACAAGGCGTTGCAGCGCGGCGTCGTTCCGGAACTGATTTATCCGCTGGCCCCGGCGGAAATTCTTCACTCGTGGGTCGAAGTTAAAACAGAAAACGGCTGGGTCAACCTCGAGGGTTTCATTCTAGATTCTGCGTTCTTACGGACGCTGCAGCGGGAGTTCGACGGGGCACAGAGTCTATGCGGGTATGGGGCTGGAACGGAGTGCTTGACCGATCCGTTAGTCGAGTGGACCGGCGGTGATACATACATTCAGAATAGCGGCATCACCCGTGATCTTGGAACTTTCGAGTCACCAGATGAATTCTATCGCAGGCACCATCAAAAGCTTGGTTTTGTGCGCGACCTGCTCTATCGTCATGTGATTAGGCGTTGGATGAATGCACGGGTACGCGCCATCCGCAAGGGTAGAGTATCGCGTCTGCCCGGGATGCAATTGCCGAACCATCAACACGATTAATGGACAGGAGCTACACGATCAGATCCTGCCTGCCGTAAAGCACAGCAATTGTACCTCTGCTAGGCAAGATACCGCTGGACCGGTGACTAAAGGTCTTCTGTGGGCTTGGGACCACTTGTCAAAGTGTAATTCTCGCAATACGTGTTCTGAGAACTTTCGCGAACCGCTTTGATTGAATGGCAATTTATGATTATATCCAGATTTTCTAAGTTGATCAGCTCGATGGCATCCGAAGCACGCAATCGCCCTGAGTTTGTGGTTTTGTCCTTTTTTGCTTTTATCCAAATCGCAGGATGTGTCCTGTTCTCGTGGTTAGCCCGCGCACCGCTTGACCCCAACGATCCCCACTATTGGGTCAACGCGTTCAACCATTTTATCAGCGTTTCAATGATCGCTGTCATTTTGTACATGTGGGTGTCGCCATTGAAGCGAAACATTGGCAGTGTTTCTAAAAAACTTGAGAAAAGTCGCCAAAAAAATTTGGAGATCGCGCATGTTTTGCGCGGTCATATCAACTGGCAATTCGAAACTTGGAGTCTAACATCTTCCGAACGGGACGTCGCCCTATTGTCACTTAAGGGGTTGAAAATCAGCGAAATTGCCGAGTACCGGAACTCGCGTGAGGGCACTATCAAAGCGCATCTCAACGCGATTTTTCGAAAGGCCAATGTATCGTCTCGGACAGAGCTTCTGGCAACTTGTCTGGAAAGCTTTATCGAGTTGGGTAGCCTATCAGAGAATGAAAAATCGACGACGCATCAAGATCAGAGCGTAATACGTAAATTGATCAAGCAACCTATCTGATCTTGCTGATTGAAGTTATGATCAAAATCGTTCACTGCACGTCAGTGGACGGCTTGGTTGTGAAACTGGTTGAAACACTCCCTAAGGAATTTGCTCAAACACCTAACTTGCGCTACCGGTTGAGGCTATCCTCATTGGAGCCAATTCGTTCGTGGCAAGCTGAAAACCCTGCAGCGTTTGAGCCTTTCGATTTAAGACACATCAAGTTTCCACTAAATTTTAACTCCTACATGAGCGCAGGCATCCATCTTCGAGCCTGAGCCGAATTGTACCGGTTCAACGTCGTTGCGAAGCTAATAGTCTATGTTTTGGCTCTGTTTTCAAAAGCGCTGCTCCTGCTGGCTCTAACGCTCAAAACTGAAATTTCGTGTGCCCTTGCGAAGGGGACATTTTCAAAATGAGCTGGCGCTAATCTCTTCCTAAACCTTAGTTAAACATTCGGTTGTCACCAACTGGCGTTTAGTGCGCGGCGCCGCAACATCGCGTTATCGACCTCACATCGAATTCCATGCCCCTCCGGCAAAGAACCTATTGTTTTGAGGATCTATAAAGTGAACGAAATCGTTAACAAACTGACCAATAACACTGATCTAATCCGGCTCGCCAATGGTGCGGTTTCTCAGCTTTTCGCACTCTCTGATGAAGATCTTGCAACCTTTCAATTCGAGATGATCAAGCGCAGCTACGCCTATCATTTCGAAAATAATGCTTTCTATCGCGATCTAGCGGTATGTGCCGATTTGACGCCAGATGCGTTGCTCACCGAAGCCGACCTGGCAAAAATCCCGCTTATCCCGGTTTCAGCCTACAAAGGTCAGGACAGCCACCGGTTGTTGTCAGTTGGCCTCACTGAAGTAGAGCACGAGATGCGTTCTACTGGTACATCCGGAGTGCCTTCTGTTGCGCGCCGTTGCACGACGACAGTCGATGGCGGTGTACAGTCGGTTTACGGCATGTACCGTGAGTTTCTCGGAATCTCAAAGGGAGCTGGACTGTACCTGTGTCCATCGACCGAGGAAATCCCTGAGATGGGCATGATTAAAGCGCTCAACATGCTCGCCGGTCTTCTGGACACACATCGCTTTATGGTTCGGAATGAACAGATGATTCCTGAGGATGCGGTGGCCCAGCTTAAAGAGTGGGATACCTTTACGCGACATATCATTGGGCCACCGTTCCTGATCCATCGCTTTATATCGTTTCTCAAGGCTACGAATACCAAGCTTAAACTTGACCCAGGTAGCCTGATCATCACCCTTGGGGGCTGGAAGCGGTTCAGTGGCGCGATGATCTCGCGGGTGGAATTCAACCAGGAATGCGAGGAATGGCTGGGTGTACCAACGCAAAACGTCCGGGACATTTATGCACTAGTGGAATCCAACATCGTTGCCATCGAGGACGAACATGGCGTCAAGCACGTGTCACCCACCGCGCGCATTTCAGTCCGCGATCAGAACGACCTTTCGCGCGAAATGCCGTTGGGCAAACCCGGACAACTCGCGATCTATGACCCTACGAACTTCACAGTGCCCGGTTTTCTTCTGACCGAAGACATCGTCACGCAAGAACCTAAGCGTGACGGCGATACTCGATCTGGCCAGCGGATCAAGTACATCATGCGCGCGCCTGTCTCCACTGAGTTCGGTTGCTGTGCCGTCAACCTTGAAAAGAAGATGGACGCTCAGGACGCCTGAGAGAGGGAAGCAAACATGTTTAGCGCACGTATCGCAGAGAATTTCACTAGTCCGACCCATGGTGGGGAATTGGCCGATCCGCAGATCGTTCTGGAGAATAAGGATCCGGTCTGTGGTGACCAGATCCGCATTTCTATCGCTGTCGATGATGGCTCAATCACCCAGGCCCGGTTTCGGGCCTGGGGCTGCGCAACATCGCTTGCGACGGCAAACATTCTGTGTGTGTGGATGGAGGGCAAGCAACTGGCCGATTGTGTCGCCGCGACACCGGAAGAGTTGGCAGAGCAGTTGGGCACGCTGACGCCTGAGCAGCGCCACTGCCATGAGATTGCCGTTAACCTGGTCGCGCAACTTCAACCAGAGAGCGTCGCATGAGCAATCTTAGCGGATACTTTGATTACAATGCGACAACGCCTTTGTCAGACGCTGTCAAGGCGGCGATGGTCGATGCAATGGAGCAGTTTGAAAACCCATCGGCGGCTTATGCGGCCCCTGACGGTGTTAAGACTTTGATGGCCCAGGCGCGTGCGGATGTGGCGGCCTTGATTGGTGCCGATCCGGCGCAGATTGTATTTACTTCGGGTGCCACCGAGAGCAACAATTGGGTGCTGAGGTCGATCCTCGAAAGCCAAGATCGCTCGGGGGCTTTTGTTACCTCAGCCATCGAACATGACGCAACGCTGGCTTCAGGCAAGATGATATGTGATCAGCAGGGACGCAACCTCCGGATCGTCTCTCCTGATAGTGAAGGTATTGTGCCGGCCTTTGCAATTGAGCAGGCCTGCCAGGGCGACGTGTCGCTCGTGTCGCTTATGTTGACCAACAACGAAACGGGGGCAATCCAGCCGGTTCGCGAGGTCTCGGGGATTGCCCGGCAGACCAATGCGTTTTTTCATGTCGATGCCGTTCAGGCTGCGGGCAAGTTGTCTGTCGATGTAAGTTCACTCTGCTGCGACAGCCTTTCACTCTCCGCTCACAAATTCCACGGACCAAAGGGCGTAGGTGCGCTGTACATCAAAAACCCCGACGCGCTGACACCGATGATTGTGGGGGGCGGTCAAGAGGCAGGGTTGCGGGCAGGCACCGAAAACATTGTCGGTATAGCAGGCATGGGGGCCGCGGCGGCCGAGGCCCGCGCGCGGCTTGCGGATCGGACCGTACATGTGCATGCGCTACGCACCGCGCTGCTGAGCGAATTGCACACGCGCAACCTGTCATTCCAGGTCAACGGTCCTTCAGATCAGGCGCAGACGGCCCTGTGTACCCTAAACTTGTCATTCCCCGGCATCCGTGCCGAGTCGCTGGTCGCGCGCCTGGGACTCGTAGATGGCATCAAAGTATCGCTTGGCAGCGCGTGCAGCACCAACAAGCACAGCCGTCATTCACATGTCCTTCAAGCCATGGGGCTGGACGAAGCACGCCTTGTCGGCTCGATGCGCATCAGCTTTGGGCGCTATACCACACATGGCGACATCACCCGATTGGCAGCTGCGCTTGAAGATGGATTGGGCGTTTTTCAGCGTTTAGCAGCGGCGGAGTAGTATCGGATGCAACAGTTTCCCACTCTCTTTCCCACGTTGCTCAATGCGCTAGATCATCACGCCAGGGATCGCCCAAATGCGATCATGCTGCGGCGGTTGGGATTTCGCGAAAAACCACATGATGAATTGGGATTTGCTGATCTACAGCAGGCTGCACAACGCTTCGCCCGGACCCTTTGCACATTGACGAAGCCACATGATCGGGTGCTTCTGGCCTATCCGTCGAGCAATGCATTTGTCATTGCGTTTCTGGGGTGTCTTTATGCTGGACGGATTGCCGTTCCCGTCAGCCTCGGAAGCAATGCGCGCAACGGAGAACGTATCGCAGCAATTGGCAAGGATTGCGATGCGCGGCTGCTTGTCAGCCCATCCCTGAACAGCGTGGGCCTGACTTGCGCGGTTCCCGAAGGTTGTTTGGCAGTAGAGCACGCCACCCTTGCCGAGGGAGACGATGATGCTACGCTTCCCTGCGCTGCGCCAAGTGACATTTGCTTTTTGCAGTATACAAGCGGTTCGACCGGCCAGCCAAAGGGCGTGATCGTCAGCCATGAGAACCTGACGGTCAATCTTACGCAAATCCAAAACGCTATTGGCCACACCCATAGTCGCATAGTTAGCTGGCTGCCGCAGTTCCATGATATGGGCTTGATCGGCACTATGCTCTTGCCCATCTTCGCAGGCATTCAAACCACCTACATGTCACCGTTGGAATTCGTTCAGCGCCCAATTCGTTGGTTGCAGGCGCTATCCGAGTACCGCGCCCATGGGTCTGTTGCTCCAAATTTCGGGTTCTCTTACGTCCTAGATCGGTTACGCCCAGGCGACTTGGAAGGGCTAGATCTGAGCTGTGTTACCACACTGATGTGTGGCTCGGAGCCGATCAATGCTGATGTGCTCGACAGGTTTGTGAAATCACTTGCCGCTTGTGGGTTGGCCGAAACGGCACCCATGCCAACCTATGGACTGGCCGAAGCAACCTTGATGGTGTCCGCGCATCCGCGCAGCTCGCGCATCCGCACCTTGCGACCAGAGTTAGACGGTCCAATTGCCTACAAGGGTACAACTGAACTTGTTGCATGCGGATATCCTGCTACTGGCTTGGATCTGCGCATCCTTGATGAGCAAGGGCGGGACTGCCCTGAAGGTGTCGAAGGTGAGATCACAGTTGGCGGCGCCAACGTATGCGTCGGATATTGGGGCAAAACGCCCCATACTGGGCTCGCGCGCACTGGAGATCTTGGCTTTCTTTGGGACGGAGAACTATTCGTCACCGGTCGCAAGAAAGATCTCATCATTTTGCGTGGACGCAACCTTTATCCAACCGATATCGAGACGCTAAGCGAATCCTGTACTCCACGTGCTGGCGCCAATTCCTGTGCCGCCATAGGTCTGACATCAACAGATGGAACGGAGTCACTGGTTGTTGCGCAGGAAATACCTGCCGCCTCGATGCGCGATCTGGATCCGGACGCATTGCGAACCGATATCGCAGGACGCATTTTGGATCACTTGGGCATAGTGCCGGCGCAAGTTCTGCTTTTGCGCAGCAATACCCTACCGCGCACCACCAGCGGTAAAATTTCTCGCTTTGGGCTGAAGGCCGCGCTCAAACGCGGCGAAATTGACGAAGCCTTTTCTACCCACGCAACCCAAACTGGAATACTTCATGCCTGATACGATCACGCAGCCCGCTCTTGCTGAAATCCTTGCGGATGCACTAGCCGATATCGTCGAGACCAGCAGCGGCACGCGACCCGCAACGGTGAATCGCGACGCGTCCTTGACGTCTTTCGGACTGGATTCTTTGGCCATGGTCAATCTAGTGACATTGATCGAAGAGCGATTGGACATCGAACTCGAGCCGGAGCTGGCCTTCAACTATCCCACGATTAATGCATTGGCCGATTTTATCGGCCAGATGCAGAGGGTACCACATGCCCAAGAATGAACGTATTCTCGACTGTCTGATTATTGGCGCGGGACAAGCCGGATTGTCTGCCGGACGGCTGGCTCAGCACACTGGGCTAAATTTCATGATCCTTGAGCGCGGTGAGGCGGCCGGAGCTGAATGGTCCCGTCGAGCCCCGGAGCATTTGCTGTTCACACCGCGCGCGCTTTCTAAGTTACCAGGGTTGGATTTGATTGAGGGGCCAGCAACTGACTACCCCTCCAGTTCTGAAATGGCACGTTATTTTGCCCAATACGCGATCACATTTGATCTTCCCCTTCGCACCGGAAGTACCGTAACCAACCTCTCGCGCAACGCGGGTTTGTTCGTTGTGCAATTGGCCGATGGCACTACGCTCCGGTCTCACACTGTCGTTTTGGCAAATGGATCCAACCAAGAGCCTCTTGTTCCTGCCTCGCTGGCAGAACCCATCCGTCAATGCACGACACAAGGTACCGCGCGTGACTTTTGGCAATCACTCCCTGCGCCCGGCGCGCGGGTGCTTGTGGTGGGAGATGGAGCCAGCGGTCGCCAGACGGCACTGGACTTTGCTGCTAAAGGATATGAGACCACACTTTCCGGCGCAGGACGCCGACTAGCACCTGCGCACCTGTTGGGACGCAGTTTGTTTGCCTGGCTGCTGTCCGCGCGCCTGCTGCGCGCAGATCGCGACACATTTCGTGCCCGTCTTTTGCGAAAGCTAAATCCGGTTCCAAACAAAAAAACACTGGGCGACGCGTCTCTAAAGCAGGCGGGCGTCGTGCAGAGGGCAAAATTAATCGGCACTCTGGCATCGCTGGATGGGACAGGAAAACCTTGCGGGCAGGCCAACTTCGAGGGCGGTTCCGCCTGTCATTTTGATCACATCGTCTGGTGTGTCGGTTATAATGAAAACAGTCCATTCAATACTTTTGCTACGGGCAAATTGGACAGCTGGTACACCGATGGACGCGGCAAGACCGATGTGCCGGGCTTGTTTGTGGCCGGGCGCCGTTGGTTGACCAGTCGTGCCTCAGAACTGGTTCTTGGCGCCCCCCGCGATGCAGAACGCGTGATGGCCCAAGTAGAATTGTATCTGTCATCCCGTCCAATGGCCATTCCGCAAACTGAGCTTCCCTCTGCAATCGGAGATCAGCACCATGCCTAAGCGCAACGCAGCTCAGCTGGTAGTCTCTCACCCTCGAGCAATCCTTGCAGCGACCCTGCTGTTGGTCTCCATAGCAGCGACTGGCTTACAATACATCGGAATGAGTCCCGATTTGCGGGTGTTCTTTTCGGATGGGAATCCTGACAAGATCGCCTTGGACGACTTTGAAGAAGCCTTCGTGCGTGAAGATAGTGGTATCATCGCGATCGCCGCAAAATCGGGTGATGTCTTCACTCCCGACGCCATCCGCGCAGTACATGAGGTCGTTGAACGAGCCTGGTATCTTCCCTACGTGCGCCGCATAGACTCGGTGATTACCTTTCAGGACTCGCGGGCCGAAGACGATGCGGTTCTCGTTGGTGATCTTGTGCCCGATCCACTCAACGCCGACCAGGCTGAGCTGGATGTCGCCCGCGCCCGCGCACTGCAACGACCTGAAATCGTAGGCAGCCTGCTCAATCCTGATGCCAGCATGACTCAAGTACGAGTTCTGTTTATGTTGCCAGGTCTTGATCTGCGTAACGAAGCCCCTGAAGCCTATCGCGCGATGCTGGAGTTAGAGCAAGAAATCGAGGCCGAGTTCCCAGAGATCGAAATCCTTGTGTCAGGCACCGCGGCAATGAATGCATCATTTACATTGGCTGCTCGCCAGGATCTTAAGACATTGCTGCCTGCAATGGTGTTCGTCGCCATGTTGATACTCGGCCTGTCGCTCCGCTCTTTCCGCGGCGCGGCGATTGCGTTGACGGTCTCGTTGATCTCAGCCTTATCTGGCATATCCGCATTGTGCTGGGCGGGAGTGCCGCTGAATACTGCGACCGTCATGGCGCCGTTGATCATCCTGACACTAAGCGTGGCTGGGGTGACACATCTTTTGTCCGCCACCGGTTCTGCAACCGAAGGCCTGTCAGCAACCGATCAGTACGCACGCCAAAACGCCGTCGCTGATGCATTGCAGCGACTGGCACCATCGATCACCTTATCCCTGATTACGACGATCATCGGCTTCCTGGCGCTGAATTTCTCAATCTCACCACCTTTTTGGCAATTGGGTAATGCTGTTGCTGCCGGGCTGTTCGTGGCACTGCTGTTAATCCTGACTCTGGTGCCGGCACTGGTAGTAATCTGGCCCCCTCGCTCGGTTGGAGCTAGGCACCATCATAGGGGACTGACCATTCTGGCCCAATGGACCTTGGACCACAAAATCGTGGTTTTGCTGGTCAGTGCATTGATCGTGAGCGCTATCATCCCGGGCATTGCCAGACTGCAATTCGAAGATGATTTTGTTGCCTATTTCGACGAGAGTTTTCAATTTCGGCGCGATACGGACCAGATTGAGGAAAATCTGACTGGACTACGCACTCTTGAGTATCCATTCGATTCTGGACAGCCCGAAGGTGTCTATAACCCGGCTTTTCTCACGCAGGTTGACGCGTTTGTCGCCTGGGCGCGCACCCAGCCGAATGTTGTATCAGTCCAGTCTGTCACGGACACGATAAAGCAGTTGTCGATGAACATGAACGAGGACGAAGCAGCGGCCTATCGTCTGCCGGACGCGCGCGCGAGCACTGCGCAATATGTCCTACTTTACGAAATGTCGCTGGGCTACGGCATGGATCTTTCGGACCGGCTTTCAATGGACAAAAGCGCGCTTAGAGCCACGGTAGTGCTGCAAAATGTCACCACAGCCGACACCCGCCACTTCGAAGAAAAGGCCGCGGTTTGGATTGCGGCAAATGCACCTTTGCTTAGCGCTGATCCTACTGGGATTGCTCATGTCTTTACCCTGATCGCATTTCGAGACGCAAAGGCCATGGTGATGGGAACACTACTCGCGCTTGCGCTGGTCTCTGTCGCTATGATGGTTTTGCTGCGCAATCCCCGGTTGGCTCTTATCAGCCTTGTACCGAACCTATTGCCTGCTGCGTTGGCCTTTGGGTTGTGGGGCTTCATAAGTGGTCAGGTAACGCTTGCGATCTCTGTCGTGGCCGCCATGACCTTTGGCATCGTAGTGGATGACACAATCCATATGATGATGGCTTTCAACCGCAACCGTCGCGCGGGTAAATCCAACCAAGAAGCCTCCGTTGCCGCAGTTAGCGAGGTGGGTCGTCCCGTACTCATCACGTCACTCAGCCTGATGGCTGGATTCTTTGTGATGTCGTTTTCGGGCTTTGCCCTGAACAGCGATATGGCCCTTCTAACGGCATGCACGGTTGGGTTTGCCGTTTTGGCCGACCTGTTTCTTTTGCCCGTCCTTTTGAGCGCGCTTGCCCGGCGCGATCGGCCCATCTCAACAGAAGAACTGACAGTTTTGGGAGAGAAATCATGAATTGTTCATCTATTTCGGCAACTGGTCGTCTGCGAATAGGCGTTTTGGCGCTGGTTCTCGCCGCTCTCGCACCTGCGACGTCCTCCAATGCCGCTGATACCGCCAAAGGTCTGCGCATAATGCAAGAACAGGATCGCCGCGATGCAGGATGGCGGACAGTGCGAGTGAACGGCGAAATGATCCTACAAAGTGGATCCAGCACTTCGGCGTCCCGCGCATTTCGACTGGTGCGTACGGAACGCCCGTCGCATAGCAAGGGGGACAATTCCCGCCTGACCTTTGCCACTCCAGCGGACGTGAAGGGAACCGTGTTGCTGACACATGGCAATGTTGAACCCAAGGATGACCATCAGTGGCTGTATCTGCCTGCCACGCGCAAGGCGCGCCGCATTTCTTCGGGGAACCGATCAGGCAAATTCCTGTCATCTGAATTCAGTTATGAGGATATGGGGGGCAGCGAACTCCAGGATAACACCTATGGCTGGCTGCGCGACGAGTCCTGCCCGGTCAATACAAAGCTATCCTGCCATGTGGTCGCCGCTTATCCCAAGAACAAAAAATCCGGCTATAAGCAGCGTATTCTTTGGCTCGACACGCAAGAATATAGAGTTTTTCAGACAGAGTATTTCAACAAGCGCGGCAAGCTAGAAAAGCGGATGACCGGCACCGGTTTCAAGAATTACGGCGGTCATTGGCGTCCCGACCAGCTAGACATGCTCAACCTTCAAACAGGCAAGCGAACGATATTGAAGTGGTCAGGCTATAAGTTCGGCGTAAGTGTCTCAAGCACTGAACTATCGCCGCAAAGGCTCGATAAGTGATGCCGCCCGTTCGAACCGGGTTCGTCGCGTGGTCTATATTAGCCTGCGCGCAAGCTGTCAGTGCGCAGTCAGATCTCAGCGCGACCCTACGGGTGGAAGCATATGCCTTCGCCGAGGATGCTCTGTCGCCGCAACAAACGAATAATCCAAGCCGCATCGCCTTGGATATGATTGGCCGGCTTGAACTGTCAGACACTCTGACGTTGTCATTTGACGGTACCGGTGGCTGGTCAGGTGGCGAAAACAGCATTGCGTTTGGTCGGGTCAACAGGCTCAGCCTGGATCAACAGATCGCGGCTTCAATGCTCAGCTTTGGCTATGACTCTTTGATTTGGTCGAAAAGCGAATTCGCAAGGCTATCGGATGTGATCAACCCGCGCGACTATCGCTTTGATCCCAGCGGTGGGACAACCTTGGGTCAACCAATGCTCCGTTGGGATCTGCCGCTAGGACCTGGCGTGTTAACCTCGGTTGTTGTCCCGCGCCCACTGCCGTCGCGCTATCCAAGTGCCGAAAGCCGCCTGAGATCCCGCCTTCCAATCACAGGCGATGCCCAGTTTGAGAAAAATCAAAACACGCATGCCGTCGCGCTGCGCTATGAGGCAAGCATCGGGATCACAGACGTTGGCATTTACGGCTATATCGGCCCGACACGCGAAGCGGCGATCGTCTCCGTTGGCTCAGCCTTTGCTCCGTATTATGCATGGGTGCAGCAGGCCGGTTTCGACGCACAGGTAACCTTTGGGTCCAGCGCTGCAAAAGTTGAGCTTCGCCACACCAGCAATCAACTTGATCGCACTGGTGTACGCAGCGACGGTTGGGCGATATCTGTCGGTGCCGAGCACTCGTTTTATGGGGTTTTCGGGTCACCTAGCGATATTACCGTAGCTGTCGAATACGCTTGGGATGAACGTGATAAGCAAGCATGGCAGAACAATCAGAACGATCTATATGCGGGCATTCGCTGGAGCCTTCAAAACACCGCGGACACGCAATTTGAGATCGGCTATCAGCAGGACCTTTCATTCGACACATCTGCGTGGAGGTTGGGATTTGAACACAGGGTAATGGATGGTCTGGTTGCAAAGGCCGAAGCAATTCTTTGGCAAGGCGCCAACCCGCAAGATCTTGTCTATGGACTGAGCCGCGACAGCCACTTACGGGTGAGTTTCGAAAAGAGCTTTTGAGCGTCAGATACAAATCTTATTGCAACAACAGGTCATGATTCTGAAGTGTTTGGCAATGTGACGCTCACGATGAAGTCGCTGACCTGAGCCCCAAGTTTCCTCCACCGGGCGGAGAGTCCTTGGGGTTGGGTTAATGGTACTACGCGGCCAGTTTGTCCATGTTTGGTTTCTCAGCAAATTCTCTGGGCGTCAGGTTTCCTAACGCCGAATCATCGGCCCGGCTCGATTGATATCGTACCATCGATCGATCCACATCGAGAGCAGAACACGCCCGACGCTGGCTTACCTGATGAACCTCCATCAGATGAGCCACCGTTTTCCGCTTGGCATCGGGCGTCACCACTTTTTTGCGTTCACATCCCGAAGCATGGAATTGTCCAGCATCTGTTCAGCCAACAGCTTCTTCAGCTTGGCGTTCTCAGCTTCCAATGCTCGAAGCTTCTTCGCATCCGAGGGTTCCATGCCGCCGTATTTGCTTTTGTACTTATAGAAAGTGCCTTGGCTGATCCCGTAGCGTCTGCAAACATCCGCTGTCTTCTCGCCAGCTTCCTGTTCCTTGATCATCTGAATGCTCTGTTCATCGGTGAATCGGGGCTTCATTTGTCCGTCCTTTTGTTGGGCGGACTCTACACAAAACTGGAGGAGATTCAGGGGCTCAGGTCATCGCCAATGGGCCCGGCGGGGCAAGTAGCGCCAAGAAACGAATATGTTCACACAACGCTGCACCTTAGCGTGAATGAACAGTTTTCCCGAAACACGGCAGCTTCTATTGCCGGGCGTTTCCCGCGATCTTCATACTCTGCACGCTCTAAATAGAGTGAATTCACAAGGCGGGCTTTTTCGCTTTGACTGCAAGCTTGCCAAACGTCCGCTGCGCACCAAGCTCAGAAATGCCTGAGCAACGAAAGTACTTTTTGTTGGGAAAAGGCGCACCGGATTCGCCTATTTCGACCAAGGTATTGCTGGCGTGTAGCGATAGATGCCGTACAACTTGGAACAAGGTCTCAAGGACCGCGGCCTGAATTAAAGCAAGGCCTTGATCCCGCTGGTAGGACACTCTGTAGTTGATGGTCGTCTTGTCACTGGGCCGAATCCAAATTCGGCCAGCGAAACTGCAAAAAACGTTTGAGGCAGTCATGGCAGCCTAGGCTCAAAGATTGAAGGCACGCGGGCGTCGGTTTCCATCGCAGTCATTGGCGCAACCACAGCGTAGGTTCGCTTTGTCCGCACAGCTGACCTTGGCACAAACCGCAGCGAAGGGCAGCTTTCCGCCCTTTTTGCGCATGCATACACTCTTGAAGCTGCAATCAAAGGCTACCGTCAATTTAGATACGAGCATCTCTTTGCGAGAGATGTCGCTGAGCAAAAATATTACGCTAGTAGGAGCTACACATCCGCTTGGGCAATTTTCGCCTCTAAATCAATGGTTTAACCAAGATCCACTCAGCCAAACCAACATTTTGCGCAGTCTTTGTTCTGCATTTTGCGCAGACATTTGGTTTTTTAGGCAGAAGGTAAGAAATTGCATCGGTGGCGACCCCGGCAGGATTCGAACCTGCAACCTGCCCCTTAGGAGGGGGCTGCTCTATCCAGTTGAGCCACGGGGCCGTCTCACATCTGAGTAAAACAATCCGCATCAGAGTTCAAAGTGCTTTTGCTCGGGCCGATAGGTCACGAAAATGCTCTCGGTCGTTCCCGAAAACGTGAAACGAATTCAAGGGCTTTCCTCTGGATTCTTTCTTCTCTGCCCCCCACATGACGGTCGTACGAGGGCAATTTTTGCAGAAAGGATTTGCTATGACTCGCAAGGCCTACGCACCCTTCTTGGCGGCAGCTATGATATCGCTTGTAACCTTTGCGCCGACAGCGCAGGCACACACAGCACAACAAGCGTTTGAAACACTTGAAATGATCTCTGGGGAAAAGCCAGACCTGTCTGTGCCTCAGGTTCAAAACCTGTCGATTCTGGTAGGATGGAATACTCAATCACTGGTCTTACCCGCTCTTCTCGCTCCTGCAGAAAAGTAGCGATGACACGCCTGAATTGAGAGATTCAACTCTAGCGGTTTCGACATTATGGTATAATTAACACGGCGTTAACTGAAACAGCCTGGGGTTATGAATTATGTTCATTAACCCTCTGTTTGCCCCTTAGCATCTCTTGCCAAACGCGAGAACACGGGGACAGAAATGTTTAAAGCTTGGACAATGGCGGCTGCGCTCTTTTTAGGTGCAACCGGCGCGGACGCATTTGACTTCAAATCAGGCGAGCTGACTCTTGGATACGGAAAGATGTCGCTGAATGATCTGACGGATGCCAAGGTCGACAACCTTCAGATCGGTGCGCGGACAAGCATTGGAATAGGCGAAGACGTCACCCTATCATTTGGCATCAATCACGCAGATTCTGAGCTGTTTTTTGATCGACTGACCGTTTTGAGCTTCTTAGCGCAGTATCAGATCAGTGATAGTTTCGGTCTTGGTGCGTTCTTTGATCAAACGCGCGTCGCTGACATGTATTCAAACGAAAAGATCAACCACTTTGGTCTTCAAGGCTCGTTGTACATAAATAACTTTGAACTCATGGGATTTGTCGGTCGAGGGCAGGATGAGTTTGATACAACCAGCAAGGTTTTTGGCATCAATGGTCAGTACGCGTTTGGCAACGGGTTGGATGCTGGGTTCTTTTTTATCCATGAAAGCTTTGATGGGGATGCGGACAAAGAATACGGCCTGAGTCTGGGATATTTGGTTTCCGGAGATAGTGCTGCGCCTATCCATTTCAATGCCTCAATTGGTCGTTCCGAAGGGATATTTGAATCAGCCAATCACATCCGCGCCTCCATCACCATTCCGCTTGGTGGCACCCCCTCACGCGGCACGCGCCAATTCCATCCCCATTCCGCGGAAATCAACATCGTTTCTAACTTCGGAGATATCTCAGGAGTTCGGGTAAGGTGCGCGTGTTCAACCTAATCGGGGTAGGCATTGCGTCTAAGGCTTTCCCCTCTGACACTTTGCAGATAAACGGGTCTCTGAAATAGGAGATCTGGCATGTCCGTGAATTCATTTGGCCATCTTTTTCGTGTGACCACCTGGGGCGAGAGCCACGGGTTAGCGCTGGGCGCGACCGTAGATGGCTGCCCGCCAAATGTTCCAGTTGATCCAGAGATGCTGCAGGTTTGGCTGGACAAGCGCCGCCCCGGACAGAACAAAAACACAACACAACGCAATGAACCGGATGCGGTGAAAATTCTGTCGGGGGTGTTTGACGGAAAAACCACTGGCACGCCTATTCAGCTGATGATCGAAAATACCGATCAGCGCAGCCGAGACTATGGCGAGATTTCTCAGACCTTTCGCCCTGGCCACGCGGATATCACCTATCACCTGAAATATGGCAACCGTGACTATCGCGGTGGTGGGCGCAGTTCCGCACGCGAGACTGCCGCACGTGTAGCCGCGGGCGGCGTGGCGCGCGAAGCCATCAAAGCACTGGCTCCAGGCGTTGAGATCAAGGGCTATATGACCCGCATGGGCGATGTTGAAATCGACCGTGAAGCATTTGATTGGGACGCGATTGAACAGAACGATTTCTGGATCCCAAACGGCCCGGATAAAGCAGCTGAATGGGAAGCCTATTTGCAGTCCCTGCGAAAGGCGCATGACTCTGTCGGTGCGGAAATTGAAGTTGTCGCGCGCGGAGTTCCAGCGGGCATTGGCGCGCCGGTTTATGGCAAGTTAGACACTGATTTGGCCGCTGCGATGATGTCGATCAACGCAGTGAAAGGTGTCGAGATTGGTGAAGGCATGGCCGCAGCGCGCCTGAAAGGTACGGAAAACGCGGACGAGATCTTTATGGGGCCAAATGGGCCTGAATACTCTTCCAACCATGCCGGTGGTATTTTGGGCGGCATCTCGACTGGACAAGACCTTGTTGTGCGCTTCGCGGTTAAACCAACTTCTTCCATTTTGACACCACGCCAATCGATCCGCATTGATGGCTCACCTATCGAAGTGGTCACCAAGGGTCGTCACGATCCATGTGTCGGCATACGTGCGGTGCCAGTCGCCGAAGCGATGATGGCTTGCGTTATCCTGGATCATTTGTTGCTGCATCGCGGTCAGATCGGCGAAAACCAAGGCACCATTGGCTAATGGAAGACCTGCGCGCGCAATTGCGCGAAGTAATCCGCAAGGAAATGGAACAAGACCCGGCTCATGATGTCTTGCATCTGGACCGGGTTTGGGCGCAAGCGCATCGCATTGCGATTGACGAAGGCAATGTAAATCTGCGGGTTCTGTTGGCTGCAGCCTATCTGCATGACCTTGTAAATCTGCCAAAAGATCATCCAAAGCGCAAACAAGCCTCGACAATGTCTGCCGAAAAAGCGGAGCCTATTCTGGCGCGACTTGGCTACTCCGAGGATGAAATCACTGCTGCTCAGCACGCCATCAAAGCCCACAGCTACTCTGCAAGAATCCCGCCCAAATCACCAGAAGCCATCATTCTACGCGATGCCGATCGGTTGGATGCGCTGGGTGCAGTTGGTATCGCCCGTACATTCATGGTGGCGGGCCAAATGGATCGCCCACTCGCAGATCCAATAGATCCTTTCGCAGCAGATCGCACACTGGATGATCAGCTTTGGTCAATCGACCACTGGCACCTCAAACTCCTGCAGCTTCCCAATGAAATGGTCACCCGAAAGGGACGAAAGATTGCGCGTAAACGTGCGCGATTGATGCTGGCCTATCTGAGGCAACTCGCCAAAGAAATGGACACAGAGCTACCAAGCCACTGGGCTGAGTTGCTGCAATAATCTCTTAGGCAAAGAGGTTAGCGTAGGTTTCTCTCAAAGCTTTTTTCTGCACTTTTCCCATCGTATTGCGCGGCAATGCATCAACGATGACAATCCTTTTGGGCTGTTTGAATTTCGCCAGTTCTGTCTCTAATTTAGCTGCGATGGCCTCTACAGTGGTACCCTGCTGCTCAGTCACCACAACGGCAACGACCCCTTCACCAAAGTCTTTGTGCGGCACACCGATAACGGCGCTTTCCTTCACGCCACCCATATCATCAATCAGACTCTCGACCTCTTTCGGATAAACGTTAAAGCCCCCGGTAATCACCAGGTCTTTCTCACGCCCAACAATGGTCACATAGCCATCCGCATCAATCCGAGCGAGGTCGCCAGTGATGAACCAGCCATCCTCCATGAGTTCCTCAGCCGTTTTTTCGGGCATTTTCCAGTAGCCCTTAAATACATTGGCCCCGCGCACCCAAAGAACACCGGTTTCGCCCGTTTCAAGCTCCTTCCCATCCAACATGATCTTCGCTTCAACGCCCGGTAAAGGAAAGCCAACTGTCCCCGCGCGTCGGTCTCCGTCATAGGGGTTTGATGTGCTCATATTGGTTTCTGTCATACCGTAACGTTCCAGAATTCGGTGACCGGTCCGTTCCTCCCATTTCTCATGCGTATCCACCAAAAGAGGCGCCGAACCAGAAATGAAGAGACGCATGTTGGCAGCACGTTCCTTGGTCAGTCGAGTGTCATCCAAAAGGCGCGTGTAGAAGGTTGGCACTCCCATCAAAGCAGTTGCCTTCGGCATTGCCTCCAATATCGCATCAGCATCAAATTTCGGCAGGAACACGATCGACGCCCCGGCTAAGAGGGCAACGTTTGTGGCCACGAAAAGACCGTGGGTGTGAAAGATCGGTAATGCGTGGATCAAAACATCATCCTGCGTGAATTGCCAATAATCCCGCAGCATCTCGGAATTGGACGCCAGATTGTTGTGGCTCAACATCGCACCTTTGGAGCGCCCTGTGGTTCCGGAGGTATAAAGGATTGCAGCCAAGTCATCGGCATCACGCGGTAAAGGTTCAAGCGGAACACAGCTTGAAACAATCTCTGAAAAGCTACCCTGCCCCTTCCTATCAAGCGTGACCACCGTTGCGTCTCTGGCAATCGCCCTAATCGGATCGGATTTTTGCGGATCACATACCACCACACGTGGCTTTGCATCACCAAGGAAGTAGTCCAATTCAGAAACGGTATAAGCGGTGTTCAGAGGCAAAAAGATACCCCCGGCCATTACAGTACCCAGATAGAGTTGTATGGACTCCATTGTCTTTTCCACCTGGACTGCAACCCTGTCCCCCGGACTTAAGCCCATGGACACAAGGGCTCCGGCTGCTTTAGCCGCGCCTTCAAACAATGCGCCAAAGGTCACTTCGCGACCGTCCTGCAAATACGCGAACACTTCGCCCTCTCGTCCGAAACTGGCAGTTTTCAATCGGGAAATGAGGTGATTGGACTCAGGCATCGTGGGCTCTCCAAAAAGCGTTGCCCTAATCTGCAAATTGAAGAGGAGGGCGCAAGACGGAAAAACGGCGCATCCTCTTGCCAATCTGTCCGCGAAGGTTACGATCCGCAGGCAATTTAAGAGACATGTTATGAACCCCACCAAAGGTATCTTGTGCAAGGTTTTTGCCTTGTTTCTGTTCGCGATTATGGCGTCGCTGATTAAGGCAACGACAGACCACGTGCCATCCTGGCAGGCCGTTTTCTTCAGGGCTTTCTTTGCCATGCCAATCATTCTGATTTGGCTGGCACAGCGAGGGGAATTACGCACAGGCCTAAAAGTCACCAACCCCTGGGGGCACTTTTGGCGAGGAGTTATCGGTACAACCGCTATGGCTCTGGGATTTGCAGGACTTGGCTTACTTCCGTTTCCGGAAGTCACAGCAATTGGTTTTGCATCACCCCTTCTGATTGTCGTGTTCGCCGCAGTTTTATTAGGTGAAAAGATTCGCTTGTTCCGTTTGAGTGCGGTTGCCTTCGGGTTGGTCGGTGTGGGTATTATCCTGTATCCGCGCATCAGCGTCTTTGACGAAGGTGGTGCAGAGTCACTTGCCCTTCTCGGTGCTATGTTTGCGCTAGGATCAGCTGCGTTCCGAGCTCTGGCTCAAATTCACATCCGTAAACTTGTCCAAACCGATCAGACTTCAGCAATTGTGTTTTATTTCTCGTTAACGACTACCTTGCTTGGGCTTTGCACCATTCCTTTTGGATGGGTTATGCCGACCGGAACAGAGTTTGCATTCCTCATCGGAGCCGGTCTCATCGGCGGGATTGCTCAGATATTCCTGACCAGCGGATACCGTTTCGCAGAGGCCTCTCTATTAGCACCGTTTGACTATTCATCGATGATCTTCGCAGTGTTGATCGGATATTTTATATTCTCTGAAATCCCAACGTCAGCGACCCTGTGGGGGTCCGCAGTCATTATCGGTGCTGGAATTGCCATTATTTGGCGCGAACATCAGTTGGGTCTGAAACGGGGAAAGGCGCGCCCTTCCGTCACCCCTCAAGGTTAATCTGTTGTATGCTGAGCGGCGCCCAACGCGCTGCTCAGGTGATCAATTTCCCGCTTAAGGTCTTTGGCCTCGTCTATTGTCATTCCAGAAGCAGCAATCACACAGCCAGTTACGTTTTCGGCTTTTTTTTGCAGGGCTTTTCCCTGCTCCGTGAGAGACACTATGACCGAACGCTCATCTTCGGGATTGCGCTGCCTCACAATCAGTCCGGCAGATTCCACGCGTTTCAAAAGAGGTGTGAGCGTGTTCGACTCCAAGCTTAGCTCTTGAGCCAACGCTTTGACGCTTTTGGAATCAGACTGCCACAGCGATACCAAAACGAGATATTGTGGGTAGGTCAGCCCCAATGGATCAAGCAAAGTGCGGTACACTTTCCCCATCGCCTGATGCGCGCGGAACAATGAAAAGCACAGGAGGTCGTCGATGCGGGTTTCCATGAATTTAGTTTAGATCGCGCACGAGTTAATCGCAAGCGGTTGACAAGTTCGATATGAGGGTATTTATATCGCACACGATATAATCGCCTCCGATATGAAGGAATATAGAATGGCAATTACACCAGCTTATCAAACTTCAGCCATTGCGACCGGTGGCCGCGACGGCAGCGCACGCACGGAAGATGGAAGTTTTGAAGTCACTTTGGCCGCCCCAACCGAGCTTGGTGGGACCGGTAAGGGCAATAATCCTGAACAACTCTTTGCAGCAGGTTACGCGGCTTGTTTTATCGGCGCGATGAAGTTTGCAACCACGCAAGACAAGACCCTGGCAAAGGTTCCTGAAGACGCCACAGTCAAGGCCACCGTTGGTATCGGCGCCCGCGAAGACAAAGGGTTTGGGCTGGTTGTTGCACTAGAAGTAAGGCTACCTGGAGTGAATCGCGATGAAGCTCAGCGTACAGTGGACGCCGGTCACACGATTTGCCCCTATTCCCACGCGGTTAACGGCAATATCGAAGTGACGACATCTATCGTCTAAGTATTCAAATTAAAAAGCGGGACCATTTGGCCCCGCTTTTAATAATGGTATTCAGAAAGCTTAAGCGCGAACAAGCGCTTCATAGCTTTCTGCGACATCGCGCGTGATATCACCAACTTCAAAGGTGTAATCACCGATTTGACCGACCGGGGTCACCTCTGCTGCAGTACCGGTCAACCAGCACTGTTCGAAGCTCGCGAGTTCTTCAGGCATAATGTGACGCTCGTTCACGGTGATGCCTTTGTCTTTCAGCATCTGAATGATGGTCTGACGCGTGATACCGTTCAGGATCGCGTCAGGAATTGGGGTGTGTACCTCACCGTCTTTCACAAAGAAGACGTTTGCACCGGTCGCCTCGGCAACATAGCCGCGATAGTCATAAAACAGCGCGTCAGAGCAGCCTTTGGCTTCTGCCGCATGTTTGGACATGGTGCAGATCATGTAAAGACCCGCTGCTTTTGCAGCTGTTGGGATGGTTTCCGGGCTTGGGCGTTTCCACTTGGCGATGTCGAGTTTCGCACCCTTCATCTTGGCGTCGCCGTAATAGGCACCCCATTCCCAGCAAGCCACAGCCATGCGAACCGGATTTTTGGAAGACGCAACACCCATGTCCTCACCCGCACCACGCCATGCAACAACGCGCACATAGGCGTCTTTGAAGCCATTGGCCTCCAGCGCGTCGTATTTGGCCTGTTCGATCTCTTCCACAGTGTAGGGGATCGGCATGTCCAAAAGCTCGCCAGATTTCAAAAGGCGCTCAGAATGTTCAACGCTCTTGAAAATCTTTCCATTGTACGCACGCTCGCCTTCAAATACCGAACTCGCATAGTGCAGCGCATGGGTCAAAATATGGACATTGGCCTCACGCCATTCCACCAGTTTGCCATCCAACCAAATCTTACCGTCGCGATCGTCGTAAGAACCTGCCATGGTCCACCTTCTTGTCTCAGAATTCCAAATGTTGCGCAACTTAGGGCCGATCCGGTCACATAGTTACGCAGAAACTGGCATTCGCTACCAATTCACTCTTGGAGTGTCAACAAGGCTGACTTAATGTGAACGCTAAAGGACAAAACCAGCGAGCGGGTATTGTAACATGGGTGAGCCATTTGGCAGCGAAAGGCTGTTTCTGACAGATGAGCAGATACGGCAAGGCATTGAAGCCATGTATTTTGCCTATCGGGGCCTAACCACAGAGCCTGATCGAATTCTTGCGACCATGGCCTACGGACGTGCTCACCACCGCGCAATCCACTTCATCAATCGCGCACCCGGCACGACTGTGACAAATCTTTTGGAAATTCTTGGGGTAACCAAGCAGTCTCTCAACCGCGTACTTCGTACTTTGATTGAAGACGGACTTGTTGAAAGCCGGGTTGGCAAGATCGACAAGCGGGAAAGAAACCTCTTTTTAACGGAGGCGGGCACCGCGCTAGAGGTTCGTCTCTCTGACGCCCAGCGCACGCGTATGCGCGCCACCTATCGCGAGGCTGGCCCTGAAGCTGTTGCTGGCTTCCGCAAAGTGCTTGAAGCGATGATGGATAATGAGCTGCACCGCAAATACCAATCTCTGCGGGAAGGGAACTCCTGATGGATCTACAACCGCATCTTTTAATCGTTGATGATGACGAACGCATTCGTGGCCTGCTGCAGAAATTCCTGATCCGAAATGGGTTTTTGGTCTCCGCGGCACGGGATGCAGCACATGCACGCCGCATCCTAGAAGGGCTTGATTTCGACATGATCGTGCTCGATGTGATGATGCCGGGTGAGGATGGCGTAAGCCTGACAAAGGCCATCCGTGAAACCTCGGCAACACCGATCATGCTGCTAACCGCCAAGGGTGAAACCGAAGATCGGATTGCAGGTTTAGAAGCTGGCGCCGATGACTACCTCTCCAAACCGTTCGAACCCAAAGAACTACTGTTGCGCATCAACGCAATCCTACGTCGTGTGCCGGATGCTGGTGATGTTGACACCACACCGAAGTTCCTGATCCTCGGCCCGATCCGATATGACATCGAGCGCGGTGAGATGTGGCAGGGCGAAGACCTCGTGCGTTTGACCGCCACGGAAAGCCAGTTGATGAAGATATTCTCGGCCACCCCGGGCGAACCGATCAGCCGGGCGAAGCTTGTTGAAGACCTCGGTCGCGACCGTGGTCAGGCTCAGGAACGCGCTGTGGATGTTCAGATCACGCGCCTGCGCCGGAAGATAGAAACAGACCCGAAACAACCACGGTACCTGCAAACCGTACGCGGCGCGGGCTACATGCTCGCACCAGACTAACGCTCAGCTGATCTCACAGGCGTCAGGCAAGGACGCATCAAGTGACCAATCGGTAACTTTCGGAGCACCGACCGGAACGCGGAACCATTTGGGAGCCTGTTCACCCAATTCGGTGACGCCTTTGCCGGTCAGTAAGTTCACATCACAAGTGCCGTAGGCCTCCAAGTCAAGCGTATCGCGCCACTGATAGGTAACACCTGCGACGCGGAATGCCTCTTTGCGGTAAGCCAAGGTCAGGGTTTGCCGCCAACGATGCCGACAACAGCCCTCGTTTTGCGAAATCACTCGTACAGACCCGTTTGGCGCCAGCTCCAGCCCCGGCTCTTGTCCGTAAAGCCCGCCTTTCCAAACAATATCGACGGCTTCGATGGTCGCCGTCCCGTCTTCGGTGATTTGCAGCGTTACGATATTCTCGTCGTCGACCAACAATTCGTAGACTTCCGAAACGCCATTGCCATTCAAGTCCGATGACAGCTTCATTTGCATTTCCGCCAAAGCAGGCCCTGCGAGGAAAATCAGAAAGAGCGACAATATTCTCATAATTCAATCCTTGCTTCGGCGACAAAGATGCGGCTTTGATGCCGCCCATGACCACTGCACTTTACACACATTCCGATTGTCTTGACCACGTAACGCCAGCGGGCCACCCAGAGCAAGTTGCGCGGCTCGAACACATCAATGCCGCCCTTGCTGGGTTTCCTCAGCTTGAGCGCCGAGAAGCCCCTGAATGTCAGGACGAAGACATTCTTCTTTGCCACCCTCAGGACTATCTGGAAATGGTCACAGCGGCCGCCCCCAAGGAGGGTTGGCGTTCGCTGGATGCAGACACACATATGTCGCCCGGCAGCCTGTTAGCCGCCCGTCGCGCAGTTGGGGCAAATGTCGCTGCGGTGGATGCGGTGATGGCTGGCGATGTCAAAAACGCTTTTGTGGGATGTCGCCCACCAGGTCACCATGCGGAGCAATCCACACCCATGGGCTTCTGCTTGTTTGGGAATGTCGCGATTGCCGCAAAACACGCGATGGAACGGCATGGTTTGGAACGTGTGACCATCGTGGATTTTGACGTTCACCATGGCAACGGCACGCAGGCGCTCCTGTGGAACGAACCCCGAGTACAGTTCTTCTCAAGCCACCAAAGCCCTCTTTGGCCGGGATCAGGACACGAAAATGAAACTGGTGGTCACAACAACATCTGGAACTTCCCGCTTGATCCGCACTCGGGTGGCCAAGACATGCGTCGCGTTTATGAAAACGAGATTTTCCCAGCCATTGACCGCTACGCGCCGGAACTGATCCTGATCTCTGCCGGATTTGACGCCCATATGGCTGACCCATTGGCTAATCTGAATTGGCAAACAGAAGATTTCGCCTGGTTGACCGAGAAGCTCTGCGACCTTGCGTCCAAGCACTGCGAGGGGCGCGTTGTCTCGACTCTTGAGGGCGGATATGATCTGACAGCTCTGGCGGCCTCTGTGGCTGCCCATGTTAAAGTTTTGATGGAGAAAAGCGCATGAGCGAGACGCCTGTTGCTGAAATGAGCTTCGAAGCGGCGATGGCCGAGCTGGAGCAAGTTGTGAACAAGCTGGAACGCGGCGATGTGGCGCTGGAAGATTCCATCAAGCTTTATGAACGCGGTGCAGAATTGAAAGCGCGCTGCGAAGCCAAGCTGAAGGAAGCCGAAGAAAAAGTGGCTGCCATCACTCTGGATGCAAATGGCGAACCCAATGGGTTGAAGCCGGTCGAAGGTCTCTAAAATGTTCAAAAACCGGTTGATGGAATGCGCGGCGCAGGTGCAGCTGCATCTGGATTCTGTGATGGTTCCGATGGGCGAAATGCCAGTCGTTCAGGCGATGCGCTATGCCAGCCACGGCGGCAAACGCCTGCGGGCCTTTCTGGTACTGGAAAGCGCGCGCCTGCATGGCATTTCAGCAGATCAGGCGATTTGGCCAGCGGCTGCGATTGAGGCCATGCATGCCTATTCACTGGTGCATGATGATCTGCCGTGCATGGATGACGATGACATGCGCCGGGGCCAACCGACCGTCCACGTAAAGTGGAACGAAGAAACCGCTGTTCTGGCCGGGGACGCTCTGCAATCTCTCGCATTTGAATTGGCTTCAAACGAGCAATGCTCGCCAAAAGCAGAGGTACGCGCTGAACTTGCACTGACACTGGCGCGTGCTGCTGGCGCGCAGGGCATGGTTCTGGGACAGGCGCTTGATATGGCGGCTGAGACATCTGAAACACCATTCACATTGGAACAGATTACCGAGCTGCAAGAAGGTAAGACCGGCGCACTTTTTGGTTGGTCCGCCATGGCGGGTGCCCGTATAGCACAAGCTGACACAGCTCCCTGGGCAGAATATGCCAAAGGCTTGGGTCTTGCGTTCCAGATTTGGGACGACGTTCTAGATATCGAAGGCGACGCAGAAACTGTCGGCAAAGCGGTCGGCAAAGATGCCGATGCTGGCAAAGCCACCTTCGTGTCGCTGCTGGGTTTGGAGACTGCCAAAAATCGCGCGAAAGAGCTTATCGACCAAAGCTGCGCTGCTTTGGACCCCTTTGGCAGCGAAGCGGATATACTACGGGACGTTGCGCGATTCGTGATCGCGCGGGACAAGTAGAATAGGGATGCCATGACGGTTCGACCCGACACACCTCTGCTGGACCGGGTCAACAAGCCCGAGGACCTCAAGAAGCTTTCTGATGCCCAGCTGACCCAGCTGGCGCACGAGCTGCGTTTGGAGACCATCTCGGCTGTGTCTGAAACCGGCGGCCATCTGGGCGCAGGCCTTGGTGTTGTCGAACTGACTGTAGCCCTGCACGCCGTGTTTGACGCCCCCAAGGACAAGATCGTCTGGGATGTCGGGCACCAAGCCTATCCGCACAAAATCCTGACTGGTCGCCGGGACCGCATTCGTACGCTACGCCAGAAAGACGGATTGAGCGGTTTCACCAAACGCTCTGAATCCGTTTTTGACCCATTTGGCACGGCCCATAGCTCTACATCGATTTCCGCAGCCCTTGGGTTTGCGGTTGCACGTGATTTGGGCGGCACTGCCGAAGGTGGCATAGGTGACGTAGTTGCCGTGATCGGCGATGGCGCGATGAGTGCGGGCATGGCCTATGAGGCGCTCAACAATGCAGGCGGCCTTGATCGCCGGATGTTCATCATCCTGAACGACAACGAGATGTCGATTGCGCCCCCAGTTGGAGCGATGTCATCCTATCTGTCGCGGCTTTATGCAGGGGATTCATTCCAAGACTTGCAAGCCGCTGCACGCGGCGCAGTCTCCTTCTTGCCCGGACCTCTGCGTGAAGGTGCCAAACGCGCGAGCGAAGTTCTGAAAGGCATGACGCTAGGCGGAAACCTCTTTGAAGCGCTTGGCATCAGCTACCTCGGCCCGATCGACGGGCACGACTTAGACCAGCTGCTTCCAGTCCTGCGCGCGGCCCATGAGCGCGCGACCGGTCCGATCCTGATGCATGTTGTCACGCAAAAGGGCAAAGGCTACGCGCCTGCCGAAAATTCACACGACAAATGGCACGCCACAGCGAAGTTTGACGTCATCACGGGTGAGCAATCTAAGGCGCCTTCAAATGCGCCAAGCTATTCGTCTGTTTTTGGCCAAACTCTGGTCGAGATGGCTGCCGAAGACGACAAGATCGTCGCCATCACCGCAGCCATGCCGGACGGCACAGGGCTCGGTCTTTTTGAAAAACGCTATCCAAGCCGGTTCTTTGACGTCGCCATCGCCGAACAGCACGGTGTGACTTTTGCAGCGGCTCTGGCGGCCGGAGGTATGAAACCTTTCTGCGCCATCTATTCGACCTTCCTGCAGCGTGGCTACGACCAAGTAGTGCACGACGTGGCCATCCAAGGCCTGCCGGTGCGCTTTGCCATCGACCGTGCAGGGCTTGTCGGAGCTGATGGTGCGACCCACGCCGGAAGCTTTGACATTGCTTATTTGGGGAACCTTCCAGGCATGGTTGTCATGGCCGCTGCGGATGAAGCCGAGCTCAAACATATGATCGCAACGGCTGCTGCTTACGATGACGGGCCAATCGCCTTCCGTTACCCGCGTGGCGAGGGTGTTGGCGTTGAAATGCAAGAAAAGGGCGAAGTTCTTGAGATCGGCAAAGGCCGCGTCATCCAAGAAGGCCAACGCGTTGCACTGATCTCTCTCGGCACGCGATTGGAAGAGGTCCGAAAAGCCGCTGAAGCGCTCAGTGCAAAGGGCATCACCCCGACCATCATCGATGCACGGTTTGCCAAACCACTGGATCGTGATCTGATTTTGGAGGCAGCACGGTCGCACGAGGCGCTGATCACCATCGAAGAAGGTGCTGTTGGCGGGTTCGGCTCTCATGTTGCGCAGCTCTTGTCGGATGAGGCGATCTTTGATCACGGCCTCAAGTTCCGATCCATGGTTCTACCGGATGTCTTTATCGATCAGGCTTCCCCTGCGCAAATGTATGACACCGCCGAACTGACAGCTAAGCACATCGAAGCGAAGGTCTTAGGGGCACTGGGCATTGCCCAGATCGGCAGCCAAAGCGCTTAAGAATTCTCAGCATCCCGCAGGGCATGAAGTGCGGATTTGTAATCCGGATAGAGCAGCTTCACACCAAGCTCGTTTTTGATGCGATCATTGCGCACACGTTTGCTGTCTGAATAAAAACTGCGCGCCATCGGGCTCATGTCAGCCTCTTCAAAAGGAACCGCTGGCGGGGGCGCCATGCCCAAAAGCTCTGCAGCATATTCAATCACAACTTCCGGCGGCTGCGGGTCGTCATCGCAGACGTTATAAACCCGTCCCGGATTGGGCTTGTCGATCGAAGCCTTCACAACCTGTGCAATGTCATCGACATGGATGCGCGAGAACACCTGGTTCTTCTTGATCACACGTTGCGCTACCCCACGCCGCAACTTCGCGAAGGGGCCGCGACCGGGGCCATAGATGCCCGCAAGGCGAAACACATGAACGGGCAAGTCAGGAATATCGAGCCACTCACGTTCCGCTTTGACGCGACGCTTTCCACGCACTGTTGCGGGATCTAGATCAGATTCTTCATCCACCCAACCACCATCATGGTCGCCATAGACCCCAGTGGTGGAGAGATAGCCGACCCACTCCAAATTAGGTGCGGCTTTCGCAATGTCATCGCCCGCGAGGCGCAGGATTGGATCACCCTCGGCGTCGGGACCGGCAGAGGTCAACACGTGGGTGGCTTCGGACAAGACTTCCGTAAGATCACAGGGCCACAAAAGCGGCTCTACACCTTCGGCTTTTAACTTGTCGAACTTCTCAGGCTTGCGGGTTGTGCCAATCACGTGCCAGCCGTCTTTGACCAGCAGCGACGCCAGCGCTTGAGCGGAAAATCCGTGTCCAAGGGAAAGTAGGGTCTTTGTCATGGCGCTAATCTGCTGATCTTGGGAGGGAGTTGCAAGACACGCTCGCTATTCTTTGCCGTCCAAAATCGCCTTTGTTTTCGGGCAGACAACACCTGCGTAAAAAACTGTCAGAATATCGCTGAAGACAGCTGGGGCTCCGGGGACAGCTGCAAATAAAGTCGCCATGCTGCGCAGTTTCATCGCGTCCACCGGACCCATAATCGCCTCTGGGCTTTTGTCTCGATGCATCATCAGAGCGATACACATTTCAAGCAGATGTGCCCCCAATACCGGATGGGCGAGATATTCGGTGGCCTCATCCAAGTCCTTCAGACCATAATCCACCGCGCGCTTGGATTTCCCGAGGCTGCGCAATTGCGGAAATTCCCACCACATCCAATGGCTCAGCTTCAGTCCGCTGCGCATCTCAGCCAAGGCTTTGGCGTGCGTCATTTCTTGCGGCATCAGATAGCGTTCAAGATCATGGATCGTGGCCATGCGCCCCTCTCAAGTCGTGGGTGGGTGCCGATCAATATGCCCTAAGTCTTTGTCCGGGTCGATCTTATCCCGAACACGCGCCTTCAGGGTCTTGGCATCCGGGAAGCCGCCGTCACGCTTGCGTTCCCAGATCAGATCCTTGTTGACGTGAATTTCGAAAACACCGCCGAGATCGTCTGGCACCAGTGTGACACCGCCAAGATCGTTGCCAAATGTCGAAAGCAATTCCTGCGCCAACCAACCCGCACGCAAAAGCCAATTGCATCCAGTGCAGTAGGTGATTGTCACATTTGGTTTGATCATTGTGCCAACCTCAACGCTCGCCCAGCGCAATTTTTGCAGCAAGTCCAATGAACACCACACCGGCGACGCGGTTCATCCACAATTGCACTTTCGGCGTGCGCGCCATGCGGTCGCTTAGACCTCCTGCCAAAAGCGCAACGCCGCCAAACACGATGAGTGTCGAGATGACAAATATCACGCCAAGCGTTGCGATCTGCATCAGCATCGAGCCGTAGGCAGGATCGGTAAACTGCGGAAAAAACGCCAGAAAGAAAATCGCGACTTTGGGGTTGGTGATATTCATGATCAACCCACGCTGATAAAGCGCGAGAGGTGACCGTTTCGGGGCCTCTCCGTATAAGGCCTGCACCGGCGCTCTGAGCGCTTGATAGGCGAGATATAGCAAATAGGCGACGCCTGCAAATTTGATCAGCGTGAAGGCCACAACACTTGCCTTCAGCAGCGCAGCCAGACCCATCGCGACAGCGATCGAATGGAAGACCAACCCAGAACAGAGGCCAAGCACCACCCAAAGCCCTGACTTCGCACCGTTGAGCGCCGATTGTGTGAGGACAAAAAGATTATCCGGTCCCGGCGCGAGTGCCAGCAAAACAACGGCGATAGCAAAAGTTACGAGTATATCAATCGGCAAAGTCGTTCCTCCCCGCCCAAACTGAGGGTCATCAAAGCGCAACGGCGAAGCATCTGCAAGCACGCGGCACATCCGATTTAACCCGCTGGCTTGAAACTGCTTTCGCAAAAGCTTCATAGCTGCACAGCTTGATCCCGAATTTGAGCCGTGCCAACTTGGGTCATGGAGCAAAACACATTAAAAACCTGGGCCGAATGCGCCCCAAAACTCATTGCTGTTGCCTCAGGCCGTGACACCGCAGATCTCGTCATTCGCAAAGGCCAATGGGTGAACGTCCACACTCGGGAAGTTCTGGCAGATCACGACATTGCCATCAGCGAAGGCCGCATTGCCTATGTCGGCCCCGACGCGAGCCATTGCATTGGCGATGACACAGAGATCATAGACGCTAACGGGCGCTACATGATCCCAGGGTTGTGCGACGCGCATATGCACATCGAAAGCGGCATGCTGACCCCCGCCGAATTTGCGCGCGCAGTCATTCCCCACGGCACCACAACCATGTTCACCGATCCACATGAGATCGCCAATGTGCTGGGCCGAGAAGGCGTTCGAATGATGCATGATGAGGCTCTATTACAGCCCATTAACGTCTTCACGCAGATGCCGAGCTGCGCACCTTCTGCCCCGGGTTTGGAAACTACCGGGTTCGAAATCACGCCGGAAGACGTTGCGGAGGCCATGCACTGGCCGGGCATCATTGGCCTTGGGGAGATGATGAACTTCCCGGGCGTGGTCAACGCCGATCCAAAAATGCTTGCGGAAATCGCGGCCACGCAAGCGGCAGGAAAAACCGTTGGTGGGCATTATGCATCGCCTGATCTGGGTCCAGCGTTTCATGCCTATGCCGCCGGTGGTCCCGCGGATGATCACGAGGGCACCTGCGAGGCGGATGCTATTGCGCGCGTGCGCCAAGGGATGCGCTCGATGATGCGCCTAGGCTCTGCGTGGTATGACGTGGAAACCCAGATTACTGCTGTCACTGAAAAAGGCCTCGATCCCCGCAATTTCATTCTTTGCACGGACGACTGCCACTCCGGCACCTTGGTCAACGATGGCCACATGAACCGCGTCGTGCGGCATGCGATTGAGTGCGGATGCGATCCCCTCATCGCATTGCAGATGGCAACCATCAACACCGCGACACACTTTGGTTTAGAGCGTGAATTAGGCTCTATTACGCCTGGAAGGCGCGCAGATGTGATCCTGACGAGCGACCTTAAGGCCTTGCCAATCGAACTCGTGATCGCCCGTGGCAAGACAATCGCGCAGGATGGCAAATGCCTTGTGGATTGCCCGCATTACAACTGGCCTGAAAGCTCAAGGCAGACCGTCAATATGGGCGTCAATCGCATTTCGAATGACTTCATCGTTCCAGCCCCTGAGGGCGCAAACCGCGTGAGCGTCAATGTGATCGGCGTGGTTGAGAACCAAGCGCCAACCAAAGCGCTCAAGGCGGAGCTCGATGTGAAAGACAGCCGGGTTCAAATGGACCTGGCGAACGATGTTTGCCAAATCGCTCTGGTGGAGCGACACCGTGCATTGGGCACAACAACAAACGCCTTTGTCAGCGGCTTCGGCTATGAGGGCGATATGGCAATGGCCTCAACCGTGGCCCATGACAGCCACCATATGATCGTTGTGGGCACAAGCCGCGAAGATATGGCGCTGGCGGCCAATCGACTGAGCGAAGTCGGCGGCGGAGTCACTGTCTTCAAAGATGGGAAAGAACTCGCCCTGGTAGAATTGCCCATTGCCGGATTGATGTCTGACCAACCCGCGACAGAGGTTGCCGCCAAGGCGCAAAAAATGGTCGAGGCAATGGAGGCTTGCGGTTGCACCCTGAATAACGCTTACATGCAACATTCGCTTCTGGCCCTTGTGGTGATCCCGGAACTCAGAATTTCCGACCTTGGGCTGGTAGACGTAACCAAATTTGAAATGACCGACGTGATACAGGCGCATACATGACACCGATTCATACAACAGTGAAATCCCCTTCTGTGAAAACACCAGAATCCTTCAGGGATGCACGTGCTGCGGTCGATCGCCTGTGCGAGCTTTATGAAATCGGATCGGAATATCTTTGTAAGGAATTTGCCAAGGCACTCAAAAAAGGTGCGCCGAACCATCGCGTCAGGGCGTTCTACCCTGAGATCCGCATCGTCACGACCAGTTTTGCGCAGATCGACAGCCGTCTTTCTTTTGGTCACGTCGCTGAACCCGGAGTTTATGCAACAACCATCACGCGCCCTGATCTATTTCGACACTATTTGGAGCAGCAAATCGCTCTGCTCGTTGGGAATCATGACGTTCCGGTAACCATCGGTATTTCAGAAACGCCAATTCCGGTTCACTTCGCCGTGGCCAATGACGCATCCATCACAGTTCCGCAGGAAGGCGCTTCTGCATTCCCGCTGCGTGACATTTTTGATGTCCCAGATCTTTCGACGACAAACGATGACATCGTGAACGGCATTCAGGAAGTCATGAACGGGGAAACCAAACCGCTGGCTCCGTTTACAGCACAGCGTGTCGACTATTCGCTGGCGCGTCTGGCGCATTACACCGCAACGTCTCCGGAGCATTTCCAGAACCACGTGCTTTTCACAAACTACCAATTCTACGTCGCTGAGTTTGAGACCTATGCGCGTCAAATGCTGGCTGACCCCAAGAGCGGCTACACCAGTTTCGTATCAACCGGCAACGTCGAGATCACGGATGCAGAGACTGAAATTCCGGCGGTAGACAAACAGCCGCAAATGCCAACATACCACCTGAAGCGTGAAAACGGATCTGGAATCACACTGGTGAATATCGGCGTAGGGCCCTCTAACGCCAAAACCGCAACCGACCACATTGCTGTTCTCCGCCCGCATGCGTGGCTGATGGTTGGCCATTGTGCAGGCCTTCGGAACTCACAAAGCCTTGGTGATTTTGTGCTGGCCCATGCTTACTTGCGCGAAGACCACGTGCTAGATGACGATCTGCCAAACTGGGTGCCCATCCCGGCGCTCGCCGAAGTTCAGATCGCGCTAGAGCAAGCTGTTGCAGACGTAACCGAGTTGAAAGACTACGAGTTGAAACGCGTCATGCGGACAGGCACCGTTGCAACGATCGACAACCGCAACTGGGAGCTGCGTGAACACACCGGACCAGTGCAACGCCTCAGCCAATCTCGCGCCATTGCGCTGGATATGGAAAGCGCCACAATCGCTGCAAATGGCTATCGTTTCCGCGTGCCCTACGGCACGCTGCTTTGCGTTTCTGACAAGCCTCTGCATGGCGAGCTCAAACTGCCTGGAATGGCCTCAGATTTCTATAAAACGCAGGTCGCACGGCATTTAATGATCGGAATTCGCGCGATGGAGTCATTGCGCGATATGCCTCTTGAACGGATGCATTCGCGGAAACTGAGGTCATTTGACGAAACGGCATTCTTATAATCCGACCAAATGGGCAAAAAATGCACGTTTTTAGGGCTTTTGGCGCAGTATTTCGTTGTCGTCTAGAAAGATATTCCTTTAAATGCCCGCTATGAGGCCCTGAAAAACGGGCAGATACAAGGAGACCAACAAATATGGCAAAGCCAATGACCAAGACCCAACTCGTAGCCGCACTGGCCGAGGAACTGGGCGCCGACAAAAAAACCGCGGGTGCATCTCTTGAAGCTGTTTGCGCTCTTATCACCCGTGAAGTGTCGGCTGGCGGCGCTGTGACCCTGCCAGGCGTCGGCAAGATTTACTGCCGTGAGCGTCCTGAGCGTATGGTGCGCAACCCTGCGACTGGCGAACAGATCAAGAAAGAAGCGGACAAGGTTGTCAAAATGACAATCGCGAAAGCTCTGAAAGACAGCGTCAACGGCTAAGCAGATCTTCAGATCTGATAGAGATACGAAGGGTCGCCGGGGGCGGCCCTTTGCTTTAAGGGGCTCAGGTTTTGACCAAATCAAAGACCTGACGCAGACGAACTAAGGCTCCCTGCATCTCCTCTTCATCAAACCCACAAAAGCCAAGCAGAAGCCCATTGTATTTTGTGGTAGCGTGGCAGTAGCTCGACAAGGCCTCCACAACGATATCCTGCTCAGCCGCAAGGGCTACGATCTGCTGGTCCGAAATCTCTTGAGGCAAATGAAAAGCAATCTGCATACCTGCCTGATGGTCTGTAAATTGCCCGATATCCGCAAAGTCCCTACGCAAGGCGTCCACAAGGTGCTGACGCCGTTGCCCATAGGTGCGCCGCACGCGCCGGAGATGGCGGTAGAATTCACCACTCTGCATAAATTCTGCCAAGGGCGCCTGCGGCATCATGCTGGCCCGCGTGCCGAACTGTCGTTGGACCTCGGCAAACCGACCAAGCAAGGCCTGAGGCACTATCGCATATCCAATTCGCAGCGTGTTAGAGAAAATCTTGGAGAAACTTCCAACATAGACAGTTCGGCTGTTATCCAGTCCGGCCAAGGCTGGAATGGGTCGACCTGCGAAGCGAAACTCTGAATCATAATCGTCCTCAATCAACCACCCATCCCGCTCCTCTGCCCAGCGCAAAAACTCATGTCGCCTTTGGGGTGTCATGGACCCTCCGAGCGGGAATTGTTGAGAGGGCGTCAGGATCGCGAGCTGCGCCTTTTTAGGGAGCGCCGCGCCCGCGTCGTCAATCGTCAAAAGCTCCGGCTTGAGCCCCTGCGCAGTGATGAATTCCTTCAACGGCCGATAGCCCGGATCTTCAAGCGCTGCGGTCTCTCCACGCGAGCACAGCGCTCTCAATGACATTTCAACCGCATCCCCCGCACCCGAGGTCACGATAATCTGGCCCGGGTCAACATCCAGACCACGCCAATCCGCGACATGCTGCGCAATCGCCTCTCGCAAAACCGGCAATCCAAACCGTGGCGCAGCGCCGAGTAGGACTTCCGGCGACCTTCGGCACACACGAGAAACCGCCTTCCCCCATGCGCGATGTGGAAATAGCCGCATATCAGGCTCACCAGGTCGAAAGGGCAGCGACTTTCGCCCCGGTGCCTCGATGACTTTGGCGGCTGGTACCGAACTTGGGAGACTCACATCACCAATACGCTCCACCGTAAAGCCCGCTCCTGGATGGCCCTGAATATAACCCTCCGCCACCAATTGGTCATAGGCGGTGACAATTGTGCTGCGCGACACTCCGAGCTGTTGAGCAAAGGCGCGCGTGGGCGGCAGATGACTATCTGCCGCGATGTCTCCCGACATGATACCGCGGCGCAGTCCAGCGGCGATCTGTTCGAAAATCGGCGTGCTGCTGCCACGGTCCAGAGGCAACGAAAGGCTGATCGGTCGCATATTTTGGCCTGAGGAAACGAAAGGTTTATCAGCAGTTACCACAGTCCAATCTAAATTGCGCGCACATCCACATAAGTGTCGTTGTAAGCGGCGCCATCGATCAGATCACAGCGGCTATCCGCGGATATCAGCGCGTTGACGGTCATGCCTGTCGCACTGCTGGCCAGCCAAGCACCCTTGGGGACATAGACCACACCAGATTGCATCGCATCGGTGACCTGCAAAGTAAGAGCGACTTCACCGAGCGCATTCCACAGCAGCACATCCTCGCCATCTGTCAGTCCACGCGCCCTGGCGTCATCTGGATGCATTTCCAACCGCTCAACGCCTTCCGAAGGAGAACAGCCCCCAAAGGTCGCGTTGATCCGTTTGTCAGACGCGGGAGTAATTAAGGTCAGAGGCATGGCTTTCTCTGCAGGTTGGAACTGCGGTAGCCCAGCGCCAAAACGGTTTTCCAAGTCCGCGCTGAACAGCTCGATTTTGCCCGACGGAGTGCTCGGTGCAAGTGTCGCGCACAGAATACCCTCTTCGCCAATCTCGCCCCCATAAAATTTCGAATGATCCAATGGGAAATCTCTGGGCGAAACCCCAAGATCAGTCATCGCCTGATCCATCAACTCCTGATCGGTGGCTCGGAATTCAGCCTCATCAAATCCAAATCTTGCCGCGAGACGGCGGAAGATTTCTGTGTTGGGCAGGCTTTCCCCAACCGGTGCAATCACAGGTGCTGCTCGTTGCACATGGTTGTGGCCGTAAGACCCGTAGATATCGTCATGTTCAAAATGCGTACAGGCAGGCAGGATCACATCGCAGAGCTTCATGCTGTCGGTCAACGCCACATCGCAACCTACAGTGAATACATCCGGGTGGCTCAGCGCCGCGATCATGTTTCGTTGGTCAGGATGGGTGGCAACCGGGTTGTGGTTATAGACCATGACCGCGCCGATTGGCGTTTCAGCATCGCGATCCAAAATCACCCGCGCCGTGTCCAGGATATTCACAACCCTTGTGTTGGGGTTTAAATGCTCCGCCTGTAGAGTCTCTGCAGTTTTGGACACAAAGGCACCAGACTTGCTGATCACACCCGCTCCGAGCCGACCATGATGACCGGTGAGGGCATTCAGAGACATGGCTGCACGCAAAGCGGCTCCGCCAGAGGCGCTGCGTTCGAGGCCGACGCCAACGCTGGTGGCAATGTTTTTAGCCGACACAATCCAATCCAAAACCGTTTCGATGTCAGACAGTTCAAGACCGCAAATCTCAGCTGCATCGGAAATGGTATACTGGTTCGCATGTGCCAAATACTCTTCTGCGCCAAGCGCCCATTCTTTCAGGAAGGCCTCATCAAGCGCAGCTCTTTTTTGTAACTCCGCAGCCAACGCCAAGCCAAGCACAACATCAGTGCCGGGCTTGATCTGCAAAAACATATCCGATTGTTCCGCCTGCTTGATGCGCTTCGGATCAATTACAACCACTTTGCCCCCAGCACGACGCACGTCTTTGAGCACGCGCGTGAAGTGCAGGTTTGCAACCGTCACGTTGGTGCCCCAAACCAAGACCAGATCACTGTGAATAGCCTGCGCAGGTGGCATGCCCGGTGTAGAGCCAAATAGACTGGAATAGGCGGCACCACGCACACCGCCGCAAAGCGGTTTTCGAGCGAGTTGCGTTGCGCCAAGCCGATAGAAGAACCGCATGTCCATGGAAGCAGCGGCCAGTTCACCATGCGGGCCTGCATAGTTCAGAGGCATAACGGCCTCAGATCCATAGTCCTGAATGGCCTTGGTGAAGCCTTCGTAAACCAGTTCGAGCGCTTCGTCCCAAGAGATAGGTTCAAACCCATCCTCAACGCGTTTCATGGGATGCGTAAGACGATTGGGACCATGCACAAATTCAGCGTAAGTACGCGCGACTTTGTTGCAGATCACACCTCCCGTATAGCTATTGGCAGTAGAGCCACGCACCTTGGTGATTTCACCATCCGTGACTTCCACGGACAGGCTGCAGGTATCCGGACAGTCCAATGGACATACGCTTGGTAGAATCTCTAAATCTTTGGCCATGGCTCACTCCTAATCACGCGACTAATACTGGAACAAAATCGGGTCCTCAAAAACAGCCAAAAAGGAACATTTTGAGCAGACCAACTCACGGATTATGACTAATCCCACACGGAATGTTGAAGCCATACATTCCAGCTTTTGCATGACATCAATTGTCAGTTTCGGCATGTTGCCGCCATGGATTTTGTCTTTGCATATGCTGCTGGATTGCTGACTTTGATCAACCCCTGCGTCTTGCCGGTGCTACCGATCGTTTTGGCGACTTCTTTGCAAGCGAGCCGACACGGCCCCCTGGCAATCGCAGCCGGGATGAGCATTTCATTTGTTGTTCTGGGCATGCTGGTTACTACCTTTGGCTATGCCATCGGCCTCACCGTCGACACCATTGCGCAGGCAGGCGCGGTGCTGATGATCGGCTTTGGTTTCATCCTGTTAGTGCCCCGTTTCTCAGCTGCCTTCACCACGGCAACCGCCGGTGTTTCATCACGGGCTGACCATCAGTTAGATCAAATCGACCGCTCTTCATTGAGAGGCCAGTTTGTAGGAGGCCTGCTGCTCGGCGCTGTCTGGAGCCCCTGCATTGGCCCAACCCTTGGCGGTGCGATCTCTCTGGCCAGCCAGGGGGAAAACCTCGGTTACGCGACCGCCATCATGGTGTTCTTTGCGCTCGGCGTCTCCACCATCATCCTGGCGCTCGGATATGGCGCGCGCGGCGCCCTGCAACGCAATCAGGCCCTGATGCGCAAGATTGCCGTCGCTGCCCGCCCGATCATGGGCATCGTCTTTCTTATCGTCGGGGCAGCGCTGCTGTTCCAACTCCACCATATTGTCGAGGGATGGCTGTTAGACACGCTGCCGCCTTGGCTCGTTGATTTCTCAGTATCCCTGTAACGGAGGTTTCTATGTTTCGCCGTCATTTTCTAGCGCTTTCAGGCGCCGCTATCGCCCTTCCGAGTTTGAGCTTTGCCTCGGTTGAATACACACCTGGACTGGTGAAAAAACACCTTGATCAGGGCGATACGGTCTTTCTCGATTTCAAAGCCCATTGGTGCACAACCTGTCGCGCGCAAGAAAGGGTGATCAAATCTCTGAAGGCAAAAAATCCCAACTATGATGAGAAAATCGTTTTTATCGATGTAGATTGGGACCAGTATGGGCGCTCTGACCTGGTAAAATCTCTGCGGATTCCGCGCCGCTCAACCTTGGTGGCACTGAAAGGCGATACAGAGATTGGCCGGATCGTAGCCGACACCAGCTCCAAAAAAATCAAACGGCTTATGGATGCCGCACTGGCCGCATAAGACCCAGATCACATAGCGGTCACCCCATTGAAATATCCGTTTGAATTTCCGCGCCCCACTCCATCTAATGGGCGTGGAAACGAAAAAGGGAGACCCCGCGTGAGCACATATCGCAAGGACCCCGATGCCATCGCCAACCTGAACGATGAGCAATATTGGGTCACCCAGGAAAATGGTACTGAGCGTCCCGGCTCGGGAAAGCTTCTCAATAACAAAGAGCCCGGCATCTATGTGGATGTGGTCTCTGGCGAGCCGCTGTTCGCCAGCTCGGATAAGTATGAATCCGGTTGTGGCTGGCCGAGCTTCACAAAACCCATCGACAACGTCACCGAACACCACGATGCCACCCACGGCATGATCCGCACGGAAGTGCGCTCAAAACACGGTGACAGCCATTTGGGCCATGTCTTCCCAGATGGACCGGTGGATCGTGGCGGGCTGCGCTATTGCATAAACTCCGCCTCATTGCGCTTCGTTCATCGCGATGAAATGGAAGCTGAAGGCTATGGTGCCTATCTCGATCAAGTAGAGGATGTGACATGACAGAACGTGCAGTATTGGCAGGTGGCTGTTTCTGGGGAATGGAAGACCTGATACGCCGTCAAAAAGGCGTCGTTTCAACCCGCGTGGGATATACAGGCGGTGATGTTCCAAATGCGACCTATCGCAATCACGGCACCCATGCTGAAGGGATCGAGATTATGTTTGATCCGACCCAAACCAGCTATCGTAAGATCTTGGAATTCTTTTTCCAGATCCACGATCCGACCACCAAAAACCGTCAGGGCAATGACATCGGCACCTCTTATCGTTCAGCCATTTATTATGTGAATGATGATCAGAAAGCCGTGGCTGAGGACACGATCGCGGATGTTGACGCGTCTGGTCTATGGCCGGGCAAAGTTGTGACTGAGTTGGAGCCCGTTAGCGACTTTTGGGAAGCCGAAGAATACCATCAGGATTACCTGGAGAAGAACAAAGGCGGCTACACCTGTCACTTCCCGCGTCCTGATTGGGTTTTGCCTAAGCGGGCTGGATAAAAGAGGGGCTCTGCCCTTCGGCCTGTGGCCTCACCCCGAGGTATTTTCGCAAAGAGAAGCTAAGAGCCTAGCGAAAGTAATTGACGCTGCGCCCATTGTGCAGCGTCAGAGACTGTTTCATCCGGATCTTGGATCAAAGCCTCGATTTGAGGCAGGTAGTTTTCGTGCCCCGAATTGCCCATCGCATAGAGCACATTTCTGACAAAGCGGTTACGGCCAATCCGTTTTATCGGACTGCCAGAGAATTTGGTTCGGAATGCTGCGTCATCTAAGGCGGCAAGCTCTGCGAGTTTAGGCGCAGCCAGATCATCGCGAGCATGATACCGAACCTCGCGGGCTTCCACAGCGAATTTGTTCCAAGGACACGCCGCGAGACAATCATCACAGCCATAAATGCGGTTGCCCATCAGGGGCCGCAGCTCTTCATCTACGGGCCCGTGGTGTTCAATGGTGAGGTAGGAAATGCACCGACGCGCATCAATCTGATTGGGCGCTGGAAACGCTTGAGTTGGGCAGGCATCCAGACAGGCACGGCAAGAGCCACAATGATCGATTTCCGCTGGATCAGTATCTAATTTCAGCGTTGTAAAGACAGAGCCAATAAAGAACCAACTGCCCAAATCACGGCTGACAAGATTGGTGTGCTTGCCCTGCCAGCCCAGTCCAGCAGCTTGCCCCAAAGGCTTCTCTGGTACCGGAGCGGTATCAACAAAGACCTTGACCTCGATATCTTCGCCAGCCTCAGCAATCAGCCATCGGGCCAGACGTTTCAGGCGCTTCTTCACGAGGTCATGGTAGTCTTTGTTCTGAGCATAAACCGAGATCGCGCCTCGGTCTGCCATATCATGCACTGCACGTGGGTCGTGATCAGGCGTGTAGCTTTCACCCAGCATGATGACGGACTGCGCTTCAGGCCAAAGCGCAGCGGGATTCTCACGCCAATGCACACGATCTGCCAGCCATCCCATCTGACCGTGATAGTCTTTTTCTAGAAACCCTCTTAGGCCCTCTGGCACCTGTGGCACCGCATCTGGTCGGCAAATACGGCAGAGGTCAAATCCAATCGCCTCTGCTTCTGCTACCAGCCGTGCTTGGAGGTCCACTGCTTCGATCCTCAGAAATCGAGATCAGCGTAATGCGGCGGAGGTGGGAAGCCCGGAATTTGATCCGCTAGGATAGACCGGAATGCAGGGCGTGACTTGATCTTGGCGTACCAGTCTTTGACCGCCTCGGAGCGGTTCCAATCCACATCGCTGATGTAATCCAAAGACGAGAGATGCGCCGCGGCCGCGAAATCGGCCAGCGTCATATTATCACCTGCCAACCAGCGACGATGGTCGAGCAGCCACGCCATATAGTCCAAATGGTATTTGATCGCTTTAGAGCCAGCTTTCACGTTCGAACTGTCAGGATAGCCTGTGCCTTGAAGCTTTCTGTAAACGCGTTCATTCAAAAGCTTACTCGTCACTTCGCTGTGAAATTTGTCGTCGAACCAACCAATGAGGCGGCGCACTTCATGGCGTGCCTCCGGTCCTTTCGGCATCAACGAAGGTTCAGGGTGCAGCTCTTCCAGGTATTCGCAGATCGCTGCGCTTTCGGTCAAAATCTTGCCATCGATCTTTAGGATCGGCACCTTGCCTGCCGGATTGCGCCGCATGAAATCAGGGTCTTGTTCCCAATAGCGCTCTTCCACCAACTCACATTCGATCTTCTTTTCAGCAAGACTCAGGCGAACCTTGCGACAAAACGGAGACAGGGGGGCGTGGAACAATCGAGCCATGTGCGAACCAACTTCTTTGGAAACTCATTCCTAATTGCCGAAAACCGCGGATAGATTCAACTCGCTATTCCGATTTCCGCCGCCTCAGGTCACTGAAAACAGGCAGCCCGTCCGTCCCGATCAATGGTTGCCGCGCCATCCATAATCGACGACGCTCGTCTGATCTGAGACTGAGAAGGGCGGCTTGCAGAACGGCCCTTGGGGTTGGGCAGAACCGTCGCCAAGCGCGCGGCCTGGCTCGCGGACAAGTCTTCAGGGCCCACCCCGAAGTAGTGTCGTGATGCGGCTTCGATTCCGAAAACACCCTCATCAAATTCCGCGACGTTGAGATAAACCTCCAAGATACGCCGCTTGCTCCAGGCCATTTCCACGAAGGGCGTAATCCCGGTTTCCAGTGCTTTTCGCACCCAGCTGCGGCCTTGCCAAAGGTAGACGTTTTTCACCACTTGCTGGCTAATCGTCGACGCGCCACGCGACGCACCATCTTCAATGGCAGCGCGGATTGCATTGACGTCAAAACCCCAATGATCGCAGAAGTTTGCATCCTCTGCGGCCACAACGGAACGCGCCATCACCGGGGCAATTTCTTCGATAGGGACCCACTGATGATCCAACCGGCCCAGTCGGCTGTTTTCGGAATACATCGTCCACGTCGTAGGTGGGTTAAAGAGCGTGAAAATCAAAACCGCGAAAATAAACAGTGAAAAACCCCAGACGACGCTACGCAGGATTGCGCGCCGAAGACGTTTGCCCTGACGCTGGCGCCAGGTTTCTGTATTCTTCTTTTTGGTTTTCTTTGCTGTCTTTGCCATCGTTCAGCCACTGCTCTTCCCAAATGGGATAGTGAATGCATCGGCGTTTCGCAAGGATCATGCCTTATAGATCGACAAGCAAAAAGCCCCGCGAAATCGCGGGGCTTTGTATGTGGTTTCAACTCATTCCGCTGGAATAGCTGCGTTTTCTTGACTGAGCGGGTGCGGAAGCTTGTTCAGCATCTCTTTCGGGCAAACCTGCACGAAGTTCGCTTTCTCTGTGTCCCAATGCTGCAAAATATCTGCGGCTTTGCGAGACCCTGTTTCTGCGAGGTGACGCTCGATCAGACCCTTTAACTGCAATTCCCAGTGCTCGACGGTGACGGGGTTGGTGACCAATGTCTCCATATTCATGACCGGCTGCGAAGTGCCTTCTGGATCATAAAGATAGGCCATGCCACCGGTCATACCCGCACCGAAGTTTGCGCCGATAGTGCCAAGGATCACCGCGATGCCGCCGGTCATGTATTCACAACCGCAAGCGCCACAGCCTTCGATAACAACTGTTGCACCGGAGTTCCGTACCGCGAAACGCTCGCCTGCGCGCCCGGCCGCAAAGAGGTATCCATTCGTTGCACCGTAAAGCACGGTGTTGCCGATAATGGTGTTCTCAGCCGCTGTCAGCGGAGAGTTCATCGGTGGACGGACCACAACGGTACCGCCAGAGAGGCCCTTGCCGACGTAGTCGTTCGCATCACCAGACACTTCGATCTTAAGGCCCGGAGCCGCAAATGCCCCCAGAGACTGACCAGCAGAGCCTGTCAGTTTCACGGTCAGGTGGTCTTCCTGCAGCGTATTGCGCATGCCGAAGTTCTGAACGATGTGGCTTGAGGTGCGCGTACCTACCGTCCGGTGGGTGTTCTGCACCGCATAAGACAGCTGCATCTTTTCACCGTCATTCAGGAAGCGCGCAGCATCACGAACGATTTCCGCATCCAGCGTGTCAGGCACCGCGTTGCGATCCTTGTCGCGGTTGTAAACGATCTCGGATGCGCCATCGACAGTGATCAGAAGCGGGTTGAGGTCCAGATCGTCCAGATGCGCGGAGCCACGAGATACCTGCGCGAGCAAATCAGCTCGGCCAATGACATCGTCCAGAGAACGCGCGCCGATGGATGCGAGGATTTCACGCACTTCCTGAGCATAGAACGTAATCAGGTTTACAACTTTGTCGGCGTTGCCGGTGAACTTCTCACGTAGGCTTTCGTCCTGTGTACAGACGCCAACAGGGCAGGTGTTGGACTGACATTGGCGAACCATAATACAGCCCATCGCGATCAGCGCCGCTGTACCGATGCCATATTCTTCAGCACCCAGCATTGCCGCCATGACGATGTCACGACCTGTGCGCAGACCACCATCGGTCCGCAGTGTCACGCGCTCACGCAGGTTGTTCATGGCCAGAACTTGGTGCGCTTCAGTCAGGCCCATTTCCCATGGCAGACCTGCGTATTTGATCGAGGTCGCCGGGGATGCACCTGTACCGCCGTTGTGGCCGGAGATCAGGATCACGTCAGCTTTCGCCTTCGCAACACCCGCCGCAATTGTGCCCACACCAGAGGAGGCCACCAGTTTCACGGTGACTTTCACAGTCGGGTTGATCTGCTTCAGATCGTAGATCAGCTGAGCCAAGTCTTCGATCGAATAGATGTCATGGTGCGGCGGAGGTGAGATCAGAGTCACACCTTTGGTGGAGTGACGCAGACGCGCAATCAGGTCTGTCACCTTCATGCCCGGCAGCTGACCGCCCTCACCCGGTTTCGCACCCTGAGCAACCTTGATTTCCAGCTCTTCACACTGGTTCAGGTACTCAGCAGTCACGCCAAAACGACCCGACGCAACCTGTTTGATCTTCGCAGATGGGTTGTCGCCGTTTGGCTCAGGTACGAAGTGTGCCGGATCTTCACCACCTTCACCGGAGTCAGATTTCGCGCCGATGCGGTTCATCGCAACGTTCAGGGTCTTGTGCGCCTCTGGAGAGAGCGCGCCCAAGGACATGCCCGGCGTTACAAAACGCTTACGGATCGATGTGATGCTTTCCACTTCTTCAATCGGAACAGGCTTACCGATGGCTTTGATGTCCAACAGATCGCGCAGGTGGATTGGCGGCATGCTCTGCATCTTCGCCGAATATTGCTTCCACAGCTCGAAAGAGGCGCGATTACAAGCTGCCTGCATCATGTGCATGGACTGTGCTTCCCACGCGTGGGTCTCACCAGATTTACGTGCTTTGTAGAAGCCACCGATTGGCAGAACGTTCTGCTCAGACAGGAAGCCCTTCGCGTGCACTTCTTCGACCTTCTTCTGGATACCGGAAACACCGATGCCGGAGATGCGGGATGTCATACCAGGGAAGTATTCTGCAACCATGGCGCGGGACAGACCCACGGCCTCAAAGTTCAAGCCACCACGGTAAGAGGAAATCACAGAGATACCCATCTTCGCCATGATCTTCAGAAGACCAGCGTCAATCGCTTCACGATAGCGCGCAACAGCCGTTGTCAGATCGACATCTAGCAGGCCACGTTGGATACGATCTGCCAGAGAGTCCTCTGCCAAGTAAGCGTTCACAACAGTTGCACCGGCACCGATTAGGACCGCGAAGTAATGCGGATCGATACACTCTGCTGACTGGACGTTCAGAGAACAGAATGTCCGCAAACCCTTTTGGGTCAGATGGCTGTGCACCGCGGAAGTCGCAAGGATCATGGGCATGGCAACGCGGTCTGCACCCTGATCTTTGTCAGTCAGAACGATGTGCCCTGCACCTGCACGAACGGCATCTTCAGCCTCAGCACGGATGCGTTCCAGATTCGTACGCAGCGCGCCAGATTCACCTCCGGCTGGGAAAGTACAGTCAATACGGACAACGGTATCGTCAAGAGCTTCCAGGAGAGTTTCAAACTGAGCGTTGCCGACAAACGGGCTGTTCAGCAGAATAATTTCTGTCTGGCTACCATCTTCGTCCAACACGTTTTTAAGGTTACCGAAACGCGTCTTCAGCGACATCACGCGATATTCACGCAGCGAGTCGATCGGGGGGTTTGTCACCTGAGAGAAGTTCTGGCGGAAGAAGTGGCTCAATGGGCGGTACTTATTGGACAATACCGCGCTCGGTGTGTCGTCACCCATGGAAGCCAAAGCTTCTTTCGCATCCTCAGCCATTGGCGAAAGGATCTGCTCCAGTTCTTCGATGGTGTAACCAGCAGCGATCTGACGATCGCGCAGAGTATCGCCAGTGAACAGAGGCTTTTCAGTCACCTTGCTCAGCTCGGTATCCAAATCACGGATTTTGCCGACCCATTCACCGTATGGGCGCGCATTGGCAAGCTGATCTTTCAGCTCGGTATCGCGGTAGAGTTTGCCCTCAGCCTTGTCGACAGCAATCATCTGACCCGGACCAAGCGCACCTTTCTCAACGACAGATGCCTCGTCAATCGGAACCATGCCCGCTTCAGATCCCGCGATCAGCAGGCCATCACCTGTTACGACATAGCGCATTGGACGCAGACCGTTCCGGTCAAGACCGGCACAAACCCAGCGGCCATCTGTCATCGCCAGCGCAGCAGGGCCATCCCATGGCTCCATAACGGAGTTGCAGTAGGAATACATATCGATCCAGCTTTGCGGCAGATCGACAGCTTGTTTGGACCAGCTTTCTGGCACCAGCATTGTCTTCGCCATCGGCGCTTTACGACCAGCACGTACCAGAACCTCAAAGACGCCATCCAACGCGGCGGAGTCAGAGGCCCCACCCGGCACGATCGGTTTGATATCTTCAGCAAGGTCACCGAAATAGTCAGACGCCATACGAATTTCGTGTGACTTCATCCAGTTCAGGTTGCCCTTCAGCGTGTTGATTTCACCGTTATGAGCCAGCATGCGGAACGGCTGTGCGAGCCACCACTGCGGGAAGGTGTTGGTGGAATAACGCTGGTGGTAAATCGCGAACGTGGATTCGAAACGCTCGTCCATCAGGTCTGGGTAGAAAACCGCAACCTGTTCAGCCAACATCATGCCTTTGTAGATAATCGAACGGCAAGACAAGGACGCGATGTAGAGAGCACCAATACCTGCTTTCTGCGCCGCTTTCTCGATGCGGCGGCGGATCACGTAGAGTTCACGCTCAAATGTCTCTTCGTCGACACCTTTTGAGTTCGAGATCAGAATCTGTTCGATCTCTGGGCGTGTTGCGTTTGCCTTTTCACCGAGGCAGGTGATGTCCACAGGCACGTGACGCCAGCCGTAGATGAAGTAGCCCATCCGCAGGATTTCGCTTTCAACGATTGTCCGGCAAGTTTCCTGAGCACCAAAATCAGTGCGTGGCAGGAAAACCTGACCAACCGCCACCAATTCGTCCTGGCGTGGTTCGTGACCTGTGCGTTTGATCTGGTCATAGAAGAAGGGCACTGGGATATCGACGTGGATGCCCGCGCCGTCACCTGTTTTGCCATCTGCATCAACCGCGCCGCGGTGCCAGATGGCTTTCAGCGCGTCGATACCCGCCTCAACAACTTTTCGGCTTTTCTGACCGTCCACGGCCACAACAAGGCCGACGCCACAGGAAGAGTGCTCTTCGGCTTCGCTATAAAGGCCGTTCTCGGCCATATACTTCCGCTTAGCTTCTTCGTCGCGGACCCAATTTTCGTCGTACTTTGTCATTCTTGAACCCTTCCCCAATTCGGTAGGTCACATGTCAGCCCGGCGGTGCTCAGTTCAATTGGCGCCTTCCGGGTCAATTCCTTGGATTACTCGGCTGCGATGGCTTTCGCGGCATCGAACTTTTTCAGGATAGCCTCGGCGCAGTCACGACCGTCGCGGATCGCCCAGACCACCAGAGACGCGCCACGTACAATGTCACCCACCGCATAAACGCCATCCAGATCAGTCGCACCAGTGGTGAAGGCCGCTTTCACGGTACCCCAGCGTGTCACTTCCAGCTCGGGCTGATTCCAGAGCGTCGGCAGGTCTTCAGGTTCAAAGCCCAGCGCCTTGATGACCAGATCCGCTTCCTCAACATAGTCTGCTCCCTCGATCACCTCAGGAGACTGACGGCCAGATGCGTCGGGCTGACCAAGGCGCATGCGCTGGACCATCACGCCATTCACCGGATCGCCAGTGAAGCCTTTCGGCGCCGCAAGCCATTCAAAGATCACACCTTCTTCTTCAGCATTCTGGGTTTCACGCTGAGAGCCAGGCATGTTTGCACGGTCGCGACGATAGAGACATTTCACGCTGGTCGCGCCCTGACGGATCGCAGTGCGCACACAGTCCATCGCTGTGTCACCACCACCAATGACAACAACTTTCTTGCCTTCGGCATTCAGCTCACCGCTTTCAAACTCTGGTACAGTGTCGCCAAAGCTCAGTCGGTTGGAGGCTGTCAGATAATCCAACGCCTTCACGATGCCAGCGGCACCAGCACCCGGACCTTGCAGATCACGAGACTTGTATACGCCAGTTGCGATGATCACAGCGTCATGCACCTTGCGGATGTCGTCAAAGGAGATGTCTTTGCCAACTGTGCAGTTCATCTTGAAGGTCACACCGCCAGCTTCCAGCTGTTCATTCCGGCGCATCACCACGTCTTTTTCCAGCTTGAAGCCCGGGATGCCATAAGTCAGCAGACCACCAGCGCGATCATAGCTGTCATAAACAGTGACCTGTACACCCTGACGACGAAGGAAGTCCGCCGCTGCCAGGCCACCTGGTCCAGCGCCAATGATTCCAACGCTTTCAGAACGCTCCGCCAGTGGAGTGATCGGCTTTACCCAGCCGTTTTCCCAGGCGGTGTCGGTGATGTATTTTTCAACGGAACCGATGGTGACAGTGCCATGGCCTGACTGTTCAATCACACAGTTGCCTTCACACAGACGATCTTGAGGGCAAATGCGACCGCAGATCTCTGGGAAAGTGTTCGTTGCCTGAGAAACCTCATAGGCTTCTTCCAATCGTCCAGTTGCCGTCAGGCGCAACCAATCCGGGATGTTGTTGTGCAATGGGCAGTGTGATTGGCAATACGGCACGCCACATTGCGAACAACGGCTGGCTTGCTCTTCCGCCTTGGCTTCCGCATAGGTTGCATAGATTTCATTGAAATCCTTGTTGCGCTCGTCCGCCTCGCGTTTCGCGGGCATGTCACGATCTACAGACACGAATTTCAGCATGGGTTGCTTGGCCACGTCGCTGCCTCCTGCAAATTCTGGGTTGCGTTGTGTCTAAACAAAGCTTGATAGGTATAAAAGTCAGAACAGTTTACCTATTTTTGCTTTTTTCACCCATATTCAATCTTTAGGAAGAAAAATATCAACATTTTTAAATCCGAATCGGACCTAAATAGGTTCTGTCATATTTTCGCCGGTGGTTTATAGGAGAATTCAAAGACATTTCGGACATCTCCATGGCGCTTTACCATCTGATTCTTCTAGCTGTCATTCAAGGCATCACAGAATTCCTGCCCATTTCGTCATCTGGGCACCTGATCCTGCTCCCAAATGCGCTGGGCGCAGAGGATCAGGGGCAATTCCTAGATGTGAGCGTTCATGTGGGCACACTAGGAGCAGTGGTTCTGTATTTTTGGTCAGATGTTCGTCAGGCGCTGACGGGGCTACCCAAACTCGCCAGAGGCCAGACAGATGACCAGGGCGCAAGGCTTGCCTTGCATTTAATTATCGCGACCATTCCCGTGGTTCTCTTTGGTGTATTTCTCGCTGCAACAGGTCTGAACGATATGTTGCGCTCGATGGCAGTCATCGGTTGGACCATGCTGGGATTTGGCATCTTGCTTTGGTGGATGGATCAACGCGGTGCGACTGAGAGAACCGATAACGAGTGGACCCTTCGCCACGCAATCATAATGGGCCTGTGGCAGGCGATTGCGCTGATCCCTGGCACCTCCCGTTCCGGCATAACAATCACCGGGGCCCGCGCCTTGGGATATGATCGCCGCAGCAGCGCTAAACTCGCCATGCTGATGAGCATACCAGCCATCATCGCCAGCGGTGGTTACTTGCTGCTCGACACCGGACTTCAGCTGACAGGCCCAGAAGCCAGAGATGCGTTGATCGCGACTGGCCTCGCGTTCCTCTCAGCTCTACTTGCACTGAAGATCATGATGCGCTTGCTGCAATCCGTTAGCTTCACACCCTATGTGATCTATCGCATCGCACTAGGCGCAATTCTGCTGTTCATTGCTTACACCTGAAGGATAAGCTTAGGCGCGTAGGTTTTTCGCAGAGTCTTTGATGGCGTCATACTGACCTGATGGACGGAACCGCCATAGATAGTCTTCCAACACAGCAGAAGCAGGGGTCGCCTTGATTCCCAAATCTGCAAGGGTCTTGGCACCTTCGCTGACAACATTGTCCTTCCGCAGAAGCTTTACCTGATCCCGTGTCAGGACAGAGTTGCGCCAAAGGCCAAATGTCAGCTTCTGCAGCAGATCAAATCCAAACGCCATCAAATTGCCCACAAAGAACGGCAGGTTCGGCACCAGCTTCCGGCGGTGAATGACCGCCAACATATCGTTGATCCAACCTTCAAGAGACTTCGCTTCTGGCCCTCCCAATTCGTAAACACCACGCACCTGCCCCAAAACACCCTGAACAGCGGCTTCAGCGACATCATCCACATAAACTGGCTGGAACTTCGTCTTTCCACCAACCAGCGGTAGCGCCGGGCCCAGTTTGGACATAGCAGCAAAGCGATTGAAGAAACCATCTTCTGGCCCAAACACAACAGATGGACGCAGTATCATGGCATTTGGCATATGCTCCAGAACGCCTTCCTCACCCAAAGCTTTGGACTTCGCATAGGCGCTAGGAGACTGAGCATCTGCACCAATCGCAGAAAGATGCACCATATTTGAAATGCCAGCTGACGCGGCCAAACGCGCAATGCGTTCGGCACCTTCATGCTGCACGGAATCAAACTTGTTTTTACGATCTTCGGCCAGAATGCCAACACAGTTCACAACTGCATCTGCGCCATCCATGGCGCGCGCAACCGATGCGTCGTCTCTGATATTGCAAAGAACTGGCTCAACCTGACCAACGGTTCCATAGGGCTTAACAAAGATCGCTTCGTTTGGACGCCGAACCGCAACACGAACCCGCCAACCCAACTTGGCCATGCGACGCGCGATATAGCGCCCGACAAAACCCGAACCGCCATAAATCGTAACAAGTTTGGACATATTGGGTCTCCGCAATCTGAAGCTTTAGGAATGCATATCCTTGCAATGGTATGCGAACAAGCAGGCTTTCCAAGGTTTTCTAAAGCCTGGTCACAAAATTGACTCTGCCCATTGAGGCAATGAGCAACGTAATGAGCGCCTAATTCGTCTCATTTCCCGATAAATTACAAAAGCTTACGAAGTCCCAATCACTCGTGAGGCAAACATCCAATAAATTTTGCAAAATCTTCAAAATCGCGTTGACTCCCTTTGCCCGTATCTCTAAATCCCCCCTCACGACATCTAAGCCCAGATGGCGGAATTGGTAGACGCGCTAGCTTCAGGTGCTAGTGTCCGTATGGACGTGGAGGTTCGAGTCCTCTTCTGGGCACCATCTTTCCCAAAAAAGATACCAAACGAAAGCGACGCTCTTGTCGCGCCTAAGACCATGGGCTGTGTTTTACAGCCCATAGTCCCAAGAACCTTCTAAGTTTCTGATTAGGAGAGCTCATCTCTCCAAGGTGGTTGCGCACCGGCACGGGTCACCGAGATACCGGCGCAACTGTTCGCAAATGAAAGCGCCTGTGACAGCTGCGACTCGGAGAGGGTGCCGATCTTTGATTTCTCCAGAACCCCTTGGTCATAAAGCGACGCCAGAAATCCCGCGTTGAAAGTGTCTCCGGCGCCGACAGAATCGACCAGCTTCACCTTTTGACTTGCCGCAAACACTGGCGGCAATTGATTGCGCATCGCGGTCGATCCCTTAGCACCTTCCGTGAACAGTACGACTTTTGGACCCATTTGCAGCAATGCGTGCACAGCGTTCTCAAACGTCTGATCTGGGAATAGCCAGGCCAGGTCCTCGTCCGAGCTCTTCACGATATCCGCCTTTGACAGCATATGAGCGAGCCGGCTTCGGTAGCCAACCTCATCTTTGATAAAGGCGGGGCGGATGTTGGGATCAATCATCACCACCCGATCCGTGTTTTCATCTACGAGCGTCGCGTATGCATCAGCCGCTGGAGTATTGATCAGGCTAATCCCGCCACAAAACACTGCCTGAACCTCATTTGGAAGCACTGGCATATTCGCCGGGCTGATCATGCGACCTGCTGTGTTTTCATCATAGAAATCATAGGAAACCACACCGTCATTGATATCAACAAAGGCCAATGTGGTTGGGCTGCCGCTGGAGGCAACATGCGAAGTGCCGACTTTGCTTGCAGACAAATGGGCGCTGATCTTATCACCGAATTGATCGGTCGAAATACCAGACAGGAACTCGACGGGAACATCCAATCGACCAAGCGCAACCGCTGTGTTCATAACGGCACCACCTGGCACGGGCTCTAGCATCGATACCCCATCCACTTCACGTGGCAGCATGTCGATCAAACATTCACCAGCACATAAGATCATCGAGACACTTCCTTCATAGATGAACAAGCCAGACTAGGCCCGTAAATAGCACATCATGTTACCGCTAACGGCGCTATATGGCAAAGCTCCAATTCTGCCAAATGAAAAGTTCAAGGAACTGGCCTAAGCACAATTTCTACCGTAGTCAGGCGGCATGGCAATCTTATTGATACACACAGGCGGAACCATTGGGATGGTTCAAACAGACAACGGCTTTGCTCCGCGCAAAGGTGTTGTTGAGAATCAGGTCAAAGCATTTCAGTCCCAAGGGGCTGTTTCTGGCGAAATTGATATTCATCTCTTAGAGCCGTTGATCGACAGCGCCAACGCCAGCCCTGCCGACTGGTCGCGCGTTGCGGACGTAATCTTCGAAAAGCACGACACCTACGATGGCTTTGTTGTTACTCACGGTACCGACACTCTAGCCTATACCGCCGCCGCTCTCTGTTTTGCGCTGGAAGGACTGACCAAGCCAATAATCGTAACAGGCGCCATGTTGCCATTGAGCGTTGAAGGTTCCGATGGCGATCGCAATCTGCTCGACAGCCTTCTCGCCGCCCAATCAGCCAGCAAAGGTGTCTGGGTTCAATTCGCTGGACAGTTGATGCATGGCGCACGCACTCGGAAATCTCACTCTACAGAATTTGATGCCTTTCGTGTCAACGAAGGCGGCGATGCCCCGGTTCAGACTGGTGCAACACTCATCAATCACCCTTACAACGAGCATAAGGTGAGTATTCTCGCCATGGCACCCGGCCTGCCAACAGACCTTTTTCAGTATGCCGCAGAGAACAGTGACGCGCTGCTGTTGCGTGTTTACGGATCTGGTACTGCACCGGAGAGTGAAGGGTTAAAACAGGCTCTAATAACCGCCAAGTCGCGCAATATTCCGGTGCTGGCAGTAAGCCAATGCCCGGAAGGCGGCATGGCACTTGGCACATACGCAGCTGGCGCCATCCTGCGAGATAACGGAGTGATCGACGGGCGCGATATGACGGTGGAAGCAGCCTACGCCAAATTGCAGCACGCTTTATCGCAAACAGGCGACCCAGCAAGAAATCGCATAGGCCGCCTGCAAGACTGTTTATGTGGAGAGTTCACTTAATCCCCGTCGGCCACACCTGCGGCACGTGCCCGTGCACGGCGCGCGCGATAGCTTGGCAGAACAACCAGAATGACCGCCAGCGCCAGCAGACCCAGTGTCATCGGACGCTCCCAGATAAAGGCAACGCCATCATAAAGGTTCACAGCACGGGAGAAGTTGTTCTCCAGAAGTGGACCAAGGATGAAGCCGATCAAAAGTGGTGCCAGCGGGTAATCCGCGAAACGGAAGGCCGTTGCCACCACACCAAAGCCCACAAGGATCAGAAGCTCCGTCGCGTTGTTCTGCCCGATATAGGCCCCCATCAGGGTGAAGAACAGAATGAACGGAATCAGATAGTTGCGCGGCACGGCCAGCACTTTGGCGATGTAAGGGATCAGCGGCAGGTTCAGGATCAGCAGAACCAGGTTACCGAGGTACATCGAGATGATCACAGCCCAGAAGATCTGAGGCTCATCAATCATCAGACGTGGGCCAGGGCTCACATTCAGAGCAATCAGCGCACCCAACAGGATCGCGGTTGTTCCCGACCCCGGAATGCCAAGCGTAAGCAAAGGCACAAAGGAGCCTGTGCAAGCCGCGTTATTGGCTGATTCCGGCGCTGCGATGCCTTTGATTGCACCCTTACCAAACTGCTCTTGCTCTTCTTTCGGTGCGATATTGCGTTCAACCGCATATCCCAAGAAAGAGGCGATCGTCGCACCGGCCCCTGGCAGAACGCCGATAAAGAAACCTTGCAGCGATTGACGGCCAATAACCGGAGCAATGCTTTTGCCTTCTTCGCGGGAGATCCGCAGATCTTTGATCTCGCCACCTTCGCCATCACCCGTTTTCGACCGGCCCGGATCAAGCACCAGATAGATCGCTTCCGGCAGCGCAAACATCGCCATAGCCAGAGTGATAAAGCCAAAGCCAGACTGCAAATCTTGAATGCCCATGGTGAAACGAGCGGAGTTAAATAGAACGCCTTCGCCCACGGTCGCCATCATCAAACCGATAAAGGTCATCAACAACGCCTTCGCCACCTGTCCGGTCCCCGCAAATGCGGCAATTGCCGAGAGCCCTACGACCATAAGCGCGAAGTACTCAGCACTGTGGAACAGCAAAGCTACTGAGGCCAAAGCCGGCGCAAAGATCATCAGCAGCACGGCACCAATGGTACCCCCCGCAAAGGACGAAATCGCAGCCACTGTAAGAGCTTTACCAGCCTTGCCGGATCGTGCCAGCGGATAGCCGTCAAAACTTGTGGCAACCGTAGAGGCCACACCGGGCGCATTGATCAGGATCGAGGAGGTGGAACCGCCGAAAACAGCGCCGTAATACACTCCGGCAAGCAAAATCAGAGCTGTCGAAGGGTCACCAATGGTGATGGCCACGGGGATCATGATCGCAATAATCGACATTGGACCCAATCCAGGAAGCATGCCGATGAATGTGCCGATCAAGCAGCCACCGATCACCATGAGAATATTGGTGAAAGTAAAGGCGGTGGCTAAGCCAACAAGAATTCCTTCAAGCATATCAGCCTCCTACCATGAACATTGGGAATGGACGCAGGAAGATGCCCAGAACGGCGTCGACTAGATACCAGACGCTGCCCGCCGCGATGGCTGAAACAACCGCCATCATGACATAGCGACGCTCGCCAAGAAGGAAGCTGCCCATAAACAGGAACAGGAAGGTCGATGCTAAAAATCCGATTGGACGCAGGAGCAGCGCATAAGCCACCATAGCGCCAAGTAATAGTAGCGCTTGACCGACATTGTAGTCACCAAGACGAGACAAGTTAATGTCCGCTGCGTCGGGATCTTTGCCCGTGTTCTTTTCAAGTCCTAAAACAATTGATAGCGCGAGAAGCATTGCCCCGACCGACAATACTTTCGGGAAACTCGACGGCCAAACCGCCGCGCGTTTCATGATCGGCGCCAACTGATCATCCATTAAAAAAAAGGCCGTGTAGCCATAGACAAGGCTGATGGCCAGCAATGCCAAGGCGATCCAACGATCCAGTGCCATGAATTTTCCCTCCCCTAGGGAGTCGCGCCCGAGACAAGCCCGGGCGCGACAGATTGGATATCAATGCGAACTTACAGGAAGCCCAATTTACGCATCAGATCGCCGATGACTTGTTCCTGATCTTCAAGGAAGGCACGGAACTCATCTCCAGGGTTGTGGATGTCGACCCAACCATTGCGGTCGCGAACGGTTGCCCATTCTTCGGTGTCATACATCTTCGAGATTGCGTCCTGGTACATTGCCAGCTTGTCGTCTGGCAGACCCGGTGCAGCAAAGAACCCACGCCAGTTCACAAAGGTTGTGTCGTTGCCTTGCTCTACCATGGTTGGCGCTGCATCGTATGCTGCAACACGTTCGTCAGCAGTCACACCAATGATGCGCACTTCGCCAGCTTTCGCCAGCTCAACGGCTTCAGAGAAACCGGTGGATACCGCTTTCACTTCGCCAGACAACAGACCCGCCATTGTGGCGCCGCCGCCATCATATGGGATGTATTTCATCTCAACAGGATCTGCACCTGCTGCTTGGAAAACCATCGCTGCAACCAGGTGGTCCATTCCGCCAGGAACAGAGCCGCCACCAATCGCAGTGCCGGATGGATCAGAATTGAACATGTCGATCAAGCCATTCACATCTTGGATCGGGCCATTCGCATCAACAACAATCGCTGCGTAATCACCAATGGTACCCGCCACCAAAGTCAGATCGCGGAAGGACTGCGGGAATACACCAGTCAAAGAACGGATCACGATAGGCGTAGAGTTCACCATCAATGTGCCGTGGTTGCTGTCTGCGTTTTCGATCAGGTAACCGATCGCTTTACCGCCGCCACCACCGGACATGTTTTCATAAGATGCGTTACCGACCAGACCTGCGCCGGTCAGTGCTTCACCGGTACCGCGCGCTGTACCGTCCCAGCCGCCTCCAGCGCCGCCAGGAATCAGAAAGTGAATGCTGTCCACAACTTGGTGACCGCCAGCGATGGCGGATGTGCCCAGAGTCATAGCAGCGACTGCCGACGCCATTAGTGCGCGGCGAGCAATTTTGAATGTCATATGTAAGCCTCCCATTTGACAACTGACCGGTTGACGGTTCAGTTGAATGAGAGAAACAAACCAACCTGACACAAACCTGTCACGGTCAAAATCGAACGATGTAACCCCATGAAATTTCTGCTTGTGGAAGACAATCTGGACCTCGCCAACGCGATCTGTTCGCGCATGCAGCTAGACGGCCATGTTATTGATCATGCTGAAACTTTAGGCGATGCGACTGCTTTTTCAGAGGTTGGAGAATACGACCTTATTTTGCTCGACATTATGCTGCCAGATGGGGACGGTCGCACCTTTCTGGAACACCACCGTGCCGGGAAAATGGACACTCCTGTGATCGTTTTGACCGCGCGCAGTCAGGTTTCGGATCGAATCAGCATGTTGGATTTGGGGGCGGATGACTACGTCACAAAACCCTTTGACCATGCCGAGTTAAAGGCCCGCTGCCGCGCAGTTTTGCGACGTCGCGCAGGTAACTCGCAGACGGTTTTGAGTCTCGCCGACGTGATTTTTGACCCGGTCGCGGGCAACCTGAAAGTTGAAGGCAATACCGTCTCTCTGAGGAACCGAGAATTGCGGCTTCTGGAGCTGCTAATGAATGCGCCGGGCCAGATTTTTCCGAAACAAAAGCTGGTGGACCGGCTTTTCTCATATGACGATGACGTGTCAGAAAACGCGGTTGAGGTCTATATCGGCCGCCTGCGCAAACACCTTGAAAACACTAGGGTGAAGATCACCACGCTCCGAGGTTTGGGATATCGTTTGGACCATGACTGACCGCTCTCTCCTCTTTCGCTCCCTTCGCAACCGCTTGGCCTTCACGCTGATCGGAGGGGCCGCGATTTTGGCGATTCTGCTCTATCTTGTGGTGCGCAGCTATGCGGCGCAAATCGCGCAGCAAGGTCAGGACAGTATCCTTGCTGCTTCAGTCACTTCCATCTTAGACGCCGCAATCTTGCGCGATGGTCAGGTTGAGGTGGATTTTCCCTACGCATCCTTTTCAATGCTCAGCACAGAGTCTGATGATCGCGTTTTCTATGGGATCTACCAGGATGGGGCGCTGATTTCTGGTTACGACTCGCTGGTGGTGCCAGAAATCACGACAGAAACTGGCCATATCTTTGATACGAGCGCCATCCAAGATGCGCCGGTTCGAACGGCAACCGCCTCACGCATTTTGATCGGCGCTCAGGTCCGCACAGTGATTTCTGTAACCGTGGCCCAAACGCAAGACGCACTTTCGGTGACGCTCAATCGGATTTCCCGTAACGCCGCAGCCTTCGGGTTTGGCTTCTTCCTCCTAGCGGTCCTGCTGTCCTTCTGGGCCACCTCAACAACCATCGGCCCGTTGAAACGCCTGACAACCTCCGTCACTCGACGCGGACCACAGGACCTAAGCCCCTTTCTCCAGCCGGTCCCGACAGAGATGGAGCCCTTGGTGTCCTCCCTTAACAATCTAATGGGCCGGCTCGATCATTCACTCAGCCAATCTGAGGACTTCATCGCTGAAGCAGCCCACCGCGTGCGCACCCCACTTGCCACTGTGCGGTCATATGCAGAGGCCACATTGCAACGCGTCAGCCGGGAAGAGAACCGACACGCACTGCGTTCCATGGTGCGCGCGATTGATGAAAGCTCGCGCGCAGCTGGGCAGCTCCTGGATCACGCCATGATCACCTTCCGCGCGGACCACCTGGAAAAGACCAACCTAGACCTCGCCGAACTCGTTCAAGAGATGGTGCGTGGCCTGACCCCAATTGCAGAAATGAAGGATGTTCGCCTGCAGTTGACCAGCCCGGGCGCGGTCACGGTGTCAGGCGACGCTATTCTTCTGCAGAACGCTATACGAAACGTCATCGACAATGCCCTGAAATACTCTCCGGCAGAAAGCGAAGTGCGCATTTCAGTCTCTAATTCAGCAGAAAACCGAATAATTATCTGCGATCAGGGGCCGGGATTTCCACCAGATGAAATCGAGAGCCTCGCCAATCGTTTCACACGTGGCCGAAACGCAGAGGGGATCACAGGTTCTGGGTTGGGACTTACGATCGCACAGGATGTCATCGCAGCTCATGGCGGAAAAATGGTGCTGAGCAATCAAACATCGGGGGGCGCATGCGTTACCTTATCCTTCTAACAATGCTTCTTTGGCCCTTGGCAACGGTTGCTCAGGAATGGGAAGATCAAGGTTTCTTTGGTAACCCAGATGCCGCAGCTTCGTTACGGATTATCTCCAGCACCGACACCTCCTTTTTCGCCCCGATCATCGAAAGTTTCGTGGGTCAGAACCCCTCGATTTCTGTGGACTATTTCGTGACCAGCACCGCCGATCTGGATCGCCGTGTTCGAGCCCATCCAACGTCCTATGACGTGGTGGTTTCCAGCGCGATGGATTTGCAGCTAAAACTCGCCAACGACGGATATGCGCGTGAGCTTTCCGTGGATGGCCTCCCAGATTGGGCACAGTGGCGCAAAAGCCTGTTCGCCTTCACCACTGAACCTGCCACCATCGCGATCAACCGCTCGGCCTTCCCAGAAGGTGAAATACCGCAATCACGACAGGATTTGATCCGAGCGTTGCGCGCTGATGGTGATGCGTTTCAAGGTCGCGTCGGAACTTACGATGTACGCCTGTCAGCCGCGGGCTACCTATTTGCAACCCAAGATGCGAGGGCGTCCGAAACCTTTTGGCGTCTTATGGAAGTCATGGGCAGCTTGGATGCAAAACTTTACTGTTGCTCAAGCGCGATGATCGATGATTTGATCGCTGGCAAAATCGACGTCGCATACAACGTCTTAGGAAGCTATGCGCAGGCACGACTGCCCGAAGCGGATGATCTGCACATCATACTGCCCTCAGACTTCCCGACCACCATGATGCGGTCCGCACTGGTTCCGGTTGGCTCTGAAAACCCGGAAGACGCCGAAGCCTTTGTCCGTCATCTCATCGCACTTCAAACCGCGCCTGCAGGTCAATTTGACCTGCCATTGCCGCAACTGGATCTAACCGATGCCGCTGGCAATCGATCCAATATCGCTTTGGAACCGGCCTTGATGACCTACCTTGATACGATCAAACGGCGCAGTTTCCTGAAAGAATGGGAAAGCGCTGTTATTCAGGGTGATTAATGCGACTGACCTTGATGGTGCATCATCATCCGGCCCTCGGCTTTGGCTCTCAGAACGCTTGATAAAGGTGAATTCGGCGCCATGACGATTGCGACGCGCTGGCCCTTGTCCTGATACTCCAAGGCATCTTGAATTTTATTTGATTGATCAAAAGATTCATTTGCCAGCGGGATGCGCTTTGCATCACGGCGAGGTAGCTCCAGAATGGCAGCATCAACGCGCGGCTCAATGAAAATTACGTCCGCTTCTTGCAGGCAAGCAACGGCGCGCAGTGTAAGAAGGTCATAACCCTGACAATCGGTCGAAATCACCCCAATCGGATGACGTTCTTGCTCGGTAGGTATCTCACCAGCCGTCAGCACAGCCTCAATTGATTTGGTGGCATCTGACTCATGCCCGCGTGCAAAGTGCTGAATGGGATCATGTCGAAACACCCAGGCCCAGAAGGCCCGCTGTTTGCCAGGGAATACTTCGTTCACACGGTCGCGCATGCCGCCCGCCAGTTTCGCCAACCGCCCAAGGTTGGGCGTCAACATACCCTCGATCTTAGTCTTGATGAGCCGCGCCAATACAGGCGCGGTCCCCTCTGTGCCGATTGCGATGATCACAGGATCACGATCCACAATCGAAGGAGTGGTCATATCGCAAAGCGGAGGATTGTCGACAACATTGACCAATGCGCCAGCTGACTTCGCAAGCTCATGCATAGCGACATCAATGCACTCATCCCCAGTTGCGATGAAAACCATGGCTGTATCCATGAAAACCGCGCTTGTAATCGGGCCAGCGTATTGTGAAGCTCTTTTCATCGCCACGGCATCAGCAAGTTCAGCTGAGAGCTGCTCAGCGCAGATGACAATATTTGCATCCGTTTTGGATAACAGTCGAAACTTCTGAGTGGCCTCTTCTCCGCCCCCAACGATCACAACGCGTCGGTCCGTAGTTTTGATGAACATTGGGAAGGCGCGCATAGTTTCTATTCCGCTGCAATAGGTTGGTTTTGAGGAAGAATAAGCTGCGCGATTTCCGCCTTGCAAGACCCGCAGTTTGTGCCAGCACCTGTGCATTCACCGATGAATTCCACTGTGGCAATACCGTTGACGGGAATTGCGTCCAGTATTTGGTTCCGCCCCACGCTCAAACAAGCGCAAACCGTTGGCCCAGGATCTCGAACATCTTGACCAGGTCGCGCTGCAAGCACGTGTGGCGCATCAGTGCCCAAAAGGCTGACCATATAGTCGCGCGAAACAGCAACAGGGTCAGGCGCAAAGAACATCGCCGCGACCAACAAACCGTCTTCATAAAATGCTAGGCGAACGACCTGCGATTTTGGATCAATAACAGCAACGGGTTCACTTTCGATGCCCAACAGAGACTGCGCGTAACTTACCCAATCTAAATCGGTTTCTGTTCCGGCCAATTCCGCTCGCAATCCTGACGCGGTGGGAACGCGCGCCCAGTATTTCGATGTTGGCTCGATTGCCCGTGTGCTCATTGCAAAGCCGTACCAGCTGGCATCCAATCGTTCGACCTTAACCGCCGCTGACTTGCTCTCTGGCTGCCCTGAGACCGGATCGACGAAGGCTGGGATAATCTTTGCGACCGTCGAGGCCGCGGCGGTTTCACCCGTCCAATGGATTGGCGCAAAGGGAGAGCCTACCGGCACATCGTCCGTGACCCACACCCGGAAAATAGCCTCTCCGGCACGTCCGGTGACACGGGCCAAATCTGCAGATTTTACCCCTGCAATTTCCGCGTCTTTGGGGTGAATTTGCAAATAGGGTTCGGCCAGATGTTTCGAGAGTTTCGCGGACATCCCAGTGCGTGTCATCGTGTGCCACTGATCTCGAGCGCGCCCGGTGTTCAGTCGTAATGGAAAATCTTCATCCAGCTTGGCCTGCGGCACCTGGGAGGTCACCGCCAGCATATTTGCGCGACCCGTCGGAGTGAAGAAGACGCCGTCACCAAAGAATCGGCCACCGGTTTTCTTATCGCTAACTGGCCACTTCTGTGGTTCGAATTCATCGTAACCGGCGTCAGTGATGTCGGCCAAACCGGATATATCGAAGTCCTTGCCAAAATCCCCAGCAATACGAGATAGCTCGGCGTGTTCGCGAAAAATGTCTGCTTCTGACCGATAGTCAAAGGCGTCTTTCCACCCCATAAGACGGCCCACCTCTGCGAAGATTTCCCAATCGGCCCGTGCTTCGCCCGGGCTCAGCAATGCCGCTCTTTGACGGCTGATCGTCCTGTCTGAATTGGTGACCGTCCCGTTTTTCTCACCCCACCCAAGTGCGGGGAGAACAACATCTGCCAGCTTCGCAGTATCGGTCACAGCATTCAGATCGCTTACAACTGTGAAGTCGCAGGCCTCAATAGCTTTCGCGACGCGCTCCCCGTCAGGCATGGAAATGACGGGATTTGTGCAAGCCACCCAGAGCGCTTTGATCCGGCCGCTTTCAACGGCATCAAAGAGATCTACTGCCTTCAAGCCCGGTGCGGTCGGCACCGTTGGCGCATTCCAGAAACTCTGGACGGCATCGCGATGAGCTGCGTTTTCAAGATCAAGGTGCGCCGCAAGCATATTGGCAAGCCCGCCGGTTTCGCGCCCACCCATGGCATTTGGCTGGCCAGTCACACTGAATGGACCACAACCCGGATGGCCAATCCGGCCGGTGGCAAGGTGACAATTTATAATCGTATTGACCTTGTCAGTGCCGGAGGATGACTGGTTGATACCCTGGCTAAAGACAGTAACGACGTTCTTGGTCTCTGCAAAAAGACGGAAAAAGGCCGCAAGCTCATCTGATGCTATACCTGTCGTTGATGGATCATCAAGTCGCGCTGAAGCGAGCGCATCCTCAAATCCTGCAACGTTTTTCGAGATAAAATCAGAGTCTATTTCACCTGAACTTGCCAAATGGGACAGCAACCCATTGAACAGAGCCGCATCGCTGCCCGGCGCGAGTTTCAGATGCATATCCGCGATATCGCAGGTCGACGTACGACGAGGGTCAACAACGACAACTTTTGTACCGCGCTCTGCCCGCGCGGCTGACAGCCGCTGGTAAAGCACCGGGTGGCACCAAGCGAGATTGGAGCCCACCAACACAACCAGATCAGCCAGTTCGAGGTCTTCATAGGTGCCCGGAACCGTGTCGGTCCCAAAAGCACGTTTATGCCCAGCAACCGTCGATGCCATACAAAGGCGTGAGTTTGTGTCGATGTTGCCTGAGCCGACGAAACCCTTCATCAGTTTGTTGGCGACATAGTAGTCTTCGGTCAGAAGCTGACCTGAGACATAAAACGCCACACTATCGGGTCCGTGCTGGTCGATCGCGGCTTTGAAACGGTCCGCGACCAAGCCCAGAGCGTCATCCCAGGTGGCCTTTTCACCATCGACCTGAGGCGACAAAAGGCGCCCCTCAAGGCCAACCGTTTCGCCCAGCGCCAACCCTTTTGAACACAGCCGACCAAAGTTTGCCGGATGTTCCGGGTCACCCTCAACTTGCAGACCTCCCTCAGACTTAGGCGTCAAAAGAACGCCGCAGCCTACCCCGCAATACGGGCAAGTGGAGCGGATTGGTGCTGTCATTAGGCAGCTCTGTTCATCAAAAGCGTGCCGTCCAGAAGAATGCGCCCTGCCTCGACTTTGGCTGGATAAGTGTCGATTTGACCTTCATCCGCACCCTGAGCAACGCCTGTATTCAAATCAAATACCCAGTTGTGCAGAGGGCAGGTCACGCTCTGACCATGCACAATGCCCTCAGACAAAGGGCCGTTCTTATGCGGGCAGCGATCAGAGGTCGCAAAAACCTCATTCTCGCTAGTCCGAAATACAGCGACGCAGCCAACTTTGGTTTTCACAACACGTGCACCGCGCAGGGGAATGTCCTCTATGGAACCGATATCAATCCAGCTCATTCCGCAGCCTCCAATGTCAGATTTGCAAGAGGACCAAACTTTGGCGCTTCATCAGGCGCTGCCAGCTCCGCCCAAGGGTCTTTTTGATAGATCGACTGAGACAGCTCGAAACGCTCAACCAGCGCTATGCGATTTTCGACGTTTTCGACGATCTGTTCCTTCACCCAATCCAGACCAACCTTGGCGACCCATTTGTATGGGCGATCGAGGTATTTCGCATTCTCGCGATACAGCTGCATGAAGGCAGTTGCGACCTCGATGGTTTCTTCCTCGGTCTCGCAATCCATCAGACGTTCGGTTTCCTTTACGTCCATGCCAGCAGCACCTGCGACACCGACCTGATAGCCGCTGTCCACACAGACAACACCGATGTCCTTACAGGTTGCTTCCGCACAGTTCCGCGGACAGCCAGAAACAGCCAGCTTCACCTTATGTGGAGACCAAGACCCCCAAAGCTTGTTTTCGAGCTTAATGCCAAGGCCAGTGGAGTCCTGCGTCCCAAACCGGCAGTGGTCTTTGCCCACGCAGGTTTTCACGGTGCGCAGACCCTTCGCATAAGCGTGGCCAGAAACCATGCCAGCGTCGTTCAGATCTTTCCAAATGGCCGGAAGGTCTTCGCCTTTGACGCCCAAAAGATCGATCCGCTGACCACCCGTCACGTGCACGGTCGGAACATTGTATTTGTCCGCCGCATCCGCAATCGCGCGCAACTCGTCCGGTGTGGTCATGCCACCCCACATCCGAGGTACAACAGAATAGGTGCCGTCCTTCTGGATGTTCGCGTGTTTGCGCTCGTTCACGAACCGAGACTGTGGATCGTCCTGATATTCAACAGGCCAATCTGCCAGAAGGTAGTAGTTCACCGCAGGGCGACAGACGTGGCAACCATTTGGCGTGTTCCAGCCAAGCTCCTGCCAGACCGCGGCCTGAGATTTCAACTCTTTGGACTTGATCAAGCGACGCACATCTTCATGGGTCAGATCGGTACAGCCACAGACAGACTGGGCTGCTGGCATCTGGAAGTCATCCCCAAGGGTGACCGCCATCAGCTGCTCGACGAGTCCCGTACATGTACCGCAAGAGGCAGAGGCTTTTGTCTGGGCACGGACCGCACCCAGATCAGTAGCGCCAGCTTTGACGGCGTCGACAATTTGACTTTTACATACGCCGTTGCACCCACAGATTTCTGCGTCATCCGGTAAGGCTGCAACGGCCTGCAAGGGGTCCAGCGGTTCGCCTCCTTGGAAGGCTGGGCCAAAGATCAACGTATCCCGCATGTCGGAAATATCGGTCTTGTCCTTGATCAGGCCAAAGAACCAATTTCCGTCAGCAGTATCACCATACATGACCGCGCCAACGATCACGTTGTTTTCAATCACAAGGCGTTTGTAGACACCACGGCTTGGGTCGCGGAATACGATGTCTTCGCGGCCTTCACCCTCGGCAAAGTCTCCCGCGCTAAAGAGGTCACAACCGGTGACTTTCAGCTTTGTAGAGACTTCTTTTGGAGCGAAAACAGCGTCTTCTTCCAAGAGCGTTGCCGCAACCACTTTCGCTTGGTCATAGAGCGGTGCGACGAGACCAAAGAGCTGCTGACGGTGCTCGACACATTCACCAACCGCAAGGATATCTGGATCAGAGGTGCGCATTGCGTCATCCACGGTGATACCGCGTTCGACCTCAATCGCCGCATCATTCGCCAGACGCGTTTCTGGGCGGATACCCACAGCCATAACCACCAGATCGGCAGGGATCGTGGTTTTATCCTGCAGCAGAACTGCTTCGACTTTGTCTTCACCCAAGATTGCTGCTGTTGACGCTTGGCATTTCACTTCAATGCCTTTGTCTTCCAGCGCGCGACGCAGAAGGTAGCCTGCCGCCTCATCAAGCTGGCGCTCCATCAAGTGACCCATCAGGTGCAAAACGGTCACGTCCATTCCGCGGGCCTTCAGGCCGGCAGCGGCTTCCAAACCCAGCAAACCACCACCGATGACCACAGCTTTGGCGCCCGGTTTCTGGGTCGCTTCGATCATGGTGTTGGTGTCATCAAGATCGCGGTAGGCAATCACACCGGGCAGGTCTTTGCCGGGCACCGGAATGATGAAAGGCGCAGAACCAGTTGCCATAAGCAGCTTGTCGTAGGCAACTTCACCGTTCTGGCCAACCACAATTTTGCGCTCGCGGTCGATCTTGACGACATGCTCCCCAAACCGGCAGGTTACGCCGTTTTCTTCGTACCAATTCGCATCATGCGTTACGATTTCTTCGTAAGTTTTATCGCCGGACAAAACCGGAGACAGCATGATGCGGTTGTAGTTTCCACGCGGTTCTGCGTTGAAAAGAGTGATGTCGTAGGCATCTTTGTCTGCCTCCAACAGGTGCTCCAGCGCACGGCCAGAGGCCATACCCGCACCAATAACAACAAGTTTCTTTTTCATAGTCTCACTCCGCCGCAATCTTTGGCTTCACCTTGGGCTTGGCAGCTGCCTCAGCCTTTGGTTTGGGTTTTGCGCCGTGTTCATATTCCTCCAGGAATTCGAGGACTTCTTGGCGGTAAGTGTAATAGTCAGGGTGCTCCAGAAGCGCCTTTCGGGTCCTTGGACGTGGCAGGTCAACTTCTGTGATTTTCCCGATGGTCGCTTGTGGGCCATTGGTCATCATGACCACGCGGTCCGCGAGCAGGATGGCTTCGTCCACGTCGTGCGTCACACAGATGGCAGTCACCTTGGTGCGGGACCAAACTTCCATAAGAACTTCCTGCAGCTCCCAACGTGTCAGAGAGTCAAGCATGCCGAATGGTTCATCCAACAGCAGCAGTTTCGGAGACAAGGCAAAAGCACGGGCGATACCCACACGCTGCTTCATACCGTTGGACATGTCAGAGGCAGATTTATCCATCGCGTCGGCCAGACCTACGCGCTCCAGATAGTATTCCACCACGTCCTGGCGCTCTGCCTGGCTGGCTTTTGGGTAGACCTTGTCCACGCCGATCGCACAGTTTTCACGCGCGGTGAGCCAAGGGAAGAGGTTAGGTGATTGGAACACCACCGCGCGCTCCGGATCAGCGCCCTCAACGTGGCGACCGTCCAGTTTGATGGCACCTTTAGAGATTTCATTCAGACCTGCGGCCATGGTCAGAACGGTGGATTTACCACAGCCTGAGTGACCGATTAGCGAGATGAACTCACCCTTGTTGATTTTCAGGTCAAAGTCCTCAACCACGGTCAGCGGACCTTTTGGCGTTGGGTACACCTTGTGAAGCTGGGAGAAGTCCAAGAAGCGGTTCTCGATCAGACCTTCCTGCGCCTGCGCAACTGCAGCTGGGACACCGTGGATCGGGGTTACATTCGGCAGCTGCTTGGAACCTTCAACCTTCGCCTCAATGCCAACGTCCATCAGGTAGTTGGTCACTTCCATGCGCAGTTTCTTGAAGGTTTCATCATTGTTCATAGCGGTGCGATCACGCGGACGCGCCAGCGGAACTTTGAATTCTTCGCCAAGGGTGCCATCTGGGTTAAGCGCGATGATGCGGTCGGCCATCACAATGGCTTCGTCCACATCGTTGGTGATTAGAACGCAGGTCTGCTTTTCAGCGGCCCAGATCGAAACGATCTCATCCGCGAGATTGCCGCGCGTCAAAGCATCAAGCGCAGAAAGCGGTTCATCCAGCAACAGAACCTCTGGGTTCATTGCCAAGGCGCGCGCCACGTTCACACGTTGACGCATGCCGCCAGAAAGCTCAGCCGGACGGCGTGTCGCCGCGTGGCTCAGGCCCACCATCTTCACGTAGTGCGCAACCTTCTTGTCCTTTTCGGCAGAAGGCATCTTTGGGAAGACGCTATCGACCGCCAGACGCACGTTGCCAGAGACAGACAGCCAAGGCATCAGCGAGTAGCTTTGGAAGATCACGCCGCGCTCTGGGCCCGGGCCCGTGATCTCTTTGCCTTTGTAAGTCAGTGCGCCTTGGGAAGGTTTCTCCAGACCCGCCAGCAGGTTGATCAGAGTGGTTTTCCCGGTGCCGGAGAAGCCGAGGAGAACGAGGAACTCGCCCTCCTCAACTTCCAGATTGATGTTCTTCAAAACGTCGGTCTTGGCTGTGCCTTCGCCGAAGCTTTTAGAAACGTTATCGAGTTTCAGTATCGCCATGGGTCAGATTACCGATTGTTTGTGAAGGTGAAGGCAGCTTGGATCGCATACATCAGGCGGTCGAGCAGGAAGCCTATGATGCCGATGGTGAAGACAGCCACCATGATTTTCGCCAAAGACTGGGAAGAGCCGTTTTGGAATTCATCCCATACGAATTTGCCAAGACCAGGGTTCTGCGCCAGCATTTCAGCCGCAATCAGAACCATCCAGCCCACACCAAGGGACAGACGCAGACCGGTGAAGATCAGGGGCAACGCGGATGGCAGAACCAGCTTGGTGATCTTAGTCCATGTGCTCATTTTCAGTACTTTGGATACAGAGACGAGGTCCTTATCGATACTGCTCACACCCAGAGAGGTGTTGATCAGAGTTGGCCACAGGGAACAGAGCGTCACGGTGATGGCAGAGTTCAGGAAGGATTTTGCAAACCAGCCGTCGCCGTCCACCGCGTAGGTCGCAGAAACGATCATGGTCACGATCGGCAGCCATGCAAGCGGAGAAACCGGCTTAAATATCTGTACCAGCGGGTTGATAGCTGCGTTTGCGTAAGGCGACAGACCTGCAAGGATACCAAGCGGGATCGCAACAACAGATGCAATCAAGAAGCCGAAGAAAACGGTTTTGATCGAGGTCCAGATTTGCTGGTAGTAGCTTGGCGCACCGGTGAAGGCACGTTCTTTCGGCTCTTTACCTTGTGCGATCAGTCGCTCGTTCAGTTGTGCAACTTTTTCTTCGAATTGCGCTTTCTTAGCGGCTTTCGCCTGCGCATCTTCATGCAGGTTCACAGCCTGCTCCCAAACCTGAGATGGTCCCGGAACCGCGCCCAATGAGGTTTGAACCTGTGGCGCCAGCGTCGCCCAAAGGAACATGAAGCCCACAATCGCCAGAACCGGCACACCAGCCAGCTTCCAGATTTCTTTATACTGTGCCTTTGGGTTGTCACCCGCGATGGCACGGAAGATTGGAGTCAGCCAGCCGAGGCCCAATACGGTGAACCATGTGTCGGCTTTATTGATCCATGTGAAGATCTTGGCCTTCCGCGCCTCGCGGGCGGCCTGGTCGTCCAACTGTTGTGGATCGATGGCAGTCATTGTTTTGCTCCTTGGTGGGCCAGCGTTTCAGCAGTTGCTGGACCTGGGTTCGTTCAGTGTTTTGCGTTTAGAGCTGCAACCTTCGTTGGACGCAGGTCAAAGCGCGAAAAAGGGGAATGGTGGGGCATCACCATTGATGCCCCACCGAGAAGAATTGATTAGCCTTGAACTTCGGTGCCAACGACTGTCTGCGCGCCTTTCAGGCCGATTGGCAGGCTGTCGATGTAAGCGTTTGGTGCCTTACCGTCGTATGCGATACCGTCGATGATATCTTCAGCAGGTGTTGGCGCTTTGAAGCCATCGCTGTCCCATGGGAAGTCAGCTTCGTTTGCCAGGCCAGCGTCCACCAGCAGGCGGGCTGCTTCCAGATAGATATCTGGGCGGTAAACAGATTTCGCGGCTTCGAAGTACCATTCGTCAGACTTCGCTTCAGCAATCTGACCCCAGCGACGCATCTGTGTCAGGTACCAGATCGCATCAGAGTAGTATGGGTAGGTTGCGTTATAGCGGAAGAACACGTTGAAGTCCGGGATGTCGCGCTTGTCGCCTTTTTCGAACTCGAAGAAGCCAGTCATGGAGTTCGCGATCACCTCGGCGTCCGCACCCACATATTCAGGGCGAGACAGGATTTCCACGGCTTCGTCACGGTTGGCGTTGTCGTTTTCATCCAGCCAGATCGCCGCACGGATCAGAGCCTTCACAACCGCTTTGGTGGTGTTTGGATACTCTTCGGCGAATTCGTTGGTGATGCCGAAAACCTTCTCAGGGTTGTTTTTCCACATCTGGTAGTCAGTGATCACCGGAACACCGATGCCTTTGAAAACAGCCTGCTGGTTCCAAGGCTCACCCACCGCGTAGCCATAGATGGTGCCCGCTTCCATTGTCGCTGGCATCTGTGGAGGAGGTGTCACGGACAGAAGCGCTTCTGCACCGATCTGACCTGTGATGTTTTCTGGGGAATAGTAGCCAGGCTCGATACCACCGGCTGCCAGCCAGTAGCGCAGTTCGTAGTTGTGCGTGGATACTGGGAAAACCATTCCCATGTTAAATGGCTTGCCTGCCGCAGTGTATTCATCGACCACTGGTTTCAGAGCAGATGCGCTGATTGGGTGCTGAGGACGGCCATCTTCCATCAGAGGAACATTTGGCTTCATCGCTTCCCAGATTTCGTTTGAAACGGTGATGCCGTTGCCGTTCAGGTCCATTGAAAATGGTGTGATGATGTGCGCCTCGGTGCCGTAACCGATTGTCGCCGCCAGCGGCTGACCCGCCAGCATGTGCGCGCCGTCCAACTGACCGTCAATCACGCCGTCCAGCAGAACTTTCCAGTTCGCTTGCGCTTCAAGCGTCACGAACAGGCCTTCTTCCAGGAAGTAACCCTGTTCGTATGCCACCGCCAACGGCGCCATGTCTGTCAGCTTGATAAATCCGAAAGTCAGTTCGTCTTTTTCGAGCTCCAATTCAGCAAGGGCTGGCGTGGCCATTGTGACTGTAGCTGCGAGAATGGAAGCTATGCGTTTCATTCATTCCGTCCTTGTTCGGGCCCATCCACCCAACGGATGGGCATAAAAAAAAGCCGCCGACAAAGAGGTCCAGGGAGGAGGAGGGACCCATTGTCGAGCGGCTTTGCTCAATCATTCCAAGACCAATCAGCGACCCTGGATATTGATATCTTAGCAGAGCGCCATTGCTCTGCGTTGAGGTCAGTATGTCGTTAACCTTTTGCCGATACGAGTCGTTCTCCTCATTTTTTCTGCATTGCAGCGTGATTTTTCTGCAGTGCTGAAAAAATGGGCAGCTTTACTGACCTGGATCGAAAATTTCGCCATTAAAAAAGCAATTCCGCCCCAGAATCATGCTACCCGAAACCGTCGGAACCTCTGTTGGCGCGTCCAATGCACCCTCTACCTTGGCAGAGCTCAGAGGCATTTCTGCGCCAATTGGCATCAGATATTCTCGGTATAGATCGCTTCGGAAAACCTTCTGAGCATCCTCCGGCCGCACATCTGCCGAAAGGTTGAACCGCTTCACCAAACGCTCGGCGATCCAGCGGCCCTGAGATTGCCATGGGAAACAGATGCCATCACCCGCAAAGAGCATGAACCCATCAAATCGACGCAGATCGCCATTGCTGTTCACAATGAACCGCCCAGATAGGGCGCGATCAATGATCTCTGACCCAAGTCCCAAATAGGTCTCAGACGATAGCAACTCTGCTGCCATTGTCTTATTGCCCGGCACTGCCAACCAGACGCAGGCGCGCCACACCGCTCGCATCAGAGCGGAAACTGCAGTTGGGTTTTCGGCAATCCAGTCTTCTCTGGCTGCCAAAACTTTTTCAGGTGCACAGGACCAGATCGCGGCGCCCGGTAATATCAATGCGCCCATCGCGCGCTCAACTGTGATCGACCCCCATGGCTCCCCAACGCAGAAAGCATCTAACTCACGTCGTTCAATGGCCCGCGCCATCATCGGAGGTGGCACCGCCATGATGTGGAAGTCTTCCCCTTTCACCATGCCAAAGTTCGATAGCCAGAGTGTGATCAACTCCGAATGCATCGACAAGTCAAAGGGCACCCCGATGCGCAGTGGTCTTGGCAGAGAGGCAATGGCCAAGCCCGCCTTCTCCGCATCATGAAAGGGATAGGCAAAACCATCGGCTTCAAGCCGCTCGGACATTTCTTTGGAAACGCCAAACACATTGCCGTTTGCGGAAGTCACCATCAGCGCATCAAGCCGCGGCAGTCCAGCCAGCAGTCCTAATGATGAAGCAACGGGAACCGGAGATAGCATATGAGCTGCCTGGATTTGCCCAAAAGCCAATAGATCGCGCAATGTCGACCAACTGGGGGCCGCTTCAAGCTCCAGTGCGATCCCTTCCTCTTCGGCAAATCCCAACTCATGGGCCACAATCAATGGCGCCGCATCGATGAGTGGCATGTATCCTGCTTTGATCTGCTGTCCGCTCATGACAGCAAATCCGCCGCTGTCACCAAGGAAGCAGCCACATCTGCCACGCGCTTACCCTGATCCATCGCAGTCTTTCGCAAGAGAGCATAGGCCTCTTCTTCGGAAATCCCACGCACCTTCATCAGCAAGCCTTTCGCACGGTCGATCACTTTTCGCTCTTCCAAAGCGCGTTTGGTGGTTTCCAATTCCGTGCGCATCCGCTGGAACATCTGGAACCGCGCAATTGCTGCGTCCATCACCGGTTTGATCCGGTCCATCTGCAAACCGTCCACCACATAAGCCGACACGCCCGCCTCAATCGCGGCCTTAGTCATCTGCGCATCACTGCGATCTACAAAGAAGGCGACGGGCCGCTCCAGCGGAGAGGATGCGTTTGCTAGTTGCTCGATCGAATCCCGCGAAGGGTTTGCGACATCGATCAACACCACATCGGGTTTCAGCTGTGAGACAGACCGTGACAGGCCGCTTTCCTCAGCAAGGACATGAATTTTATGCGGGCCAGTCTCGCGCAGGCTGTCCACAATGGACAGCGCACGGTCCTTGTCATGCTCGACAATCACGATGGTGAGGGCATCAGTCGCTGGCAGATCCAAGATCACGTCTCTGGCTGTTGGAATTGCCCATCACTTAGAGCTTGCAGGTGGCTCCGACGAGGGTACTCCCCTGAATTCCAGGAAAACCTGCCATATATGCCTCAAAATCAGGCAAGTGTGCCCGAAAATTTAGCGCATTTTAATCGGTGGACGCGTGGTTGGTGCCGCTGATAGGACTTGAACCTACGACCCCATCATTACGAATGACGTGCTCTACCAGCTGAGCTACAGCGGCAAATTGATGAACGCGGGGGGCAGAACACCCCGCGACACTTAAAATAAACTACTTTGCGACCTCAGCCACTGGTTCTGCTGGAGTGACATCGACTGGCGCGTCGCCTTCTTCTGACTTTTCGAGCTCACCCACGATCAACGGAAGCATCTCAACACCCGTTGGGCTGACAGCCTCTGACGCTGGTGGTGTCTTCCATGTCAGCGTGTCAAAGCTCTGGCAATTGTCACAGACTGGCGCCCATTCAGAGTGAATGTTCTGGCAGCTGTCACAGACCCATTGCGGGCCGCGCGGTGCCGTCAGCGCATTGGCTAACCAACCCTTAACCGCTGCGTCCTCAGCACCTTCGCCACGCTCAATTGCAGCCATGATAGTGAGATTACGGGCCGTTGGGTCTTTCTCGATCAAATCACCCAAAGCGCGGCGCGCTGCCGGGAAATCCTCTGCCGCAATATTCAATTCGGCCATAAGCATCTTGGATTCCGCATGGTCTGCTGTGGTCTTCACCAAGGCGCCAAATCGCTTGATCCGCTCGGTAGGGGACTCTGCTGGCACGATGGAGGCAAAAGCTGCCGCCAGATCAGGATGCGGTTGTGCTTCCCAGGCTTTCTTCAATACTCGCGTGGCGTATTTTGGTTTGCCTTCGGTCACATAGCTTTTAGAGGCCATTACAGCGGCTGGGATCAGATCTGGAGAAAGTCTGTTGGCTTCGATCGCCGCCTCACGCATTTCGATGCTGGCGTCTTTGCCGATCAGATCTTTGGCCTCAGACAGCGCTAGAACCGCATCACGCCGGCGGTGCACATCGCGCGGCAGCCCACCGTGTTTCAGCTTGGCCTTCAGCGTCTGACGTGCGCCAGACCAGTCCTTTTCACCAGCTTGCAGCTTCAGCAAAGTATCCTGCGTCTCAACATGGCGTGGTTTCAATGCGAAAGCAGTTTCCGCAAGCTTCAAAGCGACATCCGTTTTGCCCGCATCCAGTTTTTGCTTCATCAGCCCGCGCACACCTACAAAGCGTGTAGTGTCATCCGCAAGAAGACGTTTGTAGACTTCTTCCGCTTTGCGACGGTCGCCGGAAACCTCTGCGGCTTGCGCTGTGATTAGGTTGGTCAGCTCTGGTTTGCGCAACAGGCGTTCCGCCTTTCGCGCCTTATCCATTGCCACGCGCCCTTCGCCAGAGGCCAGGGCCATCATGCCTTCGGTCAGCGCCTTATAGCCACGACGCTCACGATTGCGGTCAAAGTAGCGAGAAATCGCGGTCTCATCGCCATTGAGGAATTTCAGAACAGCGACGGTCAGCGACGCAAGCTTGAGTAGCACCCATAGCACGACCACCAAAACGGAAAGAGCGATCGCAGACATCAACGGGGTCAGTGTGTATTCGACACCAGCGATGGTGATCATAACACCGCCGTCGCTTTCCATCAGATAGCCAGCGCCCAATGTCAGGCCTGCGATGGCAGCGACAAAAACAACGATTTTTGTGAGGGACCAGAGCATCTGCAGACCTTTAGTTAGTGTTCAATTGTTGAGACAACGCTTCGCCAGCGGCAAACGCCGCCTGACGCGCATCCGCCTGCGCGATCCAGTCTACAAAAGCAGGCTTCGCCTCTTCTGGCAGGTTGGAAAGCTCAGCCAACGCATCTGTGACGCGCCCAGCGCGCAAAGCGCCTTCTGCACGGCTAAGCACCGCGTCTGCACCATCGCCTTCTTGTGGCGTAACAGAGCGCGCACCCAGTTGCGCCTTGAAGAAGTCAGTAAGTTTCACACCGCCTGTTTGTTCTCCACTGCGCGCCGCAGCTAAAGCCTTGCGCGCTACTTCAGGGAAGCTGTCCTGTAGTGATGCCAGAGAGGTCACACCATCATCCGCATAGGTCTCCAACGCTGCAGATACGGCTGTTCCGGTGGCGGCGGAAAAATCGGTTAGTGCGACGCGATAGGGCGTTCCGGAATCCAATGCCGACAGAACACGCGACAGCGCTGCGCGGGCAAGCGCCTGTTGAGCCGTCAGCTTGGCGTTTTCTTCCATCGACGCCGCTTCTGCACGTTGCTGCGCAACTGCGGCCTTCAATTCTTCAACCTCACGCTCATATGCCTCAAGGGCGGCGGAAGGCAGGTTCTGACTGATCGGGTTCTTCTCAAGCGCTGCCAAACGCCCGTCCAAAGTGGCGAGGGCACCGGCAGCATCATCAATGCGGCTGTTCACAGCAGCAACAGCACCGGTAAGCCCTTCAACATTGGATGTCGCGGAAGATGCAGAAGACTGCGCGGCTTCAATCGCCGTCTGCGCGTCCGCCTGCCCAGCCAAAAGCTCATCGATCTTTTGTGATTGCTCTGCAACCAGCGTTTCAAGAGCCACCAAAGCCGGATCTTTTTCTGCTGAAAGCGGGCCAACGTATTGAGACAGTCCAAAGCCAAGCGCCGCCGCAACAACACCTCCCAAAGCAACGGGCAGGAATCCGGTCTTTTTCACAGGGGCTGCCGTTGGCTGAGTTGGCTGAACGGGCGCTTCAACCGGGGTTTCCTCAGACGTTGCCGTCTCTTCTTCCGAAGAATCCTCTGTTTCTTCCGAATAGCCATCATCGGACGCCACTAAATCGTCTGCGGCTTCGGAGGTCTCTTCCTGAGGAACCTCCTCTTCCGTTGCTTCAGTCTCGTCTGCTTGATCGTCGGTCTTCAGATCTTCTTCGGCAGGTGCCTCGGTATCTTCGGATGTTTCTTCGATGATCTCGGCATCAACAACGTCATCAGAAATCTTGGCTTCAACAGCCTTTTCTTCTTCGGTTGACGTGTCAGATTTGTCAGCCTTGGCCACGTGTACCCACCCTTTCGAATCCGTTTCTTATCAATTCTTCAATTCAAATTTATGCGCGCTGGCCGCCAGCTACAATGCGTCATGCTGCATCGATTAGCGAAAGAGTGCTTTCTAGCATGGCTGACGCTGTTGTTTTAGGCGCTAGGATAATTGTCCCAATGCCCACATTTTGAATTTCATTCGCCACAGCTACGCTCATCACGACACTCGAAACTCCTGTACTAAATCGACTTTGCTTCCTCAAAAGAACCGCGGAACGCGGAGAAAACAAGGGGATAATAACGGGCCTTTCCCCCGACAAAAGTGCCTGGGCCTCAGCGCTCAGTGGCATTTCTGTCTGGCGGTAAACCACCCGTTCATATGTTTTTATTCCTGCCTGATTGAGACGTGTAGCAACATCTCCGCGGCTGTGCTCACCCCTGAGGTGAACCAGTTTTCCTTCGGGCTTCGACCTGGCAATAGTAGCCACAAGAGCATCAGCATCCCCATCTGCAGAGGTGGCGTCCCAACCAAATCTGCGAGCCTTTTCCGCGGTTTTGTCCCCGACACACCATGCGTGAATAGAGCTGACAGGCGCGAAATCGACAGCGTTTCGACTGGTGAAAATCACTCCGTCAAACTCCGATAAATCACAATCCACTGGCGCGGCGGAAATTTCGATCAAAGGGGAAATTACGATGGGGCCGTCAAACCCACCATCACGTAATGATTGCTCAAATTGTTTTGATTGCGCCAAAGGGCGGGTCAACAGAACGGTAGGCTTTGGCTTTGGCACGGTCAGACCCATTGTTTACAGCGCCTTACGGTGTTACCTGCCGTAATTAAATCGTGCAATGGTCGGCTATGAGCGAAGATCTTACAATTCTGGGGCTGGAAAGCAGCTGTGATGATACGGCTGCGGCTATTCTGCGCCAAACAGGCGACGATCCGGTGCAAATCCTGTCTTCTGTCGTTCACGGCCAGAATGATCTGCATGCAGCCTTCGGAGGTGTCGTTCCAGAGATCGCGGCACGCGCTCACGCTGAGAAACTTGATATCTGTGTGGAAGAGGCCCTGGCGGAAAGCGGTGTTGCTTTGAAAGACATCGACGCCATAGCAGTGACTGCAGGTCCAGGGCTTATCGGCGGGGTCATGTCGGGTGTCATGTGCGCAAAAGGTTTGGCGGCTGGGCTGGGTACTCCGCTGGTCGGCGTAAATCACCTCGCGGGCCACGCGCTGACGCCGCGCCTGACAGATCAGGTGGCTTTTCCTTATTTGATGTTGCTTGTCAGCGGAGGACATTGCCAATTCCTGATCGCACGAGGTCCAGAAGATTTCACACGTCTCGGCGGCACGATCGATGACGCCCCCGGCGAGGCCTTCGACAAAACCGCGCGTCTGTTGGGATTGCCACAACCCGGCGGACCTTCGGTTGAGAAAGCTGCAAAGCTTGGAGACCCAAAGCGGTTTGCCTTCCCGCGCCCGCTTATGGATCGTCCTGGATGCGACTTAAGTTTTTCCGGCTTGAAGACAGCACTTCTAAGAGCGCGCGACGCGATCGTCGCCGAAAAAGGCGGGCTGACGGAGCAGGATCGCAATGATCTTTGCGCCTCGTTCCAAGCCGCAGTGGTTGACGTGCTGGGAAAGAAAACTGCGCGCGCCATCGCGACTTACCTCGAAGAAGCGCCAACCGAGCCGCTGCTTGCAGTCGCAGGCGGTGTAGCCGCAAATACACCAATTCGGGCTGGATTAGAGACTGTTTGCGCCGACAACGGACTGGCCTTCACAGCCCCTCCATTGGCGTTGTGCACCGATAACGCTGCTATGATCGCCTATGCTGGCATGGAACGCTTCAAGGCTGGGAAACAGGACGATATGCGTCTCGTTGCGCGTCCGCGTTGGCCGCTTGATAAATCCGCACCTGCGCTTTTAGGTGGTGGTAAAAAGGGAGCCAAAGCATGAGCATTAGCATCCTCGGCGCCGGCGCTTTTGGGACCTCTTTGGCGATCTCTCTTGCTCTCGGCGGTAGAGATGTCACGCTTTGGGCACGAGACAATTCCGCGATCGAAACCATGCGCGACACGCGTGAGAACGCGGCGCGATTGCCTGGCGCGAAACTGCCTGACAATATCAAGCTGACCTCCGACATTGGCGACTTAACCGACAACATCGTGCTGCTGGCGGTGCCTATGCAGCGTTTGCGAGATGTGCTTTCCAAGGCCCCTGCCTTACACGGCAAAACCTTAGTCGCCTGCTGCAAAGGGATAGAGCTCACAACCGGAGAGGGCCCAGTTGAGGTGATCCGAAGCGTTGCACCCATTGCCACGCCCGCCATTTTAACCGGCCCGAGCTTTGCTGCTGACATCGCTAAAGGACTGCCAACGGCCCTAACTCTGGCCTGTGATGATGAAACTGCGCTGAAAGACCTACAAGCTGAGTTGATGGCACCCAATCTGCGGATCTATCGTACCTCAGATGCAACCGGCGCAGAATTAGGCGGCGCTTTAAAGAACGTGATGGCCATCGCTTGCGGCGCTGTCATGGGTGCGGGCCTAGGTGAAAGCGCGCGCGCCTCTTTGATTACACGCGGTTTTGCAGAAATGAACCGCATGGCTCTGGCGCTTGGATCAAAACCAGACACGCTTTCTGGTCTTTCAGGGTTTGGAGACCTGATCCTGACCTGCACCTCACCGCAATCTCGGAACTACAGTTTTGGATTCGCGCTTGGCAATGGGGCGGATTTTGACCGCAACATCACCGTTGAAGGCGCAGCCACGGCGCGCGCTACACTGCAGAAAGCCCAGACCCTCAAAATCGAAATGCCAATCACGCAAATGGTTGTCGCATTGCTTGACCAAAAACTCAGCGTGCGCGAGGCTATGAACGAATTGCTCGCACGCCCCCCAAAAGAGGAATGAAAATGCGTTTTGCTTTGATCGCGAAAGACAAACCCGGCGCCCTGGAAATCCGCAAAGCCAATCGCGATGCGCATGTCGCGTATTTGAAGGCAACCGAAGCGGTTGAAATGGCCGGGCCATTTCTGAACGAAGATGGCAATATGTGTGGCTCTCTGATCATTCTGGAATTCGCCGACATCACCGAAGCGCAGGCTTGGGCGGCGGAAGATCCCTATAAGAAAGCGGATCTTTTCCAGAGCGTCGAAATCATCGCTTGGAACAAGGTGATAGGCTGATGCGCTACTGGCTGTTCAAATCCGAACCTTCCACCTGGAGCTGGCAGAACCAGATCGACAAGGGCGATCAGGGTGAGGAATGGGACGGCGTGCGCAATTACCAAGCGCGCAACTTCATGCGCGAGATGAAAGTGGGTGATCGCGGGTTCTTCTACCATTCTCAGAAAGAGAAATCCGTGGTCGGCATCGTCGAGGTTATCGCCGAAGCCCATCAGGATTCAACCACCGATGACGAGCGTTGGGAATGCGTCGATATTCGCGCCATTGCTAACCTCCCAAAACCCGTCACGCTTGATCAGATCAAAGGCGAAGAGCGACTGGCAGAGATGGTGCTGGTTCGCAATTCCCGCCTCTCTGTGCAACCAGTGTCGGACGCAGAGTGGGGCATCATTTCATCTATGGGTGGTATGAAACTCTAGCCACACCCCCAACATTTGGGCATACTCCTGTCACTACTCTGGTGGACATGGAGAGGGACATGGAATTCATAAACATCATTGCAGCCGCTATTGCGGCATATGCCTTTGGGGCGGTTTGGTACATGACGCTAGCAAAGCCTTGGATGGCGGCCTCAGGTGTTGAAGTCGGCGAGGATGGACGTCCGGCCAATTCAACTGACAAGGTGCCCTATATTGTATCAATCATCTGCCTGATCATCGTAGCTGGCATGATGCGGCACATGTTTTCACTGGCAGGTATCGATACGGTTGGAAAAGGATTGATTGCAGGGCTGGGTGTCGGGCTCTTTCTAGCAACACCGTGGATTGCGACCAACTACACCTTTGCAGGACGCCCACGTAACTTGATCATTATCGACGGCGGCTATGCTACCATTGGCTGCACAGTGATCGGGATTGTACTCACGATCTTCTAAGCAAAAAGGCCCGGCAAATGCCTGGCCTTTCCGTTTTTAAGTCAGAGGCCCACCATTTGGTGGGCTTTCGTTTATCCGTAGACGGATTCTTTACCGAAGTGTTTGGTCAGCATGTAATAGACAACAGCGCGGTATTTGTTGCGCTCGGAGCGACCATAGGTTTCGATCACAGAGTTGATCGCTTCCATCAACTCTGGGCCATCAGACAGCGCGAGTTTTTTCACGAGGAAGTTGTTCTTAACTGTTTCCAACTCACTCTCTTGAGTTGCTGCAACTGTGGATGCATCCGCGTCGTAAATCGCTGGACCACATCCAATAGTGACCTTAGTCAGTAGGTCCATGTCGGGTTCAATCCCGCATTTGCTGCGCAGGTCATCAGCATATTGTGCGATCAGATCGTCGCGTTTTCCCATAGTCACTCTCCAATACAAATCCCGTTACGCGAATGGGGCTCGGCCCCTTGCAAGAACACGATACGGGCTATCCAAGCCGACACAAAGGAAAAATTTGCGGTGAAATTCCCCATAAGGTTTTGGAAATGCGCGATCAGAGCTGCGCTGTCCATCATCCAAACAAGACAGAACCCCCGGTACCGCGGCCGGGGGTCCTGCATATATCACCACTTCCGACGGCCTATAGGCGCGACTAGGGAAGAGTTGGATTAGAACTTCATTCCCAAGCGCACGGCAATCGAATGCGCGCTTGCGTCAGAACTTGTTGCGCCGACGTTATTGTATTCGCTGTAGAGGTATTCACCACCTACAAACATTTGATCATTTATGGCCTGTTCATAGCCCGCGCCCACAACGTAACCTTCGTCATGACCACCTGTGCTCGCTTTGGCGCGCGCATAACCAATGGTACCATAGGCCAGACCGCTGGTGCCAACTTGGATACCATAGCGAGCTTTCAGATGTAGAGAGTCCTCGAGAGTCACGCCAGTGGCATTGATGTCGCCGGTGTTATAAGCGATTTCACCACCAATCAGACCGTTGCCCAGATCATAGTTGTACCCCGCGAACAGGCCGTAGTCTGCCTCATCGCCAGAAGCGTTGTTATCACCGCTCAGTGCGCCGGCGGAAATACCTGCACGGAAACCGCTGAAGTCCTGTGCGGAGAGGCTCATTGGAGTTGCAACCAGTGCTGCAACAATGGCAACTTTTGCAAGTTTCATGTCCATTATCCTTTGCTTTTGTCATCGCAAACCAAGGGAAGAGTGGTCCGCGACCATCATGAAAAGGAAGCTGGTGTTTCTATTAGTAATCTCAATGGAAGGGCTGATCACAAAGCCTCGAGCCACTGGTAAAATGCGCGGAAGCGTGCTGAATGGTGCGCAGATAGGCCAGTTCTCGCCCAAAAAAGGCCCCGGAAAACCGGAGCCCTTGGTCAATTATTCAGCATCAATCGCAGATTCATCTGGGTTGCTTTGCAGCCAGATCAGTAGCGGTAATGCTCTGGCTTGAACGGACCATCGGTGCCAACACCGATGTAGTCCGCTTGATCTTTGTCCAGCTTGGTCAGCTTCACACCGATACGATCCAGATGCAGGCGCGCTACCTTTTCATCCAGATGCTTTGGCAGGATGTAGACGTCGTTGTTGTAAGTCTCACCTTTGGTCCACAGCTCAATCTGCGCCAGAACCTGGTTGGTGAAGGAGGCTGACATCACAAAGGATGGGTGGCCAGTTGCGTTACCAAGGTTCAGTAGACGACCTTCGGATAAGAGGATGATACGATTGCCGGAAGGCATTTCGATCATATCCACCTGCTCTTTGATGTTGGTCCACTTGTGGTTCCGTAAGTTCGCCACTTGGATTTCATTGTCAAAGTGACCGATGTTGCCAACGATCGCCATGTCCTTCATCTCGCGCATATGCTCGATGCGGATGACGTCCTTGTTGCCGGTGGTGGTGATGAATACGTCTGCAGAAGCCACTTCATCTTCCAGAAGGGTCACCTCAAAGCCATCCATCGCCGCCTGTAGCGCGCAAATTGGATCGACTTCGGTGACTTTCACACGAGCACCTGCGCCACGAAGAGAGGCCGCAGAGCCCTTGCCAACATCGCCATAGCCACAGACGACAGCCACTTTGCCGGCCATCATGGTGTCGGTCGCACGGCGGATGCCGTCAACAAGCGATTCCTTGCAGCCGTATTTGTTATCGAACTTTGACTTGGTGACCGAGTCGTTGACGTTGATTGCCGGGAACGGCAGGTGGCCGTCTTTCACCAGCTGATACAGGCGGTTCACACCAGTTGTGGTTTCTTCAGACACGCCTTTGATCTGATCGCGCATCTTTGTGAACCAGCCTGGGCTTGCTTCCATACGCTTCTTGATCTGCGCCTTGATCACTTCTTCTTCTTCTGAAGACGGTACAGGGATTATGTCTTCACCCGCTTCCGCGCGCGCACCCAGAAGGATGTACAATGTCGCGTCGCCACCATCGTCCAAAATCAGGTTTGGACCTTCAGGGAAAAGGAAGGATTTATCCAGATAATCCCAATGCTCTTCCAGGCTTTGGCCTTTGATTGCAAAAACTGGGATATCTGCCGCCGCAATCGCCGCTGCCGCGTGATCTTGGGTTGAGAAGATATTGCATGACGCCCAGCGCACATCCGCACCCAGCGCCACAAGGGTTTCGATCAGGACTGCTGTCTGGATGGTCATATGCAGCGAGCCAACAATGCGGGCGCCCTGCAGTGGTTTGCTTTCACCATATTCTTTGCGCAGCGCCATCAGGCCTGGCATTTCGGTTTCTGCAATGTCGAGTTCTTTCCGGCCAAAATCTGCCAGAGAAATGTCTTTTACGATGTAGTCCGTCGGCATCTCGCCGTGCTCCTTGCCACATGAGTTCTGTGGTCAGATAGCACTGCTACCCCTGCCCGACAATGGCAGGTCAGAAGCGAGATGGTCTTTGTGTCAGCTTTTTACACCATCTGGTACGATAGGTGCCTCACGCTTAAAAAAGTCGGTGCCGGTTGCCACCACACAGGAGATACCCTGAGGATTGGTCAGGATCACTGTGAAAGTCCCGGTCTTTTCGGATGCCCAGACCTCAACCATGGTCTGAATATTTTGTGTTCCCTGCAGTCCGCCTGCAGTCAGCGTTTCCGAATATTTGCTTTGTAGCCGGTCCACGACCTGATCACGCAAAGCACAATTGCTGGCATGCGCTGGTGGGGCGGTTGCCGCCATGCCGAACAAGAGCCCGGCTGCTAAGATACGTTTGAACATGACATAGCTCCTTCTCATCGTTCATTCATCTTCTGAGAGGGAGGCACACACGGGAGGACTAGATGTGCCCCCCTTTCGGTATCAATATCGTGACCATCTGAGCCCATTTCAAAGCACATGGCTTCACAGGTTTGTTGGCAGCAGTGATCTAGATATATTTACAAGGTGATACCAGTTTTGCTCGAAATCAAGGCAGAACGTTGAAAATATACGGGTTTTGTGGCAGAATAGGCCTTAATAGTCACAGAACCCCCTCTGTGAATAACAACGTCGAGCAAGAAATTTACCTCGTTTTTTCGGGCCAAGAATTTTGTGTGTTTCGCGCCGGAACACATTGAATCCCGCGAGGATGTGATCAAAACTCCGCTCAATTGAAACAATGAGGCTTAGGCTCATGGCGCGCGCGTGGCAACGTATGCTGTCCGGGCGGCGGTTGGATCTTTTGGATCCCACCCCGATGGACATTGAAATCGAAGACATCGCGCATGGATTGGCTTTTGTTGCGCGTTGGAATGGGCAAACTCTTGGGGACTACGCTTATTCAGTGGCCGAACACTCGTTGTTGGTAGAAGCGCTCTTTTCCCGCATGTATCCAAAAGCCCCGGTGAAGTGGAAGCTGGCGGCCTTGCTGCACGATGCGCCGGAATATGTAATTGGCGATATGATTTCGCCGGTGAAGGCAGCCGTCGGCCCCGACTATGGTGACCTTGATGATCGATTGATGGCCGCGATTCACATTCGATTTGGCCTGCCCGCTTCGTTGCCCAAGACCATTAAGTCCCAAATCAAACGCGCCGATAAGGTCAGCGCCTACATGGAAGCCACCCAAATCGCGGGGTTCTCCGAAAAGGAAGCCGCGAAGTTCTTTGGCAAACCAAAGCCGGAGGCCATTGAAGGCATGTCCATCACATTACGTCCACCGGTTGAGGTACGAAATGAATTCACCGCGCGACACAACGCTCTTTTGAAAGAATTGAAATGAAAAACATCACCGTTCGCCGGGCTGGCACTTTGGATTGCCGTGGGATGGCTGACCTGCTGAATGAAGTCATCAAGATTGGTGGAACCACCGCCTACGTCACTCCGTTTTCAACCGAGATGATGAAGGATAAAGTCAAAGAGCCGCGCTCGGTTTGGCACGTGGCCGAAACCGTTGAAGGTGAGATTGTCGGGTTTCAGTGGTTTGTAAGGCACCCAGATATTGCTGAAGATGGTGTCAGTATTGCGACGTTCGCAAAGGTCGGAGCAACTGGCCTCGGCATTGGATCAAAGCTATTTGAAGTTACCCGCAAAGCAGCGATCGATCTTGGCTATCGCTATCTACATGCAGTCATTCGCGCAGATAACGAAAGCGGCCTGACCTATTATCAAAGCCGCGGTTTTGAAGATATTCAGCGCATTCCCAACCAGACTCTCGACGATGGAATGGTCGTCGACAAAATCTGGAAGCGATACGATCTGGAGCGTTAAGAAATTAGCGCGGCGAACGTTTTGCCAAAATGCGCTGCAAAGTCCTGCGGTGCATGTTCAAGCGGCGCGCGGTCTCTGATACGTTGCGATCACAAAGCTCGTAGACCCGCTGAATATGCTCCCAACGCACGCGATCTGCAGACATTGGGTTTTCTGGTGGTGGTGGCAAAGCCCCTTCCGGCGTCAGCAATGCATTCACAATGTCCTGAGCATCAGCAGGCTTTGAAAGGTAATCTGTCGCGCCAATCTTCACGGCAGCAACGGCAGTGGCAATCGCACCGTATCCTGTAAGCACAACGACGCGGCAATCTTCGCGCTTGTTTTGCAGGATTTCTACAACATCCAGGCCATTGCCGTCCTCTAGCCGCAGATCCACCACAGCATAGGCCGGGGGACGAGCTGTTGCGATTGCTGATCCAGCAACCACCGAGCCAGCCGTTTCTACTTCGAACCCTCGTTTCTCCATGGCCTTTGCGAGGCGCTTCAGAAAGGGCTCGTCATCATCGACCAACAAAAGTGACTTATCTGGTCCGATGTCGTTCAGAGTATTCTCAGACATGCGCGTCCTTTTAAGACTGTCCTGATTTCAATAGGTTTTAGCCCGCGGGCTGGCTGTCGTCAAACAAGCGGACGCAACGTTTATGAATGCGTTACGTAGCAGGCGACGGTATCTGCCATTTGCTCAGGGGTTGTCTCACGGCGGAAGTATTCGACAAAGCCCGTTTCCGGCAACACCAAGTACGTAAACGTCGAATGGTCCACAAGATAAAACTCATCCTCGGAAGGTTGTCGTTTGTAGTAGGTTTTATAGGCTTTGGAGGCCGCTTTCACCTGTTCATCTGTCCCAGTCAGACCGATCATGCGCGGATGCAAATAATCCGTGAACTCAGCTAAGACTTCTGGCGTATCGCGTTCGGGATCGATCGTGATCATCACAGGTGTGGACATGATGCCGCGCTCCTCCAGAAGCTCGACTGCCTCAGCATTGCGGCTTGCATCAAGTGGGCACACATCTGGGCAAAAGGTATAACCAAAATAGAGCAGCGTAGGGTCAGTAATCACCTCTGCATCCGTGACGGTCACCCCGTCCTCGCGCACGAGTTCAAATGGGCCACCAATGGCCCCGGCACCACCTGCCACCGTCGATGAACGACATTGGGCAAATTGATCGTCTGACGCATCTTGGCTGACATACCAAATACCGCCCATCAGCGCGATCATTGCGACCGTTGATGTCGCAGCAATTGCTCGGATCATGACTTTCCCCTCTTTAACCCAACAATTTCGCAAAGACCTATGCCCGTGGAACACCACAATCAACGTCAGGGCCCTTCACGATTGCTTGGCCGAGGCAATGCACCGCACGTGTTTGTCAAATGCTGCATCTAAATCTAACAATAATGCTAGAATAGTTGGCGGACCCCTATGACAGATCAAGCACTGGACCTCATTTCCGAAGAAAGACGCGGTAACTGGATTCGCCTTCGCACCATCACCACGGTGCGCTGGATCGCCATTGCCGGTCAGATGATCGCTTTGATTGTGGCTGATCGCTACTTTGGACTCGATCTGAATTATGCGCTTTGCTACGCGGCTGTCGGCATCTCGATATTGGCCAACGTTGTTTCTGCCAATGTCTTTCCAGAAAACCGGCTACTGTCTGAAACTGAGAATGCGGCCATACTTCTGTTTGACCTTTTGCAGCTCTGCTTCCTGCTTTTCCTGACAGGCGGCTTGAACAACCCTTTCTCTATTCTTGTGGTCGGCCCAGTAACAGTTTCTGCCGCTACTCTTACTGTGCGCTCCACCATCACTTTGGCCACGGTTGCGATCATTCTTGTGACGCTACTTCTGCAATTTCATCTACCATTGCGCACCGCCGAAGGCTTTATCCTGCGCATTCCTGATATTTTCTTGTTTGGCAATCTGGCAGGTATCGCTATCGCGATCATCTTTTCGTCGATCTATTCGCGCCGCGTTGTTTCTGAGATGTCTTCGATGGCTGAAGCCCTCGCTGCCACACAGATGGCCCTCGCCCGCGAGCAAAAACTGACTGATCTCGGTGGGGTCGTGGCGGCCGCAGCCCATGAACTTGGTACACCGCTTGCAACCATCAAATTAGCGAGCGCTGAGCTGATGGAAGAACTGAAAGATCAGACCGAACTCTATGAAGATGCCGCGCTGATCAGGCAACAGGCGGACAGATGCCGCGACATTCTGCATTCTATGGGACGTGCCGGGAAAAACGATTTGCAGCTCAGACAGGCACCGCTTCTGACTTTGATCGAAGAAGCCGCAGAACCTCATATCGGGCGGGGTAAGAACCTTAACTTTTCAGAAAATATCACACAGTCTTCTGAAGGAGATATCCCGATCGTTTACCGGAGGCCTGAAATCATCCACGGCCTTAGAAACCTCATTCAAAACGCCGTTGATTTTGCTTCTAGCAATGTCTGGGTCGAAAGCGACTGGACCGCTGACAAAATCACCGTCCGCGTGATGGATGACGGTCAAGGCTACCCCAGTAATTTGATTGGCCGTATCGGCAACCCATTTATGCGTCGACGCCGCTCTGAACGTGAACGTCAACAGCGCCCAGGTTACGAAGGAATGGGTCTAGGCCTGTTCATCGCCAAAACGCTTCTGGAGCGTTCGGGCGCCCGTATCGCCTTCTCAAATGGATCAGATGCGGTGAACGCCAAAGTGCCTCACTTAAAAACCCGCGGTGCCATTGTAGAAGTCACTTGGCCCAGGGAGAAACTGGTGGTTTCACAGGGCGAGCAGATAACCGCCAGCAATCCGATGGTGTCGAACTAAATTTATTAAATATTTACCTCAAAGTGTAAGCTTCACCTCATTAACCATGAGGTCTTTCTAGTGTTTGTATTTATTGTTTTGGCAAGCTTTAGTGCTTTTGTGTTGGCGACCGGGATTTGGGTCTATCGCTCAAAATTTCAGTCGGGAAAGCTTGGTCTTTCAAGGCATCATCAAAAAGACTGGTCTTCTGCCTCTAAGGCTTCTCCTGTTTTTCTGTTCGAGCACAGCCGATTGACCCAAGCCAATGCCGCCGGTCTGCGGTTTCTTGGGCAAAAAAAGACCAGCGACATGAGTTGGCCAGAGGTTCGATCTGTCTTGGCTGAGATTGTCCCGCAAATTCCTGTTTCCTTAAAGGCGCTGGAAGATGGCGCGACGGTGTACCCTGAGCAGATCGAACCGCTTGCACATCACTTATCGATCGAACAGCAAGCACCTTTCACTCGCATCGAACTGCAATTCGGAGATGCCTTCAATCCTCAAACTCCTGGCCAGGAATGCCTGGAGGCCCCCTTCCCTATTTGGGCCGAAGCCGACGATGGCAGCCTCTTGTGGAAGAATAGAGCGTTCAATCGCGCGGGGTTTGCCGTTCATCTCAAAGACGCACTGCGCAGGCGCGCGCGCTCCAATTCCAATCGATTTTCGCTTCCAGAGAGCCGAGGAAAGGCTCCGAAACACTATCGCCTTGTTAAAAAGAAAGTCGCGGGATCAACGATCTACTATGCCCATAGCGCAGAAGAGACGGTAGCGGCAGAAACTTCGCGCCAAGATGTCGTTCAAACCCTCGGCAAAACATTCGCTCAGCTTTCTACTGGACTGGTTGTGTTTGATAGCGAAGGCAATCTGGTTCTGTTTAATCCCGCGGTGATAGATCTCTTTGGGTTTTCCGCCGGCTTCCTCAGCGCACGCCCCAGCATCGAAAGCTTCTTTGATCATATGCGCGACAACCGAATGATCCCCGAACCAAAGAACTATGTCGCATGGCGTGAACAAATTGCAGATCAGATCTCGAACTCTGCGGAAAACCGGTTCCGAGAAAACTGGCAGCTCCCGAATGGCGCTACCATTCGGGCAAGCGGGTTGCCCAACCCCGAAGGCGGTGTTGGATTCTTATTCGAAGACATCAGCTCCCAGGTTTCAACCACCCGCCGATTTCGAGATGAATTGGCGCTGTCACACACGCTCCTTGACGCGATGGATGATGCCATTGCCGCAGTCGATGCGCTGGGAAGGGTCGTCTTTGCCAACAAATCCTTTCAAAGATACTGGAAGGTTGATCCAGAAAGCAGTTTTGCGGATTTCACGGTGACAGAGCTTTTGAACGCCATGCAAAGGGATATTTCACCCAAGCACCTAGGCAGGATCGCACGTTTCTTGGCGCAATCGGATAAGGCTCAGGAAGCGCACATCGCCTGCCTGAGGATCGCGAGTATAGCTGTCGACTTGCATTTGGTCCGCGCTAAAGGTCAGCTGATCATGTTGCGCCATGCCGTCCCATCCGAAATCGGCGCAAGCCCTACCAAAATTCTCACTACATAGGCGCTTCTGTCTTGCAGGCCCAGCGCGGGATTGTATCCTCTGGCCATGACATTTTTGCCCCCGAATGGATTGCTTGGTTCTGCCGAAGAGACGGCTGAAATAGCCATGGAAATTGGACGACAATTGAAACCCGGCGACTGCATCCTTTTGGAAGGTGGCGTCGGTGCAGGAAAAACGCATTTTGCCCGCAGCTTGATTCAACACACGCTAGAAACCCCGGAAGATGTCCCTTCCCCGACATTTACGCTTGTTCAAACCTACGATGGTCCAATTTGTGAGATTTGGCACGCCGATCTCTATCGATTGTCCGGTCCCGACGAAGTAATTGAACTCGGATTGATCGACGCACTTGATGACTCGATTTGTCTGATCGAATGGCCAGATAGGTTGGCCGAGCTTGTGCCAGAAAACGCCCTGACAATTTCGCTCAGCATGACACCAATTGAGGGCCAGCGTCAGATATCGATGTCTTGGAAAGCCAAGAAATGGACGGATAAGTTGAAAGGCGTAACAAGTGTCTGACCGCGAAAACAAGATTCAGAAATTCATAAAACAAGCTGGTTGGGATGACGCCAAGAGAGCGCCATTGGCTGGTGATGCCTCCAACCGCAGATATGAAAGACTTTTGCGCCCAGACGGTGAATGCGCAGTTTTAATGGATGCTCCTCCCGAACGCGGTGAGGATACGCGACCCTTCGTAAAAATCGCGAACTATCTCACCAGCCACGGCCTGTCCGCACCCAAAATATTTGCATCTGATGAACGTCATGGGTTCTTGCTTTTGGAGGACCTTGGGGACGCACTTTATGCCCGTGTTGTGGAAGAGGATTCACCGCTTGAAAGACCTCTGTATACAGCGGCAATTGACGCGCTGATTGCCCTGCATAACGTGGCCCCACCAGCTGATCTTCCTGCCTATTCCGCTCAGCTTATGGCAGAGAAGGCCGCAATGGCCTGGCGCTGGTATCTAGATCGTTACGATCCATCGAATGATGAGAAGGCGCTGCGCATTGAAGCATTGTTAGAGACTGTTTTGGCGCCATTTGATCAAAAATCTGATGTTTTGATTCAACGAGACTATCATGCCGAGAATCTCATCTGGTTGCCTGATCGCAGCGGTGTTGCGAAAGTAGGTATGCTGGATTTCCAAGATGCTTTGAAGGGCCATCGCGCCTATGATTTGGTGTCTTTGCTCCAAGACGCGCGGCGTGATGTTTCGGAGGACTTAGAGCAGGCAATGATTGCGCATTATCTTGATCAAACCGGGCTTGATCAGAATGAATTCGTGGCGGACTACCACCTCCTGGGCCTACAGCGAAATCTGCGCATTTTGGGTGTTTTCGCGCGGCTATCTCTGCACTTCGGCAAAGCGCACTACGTAGACTTCATCCCGCGCGTTTGGGGTTATATCGAGCGAGATCTTAAACACCCAGCAACGGATGAAATTCGAGAGCAGGTCTTAGCTGAACTTCCGGCGCCCACCCCAGCACATCTGCAACGATTGAGAGACCTATGCGGCACCGTCCCAACGCCTTGATGATATTTGCGGCTGGGTTTGGAACCCGCATGGGCGCATTGACCGCCAACACACCCAAACCGCTGATAGCCGTCGCTGGTAAGCCACTGATCGACCACACCATCAATCTTGCTAACGAGTGCTGCTTAGACCCGATATTAGCCAATCTTCACTATCTTCCTGACCAGCTCGAAGTGCACCTACATGCACAAGGTGTAAAAACCATTCGCGAAGAGCTGGAGATACTGGAAACCGGCGGAGGATTGAAAAACGCGCTGCCTCTTCTCGGAGACAATGCTTTCATCACCTCCAACTCCGACGCCATATGGAAGGGGCCAAACCCATTTCAGATGGCGATTGACGCTTGGAACCCAAGCAGAATGGACGCGCTGTTAGTCTGTATCCCAATCGGGCAATGCGTTGGATACAAGGGCCAAGGTGATTTCATCTTGGCAAAAGATGGTCGTCTCACCTATGGCCCTGATGATTTGGTCTTTGGAGGCATTCAGGTCATGAAACCAGAATTGCTCGAAGGGTTTTCCCAAACAAAATTCTCCCTCCGAGACGTTTGGATTGATAATCAGGACGCCGGACGCATTCACGGGATATCCTACCCTGGTCAATGGTGTGACGTTGGCCACCCTGCTGGCATAGACCTCGCAGAAGCTCTGTTGCGAGGTGATGATGTTTAGCCCATCCGAAAAGCCACGGGTATTTGGCATTGCACCAGGCATCGACTTTCCGCAAGCACTCTGGAGAGGCTTGCTTGATCGCATGCAGGATCAACCACCCGAAGCTATGGCACAGGTCCAGATCATCGTGAACACTCAGCGGATGGCGCGCCGTTTGCGATCAATTGCTGATGCCGGGCCCGCGACACTGATGCCGCGCATTGATCTGCTGACTCACGTGGGCAAAAATCTCGCGCACAAGGAAATTCCTGCTGCGGTGAACCCCCTACGTCGACGGTTTGAACTGATCCAGCTGATTTCTCGTCTTCTGGAGCAGCAACCCGATCTCGCCCCCCGCGCGTCGCTCTATGATCTTGCAGACAGTCTCGCCGGGCTCATGGATGAAATGAGCGGCGAAGGTGTTTCGCCTGATAGCATCGAAGCGCTGGACGTCTCCGACCAATCAGGCCATTGGGAACGCGCTCAGGCGTTTTTCGGCATCGCGCGCAACTTTCTAGAAACCGTGGACCAAGCGCCTGACAGCGAGACGCGTCAACGTATGGTGATCCAACGCCTCTCAGAGGAGTGGGAGACCAACCCGCCGCAACATCCTGTGATCCTTGCTGGCTCAACCGGATCGCGCGGGACAACCATGCTTTTGATGCAGGCAGTCGCCAAACTGCCCCAGGGCGCTTTGATCCTACCGGGGTTTGATTTCGATACGCCAAAGTCCGTTTGGGCGGCCTTGTCAGATGCTTTAACCGCCGAAGATCACCCGCAATTTCGGTTTCAGAAAATCCTATCTGGGCTGGACCTAACTTCTGAAAATGTCGCTGAGTGGACAAACGCGGCAGCCCCCTGCCCTTCTCGTAACAAATTGATATCGCTTGCACTTCGCCCTGCTCCCGTCACGGATCAATGGCGTCGCGAGGGACCAAATCTGACCGATCTCGATCAGGCAACACAAGACGTCACACTTTTAGAAGCGCCCTCCATGCGCGAAGAGGCATTAGCGATTGCGATGCGCCTGCGCCAAGCTGCCGAGAATGGCCAAACAGCGGCCCTGATCACGCCGGACAGGATGCTGACCCGTCAGGTCACAGCGGCATTGGATCGTTGGAATATCTTGCCGGACGATTCAGCAGGAACCCCGCTTCAGCTGTCGCCTCCCGGGCGGTTCTTGCGCCATGTCGCAGCCTTGTTTTTCCGCCCACTAACGTCGGAATCCCTGCTGACTTTGCTGAAACACCCCCTCACCCATTCGGGCACGGATCGGAACCACCATCTGCGCTTCACCCGCGAGCTGGAGTTATACCTACGCCGTAAAGGCATCACCTTTCCCGAGCCAGAAGTGCTGTCTGCCTGGAGCAAGACAATCGAAGGCGCAGAAACTTGGGGCGTATGGTTAACCAACACCTTCTGCGACGCCGAACAGCCTGGTGCCCTGCCCTTTGAAGCACGCTTAGAAACCCAACTCGCGCGCTCTGAAATCATCGCGCGCGGCAGTGTCGATGCTGAGGGTTCAGGTAGACTCTGGGAAGAAAAAGCCGGGCGTGAAGCTGTGCGGATCGTCGAGGACCTACGCGAAAACGCTCCTCATGCAGGCGAGATCGGTGCTGCAGACTATGCCGATCTGTTTGGGGCGGTGCTGTCGCAAGGTGAGGTGCGTGATCGTGATGCTCCACATCCCAATATCCTGATCTGGGGCACCTTGGAGGCCCGCGTTCAGGGCGCAGACCTGACGATCCTTGGCGGCCTGAATGAGGGCAGCTGGCCTGAAAACGCCAAACCCGACCCATGGCTCAACCGAAAAATGCGTCATGACGCGGGTCTATTGTTGCCTGAGCGCCGCATCGGCCTGTCTGCCCATGACTTTCAGCAGGCGGTTGGCTCGAAAGAAGTCTGGCTGACCCGCTCAATCCGTTCTGATGACGCCGAAACGGTGCCATCACGCTGGATCAACCGATTGACGAACCTGCTCGACGGCCTGCCAGAGCAGGGTGGCCCTACCGCTTTAACCGAAATGCGACAACGCGGCGTCGCTTGGTTGAATATGACAAAGGCCCTCGAAATGGTGACACCTGTTCCAGCGGCGAAACGTCCGTCGCCGAAACCGCCTATCGCCTCAAGGCCAACCAAACTCTCGGTCACCGAAATCAAAAAGTTGATCCGCGATCCTTATGCCATCTATGCGCGTCACACCCTGCGCCTGCGCCCCATGGATCCTCTGATGCGCACCCCGGATGCTCTTCTACGAGGGATCGTTATCCACGAGGTACTGGAGGCATTTATTAAAGATGTCAGTGAAGATCGTGCGCTGCTGACGAAAGAACATCTGATATTCATTTCAGAGACTGTTTTAGCCCAAAACGTCCCGTGGGCCACGGCACGCAGCCTGTGGAAAGCGCGAATTGATCGTATTTCAGATCAATTTGTCACCGATGAAAAAAACCGCCAAAACCGTGGCAAGCCCATTGGGTTTGAAGCCACGGCTAAGACGGACATCCCGCAGCTTGGCTTTACTCTAACCGGCACCGCCGACCGGATCGACCGTACCAAAACCGGTGATCTGATGATCTATGACTACAAAACCGGTGCCCCGCCGACGCCAGCCGAACAGCGGTACTTTGACAAGCAATTGCTGCTAGAAGCCGCCATGGCCGAAAAAGGCGGGTTCCGAGATATCGACCCCGCTGAAGTCGCTGAGGCAATCTATATTGGTCTTTCCAACACCCCGAAAACTGTCGCTGCACCATTGCTTGAGATGCCAACGGCCCAGGTCTGGGCCGAATTCGAACAGCTGATCACCCGCTATTTGGATGCAGAGCAGGGGTTCACCTCACGCCGAGCACTGCGGAAAGACACCGATCACAGCGACTACGACCAGCTCGCGCGGTTTGGCGAATGGGATGTGACCGAAGAACCCACGCCGGAGGACCTGGCATGAAGCGTAACGACGCCACCGAACGCCAAGTTCAAGCGGCGCGGCCTGATGCCTCGACTTGGCTCTCAGCCAATGCCGGATCGGGCAAAACCCGCGTTCTAACCGACCGCGTTGCGCGGCTGTTGCTGGAAGGCGTGCAGCCACAGCACATCCTATGCCTGACCTATACCAAAGCAGCTGCCTCCGAGATGCAAAACCGGTTGTTTAAACGGCTTGGGTCATGGGCCATGCGCGATGACACAGCCCTGAAGACAGAACTGCTGGAGCTAGGCGTTGAAGGGGTCATCAACTCGCGGCGTTTGAATGATGCCCGCACTCTTTTTGCACGCGCGATTGAAACGCCGGGTGGCCTAAAAATCCAAACCATCCACTCCTTCTGTTCGTCTTTACTGCGTCGCTTTCCTTTGGAGGCAGGGGTCAGCCCGTTGTTCAAAGAGATGGAAGACCGCGCGGCAGCCTTGTTGCGGGAAGAGATCGTTGATGAGATGGCGGGCGGCAATGACTCGAACCTGATTGCAGACCTCGCGCGGCATTTCACCGGCGACAGTTTTGAAATGCTAACAGCTGATATCGTGCGATCCGCCCACAGCTATGCAAAGCCGGTTTCAAAAGACCGGCTATTTGAAGTGCTTGGCCTTAAGGGTGGCACAACTGACGAGACGATTGCGGCATCCGTGTTTTTGGGCGATGAGGCTGACCTGATTGCTTCGCTGATCGAGGTGCTAAAAACTGGTGGTGCAAACGATGGCAAGGCCGCTGCGAAACTCGCTGTTTTGCCGCAAATTGGCTACGACGCACTCCCTGTGCTGGAGGGGGTATTCCTCACCGGCGAAAAGGCAAAAGAGCCATTTTCTGCCAAGATAGGGTCTTTTCCGACCAAGAAACTGCAAAAAGATCATCCTGATCTGATTGCGCGCCTGGATAAACTCATGATGCGCGTTGAAGATGCGCGCAAGGATCGTTTGGCGCTGGCAAATGCGCGACGCAGCCTTGCGCTTTGGTCATTCGCGCATCGGTTTTTGGAGCACTATGAGGCCAACAAACAACGCCTTGGGTGGCTTGATTTTGATGACCTGATTTTGCGCGCGCGTAATCTGCTGTCGGACCCAAACGTGGCGCAATGGGTGCTGTATCGTCTGGACGGTGGGATCGATCACATCCTTGTGGACGAAGCGCAGGATACAAGCCCCGTGCAATGGCAGGTGATTGAACGCTTGGCACAGGAATTCACATCTGGCACCGGCGCGCGGGACGATACCCAGCGCACGATTTTTGTGGTTGGGGATAAAAAGCAGTCGATTTACAGCTTCCAAGGCGCGGACCCGGCCGAGTTTGACCGCATGCGCGCGGAATTTGGTGAAAGACTTCAGGCCTCGGAAGCACCTTTGCAAAACTTGGAGCTGGAATATTCCTTCCGCTCATCCGACGCGGTGCTGCGCGTGGTGGATGCCTGTTTTGCCGTGCAACCCAGCACCAAGTTTGAGCAGCACATTGCGTTTAATAGCGACCTACCGGGACGGGTTGATCTGTGGCCCGTGGTAGAGAAAACCGAAGCGCCTGAAGAGGGCGATTGGTACGATCCGGTAGATCGGCTGAGTGATACGCACCACACTGTTCAATTGGCTCAAAATATTGCTTGGGAAATCAAGCGAATGATCCGCGAACAAGTCTCTATTCCTGCTAAAAAAGGTAAAGAAGGCGTCTATACGCAACGACCGGTTCGTGCTGGGGATTTCCTTATACTCGTCCAACGTCGGTCGGATTTGTTCCAAGAGATCATCCGCGCCTGTAAGGTCGCGAAATTGCCGATCGCCGGGGCTGACCGACTGAAAGTTGGGGCGGAAATGGCGGTGAAAGATCTTGAGGCGCTGCTGAAATTCCTTGGCACGCCAGAAGACAGCCTGTCCTTGGCCACAGTTCTCAGATCGCCTTTGCTAGGCTGGAGCGAACAGCAACTATTTGACCTTGCCCATCGCCGCACAACTCCCTTCCTCTGGCAGGCGCTGCGGGATCGCGGCGAGGAATTCCCAAAAACCATGACGTTCTTGGGTGATCTGATGGGGCAGACGGATTTTCTGCGCCCCTATGATCTGATTGAGCGCATTCTGACCCGCCATGATGGCCGCCGGAAGTTACTTGCGCGGCTGGGCAATGAGGCCGAGGATGGGATCAATGCGCTCTTGTCTCAGGCGCTCGCCTATGAACGCAGCGCTGTGCCCAGCCTGACGGGCTTTCTTGTCTGGATGGAAACTGACGATCTGGAAATCAAACGCCAGATGGACAGCGCCAGCGATCAGATCAGGGTGATGACTGTGCATGGCTCTAAGGGCCTGGAAGCTCCGATTGTCATCATGCCCGACACCGGAAAACGCCTACTGCGCATGACGGATCAAATTGTGCATACCGAAGATGTTGCGCTTTGGAATTCAGGAGGCGCGACGGCTCCTGATGCCGTGCGCGCAGCGCGGGAAACCAAAGCAGACGCCCAGCGCCAAGAGCGGATGCGGCTTTTGTATGTGGCGATGACGCGAGCCGAGAAATGGTTGATCGTTGCCGCCGCCGGCGATTTGGATAAATCAGGCGACACTTGGTATCAGACCATTGAAGCAGGGATGAAACATCTGGGTGCTGAACCTCATGGTTTCGCCGAGGGGCAGGGGCTGCGTTACGAACATGGTGACTGGTCGGGCGAGTTGGTCGCCGAAGCGATCAAAACCGAAGCGGCAATACCTGAACTACCACTCCATTATAAAACACCCGCTGCAAAGGTATCAGCACCGGACGCAGCGCTAAGCCCGTCAGATCTGGGCGGAGCTAAAGCATTGCCCGGAGAAGCAGGTCTGGATGAAGAAGCAGCCAAGAAACGCGGGCGTCAAATCCACCTGCTTCTGGAACATCTGGCCGATGAACCAGAAGACAATTGGCACGATCTCGCACCGCGTATTTTGGAGAACGCGGGGGAGGGGGCCGACACCTGGACGGACCTGCTTGCCGAGGCTGCGTTGGTCTTGAGGGCGCCTGAGCTTCAGCACCTTTTTGCATCCGACACCCTGGCCGAGGTTTCTTTGACGGCAAGCCTAGGCGATCAAAAACTGCACGGCACAATTGACCGTTTGATCATCAGCGAATCCGAAGTGCTGGCGGTGGATTTCAAAACCAACGCTGTTGTGCCATCTGACATCGCCAAAACCCCTGAAGGGCTCTTGCGCCAGATGGGGGCCTATGCGCATGCGTTGAAACAAATCTATCCAGGCAAAACGGTCAAAACCGCGCTTCTCTGGACTAAAACGGGACAATTGATGTCATTGCCTGACGCCCTGATCACAGAAGCTCTCGGAAACGTGTATCGCGCTTGACGCCACAACATCGGGTACCTAGGTTCATGGCCGACCCAAATTCTTCCTTAGGAGACTCAAATGGCAACTGTCGCTGTCACCGATGCCACCTTTGACGCTGAAGTCAAAAATTCCGATATCCCAGTTGTCGTCGACTTCTGGGCTGAGTGGTGTGGCCCGTGTAAACAAATCGGCCCAGCTCTCGAAGAGCTATCCGCCGAATACGAAGGCAAAGTAAAAGTTGTGAAAGTCGACGTCGACTCCAACCCGAACTCCGCCGCAGCCATGGGCGTGCGCGGCATTCCTGCGCTGTTCATCTTCAAAGACGGTCAGGTCGTCTCTAACCGCGCCGGTGCTGCTCCGAAGGCAGCTCTGCAAGGCTGGATCGACGAATCCATTTGATCTGACCGATCAACCGACAAAAAAATGGCGTTCCTACTCGGAGCGCCATTTTCTTTTGGACCTATGAAAGCGTCCAATTGGCCTCTTTCCTTTCACCCTGCCTTTCAGCAGTCTGGCAGCAATCTTAGAAAGGAACCCCATGGCCAAAAAACGAGTGCTGGTCGAGTTCGGGATGGGCACATCCCTGCGCCGCGAAGATTACACCCAAGCTGCCAGCCGCGCCCTGAAGGATGCGCTCTGGCACAACTCCATCAATATGGCAGAACTGTTTGGTTTTGAGAAAAGCGCCATGATTATTGATGCCAAGATCGGATGTGCGAAACCTGATCAGGTAGATGTGGCCGAGCTGAAAAAGATCTTCCCGTATGGGCAGCCGAATATCATCGTGGAAGAGGGCGGGCTGGACGTAAATGCCCCGCATCGCAACGGGAACACCGTGATCGCCAATGCCGCCATCATCGTATCTTTCGATATGGAGCCAGCCCAATGAGCAAGAAACGTATTATCCTTGAAATGGGCACCGGCAACGATCTTTACGGAAAGGACTACACAAAGGCCGCGAAGCGCGCTGTACAAGACGCGTTGCATCACTCATCCATTACACTCTTCCCAAGCATTGGCATGGATCATCTAGAGATGAGTGTGAAGGTCACAATCGGCGTCGCTGAGCCAGAAAAAGTGGATTGCGAGGCGGTCGCCGCCGATCTGCCCCGCGGTGTGGCAGAGGTCACAGCCGTTAAAGGCGGACTGAATGTCGATCACGAAGAAGCCGGCACCTGCCATGTCATCGCGACCGCGGCCATTGAAGCTTTCGTGCCGGACCAAACCGGTAAATGGAAGCTTTCAGAAGCTTAAAATAGTGGAAAGCCGCTCTTGAGGGGTAAGAGCGGCTTTCCGTTGATCCGGCGTCTCACGACGAAGGATCGAAACTTTAGATCAGATCTTTGCGTGCCAAACCGATGTCATCCAGCTGCGTATCTGTCAGCTTCATCAGCTCCTCACGGGTCTTATGTTTTTGATACCAGGTGACGATGCCCGTGAAGATTTCAGAGGCGAGGTTGTACTCCCGGAGTGCGTTGACAGCTCCGAAAGGCGCTTGCGCTGCGATAGCTTGAGAAGCCATGTGTCGTGTCCTTTGTGCGTCAGCCGACCCAACGTCGGTTGCAAGGCCTTCCTACGAGCAAGGCTTGAGTCGAACAAATGCCCATCGCAAATGTCCGTATTGCGCTGAGTGCATATCTTTTAGGCAACTTGAAAACATGGGCTTTGTCTTGCACCTCGTGAATCAGCGGCCCATATATTGTGGACGAAATTACGGAGATCCTTATGGCAGACGACGCATTCCCAGGCTGGCACGGCACCACAATCATTGGCGTCAATAAAGGCGGCGAGGTTGTGATCGCTGGGGACGGGCAGGTGAGCCTTGGTCAGACGGTGATCAAAGGCACGGCACGCAAGGTACGTCGCCTGAAACCGGGCGGACATGAGGTTGTCGCGGGGTTTGCAGGATCAACTGCGGATGCGTTCACCTTGCTGGAACGGCTTGAGGCCAAACTCGAAGCGACCCCCGGCCAGCTTGCACGCGCCTCTGTGGAATTGGCCAAGGATTGGCGGACTGACAAATATCTGCAAAAGCTGGAAGCCATGCTGATTGTCTCGGATGGTAAAGACATCTTCGTCATCACTGGTGCAGGAGATGTTCTGGAGCCTGAGCACGACGTGACAGCAATTGGTTCCGGCGGTAACTTCGCCCTGGCTGCTGCCCGCGGTATGATGGACAGCGACAAAGACGCTGAAACCATTGCGCGCGATGCCATGGCGATTGCGGCTGATATCTGCGTCTACACAAATGGCCGCCTGACCGTGGAGAAGATCTCTGCATGATCGCATCTGATGATCTCCGGGCCGCTGTTGAGTCGGGTCTGTTGACCGAAGCCCAAGCAGTGTCATTGCGGGCTTTGGCCGATAGCCGACGTGGTGCCCGCGAAGGCCTTGCACCAGGAGATGAACCATTTGAGCTGTTCAAAGGGTTCAATGAAATCTTCATCGTCGTTGGTCTGGTGATCTTAGCTGCGGGCTGGATCACAGTGAATTCCGTGACCATGGCGACCGAGATTGTGAACTATCAATCTCACATCCTGACAGCGACTGTTATTGGCGGGTTAGTGATCTGGGGTATTTCGGAATACTTTATTCGCATCCGTCGTATGGTTGCCCCAGCGATTGCCCTGTCGATCATGTTTGCCGGGAATGCTGTCGCTGGCTGCGCTGCCTATTTTGCGGAACCTTTCATGGTTGCTCAGGAGGACTTTTCTTCTCTGCCAATCGCCATGGGAGCCAGCGTCGCGGCCCTGACCGTCTATTGGTGGCGCTTCCGCGTGCCTTTCGCCATGGCGCTAATTGCGCTTGGTATTTTTGGCCTCGCTATGATCATTGGTGCCAATAGCGCGGGCACGCCGGCAGATATCACCGATATCTTCCGCCTCAGCGCGCAGGGCCCCTTCGCATGGATCACGCTGGCTGTGGGCCTCGCGGTTTTCGTTGTCGCAATGGTTTTTGACATGTCTGATCCGCACCGAGTCACCCGACGGTCGGCGCAGGGTTTCTGGCTGCACGTCGTTGCTGCGCCTGCATTAGTTAACACCCTTGCGCTTGCACTGATGGAGAGCGAAAGCAACGCCGTTCTTTTAGTCGTATTGCTGGCCTTCGCCTTGATCGCGATCATCATTGACCGCCGGTCCTTCCTAATCACCGCCATTGGCTATGTCGTCGCCCTGGCCTTCACTGTCTTTGAAGGAGACGGTGCGGGACTGACGATCCTGTTCCTTGGTATCTTCCTTGTGGCGCTGGGGGCCTTCTGGGCTCGCATCCGCGCTGCACTCCTGAAAACATTCTCAGGTGTTCTGCCGCTGAAGCGGCTACCGCCTGCCCACTCGTAATGGATACTCATGACTGACCTGACCCCTCGCGAAATCGTCTCAGAACTCGACCGTTTCATCATCGGCCAAAAAGACGCCAAACGTGCCGTCGCTGTGGCCCTGCGCAACCGGTGGCGTCGCAAGCAGCTCTCTGATGATCTACGCGATGAAGTCTACCCGAAGAACATCCTGATGATCGGGCCAACCGGCGTTGGTAAAACCGAGATTTCCCGGCGTCTGGCAAAGCTTGCCAAAGCACCGTTTATCAAGGTCGAAGCCACGAAGTTCACCGAAGTGGGTTACGTAGGCCGCGACGTTGAACAGATCGTGCGTGATCCAGTCGACGCGGCCATTATGCAGACCCGCGAATACATGCGTGATGAGGTCAAAGCCAACGCGCAGAACGCTGCCGAAGAACGCGTGATCACCGCCATTGCCGGTGAAGACGCGCGCGAAGGCACGCGTGAGATGTTCCGCAAAAAACTGCACGCGGGCGAGCTGGATGATACGGTTATCGATCTTGAGATTTCCGATACCTCTAATCCGATGCCGATGTTTGACATACCGGGCCAGCCGGGTGGGCAAATGGGCATGATGAACCTAGGCGATATCTTCGGCAAAGCGCTGGGTGGCCGCACTACTAAGAAACGCATGACCGTTGCAGAAAGCTACGACGTATTAATTGGCGAAGAAGCCGACAAACTGCTGGATGATGAGACTGTCACCAAAGCGGCACTGGAAGCAGTGGAGCAAAACGGCATTGTCTTTCTCGATGAGATCGACAAAGTCTGTGCCCGGTCTGATGCGCGCGGTGGTGATGTCTCTCGTGAAGGGGTGCAGCGCGACCTGCTGCCGCTGATCGAAGGCACAACTGTTTCCACAAAGCATGGCCCGGTGAAAACTGACCACATCCTGTTCATCGCATCCGGTGCTTTCCACATTGCGAAACCGTCTGACCTGCTGCCAGAACTGCAAGGCCGTCTGCCAATCCGCGTAGAATTGCGCGCCCTGACCGAAGAGGACTTCGTGCGCATTCTGACGGAGACCGATAATGCGTTGACCCGTCAGTATTCTGCATTGATGGCAACCGAGGAAGTCGCGGTGACCTTCACCGATGACGGCATCGCGGCGCTGGCTAAGATCGCGGCAGACGTGAACCAATCCGTCGAAAACATCGGCGCACGGCGACTTTACACTGTGATAGAGCGGGTCTTCGAAGATCTTAGCTTCACAGCACCTGATCAGGCGGGAACAGATATTTCTGTGGATGCGGCGTTTGTTGAGAAACACCTTGGCGAGCTGTCAAAATCAACAGATGTGTCGCGCTACGTGCTTTAGGTTTTAGTTGCCTCATTTACCCTGGCTGCCGATAGTTCAGCCAGGGTATGAGCTGGTAGGCTGTTATGCGATTTTGGTTATTAAGCGTTCTTGTTCTTTCGTTTTTAGCGGCCTGCGCCGAAAGGGAACAATTGATACTGAAGCCTGATGCCGGCTCCATCGGCACACCGCATCAGATATTTGTCGCCACAAACCGCGCACCTAACTCTGAATCCTCCGGCTACGGAAAGTCCAGATCTGAGGATCTCGTCTATCAAAAGGCGACAGTGGTTGTTCCAGCAGAGCATGTACCGGGAACGCTACGCATCAGACACAATAATCCAGATCCGCAGCAACACTTTTCAATCGCGTCACTGCAAATTCTGAAAGGTGAGTCCGGTTTTGAAACCGCGCTATCGCATCAGACCCGCGGCCTCCCTGCTGAAAATCGCAACGCGATGGTTTTTGTGCATGGGTTCAACAACAGTTATTCCGAGGCTCTATATCGTCAGGCGCAGATGCGTCACGACGTAGAAACCTTTTCGACCCACGTGAATTTCGCATGGCCCAGCGCGGCCAAAGTTGTGGGCTACGGCCATGATCGCGATAGCACTTTGTTCAGCCGAGATGCACTCGTTCAAACGCTGAAAGCAACCCGAGATGGTACAAAGGCAAAGCCCTTCGTGCTTGCCCATTCAATGGGGGCTTTGTTGACGATGGAAGCGCTGCGCCAAATAGAAATCGAAAGCCCCGGCTGGGCATCAAAAAATCTGTTCGGAGTGGCGCTGATCGTGCCGGACATCGATATCGATGTATTCAAAAGCCAGCTTGCAAAACTTCGATCTCTGCCACAGCCCTTTATGCTATTCGTCTCAGAACGTGATGTGGCGCTGCAGGTTTCGGGCGTTATCAGCGGGCGCCCCAGCCGCTTGGGAAACGACAGTGACATAGCTGCGCTGGCAGACTACCCAATTCTGGTATTTGATATTTCAGCTTTCGGAGAAGGCAGAAACACCGATCATTTTGCCATCGCGACATCACCGGCATTGCTAGATTTTATCAATAGCGGTGGTGTTCTGCGTCTATTGGAAGAAGAAAGCGGTACGACTTTGGAACTAGACGCAGGACAGCGGCGCATTGCAGTCACCAAGGAAACCATGGGCCGCGCAGTGCTTTGGAAGCTGGAGCCGGTCGAGGCCCTGTCGAATACATCGGGTTAACCGCGCCGACGCAAATATACATAGTAGGCGCCAGAGCCACCGTGTTTCAGATGCGCCTCACGAACCTGCAAGACCACTGAACGCAGAGGCGCCATTTGCAACCATTGTGGAACCTGATGTTTCAACACGCCGCGTCGCACCGGGATCGGCCCGTCATCGCGCTTGCTTTTGCCTTTGCCCGTGATCACCAGCACGAGCCGTTTGCCCTCGGTATAGGAGCGCATCACGAAGCCAATCAGGGCAGGATGCGCCTGATCCAGGGTCATACCGTGCAGGTCAATCCGTCCCTCCGGGGTCAGCTTGCCTTTGGTCATGCGGCCGTAAGCCTTTTTGTCCATCTGCACGGGCTGATTTCCGACGCGATCCGAAATCGACGGCATCAAGTCATGGTTCTTGGCATTTTTCTTGGCCTTCGCGCCCAGCTGAAATGGCTGCAACTGCGTTACTTCCACTTTTACCGGTTTTGGCATCGGCAAGGGGCGATCTTCTGGGCTGACTGGTTTGCGTTTCGGGGGATGCAAAGGTTCCGCGGTTTCGGAAACCTTTTTCCACAACGCCTTGTCTTCATCACTCAGGCCTTTGCGTTTCACATCACCGCCTCAGGCAAAAGCGAGTAGGCCCGCTGGATTGGGAGCAAAACAATCATCCGCCCAGGATCCCGCAAACGACCGGCCTTACGACCGGCTTCATCACCCGTTCCAAAGAAAATATCCGCCCGCTGAGCGCCTTTGATGGCTGATCCTGTATCCTGCGCTATCATCAAACGGCGGATTGGATCATCACCGTCTTTCTCTACCCAAACTGGCGCGCCGAGTTGGGTAAAGGCTGGATCAACGGCAACAGACCGCATGGTTGTGATTGAGCGGTTCATGGCCCCCAAAGGCCCCTTATGGGCGGGGACTTGGTTCACCGTGCGGAAGAAAACGTAAGATGGGTTGTGCCGTAGCAACTCAGCCCCATCGACAGGGTTCCGTTTCACCCAATTCTGGATGACCTGCGCAGAAACCTGATGGCTGGCGTAGGTCCCACGCCTCACGAGTTCTGCGCCAACAGAACGATAGGGATGCCCATTGGCTCCGCCATAACCTACGCGAATGGCGCTACCATCCGGCAAACGAATACGGCCAGACCCTTGGATTTGAAGGAAAAACAGCTCAACCGAGTCATCAACCCAGGCGATTTCCAATCCGCGACCAACCAAAGCGCCGGTGGTTTCGATCTCTTCTCGAGTCATGAACCTTTGGCCCAAACGCACTTCTGGTGGTTTGGCATAAACCGGAAAGCGATAACGCGCGGTTGGTACACGAGATCCGTGCAGTTCCGGCTCAAAATAGCCGGTGAATTTCGCATCGACCCCATCCTCGATCAGGACTGGTCGAAACAGAAGCTCAAAGAACTTCTTTGCATTGCCAAAGGTCGGGGCGGCCGCACAGATCGCACGCCAGTCGGGCGCATCAAGGTCGGGGCAAGTGTTCTGAAATACACGAAGCGCGGCGTGGTGATCGTCGCGCTCCCAACCATCAAGGTCTTTGTAGTCTAAAATCGTGTAAGACGTCTCAGCGGTTGCGATGTTTGACATCATCGCAACCCCTGCAACCAATGCCGCCCGAAGCGCCGCAATCATTCGCCCGTGGCAACAAGCTGCCAGTTAGGATCGTCAGCACCCATGGTACGCGCGAAGGTCCAAGCGTCTTTCTGACGTTTCACCTGGGTCTCGCTGCCTTCGACAATCTCACCCTCGGCATTGCGCACGACATAGGTCAGCTCGCCGATGAATTTCACGGTCAGCTCAGCTTCACGCGTTGCATCGTCAAAAGTTGCCTCCTGCAACGTGGTCTCCCGGACACCGATGAATTCAGCATCGATGGTCAGGCCTTGCTCTTCGCGGGCTTTCACAACGCCATCGAACGCTTCGTAAACATCGTCTGCCAAGAAATCTTTCACACCGGATAGATCGCCTTTTTCAAAGCCCATCAGGATCATCTCGTAAGCGCCCTTTGCGCCACCCAAGAAGTCACTGACGCCAAAGCCCGGCTCTGCGGATTTCATCTTGCCCAGAGCTTCCGCAGAAGAAGAGCCTTCTTCCACGTGATCTGTGATGTCCCGATCTGGGCCACCTTCGATCACTTCAAGTTCAGGGCCACGACGTTGCTGAACAGTCGTTTCACGGGGAGGCTCAAACCCATCACGGGTGCCAAGCACATTTCTCAGCCGCAGGATCAAAAAGACGGCGATGCCGGCCAATACCAAAAGCTGAAGTAGGGGCGAATTCATTAGAACCTCGTCTTGGACGTAGAAATCAACATGTACCGGACTTATGTATGTCACACGCGCAGTCAAGTCCACACGCGCGAAGTGACAAGGAGTTCATAAGATGTGGTTGTTTTTGGCCTTTTTGGCCGTACCTTTGATCGAAATCGGTTTGTTTATCCAAATCGGTGGCGCGATTGGGCTCCTCCCAACGCTGGCGATTGTGGTTTTAACAGCTATTCTGGGCACTTGGCTGGTGCGCAATCAGGGCGCGATGGCAATGGGCGATCTGCGCAAGTCCTTCAATGAGTTGAATGATCCTACGGAACCTTTGGCGCATGGTGCGATGATCCTCTTTTCCGGCGCTTTATTGCTGACACCGGGTTTCTTCACCGATGCTGTTGGTTTTGCTCTTCTCATGCCACCAGTTCGGGTTGCGATCATGAACTACGCACGCAAGCGCATTAAGGTGCAAAGCTTCAACATGGGCGGAAACGCGCAGAACATGCATTTCCGCGGTCACCCTCAAAAAGATGAAGACGTGATCGATGGAGACTTCACCGAAGTTGATCCTGCTAAAAAACCGACCCATGACACTGATCGCGGCCCCTCTGGTTGGACTAAGCATTGAGGCCCGTGGCCGCCTCTGTTAAGCCTGCCTGCAAATTTTTGATATTTTCGGAGAAACCCCATGGCTGAAAACACGCCTGAAACCGGCGGCGCTGCAGAAGCACCGCAAGCCCCACAGATTAAAATGAATGTCATGACTCAATATGTCCGTGACATGTCGTTTGAAAACATTCTGGCGCAGAAGGGCATTCAAGGCGACGTTCAGCCTGACGTTCAGGTGCAAGTGAACCTCGACGCGAAAAAGCGTCAGCAGGAAAACCAATATGAATCTGCGATCAAATTGAACATCACCAACAAAGCCAAAGGTGGTGATCAGACGCTATTCGTTCTGGAACTCGACTATGTTGGAATCTTCTCGATCGAAGGGATCCCAGAAGAACAACTGCACCCATTCCTTCTGATCGAATGCCCACGCATGATCTTCCCATTTGTGCGTCGTATTGTTTCTGACATCACTCGTGATGGTGGCTTCCCGCCTCTGAACCTGGAAACCATCGACTTTGTTGCGCTTTACCGCAACGAAATCGCGCGCCGTCAGGCCGCAGCTGGTGAACAGAAGCTAGACGCCTAAATCTTTTTGACATCCTCGGTTCTGCTTCATCTGGGCCGAGGATGTCACCCCAGCTTTTTCCAAAGCGCATCTTCCCCCATTTTTTCGACGAATTCAGCATGTGCCGATTTTTCATCTTCCGTCAAACGCGACGGTAAGGGGTTTGGGCGCGCTGTCGGTCGCCAATCGTCTTGAGCAACACCGCTAGATTGGCCCGCCGTGCTTGCAAGCGCAAAGTCAGGTTGCCGACCGCCGATGAGTTCAAGATAAACCTCAGCCAAAATTTCAGAGTCAAGCAACGCCCCGTGAAGGGTTCGGTTGCTATTATCAATGCCGAACCGAGAACAAAGCGCATCAAGCGTTGCCCGGGCACCCGGAAACTTTTGGCGGGCCATAGCCAGAGTATCGATTGCCTGCTCCCAGGGGATAGTTGCTAACCCCATGCGACTCAATTCGGCGTTCAGGAATTTGATGTCAAAGGACGCATTATGGATCACGAGCTTCGCATCGCCGATGAAATCCAAAAATGACTGAGCCACCTTTGCAAAAACCGGTTTATCACGCAGTAATACCTGGCCCGGCTCCGGTGGACGGGGTGGTTCCAGTAAGTCAGGACCAATCCCATGCACCCCAAAGGCTTCTTCCGGCATAGAGCGCTCAGGGTTGATATAGACGTGATAGGTCTCACCCGTTGGCATGTGGTTCCACAATTCAACGCAACCGATTTCCACAATTCGGTCAGATCCTTCGGCGTCAAAGCCCGTGGTTTCCGTGTCCATTACGATTTCACGCATCGGCCAACCTTTGTTTAATGTCTTCGATCACGACCTTTACCTGGGCAAGTGCGTGATCCATTGTGTCGGTTTCAATCACATAATCGGACTTGGCAATTTTGTCATTAATGGGCATCTGTTTTGCCAGAATGCTTTCAAATTGCGCCTCGGTCATAGTGCCCCGATCCATAACACGTTTTCGCTGCAATTCTGGTGAAACAGAGACGCATACAACGGCGTCAAATTTCTGTTCGCTACCGTTTTCAAAGAGCAATGGTATATCTAGGACAGTGATTTCGGACTGGCTGTTGGCAATGAAGTTATCTCGATCCGCCGCCACCAAGGGATGCACAATTTTTTCGACCTGCGTCAGTGCGCTTGGGTCCGTTCCGATGATCTCTTTCAGAGCATCACGCGACACAGCACCGTCTTGGATGGCCGTTGGAAAAACTGCCTGCATTGGGGAAACCGCGGCGCCGCCTTTGGAATACATCCGATGTACAGCGGCATCTGCATCCCAAACCGCACAGCCCAAATCGGCAAACATTTTCGCCGTGGTCGACTTGCCCATACCAATGGAGCCGGTCAATCCGAGCTTGAATGTCATGTCAGCATCACCTGACGAAGTTCTTCGGTAACTTCTGGCCGTGGGCCAAACCAACGTTCAAATCCCGGTGTCGCCTGATGCAACAACATACCCAGACCATCTACGGTCACGCAGCCCCTCTGTTCTGCTTCATCCAAAAATGGTGTGCGCAGAGGTGTGTAAACCAAATCCGTCACAAGGCTTCCGGCCTGGAGGCCTTCGAGAGAGACCTTTAATTCTGGTTTTCCCGCCATTCCCAAAGACGTGGTGTTCACAATCGTGGCGCCATCTTCCATGGTTTCGCCAGCTTGCACCCATTCCACAACTTTCAACCGCGCCCCAAAATCATCGCGCAGTTGTTCGGCACGCACCCGTGTCCGGTTGCTTATGAAAATTTCGGGCACACCGGCATCCAAAAGGGATGCAACGACTGCACGCGCTGCGCCGCCTGCTCCCAGAACCACGGCTGGTCCAGAGGCCGGATCCCATTCTGGTGCGGATTGGCGCAGGTTTTGGATAAATCCATAGCCATCAGTGTTGTCGGCAAGGATTTTTCCATCCTCATGGAAGATCAACGTGTTCGCCGCACCAATCAAAGTCGCGCGATCTGTCACCTGATCGGCAATTTCCAAAGCGCGGGTTTTATGCGGAATCGTAACATTGGCGCCCACAAAACCCATCTTATGCATATTGCGCAGAACCGTCTCCAGGTCATCCGGTGCGACATCCATCGGGATGTAATGTCCGGCAATGCCGTAGGTCTTAAGCCAATAGCCATGCAATTTCGGAGATTTTGAATGTGCAATCGGATGCCCAACAACTGCCGCCAAAGGAATTTTTGGTAATGTCATCGTTGCAAATCTCCTCGTAGGGTTAGGTAGGCCAGTAGCTCTAGCAGCGGCATTCCCAGAACCGTAAAATAATCGCCGTCAACGCGGGTAAACAGACGCACTCCTTCTGCCTCCAATTGGTAGCATCCCACTGTATGTCGAATGTCTTCCCAATTGCGATTCACATAATCATCTAAGAAGGCGTCAGAAAAATCTCTCATCCGAAGGCGCACAATTCCAACGTGGCGCCAGATTGGTTTGTTATCTTCATATATCACGGCGGCTGACAGCAAAGAATGGCGGTGGTTCCGCAGTCTTTTCAATTGAGCGCGCGCATCTTCAGGATCTTTCGGCTTTGAAAAGACCTCTCCTTCAAAGTCAAGAACCTGATCACATCCCAATACCAAGGCCCCGGGCACCTTGGCGCTGACCCTTTGCGCTTTCGCTTCCGCCAATGAATCCGCGATATCGCGCGGTCGTGTCTCTTCCGCTTCCAGACTTTGGCGGATCATTTCCTCGTCAACTGGGGCGGTCTTTACTTCAAAGGGTACCCCCGCGTTTCGCAGCATCTCTGCCCTGATTTTTGATCCGCTTGCTAGGATCAATGGCTGACTCATGTGGATAACCCGCTGGATAATTGGTGCCAAAACTTGAGTATGATTTTTCGGGTAAATCCAGCGGCGCTGCAAGCGGTAGATAACTCATCAGGTTTAAAGTTTTTCACGCTGATTCCTCCCGTGAGGATAGGGATAAGTTCAGCGCGTGATGGAATCATTAAGAACGAATTTCATCCCACAGTTTATCCACAGTCACATTCTCGCCTTATTTCTTACAATATACTGTTTTATAACGATAAAAAAAGAAAATACAATTTGCATCTCAATTTCAGAGCAAACTTTCCCACCGCTCTTGGGTTGTGGAAAAAACCGAGAAAACTCAGTAATCCACAGAAAGTGATCTCCCTACCAAATCATCTTCCTTTCTTTATAATAATTATTTATTTGAGAGAGGCTTAGTTCAGACGGTTCTCGCTCATGTCCGATATTCTTGCACTGCTTTATCCTTGGACCAAGGCGATCCATATCATGGCTGTAATCAGCTGGATGGCTGGTCTTTTCTATCTGCCCCGTCTCTTCGTGTATCACGCTGAGAATGCAGAGAATGGGGATCAGCTCGATCAGACGCTCCAGATCATGGAGTACAAGCTTCTGAGATTTATCATGGGCCCTGCAAGCATCGCTACATGGGTCTTTGGTCTGTTGCTGGTCTTCACCCCGGGAATTGTCGATTGGAGCGCTGTATGGCCCTACACAAAGGCGCTGGCAGTTATTCTGATGACAGGCTTCCATCACTGGCTCATGGCACGTCGCAAAAACTTTGAACGCGGTGAGAACACACTCGAAGGTCGGCGCTACCGGCTGATGAACGAAGTGCCCACTGTACTGATGGTCATCATCGTCCTCTCTGTGGTGGTTAAATTCTGAGCTCAGTTTGACTTAGCTGAGGAATCCACCTATCTCTTCTGGCAACTGGCCCGTCCGGGCTAAGTGTCTTCCGACCTACAAATTGAAAATCGCGGCCTGCGTGGCCCGTTAGGTGTGTTTATGTCCGAGAACAAACTTGCGCTTTCCGATCTGAAAGCACAAAGCCCGAAAAATCTGCTGGCGATGGCTGAGCAATTGGAAATTGAAAACGCCTCCACCATGCGTAAAGGCGAGATGATGTTCCAAATTCTGCGCGAACGCGCGGATGAAGGCTGGGAAGTCTCCGGTGATGGTGTGCTGGAAGTCCTGCAAGATGGCTTTGGCTTCCTGCGGTCACCGGAGGCAAACTATCTACCAGGCCCGGATGATATCTATGTCAGCCCTGACATGATCCGCAAACACAGCCTGCGCACCGGCGACACCATTAACGGTGTGATTAAAGCGCCAGATGATCAGGAACGTTACTTTGCCCTGACAAATGTGACTTCGATCAACTTCGAAGATCCAGAAAAGGCGAAACACAAAATCGCCTTTGACAACCTCACTCCGCTTTACCCGGATGAACGTCTGAAGATGGAGATCGAAGATCCAACCATTAAGGATAAATCTGCCCGTGTGATCGACCTCGTTGCGCCAATTGGTAAAGGCCAGCGTTCCTTGATCGTTGCGCCACCGCGGACCGGTAAAACCGTGATCCTGCAAAATATCGCGCACAGCATCGAAGCGAACCATCCGGAGTGTTACCTGATCGTTCTTTTGATCGACGAACGTCCGGAAGAGGTGACGGACATGCAGCGCTCTGTGAAGGGGGAGGTGATTTCCTCAACCTTCGACGAACCAGCAACACGTCACGTGGCTGTATCTGAGATGGTCATCGAAAAAGCCAAGCGTCTTGTTGAGCATAAACGAGATGTTGTGATCCTTCTTGATTCGATCACAAGACTTGGCCGTGCATTCAACACTGTGGTGCCAAGCTCCGGTAAGGTACTAACCGGTGGTGTTGACGCCAATGCTCTGCAACGTCCGAAACGTTTCTTCGGTGCGGCCCGGAACATCGAAGAGGGTGGTTCCTTGACCATCATCTCCACCGCTCTGATCGATACGGGCTCCCGTATGGACGAAGTGATCTTCGAAGAATTCAAGGGTACTGGTAACAGCGAAGTTGTTCTGGATCGCAAGATCGCAGACAAACGCGTCTTCCCAGCGATCGACATTCTCAAATCCGGTACACGTAAGGAAGATCTTCTGGTCGATCCGAAGGACCTGCAGAAAACCTTTGTTCTGCGCCGCATTCTCAACCCGATGGGTACAACCGATGCGATTGAATTCCTGCTGGGCAAACTCAAGCAGACAAAAACCAATGGTGAGTTCTTCGACTCCATGAATGCGTGATGCGTCATGACCCTGGTCAGTGACACCATATTTGCTTTGGCTTCGGCCCCCGGGAAATCGGGGGTCGCTGTCGTTCGGGTGTCCGGTCCGAACGTACAAAATGTGTCAAAAGCCCTTTGTGGTGAGGTGCCTCAGCCACGACTCGCAACACTAAAACTGATCCGCGATTCCGAAGGGGTTCGGGTTGATCAGTCTCTGATATTATACTTCCCAGAAGGGAATTCTTTCACTGGGGAAGAGGTTTTGGAACTTCATACCCACGGGTCAGTCGCTGTTGTTAACCGGCTGCTGCGCGTTTTGGGAGACATGCCGGGATTGCGTCTTGCAGAGGCAGGGGAATTCACCCGTCGCGCTTTGGAAAACGGCTGCATGGACCTCGCCCAGGTTGAAGGCTTATCAGATCTGATCGAAGCGGAAACAGAAGCCCAGCGTCGTCAGGCGCTGCGCGTCCTGTCCGGTGATCTTGGAAACTTGGCTGAGAAATGGCGCGTCGATCTCATACGCGCGGCGGCATTGATCGAAGCCACAATCGATTTTGCAGACGAAGAAGTCCCGGTCGATGTCACCCCAGAAGTGGATGCCTTGCTTGAAGGTGTCTCACAGGAACTGTCCAAGCAAATCATCGGTGTTGAAACCGCAGAGCGCATCCGAACTGGATTTGAGGTTGCTATTGTCGGTACGCCAAACGTTGGCAAATCAACGCTCTTGAATGCCATTGCCGGTCGAGAAGCGGCTATTACCTCAGAATATGCTGGTACAACCCGAGATGTCATCGAAGTCCGTATGGATCTCGGTGGATTGCCCGTCACACTGTTGGATACGGCTGGCCTGCGAGAAACCGACGACCACGTAGAAGGTATTGGCATTGAGCTTGCAAAGAAAAGGGCTGAGCAAGCAGACCTTCGCGTTTTCTTGGTAGAAGAAGGTCAGGAACCTGAACTTAAAGCATTGCCGGACGATATCACGCTCACAGGCAAGGCAGATACGCTGGATGAAGCCCGCGGCGCGATTTCAGGAAGAACAGGGGCAGGGGTTCCTGAGTTGATTTCGGACATTCAGAGTATTCTATCGAACCGAACTGCCAATCTGGGTATTGCGACGCGCGAACGTCATCGGGTCGCTATGGTACGCGCAACGGAGTCTCTGGCAGCAGGGCAGGCCGTTCTGGCGTTTGGTCCGGAACAATATGATATAGCTGCAGAAGAACTGAGAACTGCGATTCGAGCATTGGATTCCATTGTCGGTCGTGTTGATGTTGAAAATCTTCTGGATGAGATTTTCTCAAGCTTCTGCATCGGTAAGTAAGGAGTGTTTCACGTGAAACATTTTGATGTCATCGTCGTAGGCGGAGGGCACGCAGGCTGCGACGCTGCACATGCCGCAGCCCGCGCAGGTGCTAAGACTGCCCTTGTCACTTTGACAAAAGAAGGTATCGGGGTGATGTCCTGTAACCCTGCTATCGGTGGGCTGGGAAAAGGGCACCTTGTCCGGGAAATCGATGCACTGGATGGTGTTATGGGTCGAGTGGCTGACCTTGCCGGTATCCAATTCCGACTTCTCAATCGTCGCAAAGGCCCAGCGGTGCAGGGCCCGCGTGCGCAGGCCGACCGAAAGATCTATCGCACAGAAATGTATCGTGAGATGTCCAACTGCGAGAACCTCACGATCGTCGAAGGGGAAGCAACGGACTTCATCATGGAAGGTCAGCGCGTGTCTGGTATCGAACTCGCCGACGGTTCTGAAATGCGGTCACACGCCGTCGTTCTGACAACAGGCACATTCCTTCGTGGCGTAATCCACATCGGAGATGTTTCAAGGCCTGGTGGGCGGATCGGCGATAAGCCCTCCATCAAGCTTGCAGAGCGCATCGATAGCTTTGATCTCGATCTAGGACGCCTGAAAACCGGTACGCCTCCTCGGCTAGACGGACGTACCATCAAATGGGATTTACTGGATAGCCAGCCAGGGGATGATGACCCGGTCCTGTTTTCCTTCCTGTCCAAAGGCGTGAGCGCACCGCAAATCTCTTGCGGCATCACACATACAAACGAAAAAACGCACGCGATCATTCGGGAGAATCTGGATAGATCCGCGATGTATGGTGGGCATATCGATGGTATCGGTCCACGCTATTGCCCCTCTATTGAAGATAAGATCGTTCGTTTCGCGGATAAGACCTCCCATCAGGTGTTTCTAGAACCTGAAGGTGCAGATGACTACACCGTCTACCCGAACGGGATTTCGACCTCTTTACCTGTGGATGTTCAGGATGACTATGTTCATTCGATTTATGGATTGGAGGATGCGAAAATCCTCCAGCCGGGATACGCAATTGAATATGATTATGTAGATCCCCGTTGCCTCACCGCTGATCTTCAACTCCGAAATGTTCCAGGCCTCTATTTGGCGGGGCAAATCAATGGCACGACAGGATATGAAGAGGCGGCAGCCCAGGGATTAGTTGCGGGCATGAACGCCGCGCGGGCTTCGCAAGGGAAAGAGCCTCACCACTTCAGTCGTTCTGACAGCTACATCGGTGTGATGATCGACGATCTCATCACACGTGGTGTGACTGAGCCCTATCGCATGTTTACCTCACGCGCAGAGTTCCGACTTTCGCTGAGAGCTGACAATGCTGACCAACGACTTACGCCGGTTGGGCTTGCGTTAGGTCTTGTTGGGGAAGGGCGCAAGGCCGTGTTTTCCAATAAGATGAACCGTCTGAACGCAGGAAGGGAGCTGTTGGAGGGGAGTAGCTATACCCCGAAAAAAATCAACGCCGCAGGAATCTCAGTGAATAATGACGGGCAGAGACGCAGTGCGTTTCAGCTCCTTGCCTTCCCTGAGGTGGATTTTGAACAGTTAAAAAACCTGAATACAGAATTTTCGGATGTGGATTTGGAAGTACAAGAGCAGCTCAATCGAGACGCGCTATATGCGAACTACATCCAACGCCAACAGAAAGATGTTGATGCGGTACGTCGAGACGAGGCACAGCCAATTCCGGTTGATTTTGAATTCGATGGCATTGAGGGTTTGTCGAACGAGCTGAAGCTCAAACTATCACGCGCAAAACCGGGCAATTTGGCCCAAGCGGCGCGTGTTGATGGGATGACCCCAGCGGCGCTAACGCTTCTTTTAGCCAAGCTGCGTCAGCGTAAGCGTCAGGAAAAATCAGCATGATCCCACAATCTGTTCAAGAGCAGCTCGATGTTTCACGTGAAACATTGGATCGACTAGCGCTGCTGGCAGAACTTTTGGAAAAGTGGAATTCCAAGATCAATCTGGTATCCCCGTCGACCATCAAAGACCTCTGGAACCGCCATATCCTGGATTCTGTTCAGCTATTCAATCTGGCACAGCCATCCGGCGGGAAGTGGCTTGATATAGGCAGTGGGGGAGGCTTTCCAGGACTGGTGTTGGCGATTATGAATGCTGAACTGCCTGCTCCGTGGGATATTACGATGATGGAAAGTGATGTCCGTAAATGCACTTTCCTTCGCACCGTTCTACGAGAGACCAGCGTTAAAGCTGATGTCGTGACAGCACGGATCGAAAAGGCTGATCCTCATTCTGCGGATGTTCTTTCCGCGCGTGCTTTGGCGGATCTTGATGCCCTTCTTAGCTTTTCGGAGCGTCATTTAGAGGCAAATGGCACAGCAATTTTCCCAAAGGGTGTCAATTGGAAAAAAGAGGTCCAAGCCGCTGAGAAATCATGGTCTTTCTCCTCAGAGGTGATTAAAAGTGAAACCCAAGAGGGTGCAGTAATACTGAAAGTCAGGGATATCAAACGTGTCTGATCCAGTGCGAGGCAGCGGGCCGAAAATAATCGCGATTGCCAATCAAAAAGGCGGCGTCGGAAAGACTACAACAACGATCAATCTTGCAGCCGCACTTTTTGAAGAAGGTGTGCGCGTCTTGTTGGTAGACCTGGATCCTCAGGGTAACGCCTCTACAGGGCTTGGGATTGATGACCGCCCCAACACGACCTACGATCTATTGGTGGACGACATCGATCTGAATGATGTTATTCAAATGGTGGATTCCGAGGGCTTTGGCATCATTCCTGCAACCGTTGATCTAAGCTCTGCCGATATGGAGTTAATGGCGAATGAAAAGCGGTCTTTCCTATTACACGATGCACTGCGCCAACCTGCTATGGATACCTTTGACTGGGACTACATCCTAATTGATTGTCCTCCGTCATTGAATCTTTTGACAGTCAACGCGATGGTTGCCGCGCATTCGGTAATGATCCCGCTGCAAAGCGAGTTCTTTGCTCTTGAAGGACTGTCACAGCTGATGCTGACAGTGCGTGAGGTTCGCCAAACAGCCAATCCTGATCTACGCATCGAAGGCGTGGTTCTGACGATGTTTGACTCGCGCAACAACCTGTCCCAGCAGGTGGAAGAGGATGCGCGGGATAACTTGGGAGACCTCGTTTACGAAACGCGAATTCCACGAAATGTGCGGGTTTCTGAAGCTCCCTCTTTCGCGCAGCCTGTTTTGCAGTATGATCCAAATTCAAAGGGCGCAGAAGCATATCGCGCCTTGGCGCGCGAGATGTTGGATAAGCACTTCGGCGCGATCGCATAAAAAGAATTTCTTAGGGGGCTGAGCATGGCCGAAAATAGAACCAAATCCCGTGGGCTTGGCCGTGGGCTGTCTGCCCTGATGGCAGATGTAAATGAATCTCCGATACCGGCTGCTTCTTCAGACGAACCACGACGCCCGGATATGGTTGTTCCTATTGAAAACATTGAACCAAATCCGGATCAGCCGCGTCGACGCTTTGATCCTGAGCATTTGGAAGATCTGGCGAATTCTATTCGCGAGAAAGGTGTTATCCAGCCACTGATCGTGCGGGAAAAGCCGGGCGGAAAATATGAGATTGTCGCGGGTGAACGCCGCTGGCGTGCATCTCAGAAAGCGCAGCTGCATGAGCTGCCGGTTGTGGTGCGTGAGTTCACGGATATTGAAGTCCTTGAAATTGCGATCATTGAAAACATTCAACGGTCTGATCTGAATCCAGTCGAAGAAGCGGCGGGCTATCGCCAACTGATGGAAAAATTCGGACATACGCAGGAAGCGATGTCTAAGGCGCTGGGCAAGAGCCGCAGCCATATCGCGAACCTACTGCGTCTGCTGAATCTGCCACAGGATATCCAAAACTTGGTCGAAGAGGGTCAGCTGAGCTCTGGACATGCGCGGGCGCTGATTACGTCTGATCATGCACAAGAGATCGCGAAGCGGATTGTTAAAGAGGGTCTGTCTGTTCGAGCAACGGAAGCTTTGGTGAAGAAATACGCTTCTGGAGATATGGATAAGCCCAAGAAGGCGAAGCCAGTCAAAGATGCGGATACTGCTGCGCTGGAAGGTGATTTGTCTGCGAACCTTGGCATGAAGGTTGCGATTGACCACAAAGCAGGCGGTGAATCTGGACAGATCACGATCAAATACAAAGATATGGAACAGCTGGATGAACTGTGCCGTATTTTGACGTCACAGTAAGTTCTGCTGAATTAGAGACACTTTAGGCGTCTGGGCGCGTCCAAATAAACAGCATCACACAAGAAAGAGTCACGGCCTGAAAAATCAGGACCGTGGCTTTTACGTCTAGAACCCATGAAATCGCGAAGACAGCTACGACAGAAAGTGTTGCAAGCTTTTTGGCTTTTAGGCTGATCGCTCCGCTGTCTTGCCAATCTTGGATGGGCGGGCCGAGGGTTGGGTGATCCATCATCCAGGAATGGAGGCGTTCTGAGCTTCTGGCGAAACAGAATGCGGCGAGCAACAGGAACGGAACGGTTGGCAGCAGTGGTAGGAGAATGCCTAGAAGGCCGAGACATACCGCAATTAGGCCAATTGACCCCCAAATATACCGCATATTGTCATTCCACCAATATCTCGGCGAGCAGGGTGTTTAGTACCATACGGCCGTCTTGCGTTGCATAAAGCCGATCGCCGGAAAGGGAGATCATGCCAATGTCTTGCAGATGGGCCAGATGGTCAGGATTTAAAGAGCGACCTGAAAGTTTTTCCCATCGAGCTAGATCTACACCTTCAGACAGGCGCAGGCCCATCATCATCATTTCATCCGCTTGATCGGGCAGGGTGATGGCGCGGCGGACATTTTCGGCAGAGCCGGTGTCGACAGCTTCGAGCCATTTGGTTGGGTTGCGCCAGCACTCGGTTGCAAAGCGTTGACCGTTCAAAGTTACGCGACCATGGGCGCCAGGACCAATGCCGACGTAATCACCGTAGCGCCAGTAGATCAGATTGTGCCGGCTTTCCGATCCGGGTTTGGCGTAGTTGGAGACCTCATAGCCTCCGAGGCCGGATTCGGCGCAGATGTCGCCGGTGATCTGGTACATGTCAGCGGCAAGGTCGTCTTCAGGCAGGCCGCGGAGTTTGCCTTTGGCGTAACGGTCACCAAAGGCGGTGCCGGTTTCGATGGTCAGTTGGTAAAGCGACAGGTGGTCAATCGCCATGGAGAGGGCTTCGCGGAGTTCAGCTCTCCACGCGTCCAGGGTTTGGTCTTGGCGGGCGTAGATCAGATCGAAGCTGACGCGGTCGAAAGTGGTGCGCGCAACCTCGAAAGCGGCTTTGGCCTCATCCACGGAATGGATGCGGCCGAGGCGTTGGAGGTCTCGGTTATTTAATGCTTGCACTCCCATCGAGACGCGGCTGACGCCGCCTTGGCGGTAGGCGGCGAAACGGCCTGCTTCGACAGAGCCGGGGTTGGCTTCTAGCGTGACTTCCAGATCGTTTGCCGAGGGCCAAAGCGTTTGGACCTTTGCGAGGATCTCTGCGACGACATCTGGGTCCATCAAAGAGGGTGTGCCGCCACCAAAAAAGACTGAGTTTAGAACACGGCCTTGGGTTTCTGATCCAACGCGGTCTAACTCGGCTAGATATCCTCTAAACCATTGTTTTTGATCAATTTCTCTGGAAACATGCGAGTTGAAATCGCAATAGGGGCACTTGGCCTGGCAAAAGGGCCAATGGATATAAAGCCCAAAGCCCCCATTTTGCCAATCGTCAGCCAAAACAACCTGCCACAAAGGCTTGCAACGCTCGGCCGCGGTGGCTGATTTTGTTTTTCTCTGCTTTGTCCATTTCGGCGCATGTCATGTCGAGACCCTCAGGCACGAACATCGGGTCGTAGCCAAAGCCACCTTCGCCTCGGATTGGCCAGGTTAAAGACCCCGGCATCACACCTTCGAAGACTTCGTCATGTCCGTCAGGCCAGGCGAGAACCAAGGTACAGCGGAATTGCGCGGTGCGCGGTGCGTCTTGGCCAACAGCGTTGATCTCATCATTGGCGCGGGTCATAGCCATCATGAAATCGCGGCCATTGCCGGTTTCTGCCCAATCGGCTGTGTAAACACCCGGCGCGCCGTTCAAGGCGTCGATGGTGATGCCACTGTCATCGGCGAGCGCTGGAAGGCCGGTGGCTTTCGCAGCGGCGTGCGCCTTGATGCGGGCGTTGCCGACAAAGGTGTCTTCGGTTTCTTCAGGCTCTGGCAGGTCCATATCACCCGCACCTACTACGGATACGCCGTGAGGAGCCAAGATCTCGGTGATCTCGTTCAGCTTGCCTGCGTTGTGGGTGGCGACCAGCAAGCGGTCGCCTTCAAACTTGCGGGTCATGCAGTGGCTTCCAGCTGCAGCGCGGCCAGTTCTTCCACACCTTTTTCTGCAAGGTCCATCAGTTGGTTCATCTGATCGCGGGAGAAGACAGAGCCTTCGGCGCTCATCTGAACTTCGATCAGGTTTTTGTTGCCAAGCATGATGAAGTTACCATCAACACCGGCTTCGCTGTCTTCCGGGTAGTCCAGATCAAGCACTGGTTGGCCCGCGTAGATACCGCATGAAATCGCAGCGACAGGGGAAATCAGCGGATCGGTTGTGATCTCGCCCGCTTTGAGCAGCTTGTTTACCGCGAGGCGCAAAGCAACCCAGCCGCCGGTGATGGACGCGCAACGTGTGCCGCCGTCTGCTTGGATTACATCACAGTCGATGGTGATTTGACGTTCGCCCAAAGCAACGCGATCAACGCCGGCGCGCAGGGAGCGGCCAATAAGGCGCTGGATTTCAACAGTGCGGCCACCTTGTTTGCCTGCAGCCGCTTCGCGACGCATGCGGGACGTAGTCGAGCGTGGAAGCATGCCATATTCAGCGGTGACCCATCCCAGGCCGGAGCCCTTGATGAATGGTGGAACGCGCGCTTCCAAAGTCGCAGTACACAGCACATGTGTGTCACCCATTTTGATCATGCAGGAGCCTTCTGCGTGTTTGGTGACGTTGGTTTCGATGGAAACTTCGCGCATTTCATTCAGCTGACGGCCAGACGGACGCATAGGACTATCCTTTAAATGGGGTAATGTGTTGCGCCATGGGATACAGGGGCAGGTGGGTCGGACGCAAGCCCGATTGAGCTTTCTGCTTGAGGCTCATGGATTGCGGTCTAAACTGCATTCTCAGATGACAGAGAGCAAAGACATTCTGGGCGAGATGAACGACCGCAGCCGCGAGGTGTTCCGGCGCGTCGTCGAAGGCTATTTGGCAACGGGAGATCCCGTTGGATCGCGGACCTTGACGCGGGATTTTTCGGAAAAGGTCAGCGCGGCGACCATCCGCAATGTGATGCAGGATCTGGAGTATCTGGGTCTGCTGGATTCCCCACATGTCAGTGCGGGCCGTATCCCATCCCAGCAGGGATTGCGTATGTTTGTCGACGGCTTGCTTGAAGTGCGCGATTTGGATCGTGGCGATCAGCAGAAGATCGACGATACACTGGGTGCCAATGCTGGCGATGTAGGATCGATGCTCGATCGCGTCGGCGCGGCATTATCCGGGGTCACACAAGGCGCGTCTTTGGTACTCGCGCCAAAACACGAAGCACCGATCCGGCACATCGAATTTGTGAGCCTCGCGCATGACCGCGCATTGGTGGTATTGGTCATGGCAGATGGCCATGTGGAAAACCGGCTCTTCACTCCGCCCCCGGGGCAGACGCCGAGTTCGATGCGCGAAGCGGCGAACTTCCTAAACTCGCTGATCGAAGGGCGCACGCTTTCGGAACTGCAAACCGTGATTCGCGAAGAGATTGGAAAGCGGCGGCAAGAGATCGATAAACTCTCCCGCGCTTTGATCGACTCAGGACTAGCGGTATGGGCTGATGATGGCGGCACAGAAGAGCGACTCATCGTGCGTGGGAGGTCCAATTTGCTGGGCGATGCGCAGGGTGAAGAGGAGTTGGAGCTGATCAGAACGCTGTTTGACGACCTCGAACGCAAGCGTGATATCGCAGAATTCCTCGAATTGGCCGATCAAGGCGACGGTGTGCGCATTTTTATTGGCTCTGAGAACAAACTTTTTTCACTTTCGGGTTCCTCTTTGGTGGTTTCCCCATATATGAACGCTGATCGTAAGATTGTGGGTGCAGTTGGGGTCATCGGACCCAAGCGCCTGAACTATGGACGCATCGTGCCGATTGTGGATTACACGGCGCAACTGGTTGGAAAGCTGATTTCGGACCGGACCTAGAGGTGGAATATGGCAGAGCCAAGAGAAGAAGAATTTCTTGATGACGTTGCAGACCTGGAAGCGGAGCTGCAGGATCTGGATGAGCTGGAAGATGAAGCCATTGAGCTGGACGAGCTGAAGGCGGAACGCGACGAATACAAAGATCGCTGGATGCGGGCGTTGGCGGATGCGGAAAATTCCCGCAAACGCGCAGACAAATCCCGCCGGGATGCAGAGATGTACGGCGGTTCCAAACTGGCGCGCGATATGCTGCCTGTTTACGACAATATGAAACGCGCGATGGAAGCCATCACCGAAGAGCAGAAGGCGGCGGCGCCTGCTGTGATCGAAGGTATCGAGCTGACCATGCGTGAGCTGCTGAACGTCTTCAAAAAGCACGGTTTGGAAATGATTGCGCCTGAAGTTGGCGACAAGTTTGATCCAAACCAGCACGAAGCTATGTTTGAAGCGCCGGTGCCGGGCACCAAAGCGGGTGAAATCATTCAGGTTTCCGCCGAAGGCTTTATGCTACATGACCGTCTGCTGCGTCCGGCGAAAGTCGGTGTCAGCTCTATGACGGGCTAAACCTCTACAGTTTTTGAAAAACCTGCTACAAAGCCCTCGTGACTTCGAGGGCTTTTTCTTTGCGACATCTGATTGTTGGAATTCTTCTGCTTTTCACGGCGACATCTGCAACTGCACAAGATTACCCGGACTACACAGAACTTTACGTGAATGACTTTGCCTACCTCCTGTCCATTGAGGAAGAAGAGGTCATCCGCGATAAGCTGAAAGAGCTCAGATCTGAGACCAATATCGAGTTTACCGTCGTTATCATAGACCGGATGAGCAACTATGGTCATGAAGGCGAGATTGAACCTTTTGCCACTGGTCTGTTCAACTATTGGGGTGTTGGGGGTGCAGCGCGCAACGATGGTGTGATGCTGTTGGTCTCGCGGCTTGATCGGGTGCTGCGCATTGAAGTTGGCTCTGGCTATGGTGATACAAAAAATGATGCCATGGCGGCCATCATAGACGATAAAATCGTGCCACTGTTTCGCGATGATGAATATGAGAAAGGTATTAACCGTGGGGTCGATGCGATTATTCACGAAGTGGGTGGCGCCTGGCCGGGTGAATTCAACGCGAGCTTCTTTGAGAAATTGCGCAATCGCCTGTCCTTCGGACTGGATGTAATTGGTGATTGGATTGCGGTGGCCTATGCCTTTGTCGCGGGGCTGTTGTTTCGTCTCTATCGTCGTTGGAAGCGGAACAAGCCTCGTATTTGCCCGATTGATCGCAGTAAAATGCGCCGCGTCGAGGAGCTTGAGGACGACAAATACCTCAAGGATGGCCAGAAGCTGGAAGAGCGACTCAAGAGCGTCGATTACGATGTGTGGCTCTGCGATAAATGCGATCACCGGACCATCGAAAGTTACAAATCCTGGTTTTCAAACTATGGGGCCTGCCGCAGTTGTAACTACCGCACTCTTGAAGCGGATTCGACGATCCTTGAGCATGCCACGACGTCAAGTACCGGCCTGAAGCGTGTCGACTACAATTGCAAACATTGCGGGGATAAATACCACACACATGTCACCATTCCGAAGAAGTCGAAAAGTTCGTCTTCTTCCTCAGGCGGTTTTGGCGGCGGCTCGTCTTCCGGTGGCGGGGCCAGTGGCAGTTGGTGACCTACTTTGCCAAACCTTTGAGTTCGTAAAGCAAATCCAATGCCTCACGCGGAGTGAGTTCGTCTGGAATGATCTGTCCCAAACGCTCATCAACAGGCGACGGGACGGCCTTTGGTTTAGACATCGGCTCAGGTGCAGCAGCGAAAAGTGGGAGGTCATCGATGATGGCTTTCTGTGACCCACCTTCACGTTCGTTCTTTTCAAGCATGTCCAGAACTTCACGCGCACGGTTGATGACGGAGTCAGGAAGGCCTGCAAGCTGTGCGACCTGCACACCATAGCTGCGATCCGCGGCACCGCGTTTGACCTCGTGCAGGAAGATTACTTCGCCGTCGAATTCTTTGACGCTGACCGTGGCGTTGTCGACGCCTTTCAGCTTGCCGGCGAGGGCTGTCATCTCGTGGTAATGCGTTGCGAAAAGCGCGCGGCAGCCGTTCACTTCGTGCAAATACTCCAGCGTAGCCCAGGCGATAGACAGGCCATCATAGGTCGCGGTGCCGCGTCCGATTTCGTCGAGGATCACAAGCGCGCGGTCATCAGATTGGTTGAGGATGGCGGCGGTTTCGACCATCTCGACCATAAAGGTGGATCGGCCACGGGCGAGGTCATCTGAGGCTCCGACGCGGGAGAAGAGTTGGCTGACGATGCCGATCTTGGCGCGATCGGCCGGGACGTAGCTGCCCATTTGGGCCAACAATGCGATCAAGGCGTTCTGGCGCAGGAAGGTCGATTTACCGGCCATGTTCGGACCGGTCAGCATCCAGATGCTGGCGCGGTCACCACCGGATAGATCGCAGTCATTGGCCACAAAGGGTGCGCCAGATTGCTTGCGCAGCGCGGCTTCGACCACCGGGTGACGACCTGACACGATTTCAAAGTCGCGGCTGTTATTCACCTCTGGCAGGTTCCAGTTTTCGGCTGTTGCTAGGTCAGCGAGTGCGGCTTGAAGGTCGAGTTCGGCCAGCGCACGGGAGGCGCCAGAAACCTGAGCGGAAGCGTCCAAGATGGCCCGTCTTAGGCTTGAATAGAGACTCTTTTCGATCTCAAGTGCATTGCTGCCCGCGTTCAGGATTTTGGTTTCCAGCTCGGAGAGTTCAACAGTGGTAAAACGCACCTGGTTCGCGGTGGTCTGACGGTGGATGAAGGTTTCAGACAGCGGCGCAGACATCATTGCGTCAGCGTGTTTGGCGGTGGTTTCCACAAAATAGCCAAGCACATTGTTGTGCTTGATCTTCAGCGCCTGAATGCCCGTGAGTTCGCTGTATTGCGCCTGAAGTCCGGCAATCACGCCGCGACCTTCGTCGCGTAAGCGACGGGATTCATCGAGTTCCGCGTCATAGCCCGGAGCAATAAAACCACCATCGCGCGCAAGAAGCGGCGGGTCTGCAATCAGCGCTTGGTCGAGCAGGTCCAGAAGTTCGTCATGACCTTGCAGGTTTTGCAAAGCTTCGGTGAGCAGGGCCGGAAGATCGAGTGCGCCCAGCAAGCCGCAGATGTCGATGGCCTGCGCGAGGCCATTCCGGATGGCGGCGAGATCACGCGGGCCGCCCCGGTCCAGCGATAGCCGAGACAAAGCGCGGTCTAAGTCCGGCACTTTGCGCAGCAGGTCTCGTAGATCACGAGCGGTGTGGGCGTTATCAACATTGAAAGTCACCGCGCCTTGGCGGTCGTTGATTGTATCCAGAGACAGCGATGGGGACGACAAGCGGCGTTCTAAAAGACGTGCGCCTGCAGAGGTCACCGTGCGGTCGATCGTTGCCAAAAGCGTGCCGGAGCGACCGCCAGAAAGAGAGTGTGTTAGTTCCAGATTTCGTCGCGTGGCGGCGTCGATTTGCATTGTGCCGCCTGTCAGCTCTTTGACCGGAGGGCGCAGCAGGGGCAGTTTGCCTTTTTGGGTGATTTCCAAATAGTCGACGATGGCTCCAAGTGCACCTGTTTCAGGGCGGGTGAAGCTACCGAAGGCGTCCAAATCTTGCGTGCCAAAGAGCGCTGCAACGCGTTTTCCTGCTGCGGTGCTGTCAAAGGATCCGCGCGACACAGACGTCATAGAGACGCCCATATCAGAGACTGTTTCAGCCAAATCTGCCTCTGAACCTTCTGCGATCAGAAGTTCTGATGGCGCGAGGCGCGCGAGTTCAGCACCTAACCGGACTTGCGGCAATGTCATCACATGCAGCACACCGGTAGAGATATCCGCCCATGCCAAAGCCGACTCGTCCCGGACCTGTGCATAAGCTGCCAAGAAGTTGTGACGGCGGGCATCCAGCAGCGAATCTTCGGTCAACGTGCCGGGTGTAACAAGGCGCACCACTTCGCGCCGTACGACTGCTTTGTAGCCGCGCTTCTTAGCTTCAGCGGGGCTCTCCATTTGTTCGCATACTGCAACTCGAAACCCCTTGCGGATCAGCGTTAAGAAATAGCCCTCGGCCGCGTGATGGGGGACGCCGCACATTGGGATTTCATTGCCGTCATGTTTGCCGCGTTTGGTCAGGGCGATGTCCAGTGCCTCGGCCGCGGCGACAGCGTCATCAAAGAACATCTCGTAGAAATCGCCCATGCGATAGAAGAGCAGCGCATCCGGGTGCGCCTCTTTGATTTCCAGATACTGCGCCATCATCGGCGTAACAGCAGGTTTGGCTGCACTCACGGCCCGTTCCCCCAAAAGGTTGTTCCAAGTGGTGTAGCAAAGGTTTCGAAGGGGGTGAAAGGTGAAATCGCACAGAGTTTGGGCGCTAACATGTTGAGGCCCCTTTGAGGCTTGTCTAAGAGCAATAGACGCCAGGAGGATTCGACCCGTATGACCAAGACCAAAGTGACTCGTGAGGAGGCGCTCGCCTTCCACCTTGAGCCAACACCAGGCAAGTTTGAAATTAAGGCAACTGTGCCGATGACCACGCAACGTGACCTGTCACTGGCCTATTCTCCGGGTGTGGCAGTTCCTTGCGAAGAAATCGCGGCGGACCCTTCCACGGCGTACGACTATACCAACAAAGGCAACCTTGTAGCGGTGATTTCAAACGGTACGGCTGTTTTGGGCCTCGGCAATCTTGGCGCGCTGGGCTCGAAGCCGGTTATGGAGGGGAAGTCGGTTCTGTTCAAACGGTTCGCGGATGTGAACTCGATCGATATTGAGCTCGACACCGAAGACCCGGATGCCTTCTGTCAGGCGGTCAAACTGATGGGGCCAACCTTTGGCGGCATCAATCTTGAAGACATCAAAGCACCTGAGTGTTTCATCATTGAACAGCGTCTGAAGGAAGAGATGGATATTCCGGTCTTCCACGACGACCAGCACGGCACAGCCGTGATCTGCGCGGCGGGTCTGATCAATGCATTGCGCCTCTCTGGTAAAAAAATCGAAGACGTTAAGATCGTTCTGAACGGTGCGGGAGCTGCAGGGATTGCCTGTATCGAGCTGCTGAAGTCTATGGGTGCAAAGCACGAAAATTGCATCGTTTGCGACACCAAAGGTGTGATTTATCAGGGCCGCAAAGACGGCATGAACCAGTGGAAATCTGCGCATGCGATCAAAACTGATCTGCGCACTTTGGAAGAAGCAATGGTCGGCGCCGACGTTTTCCTTGGTGTTTCTGTTCGCGGGGCGGTGACCCAAGCGATGGTCGAAACAATGGCTACGGATCCCCTGATTTTTGCGATGGCGAACCCTGATCCAGAGATCACTCCAGAGGAGGCGCAGGCTGTGCGCCCGGATGCAATTATGGGGACTGGGCGTTCTGACTACGCCAACCAGGTGAACAACGTTCTGGCTTTCCCATATCTCTTCCGCGGGGCGTTGGATATCCACGCGCGCGCCATCAATGACGAGATGAAAATCGCCTGTGCAGAAGCATTGGCTGAACTGGCGCGTGAAGATGTGCCAGATGAGGTCGCGATGGCCTATGGCCGTAAGCTGACCTTTGGTCGGGATTACATCATCCCAACACCATTTGACCCGCGTCTGATCTACCGTATTCCGCCGGCTGTTGCCAAAGCCGGTATGGATACCGGTGTGTCACGCCGTCCGATTGTGGATATGGAAGGCTATGAGGCCAACCTGAAATCCCGCATGGACCCAACAGCGAACATGCTGCGCAACATGAATGCCCGTGCGCGCAATGCGCAGGCGCGGATGATTTTTGCAGAAGGTGATGATCCGCGGGTATTGCGTGCTGCAGTGACGTACCAACGCTCTGGCCTTGGCAAGGCGCTGGTAGTGGGCCGCGAGGCGGATGTGGCCGAAAAGCTGGAAGCAGCAGGTCTGGGGGATGCGGTTTCTGAGCTTGAGGTTGTGAACGCAGCAAACTCTATGCACCTGCGGTCCTATAAGGACTTCCTTTACAAGCGCCTGCAACGCAAAGGCTATGACCGTCACGATGTGCATCGTCTAGCAGCACGGGATCGTCACGTCTTCGCCGCGTTGATGCTGGCGCATGGTCACGGCGATGGCCTGGTTACCGGTGCAACACGGAAATCCGCCCATGTGATGGAGCTGATCAACCATGTCTTCGATGCCGATGCTGAAGCTGGGGCAGTGGGTATTACCGCGATCCTGCACAACGGTCGCGTTGTTCTGATCTCTGACACTTTGGTGCACGAATGGCCTGATGAAAACGAACTGGCCAATATTGCGGAACGCAGTGCCGATGTGGCCCGCAACATGGGTCTTGAGCCTCGCATCGCCTTTGTCAGCTTCTCAACCTTTGGCTATCCGGTTTCGGAGCGGGCAGAGAAAATGCACCTCGCGCCAAATGTCTTGGACAAACGCGGTGTAGATTTCGAATATGAAGGCGAGATGGCTGTGGATGTGGCGTTGAACCCAACTCAGCAAGAAGCTTATCCATTCCAGCGACTGTCCGGCCCGGCCAATATACTGGTAGTTCCAGCGCGTCACTCGGCAAGTATTTCCACCAAGCTGATGCAGGAAATGGCGGGTGCGACAGTGATTGGCCCGATTTTGGCGGGTGTCGATAAATCGATTCAGATCTGTTCCACGACCTCCACGGCGAATGACATTGTAAACATGGCGATCCTTGCGGCCTGCAAGGTCGGTTGATCATCGTTTACAACTTGAACTCGTACTGAGACCGCGCCACAGTAGCGGTCTCAGGGATCTATTTTTGCGAGTATTTTATGGCGATTTATAACCTCGGCTCGATAAATGCCGATCTATTTTACCATGTGCCACATTTACCCGGACCAGGTGAAACGCTTGCGGCTCAAAGTTTGAATAAAGGCCTCGGTGGCAAGGGGGCTAATATGTCGGTTGCGGCCTCTCGTGCGGCAGCCTTGGTCTCCCATATCGGGGCAGTTGGCGCTGATGGAAAATGGGCCCGCCAGAGATTGTTGGAATATGGCGTCGATACCCGGCATATCGCGGTATTAGATGACCAATCCACAGGTCACGCGGTGATCAATGTCGACACAGGCGGTGAAAACGCGATTGTGCTATTTCCGGGCGCGAACCACGACATCACGGAAAGTGCGGTTGGCAAAGCACTGAGCGAAAGCGCTCGAGGCGATATTCTTTTGATCCAGAACGAGACCAACCAGCAGGCCTATGCCGCTCAGATGGGTCGCGATCTTGGGATGTTTGTGGCCTATGCCGCGGCACCGTTTGATGCGGATTCCGTAAAGGCTGTGATGCCATACTTGGATTTCCTAATTCTCAATGAAATCGAAGCGGCGCAACTGACGGAGGCCACAGGGCTTGAGGTTGACCAGCTGCCGGTCGCGGATGTGGTGATCACTTTGGGCGGGGATGGGTGCCGTTGGATCAATTCGATCAAGCGCACCTCTCAGAGCTTTAAGGCACATTCCGTTGAGGTGGTTGATACCACCGGTGCCGGAGATACTTTTACAGGCTATTTGCTTGCGGGATTGGATCGCGGAATGCCGATGGCGCAGGCGATTGGTCTGGCGATGAAAGCAGGCGCCCTGATGGTAACCCGCGAGGGCACCGCGGATGTCATTCCGGACCTCAAAGAGGTCCAGAACGCTTCTTTTTAAGGTTACTTGCTAGCGAAGGGCGCAGCCTTGCCCCATAGCTGCTTCACCCGCTGATCGCGACCGCAAGCCTCGCGATAGCGCTTGTAGGCTTCGGACTTCTTCTTTGGGCCAAATCGGGTCAGTACGACTGTGGAACTCTTGTAGTAATCCTGGTGATATTTCTCGGCTTTGTAGAAATTACCTGCCGCCAAGACGGGCGTCACGATTTTCTGACCCAGCGCGCTCTGTGCTGCAGCCTTGGCCGAATCTGCCGAAGATTTCTGCGCGTTGTTTTTGTAGAAAACAGCTGTGCGATAGCTGTCGCCGCGGTCACAGAATTGACCACCCGCGTCTGTTGGATCAACCGAGCGGAAGAACATATGCAGCAGCTGATCACGCGAAACCTTATTGTTGTCAAAAGTGATCTCGACAGCTTCATAGTGGCCGGTGCCGCCTTTGCTGATCTTTTTGTAGTCAGCGGTTTCTGCCGAGCCGCCTATATAGCCAGACACAGCGCTCTTCACACCATTCACACTTTCAAAGTCGCTTTCGACGCACCAAAAACACCCGCCAGCAACGATCAGTTTTTCAGTGCCTGCTTTCGCTTGAGTGCATTGTAGAAGTACGCCGACGGCGATGAGCCCGCCCAGCATCAGTGTTTTCAAATTGACCATGCGATCCATGGAATGTCCTCCAATCCGATTGATCGCAGGTTGCACAGCCCTGTACTGACGCTCAAGTCACGGCCGCGTGACGTCACGCGTTGGTGATAGAATGAAACCGAATGCATCTTGCCCATTCAGGAGCAAAATAACGCAAAAGGCCCGCTGCAACGAAGCAACGGGCCTGAATTAGAAATGCCTGCCTGATTACTTATCAGAGACGCGTTTATTGCGTGCTGCCAGAAGTTTCAGGCGCAAAGCGTTGAGCTGGATGAAGCCAGCTGCATCTGTCTGATCGTATGCACCTGCGTCCTCTTCAAAGGTCACGTGCGCTTCTGAATAGAGGCTGTGATCAGACCAGCGCGCAACTGTACGTGCGGAGCCTTTGTAGAGTTTCACGCGGACGGTGCCGGTGACGTGTTCTTGGCTCTTGTCGATGAGGGCCTGCAGCATTTCACGCTCTGGGGAATACCAGAAGCCGTTGTAGATCAGTTCTGCATAGCGCGGCATGATCGAATCTTTCAGGTGGCCTGCGCCACTGTCCAGAGTGATCTGCTCGATACCACGGTGCGCTTCCAACAGGATGTCGCCGCCTGGAGTTTCGTAGATGCCGCGGGACTTCATGCCGACAAAGCGGTTTTCAACGAAGTCCAAACGGCCGATGCCGTGAATACGACCATATTCGTTCAGCTTGGTCAGGATGGTTGCAGGGCTCATCGCCTCTCCATTGATGCTGACCGCATCGCCTTTTTCAAATCCGATCTCGATGTATTCTGGTGTGTCCGGCGCGTTTTCTGGATGATCGGTGCGCTGGTAAACGTAATCAGGCGCTGCTTCTGCTGGGTCTTCCAGGACCTTACCTTCGGAAGAGGTGTGCAGCAGGTTTGCATCTACAGAGAACGGTGCTTCGCCGCGCTTGTCCTTTGCGATCGGAATCTGATGCGCCTCTGCGAATTCAAGGAGTTTTGTACGGCTGCTCAGATCCCATTCACGCCATGGGGCGATCACAGTGATTTCTGGGTTCAGCGCGTAGGCAGAGAGCTCGAAACGCACCTGGTCGTTGCCCTTGCCGGTCGCGCCGTGGGACACGGCATCTGCACCGGTTTGCGCGGCGATCTCGACAAGACGTTTGGAGATCAGCGGGCGCGCGATGGAAGTGCCCAGCAGATAGAGACCTTCATAGACCGCATTGGCGCGGAACATTGGGAATACGAAATCGCGCACGAATTCTTCGCGCACATCCTCGATAAAGATGTTCTCTGGCTTGATGCCCAGTAGCTCGGCTTTTTTGCGGGCTGGTTCCAGCTCTTCACCCTGACCAAGGTCAGCGGTAAAGGTAACGACTTCGCAACCGTATTCGGTTTGCAGCCATTTCAGGATGATCGAGGTATCAAGGCCACCGGAATAGGCCAGAACAACTTTTTTGGGCGCGGACATATTCATTTCCTTCAGACGAGCAACGAAGGGCCGATAACGTGTTTTCCCGGAAGGGGCAAGCGTTGTGACCTATTGGGCTTGTCAAACCAGCGCAAAACGGCGAGGACTCAGAAAATAATTTCGATTGAGGCATAAAATGATTGGTTTGAACTTCCTTCTGCACTCCATAAAATTGGTGATTTTGAATTGGAAAACCGCGTTACGAATTTCCTCACCTTTGATCTTTACTATCGCCCTGTCGCAGCTTTTCGTTGGCAGCGTGGCGCTGACGGGCGACATCAATAGCACCTCAGAAATTCCCTGGACGGGCTTCATTTTCGCGATGGGCGGGCAGATCATAGCGGGTCTATGGGTTGCAGTCGCTTGGCATCGGTTTGTTTTACTCGAAGAAGATAGCGGATCGCTCATTCCAAATTTCTCCAGTAAGCGCGTGCTAGCATATCTCATGCAAGGTCTCATCCTCTTCTTCATTCTGTTCATAGTTGGATTGATTGTTGGAATAGTTTCTGGACTTATCTCCTCGGCAATCGGTGGGTTTATGGGCGTTATACTAGCCACGACAATCACTTCATTTGTGATTTTGTGGGTTTTTTATCGATACTCGCCAACGTTACCAGCAGCGGCGCTTGGGGAGACGCTGTCCATCGACGCAGCATGGAAAGCAACCAAGCCATACGCCGGCGCGATCCTGTTGCTGGTATTGATCATGAGTTTGGTCACCGCTCTTTTGAGCGGTTTATTAGGGGCGATCGCGCTGCCAGACCCTATTCATATAGGTATTTTGGCAATTCAAACATGGCTTAACATCATGGTGGGAATTAGCGTTCTCACCACGATCTACGGCGTTGCGGTCGAAAACCGGGACCTATAAGCCAGTATTCATTGGTATTCTTTGCCTCTAAGCCTTGCTCTCCGCCATGGCTTGCGGCACCACGGACCTCATGACTGATTTCCGCACCCAGGCCCGCAGTGCCGAAGCCGCCATGCGCAGCGTTTTTGATCCCACGCCTTTGCAGCGAAATGCCCACCTGTCGCAGCGTTTTGCCGCCGAGATTTACCTCAAGCGCGAGGATCTGACGCCAGTGCGCAGCTACAAACTACGCGGGGCCTTCAACGCGATGCGCAAGGTCCTGGAAAAGGATCCCTCTCGCGACCTTTTTGTCTGCGCGTCAGCTGGTAATCACGCGCAGGGTGTTGCTTATATGTGCAAGCATTTTGGGGTTCGCGGTGTGATTTTCATGCCGGTAACGACGCCTCAGCAGAAAATCTTTAAGACAAAAGTTTTCGGTGAAGAGGCCATCGAGGTACGCCTTGTGGGTGACTATTTTGATGACACCCTGACTGCGGCTCAGGATTATTGCGCAGAAGCCAAAGGCACGTTTTTGTCCCCGTTTGACGACGAAGACGTCATCGAAGGTCAGGCTTCCGTCGCTGCAGAAATCATGGCCCAACTTGGACGCGCGCCTGAGCGTGTGATCCTTCCTGTTGGTGGCGGCGGCCTTGCCGCTGGCGTCACAAGCTTCTTTGGGCAAAATACGCATTTTACTTTGGTTGAGCCTGAGGGTGGCACCAGCTTGATTGCGGCGTTGGAAAGTGGGGAACCTGTCACTTTGGCTCATGTCGATGGGTTCGTAGATGGTGCGGCTGTGGCGCGGATCGGGCAAATGACCTTTGCGCGCCTATCTAAGACAGAGCTGAAAGATGTGATTTCTGCGCCCGAAGATCGCATCTGCGCAACGATGCTTGAGATGCTGAATGTCGAAGGCATCGTGCTGGAACCTGCCGGAGCTTTGGCAGTTGATGCGCTTGTTGATGTGGCGGATCAGATCAAAGGGAAGACGGTGGTCTGCGTGACCTCTGGGGGCAATTTTGATTTTGAACGCCTGCCGGAGGTCAAAGAACGGGCGCAGCGATATTCTGGTGTCAAAAAGTACTTCATTTTGCGTTTGCCCCAGCGTCCAGGAGCTCTGAAAGAGTTTCTGAATTTGCTCGGTCCTGAAGATGATATCGCTCGCTTTGAGTATCTCAAAAAATCAGCACGCAATTTCGGTTCGGTGTTGATTGGGATTGAAACTAAGCGACCCGAAAATTTCGAAGCCTATTTCAAGCGTCTTGAGGATGCAGGGATGACTTATACCGATATCACCAATGACGAGATGCTTGCGCAGTTCCTGATCTAAGCGCTGCTGCGAATACGCCCTTGATCAAATTCCGCACAAGAGGCTTCAAAACTGTCGAATACGCTTTGAAGATCGACGGTGTCGTCTTCTGCAAGAAGAGCATGTTCGGCGATTTGGCAGGATTTGGAGAACTCGACAAATCCCAAGTTTGCTGCGCTCCCTTTTAGGAAATGCATATCGGAATGGGTTGCGCCTTTGGCTTTGACTCGTGCGAAAACCTCCGCCACTTCGGTAAAAAACAAGTCGACAATTTCATTGAAACTGTCGTCATCCACTTCTTCGCGAAGCATATTGATATGGGTCCAGTCGAGCATCTTGCCTCCCGGTCTCAGGATGAGTGTAAGACTTTAAGAAAAGGTAACTTCCGCCACTAAAACCAACGGATTTTCGTTCATCAGGTCTTAAGCCGAGGTGAGTCATATTGCGCGACGAACCATCGGGAACTGCTTGTGCTGAATCCAAAACCCACAGCTGAAAACATCGCTGAGCCGAAGGCATCCGATACCGGCGCGCTCAGGCGTGTTTTGCTGGCTGATGAAAGCCGATTGCAGCGCCGAATTCTGTCGGCCTCCTTAAAGCGTGACGGCTATGAGGTTTCAGAGGCGGGCTCTGCGGAAGAGGCTTTGCAGATGTGTCGCGAAGACATGCCTGATCTGGTGCTCTCTGATTGGATATTGCCAGATATGGACGGGATGGAGTTTTGCAAAGCCTTTCGCGAGCTTCCCTCTGAGCACTACTGCTATTTTGTAGTCCTGACTGCCAAATCCGAAAAGGACGGGGTGGTGAAATCGCTGGAGCAGGGGGCTGACGATTTCCTGCTTAAACCGGTTGATGCGCATGAGTTGCGCGCACGTATTTCCGCAGCGGAACGTATCCTGCGTATGCAGCGCGAGCTGACCGAAAAACACCGTATGATTACTGATACCCTTTCAGAGCTTCAGAGGGTGCATGAGCTTGTAGATAAGGATTTGCAGGCGGCCAACCGCTTTCAGGAATCTTTAGTGCGTGACAGGGTGCTTCCGTTTCCGGGAGGGTGCGTTTCGATGTTGCTTCAATCCAGTGGGCATGTCGGTGGTGATCTGGTGGGGCACTACAAGATCAGCGAAGGGCGAATGGGGCTGTTTGCCATTGACGTCAGCGGTCATGGGATCAGTTCGGCGCTGATGACGGCGCGTTTGGCAGGGTATCTGTCAGCCACTTCACGGGATCAAAACATTGCGTTGATAGCCAATGAGAATGGCGGCTATGACGCGTTGCCACCACATCAGGTGATTGAGCAGTTAAATAGTCTCTTTCTAGATGAGATCGAAACCGAACATTACTTCACGATGATCTTGGCTGAGGTGGATTTGAAACGGGGGCATGTGCGCCTCGCGCAGGCGGGGCATCCGCATCCGCTGGTTCAACGTGCAGATGGCGCAATCGAAAAAGTGGGTGAGGGCGGATTGCCTGTTGGGCTTGTACCCGGGGCCGAATATTCAGAATTCGAGGTGTCGCTTGAGCATGGCGATCGATTACTGATCCTGTCAGATGGTCCGATCGAATGCCCGAATGACGATGGTGAAATGCTGGATGATGCGGGCATCGAAGCGCTTGTGGCTTCGCTGGCGGATGAACGCAGAGAGGAGTTTTTGGAAAGCTTTCTGTGGCGCCTTCAGGAATACGCAGGTGAAAACTCAGTACCGGATGATGTTTCAGGCATACTGCTCGAATTTGATGGTGCTAAATCCGCGCTTGCGCGATGAAGTGTCTATCGCCCCAATTCAGTAATAATTCTGTGGCGACAGCTCTTGGCATCCAGACTGCGGTGTGACCCGGTTCTGAAGGAGGGCCCAGTCGGCGAACCGGTTTTGCGACATAAATAGTGCAAAGCTTTTCGGCGTATTTGTCGTAATCTGGCATGTAACAAAACCGACGAAAGGCCCCAAGGCGCCGGGGGGCTGAAATGCTCCAACCAGTTTCTTCAAACACTTCGCGATGCAGGGCGGCGATGGGCGACTCACCCGGGTCGATCCCACCACCTGGCAACTGATATTCAGGTTCCCGTAGAGTTTCAGAAGCGTCTTGGCGTGTGACAAGTATGTCGTTGCCGCGCAAAAGCACCACATAAGCACCGGGACGAGGTTTATAGACACGTCCAGCCTCTGGTGGGGTTCCAAACCGTCGAATCATGCGGTACCAGCCCTTTTCGTTCAACTTGCCGCGCCTATATAGCTGCGGTATGCCAAGATCAGGCCTGTAAGGAAACCCCATGACCCTCGGAACTAAAATTGCCTGGGACGACACCGTACTGCCGTTTCAGCTGGACAAATCTGACATTCGCGGCCGCGTGGCGCGGCTGGACAGCGTGCTGCACGGCATTCTGAAACAGCATGATTACCCGGAGGCGGTTGAAGCGCTGGTGGCGGAGGTTGCCTTGCTGACAGCATTGATTGGCCAAACAATCAGCCTACGCTGGAAACTTTCTCTTCAGGTTCAGACCAATGGACCTGTGCGCATGATCGCAACCGATTATTACGCGCCTCAGAAAGAAGGCGAACCTGCCCGTATCCGAGCTTATGCTGGTTATGATGCTGACCGTTTGACCGATGCCACGCCGTTTGAGCAGCTGGGCGCGGGCTATTTTGCCGTTTTGATCGATCAGGGTGAAGGCACGCAGCCGTATCAGGGTATTGCGCCTTTGACGGGTGGATCGCTCAGCGCAAGCGCCGAAGGCTACTTCGCGCAGTCCGAACAGCTGCCGACGCGGTTCTCTTTGCGGTTTGGTAAATCGATTGAACCCGGCGTCGGTGAACATTGGCGTGCTGGTGGTGTGATGCTGCAGCACATGCCAAAAGCTTCTCCATCTGTGAGCGGAGAAGGGGGCTCTGGTGAAAAGGGCCAGCTGACAGCCGCTGATTTGCTGGAAGATGACGAGGAAGAAAACTGGAACCGCGCGAATATCCTGCTCGACACCGTTGAAGAGTTGGAATTGATAGGGCCAAGCGTCACGCCATCCAACCTGCTGCTGCGCCTGTTTCATGAGGAAGCACCCCGCGTCTATGATCCGCAGGGTGTGAAATTTGGCTGCACCTGTTCTGAAGTTCGCGTACGACAATCTCTGTCGATTTATTCGGCCAAGGACATTGAAAAGATGACCAATGAACAGGGGCGCGTAACGGCGGACTGCCAGTTCTGTGGATCGCATTACGATATGGATCCGAAAACTGTCGGCTTTCAGGCGGAGAGCCCTGCCGAATGACAACAGCGTTGACGCCACTGCTGACAGCGCTGGGCCGCGAGGGTGGGGCGTCATCGGATTTTGATCTGAACCCGGATGTGGCTTTGCCCGAGGGGCGCAAGCTGCGACCTGCGGGTGTGCTGGTGCCGGTTCAAGTGATTGCAGGTGCTGCGCATGTCATTCTGACCAAGCGCAGCTCCCACCTGAAACATCATCCTGGTCAGATTGCCTTTCCCGGCGGCAAACAGGATGACGGTGACGCCGATGTTGTGGCCGCCGCGCTTCGCGAGGCGGACGAAGAGATCGGCTTGCCGAAAGATAACGTGCGCGTGCTGGGCACATTGCCCAGCCATGAAACGGTCACCAGTTTTCAAGTAACGCCCGTGATCGGTGAGGTTCTAGAACCTTTCGCATTTCGCCCTGAACCCGGTGAGGTGGATGAGGTTTTCCATGTGCCGCTCGCTCATGTCACGGACCCTGCTAATTTTCTGATCGAAGGCCGCCGTTGGCGTGGTCAAATGCGTCACTACTATACGGTGCCTTTTGGGCCCTACTACATCTGGGGCGCCACCGCGCGTATTTTGCGTGGATTGGCGGAACGGGTGGTTGCTTGAAAGTCTCGGGCGACTGGCTAACCCGCGTATCTACGCAAACCGTCTGCGCTATGCTTTCTGATGCTGGCCACCAAGCTCTCCTTGTGGGTGGATGTGTACGAAATGCGTTGCTGGGTGCGCCGGTTGCGGACATCGATATCTCGACAGATGCACTGCCAGATCGTGTGATTGAATTGGCCAAGAAGGCCGGATTGAAGGCCATTCCAACCGGTAAAGATCACGGCACGATAACCGTTGTTGCCGATGGTATCCCGCATGAGATTACGACTTTCCGCAAAGATGTCGAAACAGATGGTCGGCGCGCTGTTGTGTCCTTTTCAGATCGGGTAGAGGATGACGCCCACCGGCGTGATTTTACGATGAACGCTCTTTATGCGAAGGCGGATGGCACAGTTGTTGATCCTCTAGGCGGGCTCAGTGATCTGAAAGCGCGCCGCTTCGTGTTTATCGACGATGCCGAGATGCGTATCCGCGAAGACTATCTGCGGATTTTGCGCTTCTTCCGTTTCAACGCCTGGTACGGTGATCCCGAGATGGGTTGGGACTCCGAGGCGCTTGCCGCAATTGCCACGCATTCCTCGGGAATAGAAACGCTTTCAAAGGAACGTATCGGGTCAGAAATGACCAAACTATTGGCGGCGCCTGATCCGGCGCCCGCCGTGGCTGCAATGCGTCAGGCGACCGTTTTGACTGAAATCATTCTCGGCGCGGATGACAAAGCTCTGGCGCCGTTGGTTCATTTTGAGCAGCAAGCCGGTGCAGCGTCAGATCCGATTCGCCGTCTTGCAGCGATAGGCGGCAATAACGTTCCTGAAGCACTCAGATTGTCCAAAAAGAAAGCCGCAACCCTAGAACTATTGCGCGAATTGACCGGTAACCCGATGTCGATTGCCGAAATCGCCTATCGCCAGAACGAAGACATCGCGCTCTCTGTGGTTTTGTTGCGATCTGCATTGTTTGAGCAGCCATTACCTACCGGTTTTCAGCAGGACATTGATCTTGGGGTATCCGCTGAATTTCCAATCAAACCTGCGGATTTGATGCCTGCCTTTCAGGGAAAAGACCTTGGGGATCAGCTCCGAAAGCTGGAAGACCTATGGATCGCCTCAGGATTTTCGATGGACAAGGATGCGCTTCTTCAAAGCTGATACCAAAGCTTCATAAATTCGCATGTTGACTCATTCTGAGACCTAAGCCACCCTCAGTGTATCTCACAAGGAGAGTGCAAAATGGATAGACGGATCTTTTTTCCTTAAGCCGTCATTGACCCGGTTCATTGATCGCTGACGCGGCTTCGGCCGGCACTTTTGCTTTTCCTACCCATATCCTGATCAACAGGACGACGTATGTGAGTATTTTCTATGTTTTTTCGTTTCTTTGAAAACCTTGTCGACCCCTATGTGGACTATGTCGAAACCGACACACCGCCCACAAAACTATGGCCGTTTCTACGCGCCTATATGGGGCCGTTTAAAACCGTTTTTTGGATTGCTGCCATTATGTCGGTCATTGTGGCCGTGGTGGAAATTTTACTGATCCACTACCTTGGACGGCTGGTCGATCTGCTATCTGGAGACCCGGCTGAGGTTTGGGCCCAATACCGGACAGAGTTCATCTTGGCTGCGCTCTTTGTGTTGTTAATCCGGCCCGTTCTGCAGGCGCTTGATGTCCTGATTCTGAACAACTCGATCCTTCCGAACTTCGGGACATTGATCCGTTGGCGGTCCCACAAACATGTTCTACGCCAATCGGTTGGCTGGTTTGAAAACGACTTTGCTGGTCGCATTGCCAACCGGATCATGCAGACGCCGCCTGCGGCTGGTGAGGCAATTTTTCAGGTGTTTGATGCCATCGCGTTTTCGGTGGCTTATGTGGTTGGGGCCGCGGTGATCCTAAGTCAAGGTGATCCGAGACTATTGCTTCCACTGGTGATCTGGCTGGTTCTCTACGGATTTCTTGTTGCCTGGACCGTGAAGCGGGTAGGTCCCGCGTCGAAAGCAGCGTCTGACGCGCGCTCTACTGTAACTGGCCGTGTGGTGGATGCGTATACCAATATTCACTCGGTGAAACTGTTTGCACAGGATTCACACGAGATCGACTATGCGAAGGACGCGATCGAACACACACGAGTCACTTTCCAAAAGGAAATGCGCATCTACACGATCATGGATGTGTCGCTTGTCATTCTGAACGGCCTGTTAATCTTGGGTGTCGTCGGTTGGGCGATTTGGCTTTGGATGCAGGGCAGCGCGACGGTAGGGATCGTCGCAGCAGCAACGGCTTTGACGCTACGGCTGAACGCGATGACCGGCTGGATCATGTGGGCACTGACCACTTTCTTCCGCCAGTTGGGTGTCGTGTCAGAAGGCATGGAAACCATTGCGCAGCCGATTGATCTGGTGGATGCCGCCAATGCGGAACCGCTCGCATTTAAAGACGGTCAGATCGAGATTCAGTCTCTAACGCACCACTATGGGCGCGAAATGGGTGGGCTTGATGCGATTTCCTTGACGATCAAACCGGGTGAGAAAATTGGTCTGGTCGGACGTTCCGGTGCTGGGAAATCCACATTGGTCAAACTGCTTTTACGGTTTTATGAGGCCGAAGCCGGACGCATTCTGTTTGACGGTCAGGACATTAAGACGCTGACCCAGGATAGCCTTCGTGCGCAAATTGGGATGGTACAGCAAGACAGCTCGCTGTTGCACAGGTCGATCCGAGACAACATCTGTTACGGCAAACTAGACGTGACCGACGCGCAGATGATCGAAGCCGCCAGCAAAGCCGAAGCGCATGACTTCATTCTGGATCTGGAAGATCAGGAAGGTCGCACGGGATACGACGCGCATGTCGGCGAGCGCGGTGTGAAACTTTCCGGTGGCCAGCGCCAGCGCATCACCTTGGCGCGGGTTATTCTGAAGGATGCGCCGATCCTCCTCTTGGATGAGGCGACCTCCGCTCTAGATTCCGAAGTTGAGGCGACAATTCAGGAAACGCTCTACGGCATGATGGAAGGGAAAACCGTAATTGCCATTGCCCATCGGCTGAGCACTATTGCGCAGATGGACAGGATTCTGGTCATGGATGAGGGCCGCATTGTCGAGGAAGGCAGCCATGCTGAATTGCTTTCCAAAGATGGGCAATATGCGAGCTACTGGAAACGGCAATCCGGGGGCTTTTTGGGAACGGCTGAGGCAGCGGAATGAACGAAAAAACAATATTTGAGCGATTGGGAATAACCCGCTTGGTTGTGCGGTTTGACCCTTTTCGCCCTGTGAATTCCCCACCGCCGCAACGGCTCACCGGGTTCGTGCGCTGGGCGCTTAAAGGCTGTGGCGGGTTGCTTCTGCTAGGCATCGTCTTTTCGGCGATGGGCGGAACCGTGGATGCGATTGCGGCCTATTTGCTGGGCGCGATCATCGACACGGTTTTGGCCAGCGATCCTGCAACGGTATTTTCCGAAAATGCCTGGCTTTTTGTGGGCTTTATCGCCTTCTTTCTGATCCTGAGGCCGCTTCTTTTCACCGCCAACCTGGGCACGCAAATCCTGCTTTTGCAGCCCAATATTGGCCCAATGGTAAATGCGCGTTTGCACCGTTGGGTCATGGGGCAATCGGTGTCTTTCTTTGACAATGATTTCGCCGGGCGGATCGCGCAGAAACAATTGCAGACCTCCTCAGCAATTTCTGAGGCGACTGTTGAAGTCGTGAACACCGTTGTCTTTGCAGTGATCTCTGTTGTCGCGGCCACAGCTCTGATGGCCATGGTGGATTGGCGCATCGCCATTCCGCTTGTGCTGTGGATCGCGGCCTATGTGATGCTCCTACGGTTTTTCATTCCTCGCGTGCGGAAGAAAGCAAAACTGCGGGCGAATGCGCGGTCTGTGGTCAGCGGGCAGCTGGTCGATACGATCACCAACATGCGCACCGTAAAGCTCTTTGCGAACAGCCAATTTGAAGATCGCGCTGCGATCAATGCTATGGGCGATTTTCGCGAGACAGTGTTTGAATTCGGATATGTTTCTGTCAGCTTCCGCGCCTGCCTAATGGTGCTGGCGGGCACTCTTCCGGTGTTGATCATTCTGAGTTCGGTTTACTTCTGGTCCGCCGGGAGCGCGACACCGGGTGAGATCACTGCCGCCGGTGCACAGGCAATTCGCCTAGGGCAAATGACCAATTGGGTATCGTTCTCTCTGATGTCGATCTACGCGAAAATTGGTGAAATCGAAGACGGTATGCACACACTGACCGCGATCATGCGGATTGAGGATCGCGACGACGCCAAGGAACTGCAAGGCCCGGCCACCGTTGAGTTTCAGAACGTCGATTTCGCCTATAGCGAATCTGCTGCGGGGATCAGCGATGTATCAATCAAAGTTACCGAAGGTGAGAAAATCGGTTTGGTCGGGGCATCCGGGGCAGGGAAGTCGACCTTTGTTTCACTGCTCCTGCGCCTTTATGAGGCGGACAGCGGCGAAGTCCGCGTGGCTGGGCACGATGTGCAAACCGTGACTCAGGAAAGCCTGAGGCGGCATGTCGGAATGGTCACGCAAGAAACGGCGATGTTCAACCGATCTGCAATGGAAAACATTCGCTATGGCCGTCCTGACGCCAGCGAGAATGAAGTCATTGCTGCGGCGAAAAAGGCACGGGCGCATGAGTTCATTCTGGATATGAAAGATCAGAAGGGCCGCGCGGGATATGACGCCTTCCTTGGAGAGCGTGGCGTGAAACTTTCGGGTGGACAGCGGCAGCGTATCGCTTTGGCACGTGCCATCCTCAAAGACGCGCCAATTCTTATTCTGGATGAGGCGACATCGGCTTTAGACAGTGAGGTTGAAGCTGAAATCCAAGAGGCGTTACATGAGGTTGTGGTTGGGAAAACCGTTATTGCCATCGCGCACCGCCTGTCGACCATCGCGGAGATGGATCGCATCATCGTCATGGATCGGGGGCGCATTGTCGAAGAGGGCAGCCACGCAGATCTTCTAACTCAGGACGGGCTATATGCAGGCTTCTGGCGGCGGCAGTCGGGTGGCTTCATCGCTGCCGAAGCGGCGGAATAGGCTTTTCTAACTGGGCGCCGCGGGCTATTGCGGCGCCATGACTGAGTTTCTGATCAATCGACTAGGCCATCAAGGCGATGGCATTGCAGATGGGCCGCTCTTTGCGCCGCTGACCCTTCCTGGTGAAACCGTGACCGGCAGCATTGAGGGAACTCAGCTGCGCGACATTCGGGTTGTGACGCCGTCAGAGAACCGCGTTAAACCGCCGTGTCGTCATTTCAAGTCCTGCGGCGGTTGTGGCTTGCAGCATGCTTCTGATGCCTTTGTTGCAGATTGGAAAGTGGACGTGGTGCGTCATGCGCTGGCGGCACAAGGCATTGTGACGGAATTCAAGCCCATAGAAACTTCTCCACCGATGTCCCGTCGACGCGCTGTGATCTCCGCACGACGGACAAAAAAAGGCGCCATGGCAGGGTTTCACCAACGCGCCAGCGACGTGATTGTTGAAATTCCGGATTGTCAGGTGATGCACCCTGATCTGATGCCTGCTTTGGACGTGGCCAAAGAGCTCGCCATGATCGGTGCGTCGAGAAAGGGCGAGCTTTCGGTCACCGCGACCTTGTCTGCCGAGGGACTGGATATCGCCGTGACGGGCGGCAAACCACTTGATGGGTCGTTCCAGATGCAGCTGGGGCAGGAGGCACAACGGCTCGGCTTGGCACGGCTTGCTTGGGACGATGAAATCATCGCAACGCTTTATCAGCCATGGCAAAAATTTGGCGCCGCCAAGGTAGTTCCGCCTTCTGGAGCCTTTTTGCAGGCGACTGAACATGGTGAGGCGGCTCTGCTGAATGCTGTGCAGGAGATTGTGGGCGATGCACCAAAACTTGTGGATTTGTTTGCAGGCTGTGGGACCTTCTCGTTGCCCCTTGCCGCACGCGCTGAAGTGCATGCGGTCGAAGGCCTGAAATCCATGATGAAGGCGCTGGATCAAGGCTGGCGTCAGTCGCACGGACTGAAACGTGTCACTACCGAAACACGCGATCTGTTCCGCAACCCCATCATTGCCAGCGATCTTCGCTATGATGCGGCCGTTATTGACCCACCGCGCGCAGGTGCCGAGGCTCAGACCATCGAGCTCGCGCAATCAAAAGTTCCAACCATTGCCTTTGTCTCCTGCAACCCGGTGACTTTCGCACGTGATGCCTCAACGCTGATCCGCGGAGATTACCAGCTTGAATGGGTGCAGGTGGTCGATCAGTTCCGCTGGTCTTGCCACATTGAAGTGGTCGGCAAGTTTGTGCGTACCTAGCGCTCAAAACGATGTGAGTCTGTTTTTCTCGTCTGGGTTGGTGCGTCCGGTTGTGGTATGGAGCAATTGAGCAGCAACGAGAAAACAAATGCGCATCTTCGCTATTCTAATGAGCCTGATGCTGGCGCTGGGCGCCTGCACGTCATCAAAATTTCAGTTCTATAGTGGTCCAGAAGTAACGGGAATTCTCGTCTACAAAGGCGAGCGCAAGATGTACCTGATGCACGGAAATCAGGCGCTGAAAGTCTATGATGTAGGGCTTGGGTTTGCGCCTCAAGGTCACAAGCAAAGAGAAGGGGACGGTCGTACGCCTGAAGGGGCCTATATGATCGACCGTCGCAATCCGAACAGCCAGTTCCACCTGTCTTTGGGGATATCATATCCCAATGCCGAAGATCGGGCTTATGCCGCGCGCAATGGGTTTAGCCCGGGCGGCGATATCTTTATTCATGGTCGCCCATGGAGAAACCGCAAGGGTGGCGTGGACTGGACGGCGGGGTGCATCGCTGTGACCAATCGCGAGATGCAGGAAATTTATGCGATGGTCAAAGACGATACGCCCATTTGGATTTACGAATAATTACTGCTCAGGAATGGCTGCTGCCGCGATATCCAGAACATCCGGGATTTGAGGCGTACCAGGTGCGCCCATGACAAGCGTCCACCAAATCTTACCGTTGCTTTCCTGATGCCATGAGAAACCAAGATCAGTTGCCGCAGGATCCAAGATGACCGTACGTGGTCCGGGCTCTTCCATCCATGCGCCAAGGGTTTCCAGCTCTGTCTCATAGGTTTCAGAGATCGCTTCTCCGACCAACACACCTTCATAGCCAACGCGGGCAACGCGCTCGATCGGAGAGGAGCCGTCAGAGCCAAAGTGCCATGGACGGTTCTGAATCGACATGTCGCGTGAGTGGGTCGCCGCTGCGGCAACAAGCTGAGCATTCAGCGCAACTTCGCCCAGACCTGACGCGGAGCGCAGCGCGTTCACCGAATCAACCATGCGGAACTGGATCTTGGAGGTATCGTTGGCGCGAATCTTGTAAAGGCGCGGCAAAGGTTTGCCATCAGCGCCCAATGGCGGGTCTGTTACGGTGGTTGTACAGGCTGATACAGCCAGCAACATTGCCATCAAAGCCGCAATTACACGCATTTCTTGCCCTTCCGAGTGGAATATTCGCTTCGAAACGGGTGTACCCTCTGCCACGTTGCGTTGAAAGCCCACATTCGCGTGACTTCGGCCAAATGACGCTTGTTTGATTTGCGACTGAGGCATTCCGGTCATAGATTGGCGCGAAATCGCGCATTAGAGCAAGGCGAAGTGACATGAGTGAAAACCGTAAATTCGTAATGGGACGCCGCTCCTTCTTGGCAGCAGGCACTGCATTTGTAGGAGCTCCCGCACTGGCACAGGACATCAATTCCGAGGCGACCACCGAGGTTGAGCGGGATATTACTGAAACAGTACGTCGAAATACATCGAGCTTCCGGACCATGCGTTGGGAGCCCTATTTCGACAATCTGAAAAACGGTGCCATTCTTGTCGATATCACCAGTCGTGCTTTGCATTATTGGGGTGAAGATGGGACCTATAAACTCTACCCATCTTCCGTTCCTTTGACCGAAGATCTGACACGTCGCGGGCGAACCAAAGTTATTCGCAAAGTGGAAGGCCCAAGCTGGCGCCCGACACCTGCGATGCGTAAGCGCAATCCTGAATGGCCAGAATTTGTCGGGCCGGGTCCAGATAACCCATTGGGGACACACGCGCTTTATCTAAGCTGGACATATTACCGAATCCACGGAACCCACGACACGCGCAAAATCGGCCGTCGTTCTTCGAACGGTTGTGTGGGGCTTTACAACGAACACATCGCCGAGCTGTTCGAATTGGCGAAAATCGGCACACAAGTGTTGCTAATTTGACGACATAGCGGCATTGGCCGAAATTTTACCTCGTGTTTGGGTTTGCAAACCTAACCGTTTGCTGTTTACACCTAAATCACGAGGTAAGTCTTGGGTGCTTGCGTCGCCTAAACTTGTGACGTGAGCTAATTTCTTGGAGGTTACTATGAAAAAACTCGTTCTCGCAGCAGCTCTGACTGCAGCAGCGTCCACAGCATTTGCTGGTGGCATGTCCGAACCAATGGTTGAAGCACCAGTTGTTATGGAAGAAGCAGCGTCTTCTTCTTCTAACTTCGTTGTGCCTCTGCTTCTGCTGGCAATTGTAGCAGCAGCAGTTTCCAACAACTAAGTTGTTCGGCGGCTTCATGGCCGTTACAAAAATTCAAAAGGGTGCCGCTTTTGCGGCGCCCTTTTTCTTTTGTGAGTGTTAGTCGAGCCAGCCGGAAAGGCTTTGCTGCGCGATAGATGTCAGGGCGCGGATATGCGCGTCCTCATCGTTGAGGCAGGGTATGTAGGTGAAGCTTTCTCCACCCGCTTCTTCAAAGCTCTCTTTGATCTCTTCGTTGATTTCTTCCAGCGTTTCGATGCAGTCAGCAGAGAAGGCCGGTGCGATCACAGCGATATCCTTCTTACCGCTTTCGGCAAGGCGAGCGACCTCTTCAACGGTATAGGGCTGAAGCCACTCTTCAGGGCCAAACTTCGATTGGAAGGTTGAGACGATATCTGTGTCGGCCCAGCCCAGACGTTCCTTCAACAGGCGCGTCGTTTTCATACATTGGCAATGATATGGATCGCCCTGCATTAGGTAGCGGGTTGGCATTCCGTGATAGCTGACAACCAAGATATCCGGGCGCTTGCCCAATTTACCATACGCCGTTTCGACGGATTGTGCGAGCGCCTCGATGTATTCCGCATTGTCAAAATAAGCCGGCACGGTTCGCGCGGAAGGCTGCCAGGTTTCCTCCATCAAGGCTTTGAAAAAGGCGTCATTGGCCGTGGCCGTCGTTGCACCAGCATATTGCGGGTAAAGCGGGAAAAAGAGGATCCGCTCGCAACCCGCCTCAACCATCGCGCGGACCTTGGACTTGGTGGAAGGGTTCCCGTAGCGCATCGAGAAATCAACCATCACCTGATCACCATAAAGCGCAGTCATGCTCTCGCGAAACTTTTCAGTTTGCGCTTTTGTGATGGTCATCAAAGGGCTCTCGCCCAGATCGTGATTCCAAATCGACTTATAAGCCGCCCCGGAACTAAAGGGGCGTTTGGTCAGAATGATAAGCTGCAGCAGTGGTTGCCACTTCCATGCCGGATAATCGATCACGCGCTTATCAGACAGAAACTCGCTGAGATACCGGCGCATCGGCCAATAAGTATAGTCGTCAGGCGTTCCGAGATTTGCCAGCAGGATGCCGGTTTTCCCGCGCGGAACTCTCGGATGATCTGATGGCGCGTGTTCTGGGCGAGTGGCTGACATGATGGCGTCCTGAGTTAAGCGTGCGTTCCACCTGAGATAGCGCCTTGAGGCCATGGGTCAATTGAGAATTCACCAATCTTTTAGGACCTGGGCAATTTGCCCTCTTTTGTGCCCAGAGCATCTGCCAAACGATGCTCGGCTGATCCGGGACGTAGCGGTTTGGGTTGCGAGGCATCTGGGGCCCAACCGGTCATGAAGATCAGATCAAACGTGGCCTTGATGCGCCCCTTATCAGAATAGGATTCCGCATAGATTTCAGCAGCACGCTGAAAGACGTCTCGACGTGAGAATTCTTTACGTCGTGAGGTCAACGCACTTGTTTCCCCCATCGCGCGCAGGTCCTTCATCAGGTGAAAGGCGCTTTCATAGCTGACCGTCAAAGGCAATCCATCCGCAACGGGAAGGGCAAAACCTGCACGCTGAAGAAGGCCGCCCAGATCTCGGATTTCCGCCATGGGTAGGATACGTGACGAGAGGCCGCCTGTGATTTCGGATTCGGCCTGAGCGAGGCACGCGCGTAGTTCGTTCAGCGTCTGGCCGCCAAACCCTGCGGTAAGCAGCAAACCGTCGTTTTGCAATGCGTGGCGACACTGGATCAGCTGGCCAACAGGATCATTCGCCCAATGCAGTGCCATCGCGTGGATCACCAGATCATGAGCGCCGGGCGTTAATGAAAGAACCTCGTCATCAGGAACAATCACCGCGTCCTCAAACCGTCCCTCCCAAATCTTTGGAAAGGGCGTCACAATCGCCGGGCTTGTAAAGGTTCTGTTAACCATCGATAGGCGATCTTGCAGATCGTCGGCCGCGGTGGTTTGCAGGAACATTCCGCCATCGTGGTCGGCACGACGCCGGTTGGCCATCAGGGCTTTGCGGTCGGTGATAAGCGGAGCGTTTTGCATGACGCGGACCATATGATCACTCGTGAACAAGTTCAAACAGCGGTTCAGATGATTTTTCCGCCACGTTGCGTGGCTTGCGGTGTGCATGTGGAGTCAGACTTCCAACTTTGCGGGTCGTGCTGGCGCGAAACGCCGTTCATCGGGGGCGCAATCTGTGATCGTTGTGGGATTCCGCTGCCTGGGCAAGTTTCTGAACATCAAGAGGTTTGCGATGATTGCATGACAAATGACCCGCTATGGAGCCAGGGGCGTTCGGTTTTGCTTTACGAGGGCGCAGCGCGTTCTTTGGTTCTGCGATTGAAACACGGTGATCGCCACGACATCGCGAGACCCGCGGCGCGGTGGATGGCTGCGGAGGCCTCTCCCATAGTGAGCGAAGTTACGATTGTGGCGCCCATCCCCCTGCATTGGACGCGGTTTCTACGACGGCGATACAATCAATCGGCCCTTTTGGCCGAGCGCGTCGCGAAAGAGCTCTCTCTTCAATATATACCAGATTTGCTATTAAGGACCTTTGCAACAGCCTCTCTCGATGGGAAAACGCGAGAGGAACGGTTTTTAGAACTTCGCAACGCGATTTCTGTGAATTCTAAACACCTGACTCAGCTCAAAACCGCTTCGGTGCTTTTGGTGGATGATGTCATGACAAGCGGAGCGACCTTTTCAGCGGCAACTGAGGCCTGTTTGCATGCATGTGCTGATCAAGTGAACGTGATTGCGCTAGCACGCGTTGCAAAACACCCCTAAATCGCGCAGGTAATTGGCGATTAAGGAAACAGGCAATGGTTCAAATCGAAATCTATACCCGCCCAATGTGTGGCTACTGCGCCGCAGCAAAGCGGTTGTTGAAACAAAAAGGCGTCGCCTTTGTGGAATATGACGGTTGGAAAGAACCCGCGCGCAAGGAAGAGATGATCCAGCGCAGTAATGGTGGACGGACCTTCCCTCAAATATTTGTGGATGGAAAGCACATCGGCGGTTGTGACGATATGATGGCGCTAGAGCGTTCGGGTAAGTTGGACCCACTTCTGGCGGCTTGATGAAAACAGCGCTTCTTCAGATCACATCTTCGGATGACCCGGCTGAAAATCTGGCTGTGGTCACCAAGATGCTGGAACAAGCGAAGGATCAGGGCGCTGGATATGTTCTGACCCCAGAGGTTACGAACTGTGTTTCCGGCAGTCGCACGCATCAGAATGAGGTTTTGCGGCCAGAAGCCGAAGATTCTTTTTTGAAGGGCATTCAGGATGTTGCGGCTCGTCTTGGATTATGGGTCACTATCGGCTCGCTGGCACTGAAGTCCAACGATCCTGATGGGCGTTTTGTGAACCGGCAGTTTTTGATTGCCCCTTCTGGGGAAATCAAAGCCCGCTATGACAAGATCCACATGTTTGACGTGACGGTTTCGGAAACCGAGACCTACCACGAATCCAAAGGCTACCGCCCGGGTGAGACTGCAGTTGCCGCTGAAACGCCCTTTGCAAAGATCGGCCTTTCGATTTGCTATGACATCCGGTTCCCCCATTTACATCGTGCGCTTGCCAAAGCCGGGGCGGAGGTTCTGACGATTCCTTCTGCCTTTTCGACTGTCACCGGCGCGGCGCATTGGCATCCATTGCTTCAGGCACGGGCTATTGAGACTGGGTGCTGGGTTTTGGCGCCTGCCCAGACAGGAACGCATCGTGCAAGTCGTGGGCCAACTCGAAAAACCTATGGTCGTTCATTGATCGTATCTCCTTGGGGAGAGGTGATGGCCGACGCCGGAACAGAATCGGGCATGATCTTCATTGATTTGGACCGTGAAAAAGTGGCAGAAGCGCGTAGGCGCATTCCATCGCTGACGCATGACAAGGATTTTGATGGCCCAGAACGCAAATGACTCCAGCGTCTTAGCGGTTTCGCTGTTTAGCGAGATCCTGATGGCGGACCAGTTGGCGCGCAGCCGATTGTCCAAGGCTTTGCCCAAGGGGATGGAGCTGTCGCATTTCTCTGTTCTGAACCATCTCGCGCATTCCCACAGCGAGAAAAGCCCAGCGCAACTGGCCAAGGCTTTCCATGTGACGCGCGGTGCAATGACCAACACATTGGGCAAACTTGAGACTTCAGGTTACGTCCACATTCGACCCGATTGGGACGACGCCCGCCGCAAGATGGTGGCGATCAGCCCTGCTGGTCAACAGGCCCGCGATTCCGCCTTGGCCCTGATTGCACCGCTCTTAAGCGAGGTTGTGACCGATCTTGGCGAACACAGAGTCAAAGGTGTGCTGCCAGTCTTGCGCGAATTGCGCGTGAAGCTTGAGGAAGACGGGTGAAGGGCAAACGAGGCCTCAACCTCTTTGCCGTGATCGCCGCGGTCATTTTCATGCTTGTCTATTCGGTTCCTACGCTGCGTGGAGCTGCGCAAGTAGAGGACTGCGCGGCACTAGGTGGCCGTTGGATCCATTCGGAAAGCCGCTGTGAGCTTTAAGCGGCTGTCTTCGTGCTCGTCGTCACGTAGTTCACGCTCAGATCGCGGTCTGAAATTGACCAGCTCCATCCCAACGGATTGAACACAAAACCTTTGCGATCCACCGGCGTCAAACCTCCGGTTTCTAACATCCCATAGAGCTCATCAGGCGTGATGAACTTGCTCCACTCATGCGTTCCCTTCGGCAACCAGCGCATGACCCATTCGGCGCCGATTATGCCCATGGCAAAGCTCTTGGCATTGCGATTGAGGGTCGAGCAGATCATTAGCCCGCCCGGTTTCACCAATTGCTGACATACCGTGATGAATTCTTGCGGATCAGCAACGTGTTCGACAACTTCCATGTTCAAAACAATGTCAAACTGCTCACCTGCCGCGGCAATGGCTTCTGCGGTGGTGTGGCGATAGTCGATCGTCAGCCCGGATTGTTCCGCATGCACCTGAGCCACTGGAATATTGCGTTCAGCGGCATCTGCACCAACGACAGTGGCCCCCAGGCGCGCCATTGGTTCGCTCAGCAAGCCGCCGCCACAGCCGATATCCAGAAGGGTCAGACCTTCGAATGGTTTTTCTGACGTCAGGTCACGGTTAAATTCCGCCGCAATCTGACGTGTGATATAGTCCAGCCGACAAGGATTAAGCATATGAAGGGGCTTGAACTTCCCATTCGGGTCCCACCATTCGGCGGCCATGGCCTGAAACTTTGCGACCTCGGCTGGGTCGACAGTATTCATCGTGGGTTGCATTCTAGCCTCCATGTGCTCATTTGGGCGCGCAATACTATATAGATCGAATATGGACAAACACTCGGGTCATAAAAGCGCACTTCAGAATTTATTTCCGCCGATCGATCCTTTTGATCAGCGGATGATGGATATGGGGGACGGGCATTCGATTTATGTCGAACAGTCCGGAAATCCAGATGGCTTTCCTGTGGTGGTCTTCCATGGGGGCCCCGGTGGCGGGGCGAGTCCGGCGATGCGGCGGTATTTTGACCCCAGCGTTTATCGGATCATCCTGTTTGATCAGCGCGGCTGCGGGCGGTCCAAACCGCATGCAGAGATTGAGAACAATACGACGTGGCATCTGGTTGCAGATATTGAGCGTATCCGTGAGGCGCTTGGCATTGAGCAATGGGTTGTCTTTGGCGGCAGCTGGGGCGCGACACTGGCTCTGATCTATGCGCAGACGCATCCAGATCGGCCGGTGGCACTGATCCTGCGCGGCGTTTTCCTGATGACACAGTGTGAGCTCGATTGGTTCTATGGCGGCGGCGCTGGACAATTCTGGCCGGAAACCTGGACGCGCTTCGCGAGCTTGATCCCGGAAGACGAGCGAGACGATATGATCGCGGCCTATCACAAGCGGCTCTTTAGCGGCGATCGTGAGACTGAGATCAAATACGCAAAGGCCTGGGCTGCCTGGGAGAATGCCTTGGCATCTATGGCTTCTAACGGCATGCCAGGGCAGCCCCATGCGGACTATGCGCGGGCTTTTTCGCGGCTGGAAAATCACTATTTCACCCATGCCGGGTTCCTTGATTTTGACGGTCAGATCCTCGCGCATATGGACCGGATCTCACATATCCCTGGGGTCATTGTTCAGGGGCGTTATGACATGATCTGCCCGCCACATTCAGCTTATGAGCTTGCAAAGAAATGGCCCAATGCCCGACTGCGGATGATCCAGAATGCAGGGCACGCATTGAGTGAGCCGGGGATCACCTCTGAACTGATTCAAGTGATGAAAGATTTCGCCAATCTGTAAATTCTGCGATCGCGAGGTTGTAAATTGCCCCGAACCGCGCTTTCTTGAGTCGGGTCAACGACTTAGGACATTGCTGTGAAAACCCGTTTGGACAGACGTAGCCTTTTGAAGACCGGCGCCGCCGCCGGTGTTCTTGCGGCGTCTGGATTGCCCCTCGGTGCAGCTGCGAAACGCGGTGGTGTATTACGCCTTGGCGTTGGCGGGGCATTTGCGTCTGATCGTTGGGACAGCCGCACCCATCAGGGTCAGTTCATGATCATGGCGGGTCATGGCGCTGTCTTCGATACGCTTACTCAGGTGGCTGCCAACGGTGAGCTGATCGGCGAATTGGCCGAAAGCTGGGAAGCCAGTACAGACGCCAAGCGGTGGACGTTTAAGCTGCGCAAAGGCGTTGAGTTCCACAACGGCAAACCTTTTGAAGCGCTAGATGTGATCGCGTCTTTGCGCCTACACCTCGACAGTGATGTGAATTCGCCCGCGCGGGTGATTGTCTCTGCGATTTCGGAGATGACGGCGCTGACCGCGCATGAAGTAGAATTCCGCCTTGCAGCACCAAATGCTGACTTCCCATTCCTGCTTGCTGACTATCATCTTTGCATTTATCCGAGCGATAATCTTGAGCTGGCCCTGGAACAGGGTATTGGCACTGGCCTCTACAAAGTCATTGGCTTTGAACCCGGCAAGCGCACGATGCTGGGGCGCGTTCAAGGGCATTACAAAGACGGCAAGGAAGGTTGGTTTGACGCAGTTGAATTGATCGCGATGAATGATCCTTCGACGCGAGCGAATGCACTACTGAGCGGGCAGGTAGATGCAATCAATGACTTTGATGTTGCGCGTCAGGCTGAGATCAAGGGCCACAAGACCTTGCGGCTGACCGATGTGTCAGGCAATCAGCATATTGGTTTCACGATGCGCGCGGACCAAGCGCCGTTTCATGACCTAAATCTGCGACGTGCGCTAAAGTCTGCCATTGATCGCAAAGCCGTGGTGGAGGATGCACTGCTTGGTTACGGGCGGATGGCGCAGGATCACCCGATTGGGCCAATGAACCAGTTCCTAGCCGCTGATCTATCGGCCCACGTCTATGATCCCGATAAATCGAAATTCTATCTGAAGAAAGCCGGTGTTCAGGAGATGACTGTCACGCTTCCTTCTTCCGGTTACCATCATTCGGCGATTGAACGCGCAGTCGGCGCTTTCCAGACATCTGCTGCGAAGGCCGGATTGTCAGTCCACTCCAAGGCTGATGATCGTGCTCTGAACCTTCAGGCCTCTGTCTGGTCCGGTCGTGTTACCGAAGACTGGATGTTTTCCATGATGTCGACCAGAGACGGGGCTTGGAATGCCAGCCATTGGGACAACCCGCATTTCCAGCATTTGCTGCTGAGTGCACGGGCGGAACTTTCCACGCAGAAGCGTCAGGCATTATATCACGAGATGCAGGCCCTTATGGCGGAAGAAGGCGGCGCATTGATCCCGGCCTTTGCGAATTTCGTGGATGCCCATCATGCGCGGCTTTCACATGGGCCTGCAGTTGGCAATCTTTTTGCCCAGGATAGTGGTCGCATGATCGAGCGTTGGTGGTTCGCATAACGCAGCACACCTCTGCGTGAATGCACACAGATTACCATTTGTGGTCTGAGTTTCTGCATTTAAGCTGATTTCAAAGGACACAGCCAGGAAGCCAGCCATGTCAGATACACCCACCATTGAAGAACGCGAAAACGGACCACTTGTTGTGAAAGGCATCACGCATATGCGCCTGCCCGATGGCAGTGAGGTCGAAGCCAAACCAGTGATGGCGCTTTGTCGATGTGGGCAAAGTCAGAACAAACCGTTCTGCGACGGCAGTCATACTGATGCGGGCTTTGAAAGCCGTGGTGGCAAACCGGCGGGACGGGATCGTCTGCTGACTTATGAAGGCAAAGAGATTTCGGTCACGTTCAACCCGTTGCTCTGCTCACATGCTGCGCGTTGTAATGCGCTGTCGCCGCACGTGTTTGATGCCACAAAGCGGCCGTGGGTGGTTCCTGATAATGGCAGCATCGAAGACGTCAAAAAGGTGATTGCTGCCTGTCCGTCAGGCGCTTTGGCCATTGCGGATACAGATGAACCGCATCTGACGGCAGAGCGCCCGCAGATCCAAGTTGAGAAAAATGGCCCGTATTGGATTTTGGATGTCCCGTCTCCAGTCCCGCCGCAGGCCGAGAATATGTCTGAACGGAAATACGTACTCTGCCGTTGTGGAAAGTCCGGGAACAAGCCCTATTGCGATGGCACCCACCGCGATGAGAAATGGACAGATGGCTGAGAGGAATTGCGGAGCGCTGATTTGCGCTCTGACTGACCTTTGATGAGCCACGCAATGCAGAAGGCCCAGATGCCAGCTGCTTCGAGCCAGAAGATCAGATTCAGGTCTTCTACCAGCATGCGCGCACCAAACCAGTCAAAGGCGCGCACGAAGCTGGCAAATGTTGCTGTGACCCCAGCGGCGACGATTGCCCAGCCACACATCCAGTATATCCGGCGTTCTTGGCTGTGTGCGTCACGTGAAAAAATACACAGGCAAAAAAGCGTTAACGTCGTCAGGAAAATAAAGCTTGATAGAAAGTGGATCGCGACACTGATCCGGTCATCCATAATGGCATGAAAGAAGGTTTCGATGCCTAGCGCGTGAGGCTTGTTTGGAAAAAGCGCGAGCCCGATAGAGGCAGACCCCGCGCCAATTCCCGTGAGTGTATCGATCCAGTCGCGCTGGGCGCCGCGCTCTCCTTTATAAGCCATTAGGAAAATGCCGATGGCGACCAAGGCACCAACAACGAAGTCGCGCATGGCAGAAAAATAATAGTCGCTGATCGATGGCAGCACCTCGCCCTCGGTCACAAATCCCCCTGCCAACAGCAGTAAGGGGAAGACCATCGCGATTATTCCCAGAGATTGTCGAACGTTGAAATAAGTCAGAATGAATGGGTTAACAGGGTCCTGTTTCATTGCGTAAGTGTCAGCCAAAAGAGTTACCGAAAGCTTATTTCTGATCCTGAGCTCATTTGCTCTCAGATTGAGCCTTCTGTCAGGACGGGGAAACTGGACTTGCAGACTCAGATGTTTGAGCGTATATGCCCTTTCAACAGCGGCGCGCTGGACCTTCGGGTCGAACGCACCACCGGAATTTCCAACGGGCCGCGGGCCCGTTTTTTTGTGCCTGTTTGAGTGGATGGACACTGTATATGAGCAACATGATTGCCAAAACAGCGATTGATAGTCGGCTTGCCGAGATTGTCGCCCCTGTGATCGAAGACATGGGGTTTGAGCTGGTGCGCCTGCGTCTGATGGGTGGCAAAACCAACACGCTTCAGATTATGGCAGAACGCCCTGAAGGCGGTATTGAAGTTGATGAATGTGGTGAAATCAGCACCGCCGTCAGCGCCATTCTGGATGTGGAAGACCCTCTGGATGATTCCTATGTTCTTGAGGTTGGCAGCCCCGGCATTGATCGTCCGCTGACACGCCTGAAGGACTTTGAGACCTTTGAAGGCTATGACGCAAAAATTGAGACCACCGAGCTGATCGACGGCCAAAAACGTTTCCGCGGTATTTTGGCAGGCGTAGAAGGCGAAGAAGTCCTGGTGAACATTGAAGCCTCTGGCGAGGTCCAAACGGTTGGTTTGCAATTTGATTGGTTGGCGGATGCCAAGCTGATCCTGACCGACGACCTGATCAAGGAAATGCTGAAGCAGCGCAAAGCAGCTGGCACCTTGAACGAAGATAATATTGACGAGATCGAAACCGACACCGGTTCCAAGGAGGACTGAGTAAATGGCAATTACCTCTGCAAACCAGCTGGAGCTTCTGCAAACTGCTGAAGCCGTTGCACGCGAGAAGATGATCGACCCAGGTCTGGTTGTCGAAGCGATGGAAGAATCGCTGGCACGTGCTGCGAAGTCTCGCTACGGCGCGGAAATGGACATTCGTGTGTCCATCGACCGTAAGACCGGTAAGGCGACTTTCACCCGTGTGCGCACAGTTGTGGAAGATGAAGAGCTGGAAAACTACCAGGCAGAATTCACCGTAGAGCAAGCCAAGCAGTATCTGGAAGCTCCGGAAGTTGGCGACACTTATGTGGAAGAAATCCCACCAGTAGAGCTGGGCCGTATCGCGGCACAATCTGCGAAGCAGGTTATCCTGCAGAAGGTCCGCGAAGCAGAGCGTGATCGTCAGTACGAAGAGTTCAAAGACAAGGCTGGCACCATCATCAATGGTCTGGTGAAACGCGAAGAATACGGCAATGTTATCGTTGATATCGGCCGTGGCGAAGCGGTTCTGCGTCGTAACGAAAAGATCGGCCGCGAAAGCTATCGCCCGAACGACCGTATCCGCGTCTACATCAAAGATGTGCGCCGCGAGCAGCGTGGCCCGCAAATCTTCCTGTCCCGCACGGCACCTGAATTCATGGCAGAGCTGTTCAAAATGGAAGTGCCAGAAATCTATGACGGTATCATCGAGATCAAGGCGGTTGCGCGTGATCCGGGTTCCCGTGCGAAGATCGCCGTAATTTCATACGACAACTCCATCGACCCAGTTGGTGCCTGTGTTGGTATGCGTGGTTCTCGCGTGCAGGCCGTTGTGAACGAGCTACAGGGCGAGAAGATCGACATCATCCCTTGGAACGAAGATCAGCCAACATTCTTGGTGAACGCGCTGCAGCCTGCAGAGGTGACCAAGGTTGTTCTGGACGATGAAGCGGGCAAGATCGAAGTTGTTGTTCCTGAAGAGCAGCTGTCCTTGGCGATCGGTCGTCGTGGTCAAAACGTGCGTCTGGCGTCTCAGCTGACAAACCTCGACATCGACATCATGACCGAAGCGGAAGAATCCGCACGTCGTCAGAAAGAATTCGAAGCCCGCACCAAACTCTTTGTGGATGCGCTGGATATCGACGAATTCTTCGCACAGCTTCTGGTGTCCGAAGGTTTCACCAACTTGGAAGAAGTTGCTTACGTTGAAATTGACGAACTGCTCGTGATCGACGGTGTGGACGAAGGCACTGCAAGTGAGCTGCAGGCCCGTGCGCGTGACTATCTGGAAGCAGCGGCAAAAGCAGCTCTGGATGCGGCCCGTGCGTTGGGTGCAGAGGACAGCCTTATTGCATTCGAAGGTCTGACTGCCCAAATGGTAGAGGCGCTGGCGAAAGACGACGTGAAAACTCTGGAAGATTTCGCAACCTGTGCAGACTGGGAACTGGCCGGTGGCTGGACCACAGTCGATGGTCAGCGCGTCAAAGACGACGGTGTTCTGGAACCATTTGGTGTGACCCTGGAAGAAGCGCAGGATCTGGTGATGACCGCCCGTGTTGTTCTGGGTTGGGTCGATCCGGAAGAACTGATTGCGCAGGCAGAAGAAGGTGAAGAAGGCGAAGAAATTGACGCCGACTCCGTTTTTTCAACTGACGCAGCGCCGGAAGCAAACGCTTAAGACCTGAGGACACAAGAACGACATGTCACGCGGTGGTCAGCCGAAAAACCGGGAAGACGGCCCGGAACGCAAATGTATCGCTACCGGCGATACCCAGCCCAAACACGGGCTGGTGCGCTTTGTGGTTGGCCCTGATAATACGGTCTTCCCTGATGTTTTAGGGAAGCTTCCGGGTCGTGGCATGTGGGTGTCTGCAGATCGCGCAGCGATCGAAAAGGCGGCTTCAAAAGGCGCGTTTGCGCGCGCGGCTAAAGCCAAGGTCAAAGTGCCTGAAGGCTTGGTAGATGAGGTCGAAAAACAATTGGCACGCCGGGTGGTTGATCTGATCAGCCTGGCGCGGAAATCCGGCGATGCGGTTGCCGGATACGAAAAGGTGAAGGACTGGCTTTCGAAAGAAGTTGCCGAAGTCCTCATTCAGGCAATCGACGGCTCTGGTCGTGGAAAGTCCAAACTGAGCACGCCTCACTACGGCAGCTACATTGGGTGGTTGTCTCAAAGTGAGCTGGGATTGGCTTTTGGGCGACAAACTGTGATACATGGGGCGCTTGCGTCTGGTGGACTCACAAAAAGAGTTGTAGAGGAAGCCCAACGACTAAAGGGCGTACGCGAAATTACGGCGGCAGGGGCCGTCGGAAAGGGTAAGACAGCTAGATGAGCGATAACGACGGTAAAAAGACTCTGGGTCTACGTGGTGCAGGTGCCCGTCCGGGCAACGTAAAGCAAAGCTTTAGCCATGGCCGGACCAAGAACGTCGTGGTGGAGACCAAACGCAAGCGCGTTGTGGTGCCAAAGCCAGGCGCAGCGAAACCAGGTGTGAACCCTGGTAAGCCAGGTGGTGACCCTTCCAAACGTCCTGCCGGCATCTCTGATGCTGAAATGGCGCGTCGTCTGAAGGCGCTGCAAGCTGCGAAGGCACGCGAAGCCGAAGACAAAGAACGCCGCGCCGCTGAAGAGCGCGAGCGCGAAGAGGCGCGTCAGCGTCGTCGCGCCGAGGCGGAAGCCAAAGAGCGTGAACAGCGCGAAGCGGAAGAAAAGGCGAAAGCCAAAGCGGAAGCTGAAGAACAGAAGCGTAAGGATGCTGAAGAAGCGGCCAAGCGCGCAGCTGCAGAAGCGGCGGCTGCAAAGGCGGCTCCGAAAGCGGCAGCGCCTGCCAAGCGTGAACCAAACCACAAACCAGCACCTGCTGCGACGCCGCGCAAAGCGGATCGGGAACGCGAACAGCGTGGCCGCGGTCGTGGTCGCGATGATGGTCGTCGTTCTGGCAAGCTGACACTGAGCCAAGCCACCGGTGGTGCAGGCGGTCGTCAGAAATCCATGGCAGCTATGAAGCGTAAGCAAGAGCGTGCGCGCCAAAAGGCGATGGGTGGCCAGGTCGAGCGTGAAAAGATCATCCGTGACGTTCAGCTGCCAGAAGCCATCGTGGTTTCTGAGCTGGCGAACCGGATGGCGGAACGTGTGGCTGACGTTGTTAAAGAGCTCATGAAAATGGGCATGATGGTGACGCAGAACCAAACGCTTGATGCGGATACTGCGGAACTGATCATCGAAGAATTCGGCCACAAAGTTGTGCGCGTTTCTGATTCTGATGTGGAAGATGTCATCACAGACGTTGACGACAAAGACGAAGATCTGCAGCCACGTCCTCCGGTCATCACGATTATGGGCCACGTCGACCACGGTAAAACATCTCTGTTGGATGCGATCCGTGACGCGAAAGTGGTTGCTGGCGAAGCCGGTGGCATCACCCAGCACATTGGTGCGTATCAGGTGACCACCGACAGTGGCACAACCCTGTCCTTCCTCGACACTCCGGGCCACGCGGCGTTTACGTCCATGCGTTCCCGCGGTGCGCAGGTGACAGACATTGTTGTTCTGGTTGTTGCGGCGGATGACTCTGTGATGCCGCAGACCATCGAGGCGATTAACCACGCGAAAGCGGCAGAAGTGCCGATGATTGTGGCGATCAACAAATGCGACAAGCCAGCGGCTGATCCAAACAAAGTGCGCGCAGAACTGCTGCAGCATGAGGTGATCGTGGAAGCCATGTCTGGTGAAGTTCAGGACGTTGAAGTCTCTGCTATCACTGGTCAGGGTCTGGACGAGTTGCTGGAAGCGATTGCGCTGCAATCTGAAATTCTGGAACTGAAAGCCAACCCAGATCGCGCAGCACAGGGTGCTGTGATTGAAGCGCAGCTTGACGTGGGTCGTGGCCCGGTTGCGACCGTTCTGGTTCAGAAGGGTACGCTGCGTCAGGGTGATATCTTTGTTGTAGGTGAGCAGTACGGTAAGGTCCGTGCGCTGATCAACGACAAGGGTGAACGCGTTGAAGAAGCTGGCCCATCCGTTCCGGTTGAGGTTCTGGGTCTGAACGGCACACCAGAAGCAGGTGACGTTCTGAACGTGACCGAAACCGACGCGCAGGCGCGTGAGATCGCGGAATACCGTGAGAAAGCGGCCAAAGACAAACGCGCGGCAGCTGGTGCGGCGACCACTCTGGAACAGCTGATGCAGAAGGCAAAAGAAGACGAGAACGTCTCTGAACTGCCAATTCTGGTGAAAGCTGACGTGCAGGGGTCTGCGGAAGCCATCGTTCAGGCGATGGAGAAGATCGGCAACAATGAAGTTCGTGTACGTGTCCTCCACTCTGGTGTTGGTGCGATCACAGAATCTGATGTTGGTCTGGCGGAAGCCTCCGGTGCGCCAATCATGGGCTTTAACGTCCGTGCAAATGCATCTGCTCGCAACACTGCGAACCAGAAGGGCGTTGAGATTCGTTACTACTCCGTCATCTACGACCTTGTGGATGATGTGAAAGCGGCGGCATCTGGTCTGCTTTCTGCGGAGATCAAAGAGAACTTCATCGGTTACGCGACCATCAAGGACGTCTTCAAAGTGTCCAACGTTGGTAAAGTTGCCGGTTGTCTTGTCACCGAAGGTGTGGCGCGTCGTTCTGCGGGTGTTCGCCTGCTGCGCGACAACGTGGTGATCCACGAAGGCACGCTGAAGACCCTGAAACGCTTCAAAGACGAAGTGGCGGAAGTTCAGTCCGGTCAAGAATGCGGTATGGCGTTTGAAAACTACGACGATATCCGCGCTGACGATGTGATCGAGATTTTCGAGCGCGAAGAAGTCGAACGTACACTCGACTAAGTCGGTTCCATTTAGAAAACCAAAAGCCCGCCAGTATTGGCGGGCTTTTTTGTTTCAGGAATAATATGCGAGCGTCAAAAAAGCGCCTCGCGTCTCCGCGGCAGCGCTTCTTGATAAACAGATAAACTTGTTAAACTGGCTTTCCCTGAAATACCTTGTCACCAACACGGACAACGATGCGCCCGTTTGGCAGGGATTTCACGAAGAGCCCCTGCACGGAAATGCAGGTTCCCACCATGATGGTTCTCAACATGTCCAATCCCCCCAGATTGATCGACATTGTGAATATTAGAATTTGGCGGCGACCCAGTTACTCACCGCACTAAAGATACATTTAGCACAAATAAAATTTTTCCAACAAGAAATTGGTTAACAAAAGGATTATGTCTCAGTCGTAGGCTTGAAATCCCTAGAACTCACAGCCAATCCCTCAAAATAGGGATCAAAGGCACGTCTGCTTCCGGCATTGGGTAGTTTCGCAGGTCCTTTGGCAGCACCCATTTCAGGGTTTGGCCCTCTTTTGCCATTGGGGTGCCTTCCCATTTGCGGCAAGCGAAGAGCGGCATCAGCAGGTGAAACGAATCATAAGAGTGACTGGCAAAGGTCAGTGGCGCGAGGCAGCTGGCCCAGGTGTTGATCCCAAGCTCTTCTTCCAGCTCTCTGATCAATGCTGCTTCCGGCGTCTCACCATCTTCGATTTTGCCGCCGGGAAACTCCCAGAGACCGGCCATGGATTTACCTTCTGGGCGCTGTGCCAGAAGCACGCGCCCATCCCGGTCGATCAAAGCAACTGCGGAAACAAGTACCGTTTTCATACCCACCTCTTAAGACCGGTAGTCGGCGTTGATCGAGATGTAGCCATGGGTCAAATCGCAGGTCCAGACTGTGGCTTTACCGTCGCCTAGGCCGAGATCGACACCGATCACCAGATGGTCCCGCTTCATGTAAGCTGCGCCGTCTTCCTCAGCATAGCTTTCGGCGACCCAGCCCTTTTCCGCAACCACGATGTCACCAAACCGAATGGACAAGAGATCACGGTCAGCAGCTGCCCCGGATTTGCCGACCGCCATGACTACGCGGCCCCAGTTCGCGTCTTCACCCGCAACGGCAGTTTTCACAAGCGGTGAATTTGCGATGGCCAAACCGTGGGTTTTTGCATCCACATCATTGGCGGCGCCGGTCACCTGGATCTCAACAAATTTGGTGGCGCCTTCGCCGTCTTTTACCACCAGATGAGAAAGCTCGAGCATGACCTGCTCTAGCGCATCATGAAACGTCCCCGCGATTTCTGTGATTTCTACACCAGAGGCACCAGTCGCACCCAGCAGCAGGGTGTCTGAGGTCGAGGTGTCACTATCTACAGTGATGCAGTTGAAAGTCACATTTGTCAGTTCAGACAGCATGGTTTGCAGCAGTGTTTGCTCAACCTTTGCATCAGTAAAAATGTATACCAGCATGGTCGCCATATCAGGTGCGATCATGCCCGAACCTTTGGCGATCCCTGCGATTTTCACGGGTTGACCTTCGATCTCGATCGTTGCTGTTGCAGCTTTCGCGAAAGTGTCGGTCGTCATGATGGCTTGCGCCGCACCTTCGATACCACCGGCGCTCAGATCTGCCGCTAGATCCGCCACTTTGGCCGTGATTTTTTCATGCGGCAGGCGCTCACCAATAACGCCAGTCGAAGATGTGAAAATCCGGTTCTCAGGCAAGCCCGTTGCCTCAGCGATTGATTTGCTAATCGCCTGTACGGACCCTTCTCCAGCGCGCCCGGTAAAGGCGTTGGAGTTGCCTGAATTTATAAAGAAAGCCGCGCCTGCCGCTGAGTCACTGCCCAATTTGCGCTGGCAATCCAGAACGTTGGCAGAGCGTGTAGCCGACTTTGTGAATGTCCCTGCCACAGCGCTACCTGGTGCTAGCGTGATCAGACACACATCCTTGCGGCCGGAATACTTCACACCTGCTTCGCCGGAGGCAAATTTGACCCCACCGATTTCTGGCAAATCCGGAAAGGCCGCTGGGGCCAGCGGGGAAACGTTTTCGATCGTCGCCAACTTAGTTCTCCAGCAAGTCGTCTTGTTTCAGAATGGCAGGGTCGATACCCTCGCTGCCACTTGTATCAACGTCACCTGCTTTGCGAACGCGCGCGATCTCGGCATCGATGACTTGGCGCTGAACTTCGCCGGTGATTTCTTGGCGAACCTCGGCCAAAGCAGGAGCTTCCTGCGTCCGAGTATCGTTCAGTATAATCACATGCCAGCCAAACTGTGTCTGAACAGGATCAGAGACCTGTCCCACTTCCAATGTTTCAACTGCGGCTTCAAATGGAGCAACCATCTGACCGGGGCCAAACCAACCAAGTTGCCCTCCATTTGGACCAGAAGGACCAGTGGACTTCTCTTTTGCAGTTGCCGCGAAGTCTGCACCGCCACGCACGTCTTCCGCGATGGCTTTCGCTTCTTCTTCGGTCTCCACCAGAATGTGGGAGGCATTGTATTCACGAGCGCCCTCGAAGTCAGCAAAGCGCTCCAAGTAAGCGGCTTCGATAGCGGCTTCGTCCACTTTTTCCGCGATGAGAGTCTCCAGGACATCAGCGGCCAGTAGACTGATGCGTTGGTTTGCAAGATTCAGCTCTACGCGCTTGGGGGTGTCCCCTTCAAAGGTGCTTGCCAGCAAAGACTGCTGTACCAGTTGATCGAGAATGCCGTTGAACAAAACGTCATCAGGAAGTGATTGATATTGAGGGTCTAGGCTAGATCGCAGTGCGATCATCTGACCGAGAGTGATGTCATTTCCATTCACCGTCGCAACAACCGTGGCAGCATTGGGCGAATCGTCTGCAATGGCTGGTGTCGCGAGCAGAAGCGCTACAGCGGAGCTACGCAGAAAATTGAGGGTTTTTGACATCGTTTCGTCCTTGGTTTTACCCCGACAGGGGGCCGCACTGGCTGGCGACGTTGACACTGTATAACTGGCCCCTTACATCGCCTTGAGGCCGTCGCAAGAAACCTTTGCCCCGTTTGTATGAGCAGGGCGCAGAACGGGCAAGCATTTGCGGCGCAAGAAATTGTCAACGAAGGACAAGCGAACATGTTGGGTTTTGGTAAATTGACGAAAATGGTCTTCGGAACGCCGAACGACCGTAAGATCAAGGCAACCCGTTCGACTGTCGAAAAGATCAATGCGCTGGAAGCTGAGTTTGAGAAACTAAGCGACGAGCAGCTGATCAATAAAACCGAAGAGTTCCGTAAACGTGTGGCAGATGGTGAAGCGCTGGACGCGATCCTGCCCGAAGCTTTTGCCAACTGCCGTGAAGCAGCGAAACGCGCTCTGGGTCTGCGAGCTTTTGATACCCAGCTGCTGGGCGGCATCTTCCTGCACGAAGGCAATATCTCTGAAATGAAAACCGGTGAAGGTAAAACCCTTGTGGCGACCTTCCCAGCCTACCTGAACGCCCTGACAGGCCGCGGAGTCCACATCGTGACCGTGAACGACTACCTCGCCCGCCGTGACGCGGAATGGATGAGCAAAGTCTACGGCGCCCTTGGCATGACCACTGGTGTGATCTACCCTCAACAGCCTGAGGACGAAAAGAAGGCCGCATACAAGTGTGACATCACTTATGCGACCAACAACGAACTTGGCTTTGACTATCTGCGCGACAACATGAAGTCCGAGCTGAAAGACCTTGCGCAGCGTGATCATTACTTTGCCATCGTCGACGAAGTTGACTCGATCCTCATCGACGAAGCGCGGACCCCGCTGATTATTTCCGGCCCTGCCGAAGACCGTACAGAGCTTTACATGTCCGTCGATCAAGTGATCCCGGAGATTAGCGACGAACATTACACCTTGGACGAAAAGACACGTAACGTGTCCTTTACGGACGAAGGCAACGACTGGCTGGAAGAGCAGCTTCTGGCGCGTGGCATCTTGCCAGAGGGTCAATCGCTTTATGATCCAGAAAGTACTTCCATCGTGCACCACGTGAACCAAGGTCTGCGGGCGCACAAGCTTTTCACCAAAGACAAGGACTACATTGTACGCGGTGACGAGGTTGTGCTGATCGACGAATTCACCGGTCGCATGATGTCAGGTCGTCGTCTGTCCGAAGGCCTGCATCAAGCGATTGAGGCGAAGGAAAACGTGTCGATCAAACCTGAAAACGTGACGCTGGCGCAGGTGACTTTCCAGAACTATTTCCGTCTCTACGACAAGCTGGGCGGCATGACCGGTACTGCTCTGACTGAGGCGGAAGAATTCCACGAAATCTATAGGCTTGGTGTGGTTGAAGTTCCAACCAACCGACCAGTGGCACGCGTGGATGACGACGACGCAGTCTACCGGACCGCTCAGGAAAAATACAACGCCATCGTTGAGACCATCAAAGAGGCCTCCGCCAAGGGGCAGCCGACTCTTGTTGGTACAACATCGATTGAAAAATCCGAGCTGCTGTCTGATCTGCTGAACAACGCCGGCATCAAACACAACGTTCTGAACGCGCGCCAGCACGAGCAGGAAGCGCAAATCGTTGCTGACGCCGGTAAGCTGGGTGCGGTGACCATCGCGACCAACATGGCGGGCCGCGGTACTGACATCAAACTCGGCGGCAACGTTGAGTTCAAAATCATGGAAGCCATCGCGGCGGATCCTGAAGCGAACCCAGATGAAATTCGCGCCAAGATCGAAGAGGGCCACAAGGCCGACGAGGACGCAGTTAAGGCTGCGGGTGGTCTATTTGTTCTGGCAACAGAACGTCACGAAAGCCGCCGTATCGACAACCAGCTGCGCGGTCGTTCTGGCCGTCAGGGTGACCCGGGTCGTTCTGCTTTCTTCCTGTCTTTGGAAGACGACCTGATGCGTATCTTTGGCTCGGATCGTCTGGACAAGGTTCTGTCCACTCTGGGTATGAAAGAAGGCGAAGCGATTGTGCACCCTTGGGTCAACAAATCGCTCGAACGCGCACAGGCGAAGGTCGAAGGCCGTAACTTTGACATTCGGAAACAGCTTCTGAAATTCGATGACGTTATGAACGATCAGCGGAAAGTGATCTTCTCCCAACGTCGCGAGATCATGGAAGCCGAGGACCTGTCTGAAATCGTTCAGGACATGCGCCATGAGGTGATCGGTGATCTGGTGGATGAATATATGCCGCCGAAATCCTATGCCGATCAATGGAACACCGAAGGTCTTTATGCAGCCACCATTGAACAGCTGGGCATTGATGTGCCGGTGATGGAATGGGCTCAGGAAGAGGGCGTGGATGATGAAGACATCATCGAACGTCTGGAGAATGCGGCTGACGAGCACATGGCGCAAAAAGCGGCACAGTTCGGCCCAGAGCAACTGCGTGGCATCGAAAAGCAGCTTTTGCTTCAGATCATCGATCGTAAATGGCGTGAACACTTGCTGACGTTGGAACACCTGCGCTCTGTTGTGGGCTTCCGCGGCTATGCGCAGCGTGACCCGCTCAATGAATACAAGTCCGAAGCCTTCCAACTGTTTGAAGGCATGCTGGATGGGCTGCGAACCGATGTGACCCGCAATCTGAGCCAAATTCGTCCTCTGACAGAGGAAGAACAAAAGGCAATGATTGCACAGGTCCAGGCGCAGCAGGCCGCGGCGATGCAGGCGCAGGCAGAGGCTGCCGAAAAAGCAAACCGCACGCCGTTGGTTGAAGGCTTCAATGAAGACGACCCAAGCACATGGGGTAATCCAGGACGCAATGATCTCTGCCCATGTGGCTCCGGTAAAAAGTTCAAACATTGCCATGGCAAACTGTCCTGAACCGGCAAGGAATCGTCTGAGAAACACCCAAAGGGCGCCACAGCGGCGCCCTTTTTGCTGTCCAGCTTGCAGGATGAGTTATTGCGAGTAGGAGGGATCTCAGATGGTTCCGTTCAAACTTATCAAATTGTCTGGTCGGTCCGGTAAATTGGCTTTGATCGCGGGGACAGCTGCGTCAGCTGCCGTAGTGGGATTTTTCTTGCAGAGCGGGACGCCAACAGAAGCCGCCAGTGTGCAGCCGGAAAAGGTGAAAAAGCTTGCTGTACCATCTGAAGCGTCGATTCAGATTGCCTCTTCTTTGGGTTTGACAGGGCAGTTCTTGCCCAAGGTACCTGCCGAGCCCGAAGCATCTCTTCCGGTGCAGCCAGTGGCTCTGACATTATCTGAAGACACACCCATCGCTGCCTTGCCGCGCGAAGAGCCCGCACCTGTGCTGGGCTGCGATATTCGTGTCGAGGCAGAAGCAACAGTCGCAGCTTTGGTGAACCTTCACATCGAGGCGACCTGCATGCCGAATGCACGGATCGCGATTTCACATGAAGGTCTTAAGTTTCATGAGGTTCTGAGTGATAGCGGAGTGTTGGACATCACAGTGCCTGCCTTTGATGAACTGGCAGAATTTGGTGTGTCTTTTCCAAATGGCAGCGAAGTCTTCGCGGAAACTTTGGTCTCCTCTATCGTGTTCTATGATCGCGTTGCGCTCCAATGGGCAGGCGAAACTGGATTGCAAATCCATGCTTTGGAATTTGAAGCCGACTATGACACCGACGGGCACGTCTGGTTTGGCAACCCGCGCGATTTGACCGCTGTTGTTGGTGGTGACGGTGGCTTCATGATGCGTATGGGGGCTGGCGATAGCGAGATTTCGCGTATGGCAGATGTTTACACCTTCCCAATTGGCAACCCGAGCCGTGATGGCAATGTCGTGCTTTCTGTGGAAGCAGAGGTCAATGGCGCTAACTGCAATCGCGCAATCGCGGCGGATACAATGCAAATTCATGCTGGCGGCGACATCGCCACCAATCGGTTTGAGATTGCAATGCCAGAATGTGGTGCGACAGGTGATTTTCTGGTGTTGAAAAACCTGCTCGAAGACCTGACAATCGCGCGCAATAATTAAGCGCAGCGCAGGGTCCCATTATGACAATTTTGCGTGCGGCGTGTATCGCCGCACTTTCTATTTTTGGCACCTCTGTCTCTGCGCAGGATATCACCCTGACTTCACCTGATGGTGCGGTTGAGATCTCCGGTACGCTTTTGGGGTTCGACGGGGAATTCTACCGCGTTGAAACGGTTTATGGAGAACTGACAGTTGATGGCTCCGGCGTCACCTGTGACGGTCCAGCCTGCCCGAACCTGACAGATTTTGTTGCTGAGATCACAATCGCTGGGGCTGCGGGAATGGCAGAGATTTTGATGCCAGCTCTGCTGGATGGTTTTGCCCTACGAAATGGCTACTCGGTTGCCCGTGAAATCGAGGATACAGCGAATTTCACCTATGTTCTGGGTGATGCGCAAACCAGCACAGACTTGGCCCGGTTCACCTTTAGCGCCTCGACCACAGACGAAGGATTTGCCGACCTGCTTGCAGATGAAGCTGATATCGTCATGTCCTTGCGTGAAATTCGCGAGGATGAAGCGCAGCGCGGTTTTGAAGCGGGGCTGGGCAATATGCGGGGTAAAAACCGCAGCCGTGTTCTTGCTCTGAATGCGCTTGTGCCCGTCGTGGCACCTGGTAATCCAGTTGACCGGGTGACGGCCTCTGAACTGGCACGTGTCTTCGCGGGAGAGATTGACAATTGGCAGGCGCTTGGTGGGCCTGATGCGCCAATCACCCTGCATGCCCCTCAACAGAATTCCGGTCTTTTGCAGGCCATCGAAGATAGGTTGCTGGCACCCTCTGGAAAAGAAATCAGCGAGACCACACAGTTCCATACCCAAATGGCCGCTTTGGTCAGCGCGGTGCAGCGCGACCCCTTTGCGATTGGGATTGCGACCTACGCCAGTTCCGGCTCGGCGATGCGCATGCCACTGGCTGGGGGCTGCGGGTTTGCCGTGCACGCAACAAGGCGCGGAATCAAGACAGAGGACTACCCCCTGACGGCACCGATGTTCCTCTATCTGCCCGCACGACGCCTGCCCAAAATGGCACGCGATTTTCTGACCTATACACGCGGTCCAGCCGCCCAGATTGTGATCCGCCGGGCAGGATTCGTTGATCAGTCCCCGGAGGAGATCTCGATCGCCTTGCAGGGTGAGCGTTTCGCAAATGCTATTGCTCAGGCCGAGAAATCGGTGCCCTTGGCAGATGTACAGGCCATCGTGAATCGGCTTGGCAATCATGACCGTCTAACCACAACTTTCCGCTTCCGCCCGGGAGTCTCCGCCTTGGACCCGCAGTCACAATCCAACGCGCAACAATTGGCTCGCGCCTTGGAGCTAGGCACCTATGACGGGCGAGAGTTGGTCTTTGTGGGATTCAGCGACGGAGAGGGCTCTGCAGATGCCAACCGTAGCATCGCGCTACGTCGCGCGGAGTCAGTGCGTAATGCAGTGCTGTCAGCTGCGGAGACCGCTGACCTGAGCAAGCTTGAGATCGCTGTTGAGGGCTATGGAGAGGCGCTCCCGATGGCCTGTGATGAAAGCGCTTGGGGTCGACAGGTGAACCGCCGCGTCGAGGTCTGGCTGCGTTAGTTCAGAGCAGTTGTTCGGAGCGGAAGCTCAGATGCTTTGATTGCCCGATTATCAAGTGATCATGCAGGGTGATCGACATGACTGAGCAAGCCTCTTGAATTTGCATCGTCATTTCCACGTCGGCACGTGATGGGGTGGGGTCACCCGAGGGGTGATTATGAACCAAGATCAGAGCGCTTGCGTTTACCTCTAGGGCGCGTTTCATAACTTCGCGCGGATAGACTGGCACATGATCAACTGTGCCGCGTGCCAGCAATTCGTCAGCGATCAGAGTGTTTTTAGTATCAAGAAACAAGATGCGAAATTGTTCCGTGTCCAGATGCGCCATGCTTGTTTGACAATAATCCAATAGCGCATCCCAAGAGCTGATCACCCGCTTGTTCAGCACCTTCGATTGCGCCAACCGCTGTGCTGCTGCCTCAACGATTTTCAGCTCGCATATCACAGCATCTCCTACACCGTAGGATTCCTTCAGACGCGAGATTGGCGCGGTAATCACGCCATTGAAATTGCCAAACCGATCCAACAGGCGACGCGCGAGGGGTTTCACATCTTGTCTGGGGATGGCGCGAAAGAGAACCAGTTCCAAGAGTTCGTAATCGGGCAGGGCGCTTGCACCGCCTTTGATAAAACGATCTCGAAGGCGCTTTCGATGATCTTTGATGTACGAAGGGAGCCGACCCCCTTTTGGCACCGGTTGCGGGCTTTGAAACATGGGGAGCGATTGCTCTTCGAGTTGGCTACGCTGAGGCATACCCAAAACTCAGAAATCAAAGTTAGGATTTGGTAAAGGCGTGGGAAACACAATGAAAAAGGCGCGCCCGAAGACGCGCCCAATTCAAGATCTTTTGGCTGACTTAGGATTTCATCGAATCCCAGAAGCCCTTGACCGATTTAAAGAAACTGCTGCTTTCGGGACTGTTGTCCTCTGAGAGCTCGTCGAACTCTTTCAGCAGTTCTTTTTGTCGGCTCGTGAGATTCACAGGCGTTTCCACCGCAAGTTCAATGAACATGTCGCCTTGGCCCGTGCCACGCAGAGCTGGCATGCCTTTGGAGCGCAGGCGCATCTGACGACCAGATTGACTGCCTGACGGGATTTTCACCCGGCTGCGCCCGCCGTCAATGGTTGGTACTTCGATATCGCCACCCAGCGCCGCTGCGGTCATAGAGACCGGTACGCGGCAGAAGAGGTTGGTGCCTTCACGTTCAAATATCTTGTGTTTGGTCACTTCGATGAAGATGTAAAGATCACCGGTAGGCCCGCCACGCAGACCCGCTTCACCTTCGCCAGCCAGACGAATGCGCGTGCCAGTTTCAACACCCGCAGGGATGTTCACCGCCAGTGAGCGGTCTTTCTCGACACGGCCTACGCCACCACAGGCGCGACATGGGTTTTTGATGATCTGACCAAGGCCATTACAGGTTGGACAGGTGCGTTCAACGGTGAAGAAGCCTTGCTGCGCACGGACTTTACCCATGCCAGAACAGGTTGGGCATGTGGTTGGTTCAGCTCCGCCCTCGGCGCCGGTTCCGTTACATTCTCCGCAAGATACGGAGGTTGGCACCTGAATGGTTTTCTGCAGCCCGGAATAGGCTTCTTCCAGTGTGACACGCAGGTTGTAACGCAGATCAGAGCCGCGCGCTGCGCGTTGGCGTCCGCCACCGCGACCGCCGCCCATAAAGTCACCAAATAGATCGTCGAACACATCAGAGAAGGCGGATGAAAAATCACCGCCTGGATGGCCTCGGCCTGCGCCGCCACCGCCCATGCCGTTTTCGAAAGCTGCATGACCATATTGGTCGTAGGCTGCTTTCTTGTCGGCGTCTTTCAGAACCTCATAGGCTTCGTTGGCTTCTTTGAACTTGGCTTCGGCGTCTGGATTGTCGGCGTTGCGGTCCGGGTGAAATTCTTTGGCCTTCTTGCGATAGCCTTTTTTGATTTCGTCCGCAGAGGCGCCTTTGCCCACACCCAGCACGTCGTAGTAGTCGCGTTTTGCCATGGGTTACTCCTCTGAGCCGGAATGATAAGGGCCGATCCATGGTGGACCGGCCCATAAATCAGGGTCCGACCGCGCGATTAGCGCTTGTCGCCATCCAGATCTTCGAAGTCAGCATCGACGATATCGTCATCTGCTGGGCTCGCGTCAGCGGCCTCTGGCTCATCACCAGCTTCATCAGCTTGCGCTTTGTAGATCGCTTCGCCCAGTTTCATTGCCGCTTCAGTGACGTTCTGAACACCAGACTTGATCTTGTCAGCAGACGCTTTTTCGTCTTCCAGATCGTCTTTCAGAGCTGCGATTGCCAGTTCGATCGCTTCGATAGTGGTTGGGTCAACCTTGTCGGAATGCTCTTCCATGGACTTTTCAGTCGAGTGAATGAGGCTTTCCGCCTGGTTGCGTGCTTCCACCAGCTCTTTGCGCTCTTTATCCGCTTCAGCGTTTGCTTCCGCGTCTTGAACCATTGCTTCGATGTCCTCGTCAGACAGACCGCCAGACGCTTGGATCGTGATCGACTGCTCTTTGCCGGTACCTTTGTCCTTCGCGCCAACGGATACGATGCCGTTTGCGTCGATGTCGAAGGTCACTTCGATCTGAGGCATGCCGCGTGGTGCCGGCGGGATGTCTTCCAGGTTGAACTGGCCAAGGATCTTGTTGTCCGCAGCCATTTCGCGCTCACCCTGGAATACACGCAGGGTCACAGCGTTTTGGTTGTCTTCCGCAGTCGAGAAAGTCTGAGACTTCTTCGTTGGGATCGTTGTATTGCGGTCGATCAGACGAGTGAACACGCCACCCAGAGTTTCGATACCCAGGGACAGTGGGGTCACGTCCAAGAGAACAACGTCTTTCACGTCGCCTTGCAGAACACCGGCCTGGATCGCAGCACCCATCGCCACAACCTCATCAGGGTTCACACCCTTGTGTGGCTCTTTGCCGAAGAATTTGGTCACTTCTTCGATGACCTTCGGCATACGGGTTTGACCACCAACCAGAACAACTTCGTCGATGTCAGACGCGGAAAGACCTGCGTCTTTCAGCGCTGCCGCACATGGCTTCATGGAGTTCTTGATCAGGTCAGAAACCAGAGATTCCAGTTTCGCGCGGGTCAGTTTCAGCACCATGTGCAGAGGCGCGCCGTCCTTGCCCATAGAGATGAACGGCTGGTTGATCTCTGTTTGGGAGGCAGAAGACAGCTCGATCTTCGCTTTTTCTGCCGCTTCTTTCAGACGCTGCAGGGCCATCTTGTCTTTGGACAGATCAACGCCGTGCTCTTTTTTGAACTCATCTGCGAGGTAGTTCACGATGCGCATGTCGAAGTCTTCACCACCGAGGAAGGTGTCACCGTTGGTGGATTTCACTTCAAACAGACCGTCGTCGATTTCCAGGATGGTCACGTCGAAGGTACCACCACCAAGGTCATAAACCGCGATGGTTTGAGTATCTTCTTTATCCAGACCGTAGGCCAGAGCCGCTGCAGTTGGTTCGTTGATGATACGTAGAACTTCCAGACCCGCGATTTTACCCGCGTCTTTGGTTGCCTGACGCTGCGCGTCGTTGAAGTACGCAGGAACGGTGATAACCGCCTGAGTGACTTCTTCGCCGAGGTAGGACTCAGCGGTTTCTTTCATTTTGCCCAGAGTGAAAGCAGAGATTTGGGACGGGGAGTATTTCTCGCCGCGTGCTTCCACCCATGCGTCGCCGTTGCCGCCGTTTACGATGGCGAATGGCACCATTTTCTTGTCTTTTTCGACAGCCGGATCGTCAAAGCGACGACCGATCAGACGCTTTACGCCAAAGACAGTGTTTTCTGGGTTGGTGACGGCCTGGCGTTTCGCCGGCTGGCCTACGAGGCGCTCGTCATCTGTGAATGCGACGATAGACGGGGTGGTGCGTGCACCTTCCGCGTTTTCGATCACACGTGCTTGGGAGCCATCCATGATGGCAACGCAGGAGTTTGTTGTACCGAGGTCGATACCAATAACTTTGCCCATATTTTGATCCCTTCTAACTTAAGGCGATATTTACGAGACGAGACCCGTTTTGGCATCTCGCCCCGATCCTGATGGCGGTGACCTTTGGCCACCACGCTTCGCAGGGTATATAGGGAGCCAGAATAGGTGCTGCAAGCATCAGTTTGACGAGAGAATGCCAATTTTCGCGTGTTTTGCGACTGCATGCCGTTAGGAACCAAAAATGACACCCAATCCCCCGCTGAACATTCGAGGGTTCCAAGTTTACAAAGGGTTTCTAGACCGTGCGGCGCAAGAATCACTCGTGGATCAAATTCGCCAGGTTGCGAGCGATGCACCCTTCTTTGCACCCGTGACACCAAGCGGGAAACAAATGTCCGTCAAGATGACCTCTGCCGGGCAACTCGGATGGGTCACGGACCGGTCAGGCTATCGGTATCAGGCGCATCATCCGAAGGGTGGGACATGGCCTGAAATCCCTGAGAGCATCCTCTCGATTTGGCGCGCGGTCGCCGCGTGTGACCGCGAACCGGTGAGCTGTCTGGTCAATTTCTACGGCGAAGCCGCCCGCATGGGTATGCATCAAGACAAAGATGAAGGCGATTTTCGATGGCCTGTTGTTTCAGTCTCTTTGGGCGATGATGCACTTTTCCGAATGGGCACCACCACTCGCGGTGGAAAGACCGAGTCTTTATGGCTCACCTCGGGCGATGTTGTTGTCATGGGAGGTGATGCAAGGCTCAGCTATCACGGCATTGACCGTATCAGATACCAAAGCTGTTCATTGTTGCCCAAGGGTGGGCGGATCAATTTGACGCTAAGGGTTGTGGATCAAGGTGAAAGGCCGCAGCAGCCATCTAGCCCGTAAGACGCCCCGTCCTCGTGGATGAATAAGCGAATGCGCAGGGCGTTTTCGCGATCCGACATGCCGTCATGACACATTTGATTTTCGATCACCGCTGAAAACCCGCTGTTTAGATCCCCGGCACCCAAACCGATTGTGTTGGGCAGGCGGGCTGCGATGCCTGTCATCCAATTCCTGTCATAGGACGTCGCTGCACCATCAAAGTCTTCGTAGATAGCTTCTGTCGCGCCCACGTTTAAATGAAAATCCCAGAAGGGTTCTGTTCCAAAGCAGGTGAGCGGAGTTTGGAACTCATGCCACCTAGGCTGTTCAGGCACGTCGATAAAGCTCAACCGTACCCATCCGCTGGCTTCAAAACTATTTACGAGTCCCCAAAGTCCAGTCTCGTCTTCACCAACGATCTCAATATTGGATGCGTCAAAGGCCAATGTTCCAAGAATTTCGGATTGATGATCCGGATCGAGGCGGATGTTCAAAACATCATCGCTGGCGACATTTACGACATTTCCCAAAACCGGATAGGTATCGGGTTGGAATTCATGTGCCCAAAGTACGGACGGCAAAAGAAGAATTGCCAACACAACACGGATCATCGCTTTGAACCCCAGCTGAGCGAGGCCTGGCGTCTGGTGTAAAACTCACCCATCAAACCAATGACCAAGAGGACCAGGCCCACATAAAGGGGGTATTCGATACTCGTGTTTCGGGGGGCGTAGTTGATAAAGGTAAACCCACGCGCCTGATCGATGGTATGGAACAGTGGGTTCCAATCAAACATCGCCAGCATGAAGCTCGGCAGCGTATTTGCCGTAAACATCTTGCCCGATGCGATCATATTGGCGCGTGCGTAAATCGTGGTCAGGATTTGCACGGCGGCCGGGAACCAGGGTTTGATTGCCAGCAATACGAGCCCAATTCCGATGCCAGTGAACCAAGCTGCCAACAGCATCCCAAGGGCCCCGATCGGATCTTCGATCACCACAGGGGTCACCGCAACGTGGTAGACAAATAGGATCGCAAAAAGCGAAAGCAGCTGGATGTAAAGCGTGCCGAAGGCTGCCGCGAGGATTGCGATCGCTGTATTCATCGGCGCGTGTTTCATCATGGGCGATGAGGGGCCTTCAGCGCCTGCGACCGCACTCATGGTTTTTGTGTGGGTCATGAACAGGAAAATTCCTGACATGAGATACAGCAGGAAATCACCACGAATAGCGGGGATCCTGTTGCCGAGGATCGAAAACATCGCAAAGAAGGCCAGAACAAAAATAATGGCCTGCATCATATTAATCAGAATCGACATCATGGCGTTGCCATGGGTTTTACGTACACGACGCACAATCGAATGGTACACGAGGCCAAAGATCGTGATCGCGGATTCAAACGTAGATTTAGGGCCGGTTTGCTGAAACATACGGCGTCCTGCTTGATGTGCCTGCTATTTTGCACGGATTTCTTGCTGTTCCGCGTCGAGGTCACCATAAGGGGGCAAACCTAAATTTTCAACAAAAGCCTACGAGGGAGCGACCTTTGAACTACGATGTACTCGTCCCGGTCATGCGCCGCCTATCGATCGAAGCGGGCCGCAAGATCATGGAGATCTATGAGTCCGATGATTTTGAAGTGAAGCAGAAATCAGACGACAGCCCGGTCACCATTGCGGATGAAGCAGCCGATGCCATTATTTCTGTCGGGCTACGCGAGGCGTTCCCAGATGTGATGCTGGTGACTGAAGAGCAGGCCGACAGCCATAAAGCCAAAGGCGACACATTCCTGATTGTCGATCCACTGGACGGTACAAAGGAGTTCATCCATCGCCGTGGCGATTTCACTGTGAACATTGCCTATGTCGAAAATGGCGTTCCACAGCGCGGCGTTGTCTTTGCACCAGCGCGCAACCGGATGTTCTTCACTCAGGCTGATGGGCAGTCCGTTGAGGAAACAGGCGCTTTTGAGCCGGACGCGGTTGGGACCATCACTGAAATCAATGTTGCAGAAGCGGATAACTCTGCAGTGATGATTGTGGCTTCAAAATCTCATCGCGATCAAACCACAGATGACTACATCAACAAGTACAACGTCAAAGACAGCAAATCTGCAGGCTCCTCACTGAAGTTCTGCCTGGTTGCCACCGGCGAAGCTGACATTTACCCACGCGTCGGTCGCACGATGGAGTGGGACACAGCTGCGGGGCACGCGGTACTTCTAGGCGCTGGTGGTGATGTCGTGCGGTTTGATGATCATACGCCGCTGAAATATGGCAAAGAAGATTTCGCGAACCCCTTCTTCATTGCTTATGCTCCAAGTGTGGATTTGAAGCCTGCTTAATCACGCCTTCGGACCCTTTCGAGGGTCCGATTGTCCTGCCTTGGTTCTTGATGCGCTAGGGATTGCAGGTAGATTGGGCGCAGAGGCAGTTGAAAGTGAAGCAAATGGCGGAGCGAATTTCGATTTGGCAATCTTATTTGCTACGCCTCAAGCGCAAGCGGTTGCTTTGGCGGTCCTTTCGATCTCGGCACAATCTGAAACTCATTAGGCAAGGGAATGTCCCCGACGATGGTGTTCTTCTATTTTGCGTTTTGCGAAATGAAGCGACCCGACTTCCCTATTTTCTTGAGTTCTACCGAGACGCAGGCGTCAACCATTTTTTCTTTGTCGACAATGGCAGTGACGATGGCACGTCAGACTTACTGGCGGATCAAAGTGACTGTACTGTCTGGAACACAGAGGCGTCATATCGTGAGGCGCGCTTCGGTCTTGATTGGCTGACTTGGGTCTTCATGAAGTTTGGTCACAATCGCTGGTGCTTAATGGCGGATGTTGATGAGCTTCTGATTTATGATGGCTGCGATACGCGGAAATTGCCCGAGCTTGTAAGCGCTCTGGAAGCGCGAGGACACGAAGGCTTTGGAGCGCTGATGCTGGATTTCTACCCGGAAGGCGCGCTGGGCAAGCAAAGCTATGGGCCTGGTCAGAATCCTTGCGATGTGCTCACCCATTTCGATGCGGGACCATTTCGGCAAGTGCGTCAAACCCCCAGAGGGAATCTCTGGCTGCAAGGTGGTGTGCGTGAGCGTGTCTTCTTTGCGGATGCACAAGAAAAGTCCCCAACTCTTAACAAAATTCCATTGATCAAGTGGCGGCGCAGCTACGCTTGGGTCAATTCCTGCCATGCATTGTTGCCCCGTCGATTGAATTTCATCTATGACGGCCCAAAAGGAAGCACGCCGTCGGGCGCATTTATTCACACAAAGTTCCTACCTGAGATTGTTTCCAAATCAGAAACAGAGCGCCAGAGGAAACAGCATTTTCATCATCCTGATCAATTTGACGGGTACTACAAAGCCGTTGAAAGTGCGCCAGTTTTATATTGTGAACATTCAGTTCGATACTCTGGTCCAGAACAGCTGGCTGATCTCAATTTGATCAGTCGCCGAACCGCCCTTTGGGATATTGAATAAAGCGTAATTCAACTCAAATTTTGCGCAATTGCATCACCTCTTGTCACCTAATCTAAATTCATTGATTCATATAAGAAATCCATGACATATTAAGGGAAACAAGCGGCAGAATGGGTCATAAGATCCGCGCGGCAAGAGCAGAGTGGTGATTTAAGTGGGGCTTTGGGATTCCTATCGCATGCGGTTGCGCCGTAAGCGGCGTCTCCTTCGTGCCATGCGCAAATCTCAGCAGTTGCGCACAGTGCAGGATCACACCAGCCATATTCGCGAAGGTGATGTGCTTCTCGTGTCCACAGTGCGTGATGAAGCCGTTCGAATGCCGTACTTCCTTCAGTACTATCGCAATCTCGGCGTCGATCATTTCCTGTTCGTGGATAATGACAGCGCTGACGGGTTTATGGATTTGGTTGCAGGGCAGCGCGATGTCTCTGTTTGGTACACAAGCGCAAGCTATAAGTCTGCGAACTTTGGCGTCGACTGGATGAATGCGCTGAAGCGGCGCTACGCGCATGGGCATTGGACCCTCGTGGTCGATCCGGACGAATTCTTCATCTACCCCTTCTGTGACACTCGCCCGATCAACGCGCTGACCGATTGGCTTGATAACTCTTCGATCCGCAGTTTTTCTGCCATGCTTTTGGATATGTATCCAAAGGGTCGGTTGGACGAGTTTTCATATCAGCCGGGCCAAGACCCACTAGAGATTGCCTCTTGGTTTGATGCGGGCAACTATACGATTTCGAAAAACCGCGAATATGGGAACCTCTGGATTCAAGGGGGGCCGCGTGCTCGCGCCTTTTTTGCGGATGAACCTTACCGCGCGCCAGCTTTGAACAAAATTCCATTGGTGAAGTGGGACCGTCACTATGCCTATGTGTCCTCCACACACACGCTTTTGCCGCGCGGACTAAACCTCGTGTACGAAGAATGGGGAGGCGAAAAGGCCAGCGGTATTCTTCTTCACACAAAGTTTCTGGATACATTTGCGCATAAGGCCGGCGAAGAGATGGTGCGTAAGCAGCACTATGCCGGGAGCTACGAATATTCGGCTTATGTTACCCACCTGAAGGACAACCCAAATTTCTGGTGCAAGTGGTCTGAAAAATACATCAACTGGCGCCAGTTAGAGATCCTGGGGCTAATGTCGAAAGGGAACTGGGCATGACCGTCGGCGTCGTCATGATGGTGCATGCCGCGCTTGATCGTGCAACCCAAGTGGCCAACCATTGGGTGGCATCTGGTTGCCCGGTTGTCATTCACGTCGACGCCAATGTGAGCCATAAGACCTTTCGCGAATTCAAAACCAATTTTGAAGGTAATGAATTCGTCAAATTCTCCAAGAGACATAAGTGCGAATGGGGCATGTGGGGTCTCGTTGCGGCGACCCAATCCGCCTCAGAACTCATGCTGGATAACTTTCCTCAGGTGCGCCACGTCTACTTGTCTTCTGGATCATGCATGCCGCTCAGGCCAGTTTCAGAGTTGGTGTCTTACTTGGATGCTCGCCCACAAACGGATTTTATCGAAAGCGCAACGATTGCCGATGTGCCTTGGACGGTCGGCGGGCTCGATTCAGAGCGATTCACGCTCCGCTTTCCATTTTCGTGGAAGCGTCAAAGATATCTCTTTGACAAATATGTTCATTTCCAGCGCCGCATAAAATTCAAACGCCGCATTCCAAAGGGCCTTGTACCACACATGGGATCACAATGGTGGTGCCTGACGCGTCAAACCCTATCGGCGATTTTGGAAGACCCTGATCGAGAGCAATATGATCGCTACTTCCAAAAGGTCTGGATCCCCGATGAAAGCTATTTTCAGTCTCTCGCGCGGCTCTATTCGACCAATATCGAAAGCCGGTCTCTAACGCTGTCAAAGTTTGACCATCAAGGTAAGCCGCATATTTTCTACGATGATCACTTGCAGCTTTTGCGCCGTTCAGATTGTTTTGTGGCACGGAAAATCTGGCCAAAAGCAAACAGACTTTATGAGGCCTTCCTGAACAGCCCAATGCCTGAGGCGCGCCGGGTTGAACCAAATCCTGCGAAAATTGATCGCATCTTCGCCAAAGCGGTTGAGCGCCGCACGATTGGCCGTGCCGGGCTATATATGCAGTCGCGGTTCCTCGATCAGCACTGGGAAAACGGTGTTACATCAGCACCTTATTCTGTGTTCCAAGGGTTTACCGAACTCTTTGAGGATTTCGAAAGCTGGTTATCCAAGGCTTCTGGTTGCCGGGTTCATGGCCACCTGTTTGCACCTGCACGAGCAGAGTTCGCTGGAGGTGAAAAAGTCCTGAACGGTGTACTTAGCGACAATGCCAAGCTGCGGGACTATAACTCGCAGGCCTTTTTGACCAATCTGATCTGGAACACCCGTGGCGAGCGCCAGTGCTTTCAATACGGACCACGGGATTCTCAGGCCAACAACTGGCTGATGGCCAAAGACCCCAATGCGCAGATTTCGGTGATTTCCGGGGCCTGGGCGTTGCCGCTGTTTAAGTCCAATCGAAACTTCGCGAACATCCGTAAAGAAGCCGCTCGGCTGCAAAAAATCGAATCTGATTTTCTAGATGTCCTGCGGTCTCCCTGGGCTAAAGCGCGGGTTCGTATCTGGACGATGGCTGAGTTTGTAGAAGCGCCCATGGAGCCGTTGCAGACGGTCATCGACGAGATTGGCAAACACGCGCCCCGCCGCTTGGCTGAAGCACCGCGAATGACTGATCTGACTGGATTTGGACAATTCCTGCAAAACCTGAAGAACCAGGGCATGCACCCCTATCTGATGGGCGACTTCCCGGTCGGCCCGAACGATCCAGTGGATCAGAAACCGACACGTCGCCCCTATTTGGTACAATAACACCTAATGACCGAACGCTTTGATTATTTTGTGGTTTTTGCTGAGATGCGAACCGGTTCGAACTTTCTGGAAGCCAACTTGAATGGGTTGGACGGTGTGACATGCCATGGAGAGGCCTTTAACCCGCATTTCATTGGCTATCCGAATAAGACCGAAGTATTGGGTGTGTCCCAGGATGATCGAGATTCAGATCCACAGGTTCTGATCAATGCAGTGAAGTCAGGTGATGATTTCGGCGGATTCCGCTTCTTCAACGATCACGATCCCCGCGTGCTTGAGCCGATGCTGGATGATCCTCGCTGTGCAAAAATCATTCTTACGCGTAATCCGATGGACAGTTTTGTTAGCTGGAAGATCGCGCAGGCAACAGGACAGTGGAAACTGACCGATGTGCGTAAACGTCGAGACAGTAAAATTACCTTTAATGGTGAAGAGTTTGCGATGCATGTCGCTAGGCTTCAGGCTTTTCAAGTGACCCTGATGAATGCTTTGCAACGGAGTGGGCAGACAGCCTTTTACGTTGCTTATGAAGATTTGCAGGATGTCGAAGTTATGAATGGCCTTGCAAAATTTCTTGGCGTTGATGCGCGCCTTGAAGAGCTCGATGGGAAACTTAAGCGGCAAAACCCAAGCCATATCTCTGAAAAGGTTGAAAACTTCGATGATATCCCGTCGGCATTGCGTGACCTTGATCAATTTAATCTGGCAAGAACGCCAAATTTTGAACCGCGCCGTGGCGCGATGGTTCCCAGCTATGTGGCTGGGAAAAATACAGGGCTGATGTTTTTGCCAATCGCAGGTGGGCCGGATGCTTCTGTTCGAAACTGGCTTGCAGCAATGGATGGGTCAGAGGTTGATGCATTGCAAACTGACATGAACCAGAAGGCCTTGCGTCAGTGGAAGCGTCAATTTGTGCCAAATCGCGCGTTTTGCGTGTTGCGCCACCCGGTTGCGCGTGCGCATGCAAGCTTTTGCAAGGCTATTCTGTCGACTGGGCCAGGCAGCTTCCTGAAAATCCGGCGCACACTGCGAAATCGCTTTTCACTACCAATTCCAGAACAGATGCCGGATGAGGCCTATGGGGTCGATGAACATCGCGCGGCGTTTAAAGAATACCTGCGATTCGTGAAAGCGAATCTGGCTGGGCAGACGGCTATCCGGCAAGATTCACATTGGGCCTCTCAAGCCAATCTGATCACTGGATTTGCGAATTTTGCATCACCAGATGTCCTCTTCCGAGAAGAAGAGCTGGCTTCCGGACTTCCAGAATTGGCTGCGAAACTTGGGTTGAGCCAGGCACCTGCATATGCAGCTGATCCGCATGAAACACCCTTTGATATTGCGGATATTTATGACGATGAAATCGAGGCTTTGTGCCAAGATGTTTATCAGCGTGACTACCTGACTTTCGGGTTTTCTAACTGGCGATAAGCGGCGCTTTAGGCCGCCTGCATCGCGTCGGATTCCGTCAAAATCGTATATAGCGTCGACGCTTCTGGATTGGATCGCAGCTTATTGCAGAAGTTGCTGTCACGCAGTTGACGTGACACATGCGCCAGCGCTTTCAGGTGATCCACACCCGCATCTTCCGGAGCGAATAGCGCAAAGGCCAGATCAACCGGTTGACGGTCTACTGAATTGAAATCAATCGGTTTTTCCAGAAGGATGAAGGCGCCAGTTACGGAGTGAATTTCGCTCAACCGTGCATGTGGGAGAGCAACGCCCCGCCCAACACCTGTCGGACCGAGGCTTTCGCGTTCTTGCAATGCAGAGACGACTTTGCCAGCAGGCAAACCATAAGCGGAGGCTGCAAGATCACCAAAGTCTTGCAACAACCGTTTTTTGCTGGAGGTGGCCGAAATTACTCTGACCGCCTCCGGGCGTAGGATAGTAGATAGATCCATTTAGCCTGTATCTCCGCATCAGGCTTCCCTGACGCCAATTATTGCGGGTCGATCCAACCAATGTTGCCGTCATCACGGCGGTAGACCACGTTGATCCCGTCTTTTCCCTCGTTACGGAACACTAGCACAGGTGCGCTGGCGATTTCCATCTGCATGACAGCTTCGCCAACGGAAAGTGATGGGATCTTGGCTTCCATTTCAGCCACAATCACGGGCTGTAGGGAGTCAGGTTCCGTCTCTTCTGAGGCGTTGTCCGTGGCGAGGATATAAGAGGAAGCACCCGAAAGTTCAACCGGCTCTGAGCGGTCCTTATGATGGTCCTTAAGACGACGTTTATATCGACGCAGCTGGGTTTCCATCTTGTCACTGCAATTTTCGAATGCTGCGTAAATCTCGGTGGCGCGACCTTTGGCTTGCGCAGTCAGGCCAGTCGACAAGTGAACAGTGGTCTCACAGACATATTCATGTGCGCTCTTGGAAAATACGACCTGAGCATCCGTTGGGCGACCAGCATACTTGCCCATGATACTCGATAGTTCACCTTCAACATGCTGCTGCAGTGAATTTCCGATGTCGATTTGTTTTCCTGAAATCTGATAGCGCATCCTATCTCCTTATTATTAAACATTTCCAAATTGATTAATCCACGCCTCCAAGGAGCGTGCTTTGAGATCGATCAATTTAGAATGTTGGGATTGGACGTTTGCATGGCTTGCTGCGCGACAGGCCCTTGAAAAAGGGATGTCTGAGTCGGCAAGTTCATCTTCACAAGCGTCATACCCTACATTGGGGCAGGCAACGCGCAAATTGTCAATCAAGTGTGATGTGTTTTGCAGGATTCCAGCGAGAATCCGTAGTTTCTATGAGATTTTGAAACCGTCACCGAGATAAACACGGCGTACATTCTCGTTTTCGACTACTTCGTCGGGGCTACCTGACATCAGGACTTTGCCATCGTGCAGAATATAGGCGCGGTCGACGATTTCGAGCGTCTCGCGCACGTTATGATCGGTAATCAAAACGCCAATTTTACGCTTTTTTAGATCTGCAACGAGATGGCGGATGTCACCGACACTGATTGGATCTACACCAGCAAAGGGTTCATCCAGCAACAAGTACTTGGGGTCTGCGGCCAAGCAGCGCGCAATTTCAACACGGCGGCGCTCACCACCTGACAATGCCAAAGCAGGGGCGCGGCGCAAATGTTCAATCGAAAATTCTGACAGAAGCTCTTCAAGCCGTTCCCGGCGTTTTGCACGGTTTTTGTGGGTGATGTCGAGAATCGCCATGATGTTGTCTTCCACGCTTAACCCGCGAAAGATCGACATTTCTTGAGGCAGATAGCCAATTCCCAATTTCGCGCGGCGATACATCGGCATTGTGGTCACATCCTGACCATCAATCGTGACGCGACCGCCTTCGGGAACGATCAATCCCGCAATCGCATAGAAACTGGTGGTTTTGCCGCTACCATTTGGGCCCAGCAGTGCAACAACTTCCCCGCGTTTAAGTTCGAGTCCGACTTCACGGATGACAACGCGTTTGCGGTAGCTTTTGCGTAGGTGTTCAACCTTAAGACCGGAGTCACCTTCGGTCACTTGAAGCTTGGGCGCGTTCATTGATTGGCCCCAGGTTTCAAAACGGTTCGAACACGACCATGCAGTTCTGCAGTCGAATTGATTGTATTCACGGTCATGCGTTCTGCGGTCATGGTGTTTGCACCCTGCGCAAGCGCCACGCTTCCTTGCATAAAGATAAGGCCGGTATCGACATCATAGGTCGCGTTTTCAGAGCGTGCGGTGTCTTTTCCACTGAGAATCGAAACACCACCAGTTCCAGTGAGTTTGGAAATACCATCCTGCGCTTCATTGTATGTGACTTCGACTAATGGCGCCTCAAATCGCATGTCGCCCTGGGTGATCACAACATCGCCTTGAAACTTGGCATTGCCGGTTTCCTGATCAACGCTCAGGCTGTCCGCTTGAACCTCGATGGGTGCATTTGGATCGTTGGAAGAAATGCCGAAATCGACTTTGAATTCCTGCGCGTAGGCCGCGGAAGTAAGCGCAAGCGCCAAACATACTGCAAGTAGTCGATACACCGTTGCACCTCTTAACGTTTCTGAGGCGTGTATAACAGTTCAACGCCATTTGTGAAAAGGAAACGCCCTTGGGACGATTCATCTCCTGCGGTTAGTTGCATTGCGCCCGCACGAAAGCGGCCAATGGGGCCAACACCGGTCACCTCGGTTTCAGAAATGGCGGTGCCGGCCTCCAAGTTCAAGGCCAGCGCTGCCGAGCGCATTTCGTAGCCATTGGTGGAAGTAATCAGGACGTCGTCCATAAAGTCTGCGGTCAGTGCCTTGCTGTCGATCTGCCCTGCGCCTGAGGCCAAGTTAACAGACTGCCTCGCATCGATATCGATGCGCGCGCGCAAAGTTGTAACGAATGCCAATCCAGGATTGGCGACATCTGGCTTGGCGGCATCCGCAGTCACGCGAATGTCGTAACCACTTGCTGTTTTCCCGGCCAAGAAAGGCTCGGTGATTTGCTGGTCATTGATCCGTTCCTCAAGATCAATTTCTGCAAATGGAATGGTGCTGGTCGGGGCGACGGATTGCGCAAAGAGAAACATGGTCGACAAAAGCGCGAGCGCCGCCAATGGCAGCAGCACTTTCAACCAGTTTATGACCTTTGAATACGTCACCGCGCCAACTTGCCTTTAATGCGAGAAGATATCGATTTCGGGCCAGCCTTCCAAATCCAAAACAGCACGGGTTGGCAGGAAGTTAAAGCAAGAGGCCGCCAGTTTTGCCCGACCCTCACGTTCAAGGCGTTCATTCAGCTTTTCGCGTAGCTGGTGCAGATAAAGAACGTCAGACGCCGCATATTCAAGCTGTGCTTCGGTGAGCTTTTCGGCACCCCAATCGCTCATCTGTTGCTGTTTGGAGATATCGACGTTCAACAGTTCTTGCAGCAGGTTTTTCAGGCCGTGGCGGTCGGTATAAGTACGCACCAATTTGGAGGCGATTTTTGTGCAATAGACTGGCGCTGTCAGTGCGCCAAATGCATTGTGCATTGCGGCGATATCAAAGCGTCCAAAATGGAACAGCTTAAGCACGTTTGGATCTTCCAACATCCGGCAGAGATTGGGCGCTTCGGTCTGTCCCTTGGCCACTTGCACAATATGTGAATTGCCATCACCGCCCGACATCTGAACAACACACAGGCGATCACGGTGGGGATTTAATCCCATGGTTTCACAATCGATTGCGACTACCGGGCCCAAATCAAGCCCGTCGGGCAGATCGCCCTGATAAAGATGGTTCGCCATGATGACCTCAAAACTGTTGTTGTTCCCGATGTACGGCCTTGGGCGCCGTTATTCAATTACAAGCGGGGGATTTACGCTGGTGCTGGCCAATCTCAAGCTGAAAAGCCTATGTTGGGTGAAACAACAGATCGGATGTCCACATGAGCACCTCGCTAGAGCAAGTCCTGACAGCAATCGATTCCGCCAATGCAAAAGATCCGAGGCTGGATGATGGACAACCAGAAGCTTTGCTTTACGGCCAAAGGATGAGCGCCGAATGTTCGCGTCTCTTCCCTGATGCTCCTGAGATTTTGCAAATTGCGGCACGTGGCCAGCATGTGGAGCGCTGGGTGCTGCTACGAGCGGACTACCCGGAAGGGCGCGCTGGCTATTTGAAATGGCGGCGCGATCTTGGGGCGCATCACGCAAAAACGGTGTCCGGATTCATGGCCGAAGCGGGATACGGAGATGCGGATCGTGAGGCTGTGGAGAAGATGCTGCGAAAGGAGGGCATCAAGCGTGATGAGAATGTTCAAGCGCTTGAAGACATTATCTGCTTTGTATTTCTCAAGTGGTATTTCGCACCCTTCGCGGCAAAGCATCCTGATGACAAGGTGCATCGTATTGTCGAAAAAACCGCGCGCAAAATGTCTTCCGAAGCGCGTGAACGCGTTTTGAAGGAATTCGAGCTGCCAGATGCACTTTCGACTGCATTTGGCTGAATGAGAATCATGCTTGAACTAAGTTTGTTACCTTCTCGGCCGGGCTGGGCTCACACTATTTAGATGAAACAGTAATCAAAATAACATCCATGACGGGAAGCTTGCGACCTAAATCTCTGATTTTTCAGTGCTTCTGAGAATTTGCGCTCGAATTCCTTCGACCTAGGTTAAGTAATCGTTAAGTTATTAAACAAATTTAATGATCAATTGGGGGATGTTATGAAAAGATTTCTTGCGACCGCTGCAGTCGCGCTCACCGCCAGCGCTGCCTATGCTGGTGACGCTCCGGCTCCAACAACGACTGAGGTTTACGATCCGACATTTTTTCTTGGATTCACTTGGGCGTTCGGGAATGATGGGAGCAGCGCCGCTCCTTCCAATAACCTTGGGTTTGGGATCAAATATCTGTCTACCAACCAACCTGATACTTTGGCGGGTGCAATTGGCTTAACGTATTACTTTGATGGTAGCTTTGGTTGCGATATCGGCGCGGCGCTGAACCATGGGGCGGGCAGCTTGGCCTTGACCTACGATTTCTGTCGCAATCAGCCGCAATTGTCTCTTGGTGGGATCGAACAACCAGACACTGTAACCACTGGCGGTTCAAGCTAAGAAGCAAATATGAACCGAAGAGACGCCCTACTTTCATTTGCGTCTGGCATTGCAGCGGCGACCGCTTTTCCGGTCGCCGCACAAGTTTCTATCGACCGACCGCTGCTTGATCTGGTGTCCGATACCATTTTACCCGAAGATGCATTGACTCCTTCGGCGTCGGCTATTGGTGCAGTCGACGATGTGCTGGAGATGGTGCAGTCCCATCAGATGCTGCAACAACTGATGGCCTTTGGTCTGCAATGGATCAATCAGGCTGCAGGTGTACCTTTCGCCCATCTGCCGACCGAAGGTCGTGAGCAACTTCTGAAGCTCGCTCAGGATTCCGATTTTAATCAGGTCCCAGGGCGCTTTTTTCACGTTCTTCGTGTGCTGCTTTTGGAAGCCTATTACGCCAAACCGGAGGCGTTGGCCGGACTACCGCTGAATAGCGCTCCGCAACCCGAAGGATACTTGCCTCCTTGGAGCTAGTTCATAAACCAGATGTTGTGATTGTTGGATCAGGCGCGGGAGGTGCATCTGCGGCTTGGAGGCTGGTGCAAGAGGGAGTGCGGGTATTGATCCTTGAAGCAGGGCCACGCTTCACTGCTTTCGAAGACTATCCGCTCGATAATCCAGATTGGGAAAAAAAGCCGTTTCCTGTGAAAAAAGGTAGTCAGAGCCAAGTTGAATTTGGAGACCTTGGCACGCTTCACCGGAAGGATGCCGACCTGCGCGGGTGGTCCAAAAATCTGCGTTCAAACCGTCCCCCAACCGGTGAGAAAAGACGCCCGCAAGCGCCCGGGTACTCCCATGTGCAAGGTGTTGGTGGATCAACGTTGCACTTTGTGGGCGAAGCTCAACGCTTTCACCCACAGGCCTTTCAGCTGGCGACAGCGCCAGCAGAGCAGGTCGTTTGGCCGATCACCTACGAAGATATCGAACCCTTTTACGGACAAGTTGAAACGGACATTGGTGTAGCGGGGTCTGGCGATGCAGATGGACGCTGGCGCAGCACACCCTTTCCGATGCCACCACATCCTGTGAGCCCTGGTGGTCAGGCCTTGCTGCAATCTGATGCGAATTGGAGGGTCAATGCGCGCGCGGTGAATTCCAAACCTTACGATGATCGACCCGCGTGTAATTACTGCGGTCAGTGCTCGCGTGGTTGCCCTTTGGGGGACAAAGGCAGCGCTGATGTCACCTTCATCAGGAAAGCGGAAGAGACTGGATTGCTCACTGTTATTTCCGATGCACCCGTTCAACGTTTGCTCGCGGATGCGAGTGGGCGAATTTCTCATGTAGAATTTGTTAAAAATGGTGAAACCCAGCGCGTCGAGACACCAACACTCATTTTGGCTGCCGGCGCTGTGCAGACACCGCGTTTGCTGTTGCTTTCAGCGACGACTGCGCAACCAAATGGGCTCGCAAATGGCTCTGGTCAGGTGGGGCGAAACTTTATGGAAACGCTCTGGTGGAACAGCGCGGGTTTGGTGCCAGGACTTAGCAACAGTCACATGGGACTGCCTGCAGACCTGGTGAATTGGACGCATGCCAAGCCGGGCGCAGTCGATGGTGTGGTTGGCGGTTTTAAGTTGACCCACAACACATTGGATCTGGGTTTAAACGGTCCTATCGCCTTTGCAAGCCGCGTGGTGGGTGGCATTGGCGCTGATCTCAAACGACAGGTTCGAGAGACGTTTGGTTCTGCGCTGGCCATCAGTGCAGTCGGGCAAGTCATTCCCGATGAGCGTTCCTTTGTGGCGCTTTCACAAAACAAACGCGATGCCTATGGGCAGCCGATTGCACAGATCAATTCTGTACTAACGGAAAACAGTCTTCAGCTGTTACGGCATATGGCAGAAGCCACTCGTAATGCGCTTAAAGCCTGCGGAGCAGAGATTGTCGAAGAGGATAGCTGTTGGGATCGCTTTCGATCCTCACACGTCTTCGGTACAGCGCGGATGGGCCACGATTCAGTGACATCAGTGGTGGATGCCTTTGGGCAAAGCCATGATCATGACAACCTTTGGATCGCAGATGCCAGTGTAATGCCAAGTTCTGGGGCCGGGGAGGCGCCAGCGTTGACGATCATGGCGCTGGCTGCGCGAGGTGCTGAGCAAATCCTGAAATGAAAACGGCGCTGAAAGATCAGCGCCGTCTTTGATTATAAAGAAACTAGCCTTATGCGTCAGGAGCTACCGCTTCAGTTTCCTCCAGCGGTAGCGGGGTTGAACCGTTCAGCTTTGGCGCTTCCTTCACGGGGGCAGAGGTGGTTGCTGTCTCCATAAGGCCTTCAATGCCACCTTCCATGCTGAGACCCAGCTCATCACCAAGCTTCTTCAAAGCAGGCATCTGCACGGCCATGCCCATGATGGAATCCAGGGCCTGATTGATCGGCGCCTTTTCAGCACCGGTTCCGCCAGAAGCACCGCCGCCTTGATTGAGGCCAGACAGCTGGTGGATACGGATCGAGTCGATCTTCTCGGCAGGTTTCACCGCTTCCGCTAGGACTTTCGGCATCGCTTCCAGACGTGCCAAGGCCACTTTCATCTCAATGATGGCATCAGACAGAGCATTTTCGGCATCCGTAATTGCGCGACGACCTTCGGCCTCAGCAAGCATGTCGCTTTTCTTCGCCGTTGCTTTGATGGTGATGGCATCCGCCTCACCCTGCGCCTCTTCACGACGTGCTGTCGCGCGATCTTCGGCGGCGTCACGTTCAGCAGAGGCTGACAAACGCACTTTGGTCGCCTCGCGTTCCGCTTCACGTGCTGCTTCAATCAAGGCGATTTCCTTCAGACGCTCCGCTTCAGCAACCTGTTTCGCGGTCACAACGGCTTCCATGGCTTTGGTTGCTTCAGCGCGTGCAACATCGGCAGATGCCTGTGCGCGGCTTTCTTCTTCGGACTTTTGAGCGATGATGATCTGTCGATCTTGATCTGCAACCTCGAGCTCCCGCTCTTTGTTGATCTCAGCTTCGCGGATTTTACGTTCGCGTTCGATTTCAGCCGAGCGAACCTGCTCTTCGCGGGCAATCCGCGCGCGTTCACTGTCACGTTGACTTTCTTCGCGCCGCTGGGCGATTTCCGCTTCTTGCGCGGCCTTCATGGTTTCCACCTTTTGGGCCTGCTCAATACGCGCCTGTTCTTCATCCTGCTGAATGGTCAGCTTATGACGCTCAGCTTCCATGGATGCACGGCGGACGGCCACGTCCGCTTCGGCATCAATGGTGGCGCGCTCCTTCTTGGAGTTTGCAATCACCTCAGCAAGACGGCGCATACCGACGGCGTTAAACGCGTTGTTTTCGTCAAGCGCTTCAAATGGCGTTTGGTCAAGTGCGGTCAGAGATACGGATTCAAGCGAGAGACCGTTTTTGGTCAGGTCTTCGGAAACCGTGTTCTGAACTTCCTGAACAAAGTCCGCGCGGTTTTCGTGCAATTGATCCATGCTCATCTGAGCTGCCACAGCACGCAGACCGTCAATGAGTTTACCTTCGATCATCTCACGAAGCTGATCGACATTGAATGTGCGCGCACCAAGGGTCTGCGCAGCACGGGCGATACCTTCGTCGGTTGGCGATACAGAGACGTAGAACTCAACACCGACGTCAACGCGCATGCGGTCTTTGGTGATCAGCGCGGCGTCATGACTCCGCTGCACCTCAAGGCGCAGTGTTTTCATGTTCACTGGGCTAACTTCATGCAGCAATGGGATGACCATTGTGCCGCCGTCCATCACGATCTTTTTGCCGCCAGCACCTGTTCTAACGAGGCTGACTTCGCGAGTGGCGCGTTGATAAAGCCGCGCCAATACGAGGCCGATAAATGCGATCAGGGCAATGATGACCGCGACATAGGTTAGAAATAACATTTCAGACATTAGTCCCCCTTAAGAATGAGTAGATTCAGAAATCGAAACGATCCGGTAACCATCGTCTCGTCGGTGACGCAAAACGATGACCTCGCTGCCTTGCGGGATCGTTGCGTCGTCGCGCAGAGGTTCTGCGCGTAGATAGTGTTGATTGCCATGTCGGTCTGTGACCCGAACTTCTGCTGGGCGTCCTCGAGAGGCGGATCCTTGGCTCACGACTCCTTTGCGCCGACCCAGATGACGTTCAGAGACAGATTCGCTTTCTGTCTTAGGTACAAGTCGCGCGAAAGCACCACCGAATTTTTTGGTGAACCAGATTGCCCCGAAGATGGCAGGCAGGCTGACAATCGCTGGATTCCAGGCTGCACCAAACAGAGATTGAAGCGCGCTCTGAAGACTAAGACCTGCCAGTCCGTAGCTTGCGAGCATTGTCGCCAGCCAAATTGCGGCAGGCATCTTACCAAAGCCAAGCCAGTTCGCGATCCCGCCTCCTGCCACATCGGTCGACACCTCAGCTTCTGCAACTTCGATGTTACCAAGGTCGACGTCTCCAAGGTCCGCATCCCAATCCCCTAGATCGGCAATGTCTAGGCTTGCGGAATCAACACCAATATCTGCGTCAATCTCCGCAAAATCGGCGGTATCCGCACTGTCACTGGTAAAAAGGGATCCGCCTAAGAACAGAAAGATGACTTCCAGAGCAAGCAGACCAAAAAGAAGGGCAATTGAAAACGTGAACGGGGCGAACGGCGTCGAAAGATAGGCGTCGAACATATACGGGGCGGAACTCCTCACAGAAACTTTACTCAGCCTTAACTTGGGTATTTGTGCACTTTTTACAAGTATTTACTATGAGATAATTCACGTTAATCGTGTGGGATTGACCATGAAATCAAAAAGCCCGCAGCGAAGCTGCGGGCCTTGTTGTCACAATTGAATGTAACGATTATCGGATGCGCTGTTCCGTTTTCGCATCAAAGAACAGAACTTTTTCTGGCTGATAGTTCACCTTAACTGTGGTGCCTTTGGTCAGAACGTCTTCTTCTTTGCTTTCTACGACAACTCGTTCTCCGGTCGCAGCAGACAGGTACTCGTAAGATACACCACCGAGCTGTTCCGCAAGATCGACTTTCACGGTGCTTTCTGCAGCAGTTACAGACAAGTGTTGCGGGCGCATGCCGACAAGAACTTCGGTGCCGTCTGCAGGCAGAGACACATTGGCTTCGACCAGCTCGTTGTCTAATGCAGCCACGCGAACTTTGCCGCCTTCTACCACACCGTTGAGGAAGTTCATGGAAGGAGAGCCAATGAAGCCCGCCACGAACTTGTTGTCCGGATCGCGGAAAAGATCCATTGGGGCGCCAACTTGCTCGATATATCCTGCGCGCAGCACAACGATCTTATCCGCCAAGGTCATCGCTTCGACTTGGTCGTGCGTCACGTAGATCATTGTGGCGCCAATTTCGCTGTGCAGACGCGCGATCTCCACACGCATGTCTACACGAAGTTCCGCATCGAGGTTGGACAGTGGTTCGTCAAAGAGGAAAACCTCTGGGCCACGGACAATCGCACGACCGATGGCGACACGCTGGCGCTGACCACCAGAGAGCGCTTTTGGTTTGCGCTTCAGATATTGGTCCAACTGAAGAATTTGGGAAGCTTCACCAACTTTTTTGTCGATTTCCGCTTTTGAAACGCCGTTCATTTTGAGCCCAAAGCCCATGTTTTCTTCGACGGTCATATGCGGGTATAGCGCATAGGTCTGGAATACCATCGCAACGCCGCGTTCCGCTGGATCCATATGAGTCACATCGCGGGTGCCGATGTTGATCTGACCATCAGTGGTCTCTTCAAGACCAGCAACCATGCGCAGCAAAGTGGATTTACCGCAGCCTGATGGGCCGACAAATACACAGAATTCGCCATCTTCAATTTTTAGGTCCACACCGTGAATGACCTGGGTTTGGCCGTATTTCTTGATGACGTTGGTTAATTCAACACCAGACATTTAGATTTATCTCCACTTAGTTCGGCGACGGGAACTGCCACGTTGTAGCTGCATCGCCAATTTTTCTCGTCGTTTCCGTCAGCAACGCTTTGAATTCTTCCAAATCTTTTAGCGAGTGACGTGTAGTTGAGGTCGCGATCGAGACTGATCCAACCACCTTTCCGTTATTCAACAGAATCGGGGCTGCTATCGAAATGATCCCTTCCTCGTGCTCTTCCCGATCGAATGCCACGCCACTCGTTCGGATTTCTTCAAATTCCCCAATCAAACTCTCGCGATCGCGATGTGTGGCCGCTGTATAAGGTACGAAAGCCTGTTGTCGGAGTGCGCGCTCCAGTCGTTCTGGGCTCATAAAAGCCAAAATTACTTTGCCAACGCCCGTACAATGTGCAGGCGCCACGCGACCCGTTTGGGCCAAGGTATCAAAGAGAGAAGAGCTTCTGCGCTTGTCTACAAAGAGGACTTGGCCATTCTCCATTTGTGCCAAATGAATGGTTTCATGTATTTTTTTGGCCAAATCATCCATTATTTCGGATGCGATTGGAGCAAGGGAGGCGTTCTTCCAGGCCGCATGAGCGAGGCGCAAAACTTTTAGACCAATGTTATAAGTTTGCGATGATTCATCATACGAGAGCATCCCTTGATTCGTTAATGTCTGTAAGAATCGGTAGAGGGTGGCCTTGGGATGCCTGCTCTGAGCGAGCAACTCTGAGAACCGAACAGGACGTTCGAATTCGGCGACCAGGTCAAGGATTTCCAAAGCCTTGCCGACCGTGCCGTCCTTTTTTTCCGGCTTATTCATTCTATTTTCCTCCCTGTCTCAACGGCTCCTCGCCGTCGAAACATGTTGACAACTGTACGTATCATGCGCATTGTTTTCAATAGTTAAAACTTGGTTCCAATAATTGGAACTAAATTGGAGCAAAATGGGGAGGAAAACCATGTTCCACAAAACCAAGTCCGTCTTGGCGACCTTGGCTGCGACTGCTGCGCTCTCAACAGGTGCATTTGCAGATGGCCACGCGAAGCTGTCTGGCGATCTCGTCATCTTCTCTGACATGTCTAACCCTGCACCACGTGCGGTTATGGAAGGCATGGTAGAGCGTTTCGGCGCGATGCATCCTGATCTGAACATCGAGCTGACCGTGATTGATCGCGAAGCTTACAAGACTCAGATCCGTAACTTCCTGACAGCGAACGCACCTGACGTTGCAAACTGGTATGCGGCAAACCGCATGAAGCCATATGTAGACGCGGGTCTGTTCGAGGATATCTCTGATCTTTGGGGTGAGCCTGAGCTGGCAGACCTCGCATCTACCAAAGGTGCGATGACCCTCGATGGTAAGCAATGGGGTGTTCCATACACCTATTACCAATGGGGTGTTTACTACCGCAAAGACATCTACGAAGAACTGGGTCTGAGCGAGCCGGCGAACTTCGATGAAATGAAGTCTAACTGTCAGGCGATTATCGACTCTGGCCGTAAGTGCTACACCATCGGTACCAAATTCCTTTGGACTGCAGGCGGCTGGTTTGATTACCTGAACATGCGTACCAATGGCTATGACTACCATGCAAAGCTGACCGGTGGTGAAATCCCTTGGACAGACGCTGGTGTTGCAGCAACTTTCGCCAACTGGCGCGAGCTGATCGACATGGGCGCGTTCATTGACAACCACACAGCATACAGCTGGCAGGAATCCCTGCCGTTCATCGTGTCCGGTGACGCAGCAGCGATCCTGAAAGGTAACTTTGCGGTTCCACCACTGCGTGAAGCAGGTCTGGATGATAGCAAGCTGGACTTCTACCAGTTCCCAGCGATCACTGCAGGTGTTGAACTGGCGGAAGACGCGCCAACTGACACCTTCCACATCCCATCTGCTGCGAAAAACAAAGATGCAGCTAAAGCCTTCCTGAAGTTTGTTGTTTCTGCAGAAAACCAAACTCTGATCAACAACGGTGAAAACCTGGGTCAGCTGCCAGTGAACGCGAAGTCTTCTGTAGATGACGACAAGTTCCTGAAAGAAGGTTTTGAGATGCTGTCTTCCAACAGCCCAGGTGGTGTTGCGCAGTTCTTTGACCGTGACGCACCGGCTGAAATGGCGAAAGTTGCGATGGAAGGTTTCCAGGAGTTCATGGTGAAGCCTGACAATCTGGACAAAATCCTAGCACGCCTGGATCGCGCAGCTCAGCGTATCTACAAGTAAGTCTTGTTCTTGAGGGCGCTGCACAGGTGTGCTGCGCCCTCTTTCTGTTAAAGCGCTGTCGGCATCATGCCTCCTCCAACCCTGCTGATGACACAGACGCCCGCACCCCTCTCGGAGATTGATAATGTCTTCAACCACCGAAGCCACGACCAAAAACTCGTGGTATAAGCGGAACGAAATTGCCGCGACGCCCTGGCTCTTCTTGATCCCTGGCGTTGCCATGTTCTTGCTTTACGTCATCTTTCCAATCTTTCAGTCGATCAACGTCTCCTTCTATGAGTGGGACGGTCTTGGCGAGGCAGAATGGGTTGGCCTTGGAAACTACGAAGAGCTTTATTGGGACGACGCGTTTTACGTCTCTTTGCGTAACAACCTGATCTGGTTGGTCTTGTATCTGCTGGCGATCCCAGCAGGCTTGTTTATCGCACTTTTCTTGAACCAGACCGTGACAGGCATTCGCCTCTACAAGTCACTGTTCTTCTTCCCATTTGTGATTTCACAAGTGGTTGTGGGTCTGGTGTTCACGTGGTTCTACGATCCAACATTTGGTCTATTGAACCAATTCCTTGGCGTGTTCGGAATCGATCCGATCAACGTCCTTGGTGATGAGCGCTATGTGACCTACGGCATCATTGCCGCCGGCATCTGGCCGCAGACGGCTTATTGTATGATCCTCTACCTCACCGGCCTAAATGCTGTTGATCCAGAGCAAATCGAAGCTGCTCGTCTGGATGGAGCGAAGGGCTGGAAAATGCTGTGGCATATCATCGTTCCTCAGCTGAAACCTGCGACATTCATCGCCTTTGTCGTGACAATCATTGGTGCGCTGCGGTCCTTCGACCTGATCTCGATCATGACCAATGGTGGCCCGTTTGGTGAAAGCCGAGTGTTGTCATTCTACATGTTCGAAGTAGCCTTGTCTGAATACGGGTTCCGTATGGGCTATGGCGCATCCATCGCGGTTGTCCTCTTCCTCATCATGCTGTGCTTCATCACATACTTCCTGTGGTCGATGTACAAAGACGAAAAGGGAGGCCGCTGATATGTTTCCGACTCCAATCGAAAAATCATCTCGTAGCTGGCAATTAACCTATCAGGCACTTCTGCCTGTCGCATTGGTGCTTTGGCTTTTGCCATTGCTGGCGGTTGCGGTGTTCTCGATCAAGCCTGATGCGGATTTTACTACTGGTAACTACTGGGGTCTTCCGACATCCATCGAGTTTGCAACAAACTACGGTAAGGTGTTCTTTGCTTCTGACATGCCGCGGTATTTGTTGAACTCGGTTATGATTACGGTGCCAACCGTGATCGGTTGTGTTGTTCTAAGTTCTATGACCGGCTTTGCGCTGGGCGTTTACAAATTCCGTTCGAACCTCTGGATTTTCTTTATGTTCGTGGCGGGCAACTTCGTTCCATTCCAAATTCTCATGGTTCCGGTTCGGGATCTGACGTTGGATATGGGTCTATACAATACCAAGGCCGGACTTGTGTTCTTCCACATCGCTTTCCAGACCGGTTTCTGTACTCTGTTCATGCGGAACTTCATCAAAGCGCTGCCGTTCGATCTGATCGAGGTGGCACGTGTTGAAGGCGTGGCAGAATGGAGAATCTTCTGGTACGTGGTGCTGCCGCTGATGAAACCAGCGCTGGCAGCCATGGCGGTGTTGATTTTCACTTTCATCTGGAACGACTTCTTCTGGGCGATCGTCCTGACACAGGGTGCTGAAAGTCAGCCGGTGACTGCGGGTATCACGAGCTTTAATGCTCAGTACCGTGCCGCATATCACCTGATGAGTGCAGGCTCCATTGTGGCAGCGCTTCCGCCTGTGGCGATGTTCTTCCTGATGCAGAAACACTTCATTGCCGGCCTCACTTTAGGAGCCGTTAAATGATCCGATGCTGGCGTCTTGATGACTCACGTCAAACGCTCGTTCTGGGTTCCCAACATGACCACCTCGCTGAGGTGGTCTACTGGGGGCCCAGACTGTCAGACCAAGAAGATCTGACAACTCTTTATAAAGCCCATGTCCTCGATGTGACCGGGGGGATGCTCGACCAAAACCCTGAATTGTCGATTTGCCCAGAGGCAACACGGACTTTCCCTGGTCAACCAGGGATGAGTGTGCGTGAGCAGGATGGCACACCTTTGTTGCCGAAATTCTGCTTTGCCGAAGCTGTGGAAGAAGACGATGCGTTGACGTTGATCTTTAAGGATCAGGACGATGTTCTGACCTATTCCGCGCGCTTTGCGATCGATGGTCAGACCCATGTGATCGAAGCCAAAGCTTGGGTGGATGCAGATCGTCCAGTGCATCTTCATTGGCTGTCAGCACCCGTTTTCCCGGCACCGCAAAGTTCTGATGAGATGATAGACTTTGCAGGGCGTTGGTGTGGCGAATTCCAAATGAACCGCACTCCGTGGTCGGCGGGTATGCGCTACCGCGAAAACCGTACAGGTCGAACGGGGCACGAGCACTTCCCGGGCCTGATCGTGCCTTGTCGTGGTGCAACGAACGCTTCTGGCCATGCTTACGCCTTCCACTATGGTTGGTCAGGTGGTCACCGTATGGCTGCCGAAGAACTGCCTGATGGGCGTCGCCAAATCCAGTTTGGTCATGCCACGCGCGTTGAGCTGCAAGCCAAAACGCATTTCGCTACGGCCACGCTATACGCTATGTTTTCTGACGACGGCATCAATGGATGCGCCGTCGCTTTCCAACGTCACCTGCGCGACCGTGTCGTGACTTGGCCCGATCCCGAACGCCCGCGTCCCGTGCACTACAACTGTTGGGAAGCAGTCTACTTCAACCATAACCTGCCTGAACTGAAAGATATTGCCAGCCGCGCTGCGGCGCTTGGTGCTGAGCGCTTTGTTCTGGACGATGGCTGGTTTGGAAATCGTGATGACGACACCATGGCGTTGTCCGATTGGGAGGTAGACCCCCGCAAATACCCTGAGGGCCTCAAGCCGCTCATCGATCATGTGCACGCTGAGGGTATGTCCTTTGGCATCTGGTTTGAGCCAGAGATGATCAACGAGGATTCCAATATCCACCGTGCGCACCCGGATTGGGCATTGGGGGGCGAGGACCAGATCCTCGGACGTCAACAGAAAGCGTTGAATATGGCGCTGCCTGATGTGCAGGAGTTCCTGTTTGATCGTATTGGAAAAATCCTGAGCGATCACGAAATCGACTACATCAAATGGGACCACAACCGCGTGTTGCCGAGCCCGGATGCCTCTCAAACCCGTGGCTCCTATGCGCTGATTGATCGTTTGCGCGAGGCCTTCCCGAAGGTGGAAATCGAGAGCTGCGCTTCTGGTGGTGGTCGCATCGACTTTGGGATTCTCAGCCGCACGCATCGTGTCTGGTTGTCAGATTCCAACGATGCCCATGAGCGGCTGAAGATGCAGCATAACGCGGCGATCTTCTTGCCGTCAGCCGTGACGGGCAGCCATGTGGGTCCACGTGAATGTCACACATCTGGTCGGGTTTATGATATCCGCTTCCGAGCTTGGGTGGCCGCGCAACGCCATATGGGTTTTGAGATGGACCCGCGCGAGCTGACGGACGAAGAAGCCTCTGTTCTGAAAGATGTTACAACGTGGTGGAAAGATAATCGTCATTGGATGAACCGCGCAGATATTCTGCGTTTGGATAGTTCAGACCCCAGCACGATTGCAGAACAACAACTTGCCGAAGGTGGGAGCCGTTTTGTGGTGTTTGCGGGCAGGGCAGGGACATCTTCGCAGATCGCTCCACGGCCTTTGCGCTTGACGCGCCTGTCCCCTGACGCGATGTACCGGATCGAATTGATCAACAAAGAAGATGCGCCAGAATTGTCGCGTGGCACACCATTGCTCAAGTCCGAGGGATTGGTCGTCAGCGGGGCATATTTGATGTCGCATGGCCTGACCTTGCCGTGGAGCTTCCCCGACAGGATGTGGGTGCTTGAAGGAACACGTCTATGACCAAAGACAGACGCAATCGCAGTTGGTACGGAATGATGGATAAAGATGGCTTTATCCGTCGCAGCTGGATGAAAAACCAAGGCTTCCCTGATCATGCCTTTGATGGCCGACCGGTCATCGGTATTTGCAATACTTGGTCTGAATTGACCCCCTGTAACTCCGGCCTGCGCGAGCTGGCCGAAGGGGTGAAACGGGGCGTCTGGGAAGCCGGTGGTTTTCCAGTGGAGTTCCCGGTGATGTCGCTGGGTGAAACCCAAATGAAGCCGACCGCGATGCTGTTCCGCAACCTACTTGCGATGGACGTGGAAGAATCCATTCGTGCCTATGGTATGGATGGGGTCGTTCTTTTGGGCGGCTGCGACAAGACCACTCCGGGCCAGTTGATGGGCGCAGCATCCGTTGATCTGCCTTCTATCGTGGTCTCCGCAGGTCCGATGTTGAACGGCAAGTGGAAGGGGCGCGATCTGGGTTCCGGCACGGATGTGCGCAAATTCGCTACGGCTGTAAAAGCCGGCGAAATGACCCTGAAGGACTTTATGGCGACCGAATCCGGCATGAGCCGTTCTAAGGGTGTCTGTATGACTATGGGTACGGCATCCACGACGTCGTCGCTGTCCGAAGCGATGGGACTTTCTTTGCCTATGAACGGTACGCTGCCAGCGGTTGATGCGCGCCGGATGGCGCTCGCTCATATGACGGGCAAACGCATCGTTGAGATGGTTGAAGAAGATTTGAAAATCTCTGATGTCCTAACCAAAGAAAGCTTTGAAAACGCCATTTTGGCCAATGCGGCTTTGGGTGGATCAACCAATGCGGTGATCCATCTCCTCGCGCTGGCGGGCCGGGTTGGTGTTGACCTGACAATGGAAGATTTCGAGATTGGCGGCGAAATTCCTCTGCTGGTTAACTGCATGCCTTCAGGCAAATACTTGATGGAAGACTTTTGCTACGCTGGTGGCGTGCCTGTTGTGCTAAAAGAAATTTCGCACAAGCTGCGCAATGCCAACACAGTGATGGGCAAGGATATCTCTCACTATTATGAAGAAGCGGAATGCTACAATCGTGATGTGATTTATGCCTTTGACGAACCACGCAAACCGGCCGCAGGCTTGCGTGTTCTACGCGGCAACCTTGCGCCGAACGGTGCGATCGTTAAACCGTCGGCGGCCTCTGACCATTTGCTGGAACACGAAGGCGAAGCCTATGTGTTTGAAAGCATCGAAGAGCTGAAAGCAAATATCGACCGCGAAGACCTGCCAGTGGATGAAAACACAATTCTGGTTCTGAAGCATTGTGGACCAAAAGGCTATCCTGGCATGCCGGAAGTGGGCGATATGCCCATCCCTGCAAAGCTCGCAAAGAAGGGTGTCAAAGACATCATCCGCGTCTCTGACGCGCGTATGTCGGGTACCGCCTTTGGCACGGTGATTTTGCATGTCGCGCCGGAGGCCACCGCAGGTGGTCCAATCGCCTTGGTGAAAACAGGTGACCGGATCAAGATTTCCGCCTCAACAGGTGTGCTGGAGCTTCTGATCAGCGAAGAAGAAATGGAAAGCCGCCGCGCCGATTGGGTCGCACCTGATCCGCATTATTCGCGTGGCTATGCCAAAATGTATGTCGATCACGTTCTGCAAGCCGACAAAGGCGCAGACCTTGATTTTCTGGTGGGCAAAGACACCCGCCCTGTTACTCGGGAGAGTCACTGATGACCGTGAATGCAACCTTTCATGATTTGAAAGATAAATCTGTTTTTATCACAGGCGGTGGCTCCGGCATCGGTGCCTTTCTAACCGATGGCTTTATGGCACAGGGCGCAAAGGTGGCCTTTGTGGGTCGATCTGATGCGACTGAATTCTGTGACGAAATGGAAGAGAAACACGGTATTCGTCCGCTGTTCATCCAATGTGACATTACAGATATTCCAGCGCTGAAAGCGGCAATGCAAAAATCGGCTGAAGCGCACGGAACCATCACCGCATTGGTGAATAACGCTGCAAATGACAAGCGCCATGAGACTTTGGATGTTGATGAGGAGTTTTGGGACTGGAGCCAGGCAATCAATTTGAAAGCCTATTTCTTTGCTTGCCAAGAAGCTCTGAGGGGCATGAAGCAAGGCAATGGTGGCGCAATCATTAACTTCACATCGATATCCTACATGATGGGTAATTCAGGATATCCAGCTTACACAACTGCGAACTCGGGCATAAATGGAATGACCCGTAGCCTCGCGCGCGAGTTTGGACCTGATGGCGTTCGAGTGAACGCTTTGGCACCCGGCTGGGTGCTGACAGATAAGCAAAAAGAGCTCTGGGTCACACCTGAAGCACTTGAGGAACATCTGGAACGTCAATGCCTGAAGGATACGCTTGGACCCGAAGATATCGTTGGGGCAACCCTTTTCTTAGCGTCCGATGCGAGCAAAATGATGACCGGCCAGGCGATGGTTGTAGACGGAGGCGTAGTCGTCACAGGATGACCGAAGCAACAAAAGAGACCCTAGCCCTTGTCGCCGTCGACTGGGGGACCAGCAACCTGCGGCTAACATTGCTTGATGCAAGCGGGAACTCCATTGGAGAGCGATCCTCGGATCGCGGAATGGGGTCTCTTGAACCTTCAGAGTTTGAAGGTGCATTACTCGACCTGATTGATGATGATCTGCCCTCGGACAAAGTCACTCCAATCATATGTTGCGGAATGGTCGGTGCTGCGCAGGGATGGAAAGAAGCCGTTTATTTGACAACCCCCTGCGAGCCACCCAAAGGTGTGCGCGCGACGCCTGTCGAGGTGAATGATCCACGGATTTCCGTCTGGATTTTACCTGGTGTGAAACAAGATAGCCCTGCTGATGTTATGCGGGGTGAAGAGACTCAGATTGCGGGGTTCATTGCGCAGAACCCGAATTTTGATGGCGTGTTGTGCTTGCCTGGAACCCATACCAAATGGGCGCGGATCAGTGCAGGTGAAATTGTGAGTTTCCAGACCTTTATGACCGGAGAAATTTTTGCGCTCTTGTCTAAGAACTCGGTTTTACGCCACACGGTGAATGGTTCTGGTTTCGACAAAAGTGTATTCGAAGCAGCTTTGTCTGATGCCATGAGCCGACCGCAGTCACTGGCTTCTAAGCTCTTTGGTATACGGGCTGAAGCGCTGGTCAACGGCATGTCCGCAGACGAAGGTAAATCGCGCCTGTCAGGATATTTGATTGGCTTGGAATTGGCCGGCGCACGCCCCTATTGGTTGGGTATGGATGTGGCCTTGATTGGTGCACCATCGCTGGCGAGGCTTTACCAAGACGGATTGGCTGCACAGGGCGTAACCGCCTCGATCCATTCCGTCAGTGAGATGACATTAAGCGGCCTAACAGCCGCCTATTCCGTAGTGAAGGAACTGAACTGATGAGCCGTGAAATTATTGCCATTCTGCGTGGTGTGAAACCGGACGAAGTTGTCGCCATTTGTGAGACTATACTTGAAGCAGGCATTGATCGTATCGAAGTGCCGCTGAACTCTCCGCAGCCATTCGATAGTATCGGCTTGATCGCGGAAGCTTTCGGAGATCGCGCTTTGATCGGCGCTGGAACAGTTTTGACACCGGAAGACGCGCAGCGTGTGAAAGAAGTTGGTGGTGCACTGGTTGTTTCTCCAGACACGAACCCAGCCGTTATTAAAAAAACCAAAGAGCTGGGTATGCAGTCCTTCCCTGGCGTGATGACACCGACTGACTGTTTTGCTGCACTCCGAGCAGGTGCGGACGGCTTGAAGTTCTTCCCGGGCAACCTTGTCGGGCCTGCAGGTTTAAAAGCAATGCGCGCGGTTATTCCGGCTGAGGTGCCTGCGTACGCCGTCGGCGGGGCAGGCCCGGATAACTTTGCAGAATGGGCCGCAGCGGGCGCGACGGGTTTCGGCATCGGATCTGCTATCTACAAAGCAGGTTGTTCTGTTGCTGAGGTTCGCGCCAAGGCGGATGCGATTGTTGCCTCATACGATAAAGCACTCGCATGATGACAAGCACGGTCTTTGACAATCGGGTCTGTACCTTGGGCGAGGGACCATTGTGGCATCCGGAACGTCAACAATTGTACTGGTTCGATATTCTGAGCCGCCAGTTGTTGACGCTGGAAAATGGCGTGGAAAAGTCTTGGACCTTTGATGAATACGTCTCGGCTGCAGCTTGGGTTGATGAAGACACTTTGGTTGTTGCTTCGGCAACTGCTCTTTACCGATTTGATCTTAGATCAGGGGAAAAGAAGGTGCTCTGTGCGCTTGAAGCAGACAATGACGTTACGCGTTCAAATGACGGCCGAGCTGACCCACAGGGCGGGTTCTGGATCGGGACCATGGGGATTAACGCCGAGGATAAAGCTGGCGCGATTTATCGGTTCTATAAAGGTGAACTGCGTAAGTTGTTTGCAGATATCACGATCTCCAACTCGATCTGCTTCTCACCGGATGGTTCGCTCGCGTACTATTGCGATACCACGACTCATAAGATTATGAAAGTTGGGCTGGACCAGGACGGTTGGCCACTTGGAACCCCCGAAGTTTTTGTCGATTTAGGCGAAGATGGTTTCAACCCCGATGGTTCGGTTGTTGATGCTGCGGGAAATCTATGGAACGCACAGTGGGGTGCCCATAGGGTCGCATGCTATTCTCCGAGTGGAGAGTTCCTCAGAGAAGTTAAATTCGCTGCTGAACAGATCAGTTGCCCTGCTTTTGGAGGGCCGGACTTAACTACGCTGTTTGCCACTTCAGCAGCTGCGGAGCTTTCTGGCGAAAACGAAGGAAAAACCTTCGCAATCAAATTGGATGATGTGACCGGCCAAGCCGAGCACGCCGTTTTGTTGGATTAAGACATGAGACGTACAACTGGGACTTGTTACTACCCAGAGCACTGGGATGAAGCCCTTTGGGCGGATGACGCGCGGCGTATGGTCGAGGCGGGCCTGACATGGGTGCGGATTGGTGAATTCTCCTGGAGTAGGCTCGAATCTCGGCCGGGTGAGTTCACTTGGGACTGGCTGGATCGCGCGATCGAGGTGCTTGGGGCTGCCGGTCTGAAAGTTGTTCTTGGCACACCTACCGCAACGCCGCCGCGTTGGATGGCGGACAAACATCCTGATATGTTTGCAGTTGATGTGGATGGCAAACCACGTGGATTTGGCTCGCGTCGGCACTATTGCTTCAGCCACGAGGGCTACCGCGCAGAAAGCGCGCGTATCGTCGAAATTTTTGCAAAACGCTACGGGAGCAACCCACATGTCGCGGCCTGGCAGACCGACAATGAATATGGCTGCCATGACACGACGATCTCCTACAGCGACGCCGCTCTGAAGGCCTTCCGCATTTGGCTACGCGAGAAATATCAATCGATCGAAGTTTTAAACGAGGCCTGGGGAAACATCTTCTGGTCGATGGAGTATAACGACTTTGACCAGATTGGCCTGCCAAACCTGACTGTAACAGAGCCTAATCCAGCCCATTCATTGAATTTCCGCCGGTTTAGCTCGGATCAGGTGATCAGTTACAACCGGATGCAGGCAGAGATTATCCGCAAGCACTCGAAGGCACCTACGTCACATAACTACATGGGGCGGATCACTGATTTTGACCACTTCAAAGTGGGTGATGATTTGGACATTGCCACATGGGATAGCTACCCTCTTGGGTTCCTTGAAGACCGTGTCGGCGCTTCGGTGGAAGAACAGCGGTCCTATGCGCGCCAGGGGCATCCTGATTTTCAGGCTCTGCATCACGATCTCTATCGATCCGTTGGCAATGGCCGTTGGTGGGTGATGGAGCAACAGCCAGGCCCAGTGAACTGGGCCCCTTATAATCCCGCACCTTTACCAGGCATGGTTCGTCTTTGGTCATGGGAAGCCTTTGCGCATGGTGCTGAAGCCGTGTGTTACTTCCGCTGGCGTCAAGCGCCGATGGCACAAGAACAGATGCATGCGGGCCTTCTGCGCCCAGACGGGCAGGATGCGCAGGCCATGGCAGAGGCTAAACAGGTGCGTGATGAAATCGCCAATGCGCCTGAGTTTGAGCCGCATCAATCCAAAGTTGCGATGATCTTTGACTATGACGCAGAAGCTGCTTGGGCGGTTCAGCCACATGGCGAAGGTTTGAGCTACTTCGGCCTCTTCTTTGAGACCTATCAGGCTTTGCGCAAAATGGGTCTTTCGATAGATATCCTGCGTCCGGAAACGCGCGATTTCGATGGCTACGCAATGGTGCTTGCGCCGGGACTAATGCACATGGATGAGGGGCTGAAACAGGCTCTAACACAGGCCAGAGCTCAGGTTGTGATCGGCCCGCGCGCAGGTGCGCGCGATGCCGATATGACCATTCCATCGCCATTGCCACCTGCAATTTCCGGGCTGGATGTTACTGTCGATCGCGTTGAATCTCTGCGTCCAGATTGTCCTGAACCCATTGAAGGTGGCGGTGCAGTAACGGGCTATCGTGAGACGCTTGTGGGCGGAGCAGATGTGGTTATGCGTGCAACAGATGGTATTCCGGTTACCATGAAAAACGGCGATGTGACCTATCTGGGTGCCTGGATTGATCAGGCCGGGATGCAGCGACTTCTTGAACCGATTGCAAAAGCTGCCGGGTTAGAGACACATTCCTTGCCAGATGGGCTGCGAGTGCGCGACACAGAAACGGAACGGTTCTGGTTCAACTATGGCGCTGAATCAATTGAGTTCGCCGGCAGGACATTCGGGCCAGCCTCGGTTACGCGCGAAGTGCTGACAAAATAGAGCCCCGCAGAACAGCTATCGCTGGCAAGAGAGACAAAACGCTGGTTGTTGACAAAAAGGCAGCAACCAGATGGACTTCGTCCCAGCCGATACCGGTTGGGACATGCAGGTCAGTTCTCGCCGAAACAATCTGACCGAGCAAGTTGCTGGCAGAGAGCCCGAGAACTACGCCAATCAAACTACCAGCGATCAATAGAGATGCCGCGTAGCTCCAGACAACCGCCAATATAAAACGGTTTGGTGCCCCAATTGCTCGTAGTAGTCCCAGCTGTCGTGCATAGAGACGACTTAGAATAAATAGACCCAATATCACTGAAATCGCGACGAGTATTTGAGACACCATCGCCATAAAAGACATGACTTCTCGCACATTACCCATCGTTCGGTAGAGTCGTGACAGAACGGCACCCGGAAAGAATGCCATTGTATCGCGGTCAGCTGAGAATTGGCGCTGAATTTGGTAGTTTCCAATGAGGCTGTCGGCTTTCACGATAATTGATGGCGTCCCAGGAAAATACTCTGCGTCAAAGGGTTCTCCGATATGCGTATCTTGCGGTGCGTGACCATTTGCCAATCCATGCGTATCCCAAACGCTTTCTATGGGAACGAGAATGGCATGATCCCAAGGGGAGTCTGTCGGCGCCAAGCGCCCGACAACAGTTAGGTGAAACCCGTGACTGTCTTCAGCCGCTTCTCCAATTCCATGCGCAGGTTTGAATTCGCCACCGATCGGCAGATCAATAGAAGCGCCTATAACGGCCTCTTCAATATTCGCGAACATGCGACCCTCTAACTGGCCACCTGTCAAATGATTACCGAAGGCCGCAGTGGTCCCGATGATCGGGGCACCGTCGAAGCTATCACCGAATGCCAAAGGCGTCGCCATTTCGACGCGCGGGTGGTTCGCTACTTTCATATAAGTTGAACCATCGAGCAATGATGTTTGAGCTGGTTGCAGAAAGACAGTTGCGAGCATCATTGTGAGGTCTGAGCCCGGTGCGCTGACAACAAGATCGAATTTCTCAGCGGCTTTGGCTGAGCCCAAGCGTAAACCACGCTCTTGGGATAGCACACCGATACCCATGCCAACAGAGATCGAAATCAACAGAACAAAGGTGAGATTTGCCCATCTGAAGCGCTGCAACATGGCTCGGACAAGAGGGAAGGGGGCGAACCCATGTAGCAATAGGGCACCCAGTGCAAACACGGGCGAGAGCAATAAGAGCAGAACCACTCCATCCTGCAATGTGGCAGACAAGGAGTTCCAGAGATCGATCACTGCAAGTATCCGTCTTTGATTGTGATAATTCTGTCCATCTGTTTCAAAATTGATGGATCGTGGCTTACCATAACCAGTGTCATGTTCTGATCTTTAGAGTGTTTTAGAAGATCGCCCGCCAATCGATCTGCAGCTTCGCGATCAAGGCTCGCTGTTGGTTCATCAGCCAAAAGGACGGACGGGCGATGCGCCATAGCACGAGCCACTGAAATCCGTTGCTTTTCACCTGCAGAGTATGTCTTCAGGTCTGTGGAGGCTCGATTACCGACATTCAATTGCTCCAGCAGACTCTCAGCACGCGTTCTCAGCGTGGATCTTTCAGTTCTGGGCCGAAATAGTGCCTGTATGGACCCGTTTTGACGGGGATTGAGTTCGTCGAACAAGTGAAATTCCTGAAATACAAAACCTAAATGTTCACGACGAAAGGAACTGCGATTTGTGACTGTCGCTTGGTAAACATCAAATTCTCCCCATTTGATGGTCCCTGTAGTCTTGGCTTGGAGCCCCGCAAGAGCATGCAGAAGCGTGGACTTTCCTGCACCAGATGGTCCTTCGATACCCACCCGTTCACCTGTCTGTATGTCTAGCGATGCTATGCTAAGTAAGTCTCGCCCAGTATCGCTGAAGACTTTCAAGTCACGCAGACACAGAGTGCCGATGGAATTGTCCATGAGATTAGTCCATTACCTCGGTAGGATTGCGGATTGGCGCGTGAGATAGTTGTAACTCAAAGTCCAAGGAAATTGCAGTTCTTGTAAAAACCATAGCGTTCAAAATTGCTCGTTCGTTCCTTACCAAATTCTGTTTTGTAGTCTGACTCGGATTTGATGGATGGGCAAATTGGGTGAAGGGAACCTCTGTTAAGTCTTTCGAACGGGGGCTCGCGACAGCTTAATTGGTTGAAACCACTGGTTTCGTTACGTTCACAATGCAATGGATGGTGTCATTCTTATGAATGAGGCATTGTCTCTCGCTGGTGAAACTTTTATCAGCGGGGTCTAATCTCCTGCGCGCATTTTACTGCCAAGGAGGAGCCACGGGACATTGCATTGTTTCGCGGGAGGCGAAAGCCTGACTGGAACTGAAACGTAGAAGGTACCAACGGTGAGCGCTCGATCGACTTACAATACACCGATCCCCACCCAATGGGTTGGTCCTCTTGTCTTCAAGGGTGACCTTGTTGAAGGGGAAGTTTCCGTTCCGCTCGCGACATTTGAAAGTCCGTTGTGGCCGTCAACTGCGCGGGGCGCTGGTGTATCGCGTCATGCAGGCGGCATTCAAGTCACGCTTGTTGATGAACGCATGACGCGTTCGATTGCAGTGCGCGCCAAGTCGGCTGCCGCGGCTTATGCCGCTTGGCAGAGAATTGAAGCGCAGACGGAAACGGTCGCTGACTTGATTGCTGGCACCAGCCGATTTGCGCGTCTCATCAAATTGAACCGCCAAATCGCCGGCAATTTGCTGTTCATCCGAATTGAATGCGCGACCGGCGATGCGTCAGGTCACAACATGGTCACCAAAGCTGCTGAGGCGGTTCTGGATTGGATTTTGGCAGATCAGCCGGATCTGGACTATTCGTCGATTTCTGGAAACTTCTGCATCGACAAAAAAGCTTCAGCGGTGAATGGTCTGTTGGGGCGCGGCAAATATGTGATTGCCGAGATGGATATTCCGGTTCGCCTGCTAAAGCGCATGTTGCGGACTACGCCTGAGCAGATGGTATTATTGAACCACGAAAAGAACTATCTGGGCGGCAATCTGGCTGGATCGTTGCGGTCTGCAAACGCGCATTTCGCGAACATGCTGCTGGCGTTCTACCTTGCCACGGGACAGGATGCGGCCAATATCATCGAAGGTAGCCAGGGTACGGTCCAATGCGAGGATCGTGGCGATAGTCTCTATTTCGCCTGCACATTACCAAATCTGATCGTTGGATCGGTAGGCTCCGGTAAAGGCAATCCGCAAGTCGAAGAGCATCTGGAAAAGATGGGCTGTAAAGACGAGCGCAACCCGGGTGACAATGCACGCCGTTTGGCAGGTATCTGTGCAGGTGTTGTTCTGTGCGGTGAACTTTCGCTGCTGGCCGCGCAAACGAATCCGGGTGAGCTGGTCCGTACCCATATGGAAATGGAAAGATGAGCGAGAGCCACGATCGAAGCGTTGCTGGGCGCAAGCTTGGCCATTTGCGCGCCATTTCGGCGGACCCAGACGTAGAACGTCGGGCCAGTGGCTTTGATCGTATTGCGCTTACCCACCGCGCCCTTCCTGAGCTTGATTTTGACGCCATCGACACCAGCATGACATTTCTTGGAAAACCATTGGCGTTTCCTCTGCTGATCTCGTCTATGACCGGTGGTGCGGGTGATGAGATTGAACGCATCAACCGTAATCTTGCCGAAGCGGCGGAAGAAACGGGCGTTGCCATGGCAGTGGGCTCACAGCGTGTGATGTTCACCAATCCAGAGGCACGCAAGAGTTTTGAGCTTCGCCAGTACGCGCCAAGCGTTCCTCTGATCGCCAACATAGGGGCAGTGCAGCTAAACTATGGTGTGACGCAAGAGCAATGTGCGGAAGCGGTGGATGTGCTGGGAGCTGACGGGCTGTATTTGCATCTCAACCCGCTGCAAGAAGCGGTGCAGCCTGAGGGCGATAGGAACTTCGCTGGTCTTGCAGAGAAAATTGCAGAGTTGGCCTCGCATATGAAAGTGCCTGTACTGCTCAAAGAAGTGGGTGCCGGTCTCTCTAAGGAAGACATCGAAAAAGGCCTCGCGGCGGGTATCCGTCACTTTGATATGGCAGGCCGCGGTGGCACGTCTTGGAGCCGAATCGAATACCATCGCCGTCAGGAAGATCACGACGATCTTGGACTGATCTTTCAGGATTGGGGTCTGACCACTGTCGAATGCCTGATGGACTCCCGCGAAACTTTGTCGCAATTCGCGGATCAAACAACGGTTATTGCGAGCGGTGGCATCCGAAATGGCATCGATATGGCCAAGTCCATGATTTTAGGCGCAGATTTATGTGGAGTGGCCGCGCCATTCCTAGCCGCGGCACAGGATTCAAGCGCAAGCGTTGTTCAAACCATCAAGAAATTCCAAAGCGAATTCCAGACAGCCATGTTCCTTCTCGGGTGTGGTGACTTTTCTTCGCTCAAAGGAAATATATCTTTGATCCGGTGAAGGAAGAAACCGATATGATCACAACCGGCATCGAGGCGATGAGCTTTTACACGCCTCATCGATACCTCGGATTGGAGACATTGGCCGAGCATCACGGCATCGATCCGGAGAAATTCTCCAAGGGGATCGGTCAGGAGAAGATTGCGCTGCCGGGTCACGACGAAGACATCGTCACCATGGGTGCCGAGGCCGCGCTGCCGTTGATTGAACGCTATGGCAGAGAGAATATCGACACGCTGTTGTTCGCCACGGAAACCGGGATCGACCAATCAAAATCTGCAGGCATCTACGTGCACCGTTTGCTGGGGCTGCCCGCCAACTGCCGCAATGTGGAACTGAAGCAAGCCTGCTATTCCGCGACGCCTGCGCTGCAATTTGCCTGCAGCTATGTGGCGCGCAAACCAGACCGCAAGGTTCTGGTGATTGCCTCAGATGTGGCGCGCTATGATCTCGACAGTTCCGGGGAAGCGACGCAGGGCGCAGGCGCTGTGGCCATGCTGATCAGTGCCAATCCAAAGGTTCTGGAAATTGGCACAGCGACCGGTCTTTTCACTGAAGACATCATGGATTTCTGGCGTCCGAACCATCGCCGCACGCCGGTGTTTGACGGCAAGTTCTCGACCCTTCGCTATCTGAACGCTTTGGTGGAAGCTTGGAACGACTACGGCGCCAACGATGGCAAGTCTTACGAGGACTTCTCGCATTTCTGCTACCACTTGCCGTTCTCACGTATGGGCGAAAAGGCCCACCGCCACCTAGCAAAGAACGCAAAGGCTCCGATTGATATGGAGAAGGCGCTGACGGGCATGCTTTATAACCGTCAGGTCGGCAACAGCTACACGGCGTCGATCTATCTCGCCATTGTCTCCACACTGGAAAATAGTGCGGCAGACCTTAGTGGACAATCCTTTGGCCTCTTCAGCTACGGGTCAGGCGCCACTGGTGAGTTCTTCGACGCAACTGTTGTTCCGGGCTATCAGGACCACCTGTTTGCCGCGCGACATCAGAACCTTCTGAACGACCGAATTGCGGTAAGTTACGAAGAATACATTGCACTTTGGCATGCAATCGAGGCAAAAGACGGCGCGGTAACTGAGTTACCGGATGAAGCCCGAGGACGCTACAGATTAGCACGCATCGATGACCACAAGCGCATCTACACCGACCGCCAATCTTGAAGATAGGGCGCATTCGCCAGGCAAATTGATTTTGTCGGGCGAACACTCGGTGCTGTATGGCCAGCCAGCCCTGGCCATGGCCATCGCTGAATACACGGAAGTCTGGTTCAAACCGCTTGATCTCGGGGACGGGATCAAGACGGCCTTTGATAATCTGTCAGAAGGCCAGCTCTACCCGCTGAAGCTTTTGTCGCGCTTCAAATCATCGCTGGATAAGAAGTTTGATCAGTTCGCACGAGGCGAATTGGCGGTGCATAAAATACTGACACGTCCGGACGACCTTGCTGTCTATACCTTGGCCTCGCTGCTGCAGGATAACCCTACCGGTAGTTCAGAGCTGACCGGACTTGGGGCAGTTCATCAGCTGCCATATCCGGGGCAGCTCGGTAGCAAGTCGAGCATTCCCATCGGCGCGGGACTTGGGTCTTCCGCAGCGGTAGTAGCGGCCACGACCGTTCTATTTGAAACCCTTCTTGGGCGGCCAAAGACCTTAGACGAGCGCTATGATCGCGTTCGCTTCTGTGAACGTTTGAAACATGGCAAGGCCGGGCCGATTGATGCGGCGACCGTGGTTCGTGGTGGATTGGTGTACACCGGACCAAGCGGTCTAGAGGATCCCGAAATCTTTGCGGGCCACGGTCTTTTGTCGGGCGATGGGTGGTATTCCGTATTGCACGGCCGCCCGGAAAGCAGCACCGGGGAATGTGTCAGCCACGTGCGTAACAAACATGGCGATGACGCGGCCCTTTGGGAAAGCTTTGGCGCATGCACACGCGCATTTGCCGGCGCCCTGAAAGACGGTTCAGACGCGTCATCTGCCATTAAAGAAAACCAACGATTGCTAGAACGTATTGGCGTGGTTCCGGACGCAACATGGGCCTTTATCCAAGATGTGGAAGCATCGGGCGGTGTCGCAAAGGTCTGCGGTGCGGGTTCCGTGCGCGGTGATCACGGCGGAGCGGTCTTGGTGCATTCGGATGACGCCGAGGCGATGTCGTCGCTAATGGCGAAACATCCGCAGTTGGCAGCAAACCCACTGCGGCTTGCGACCAAAGGTGCTGCTGCAGGCCCTGCGCCAACTGCTGTTGAGGCGAACAAATGATCCGTGCCTCTGCACCAGGTTCGATAATGATCACGGGTGAACACGCGGTGGTTTACGGCCATCGTGCGGTCGTAGCGGCTATTGAACAGCGGATTACAGTGGAGCTGGCTCCTCGTGACGACCGTGTTGTAACGATCCGGTCCAGCATCGCCGACACCCTTGAAACCTCACTGGATAATCTCGCTGAGGGTGGCGTTTACAAGTTTGTTTTGGCCGCAGTTGCATTGCACCGAAATGCGCTGAATTCAGGTTTTGATCTTTCGATCGCATCCGAGATTGATCCTACTCTCGGACTAGGTTCATCTGCTGCGGTGACCGTTGCTGTTTTGGGGGCGCTGAAAAAGCGGCTTGGCCAAGACATGGATGACGTCCACGCCAACGCACTTGCGATCGTTCGTGCCATTCAAGGACGCGGAAGCGGTGCCGACCTTGCGGCAAGCTGCTATGGTGGAATGATATCTTACCGGTCCATGCCAAGTGTCGAATGGGCGCCGTTGCCCAACCCACCACAATTGTCGCTGCGCTATGCCGGATATAAAACACCGACATCTGAGGTGCTGCAGATGATTGCTGCACGGATGAAGGGGAGCGAGGATCAGTTTGACCGCCTCTATGCAAAAATGGGCGATGAAGCCGATCAGGCTATTGCGGCTGCACATGACAACGACTGGCAGTCGTTTGCGCAGTCGCTGACCCAATATCAATGCTTGATGACCGAACTGGGTGTCAGTGACGGTGTGCTTGATCAGATTGTCCAGGATACGAGTAAGGAGCCTGAAGTTTTGGCCGCTAAAATTTCTGGCTCTGGTCTTGGTGATTGTGTTGTGGCCTTGGGGGCTTGTCCGAGCGGTTTCACACCTGCGCCAATTGCTCAACAAGGTTTAGTTTTCGATGAATGACGCAGCGCGAACTCTCATTTCAAAAGCGATGGAAACGGCGAAGCCGCCCGTAGAGTTTTCTGCATATGCGCCGAGCAACATCGCGTTGTCCAAATATTGGGGCAAACGAGATGCTGCGCGGAATCTTCCGCTGAATAGCTCACTTTCCATTTCACTGGCAGAGTGGGGATCACACACAACCGTGCGTCCGTCGTCCGACGGCCGGGATCACGTTTCTCTGAATGGCGAAACGCTCTCTGCGACATCCAAGTTTGCAATCAAAGCGCTGAAGTTTGCTGACTTATTCCGAGGCGGCAAAGATATTCCGTTGGTGATCGACACGCGCAACACAATTCCTACGGCAGCGGGATTGGCGTCTTCGGCATCGGGCTTTGCCGCGTTGACTCGGGCATTGTGCGGCGCGTTTGGACTGGATCTGAGCGAAAGCGAAATGAGTTTGATTGCTCGTATTGGAAGCGGTAGCGCAACGCGGTCCTTCTGGCACGGTTTTGCGCGCTGGGACAAAGGTGAGGCTGAAGATGGCAGCGACAGCTTTGCGCAACCGCTTGCCTATAACTGGCCAGAATTCCGTATCGCGATTGTCGCCGTTGATGTTGGTCCAAAGTCCCATTCGTCGCGTGACGGGATGAACCATACTGTCGCAACCAGCCCGCTTTTTGCCACATGGCCCGACCAAGCTGAAGCAGATTGCAAAGCCATCGAACAAGCTGTCGCGGATCAGGATTTTCCGGTGCTTGGCGCACTTGCCGAAGCCAATGCGCTGGCCATGCATGCGACGATGCAAGCAGCGCGCCCTGCATTGAGCTATCTCACGTCAGATAGCTGGGCGATTTTAGAACGTCTCTGGCAGGCACGTCAGGACGGTCTGGAAGCCTACGCAACGATGGATGCTGGTGCGAATGTGAAACTGTTGTTTCTACAAGATAGTGAAGTGAACGTTCTTTCACTCTTCCCTGAAGCACAAGTCATTGATCCTTTCGGTGCTCTTTAAAAGAAGTTCGCTACTTCGGCAGTTCGCCAATTGAGATAGGGCTCAGTGGTATGGGATTTCCAAAAGCTCAGGCCGTGTCTGTGCCAGAATCTTTTTGTGTATCTGATCATCGTATCGCATCTGGACCGGCAAACGCAGGGATAGCTCGATCAGGTGGCGGTCGTTGAAAGGGTTCAGAAAGACATTGTTCTGGTACCCGTTGAAAAACGCACCTTGGGTGTTGGGCAACAAAAATTCGACAAAGGCCATATCATAGGGGCGCTCAGTTAGATCCTCTGTTGGTAGGGATTTTCGCCATCCCCGGTATGCAGTGCGGAATGTGCGGGTATGAGGATCAAGTTCGGCGTCTGCTTTAAGGCGGCGCAACGCATGGGTCATAATGAATTTGTTGTCTATGTGGCGTTGCCGCCATTGGTTGGCCCGCAGAAGTTCCATGATATTGCCGCGCACCACGACATGATCTTTTGGGAACTGCATTACTGCGCCCATGGCTGCGATCTCGCCGCGTATCCCAGTGTAGCCGGTCTTAAGATGGAACTCAGCTAGGCTGCGCTGTGAGATCGGCTTGCGTCCGTATGTTTTGAAGCCAAACCCAAGCTGCTGCATGATCTCCCGACCACGAGCTGCGTCAATGGCGGAGCTATTATGAAACTTAAACGCAGAGAACTCAGTCACTTTGTCCAGATGTTTGTGGCCGCTCGCGATAAGAGATCTCGAATCCCGTCCGCCGGTCATGGGCACAATACATGGGAAATTCGAAACGATTTCACCGAAATTCCGTCCAAGCCGATCAACGATCTGACTGACAATACTCTCTGGATCACAGGATGTATCGTTGAACCGGATGTCCTGCGATGGCCAATGGCGTCTAGTGTCAAAACTCACCAGGTCGAGTGCATGATTAGGCAAGGTGCGGAAAATGCCTGAATCAACCGTATGTTGCAGTGTGAAGGTGCGCCCGCCTCGAAGAATTTTACCCAGGTTGAACATCTTGTTGGGTTGGTAGCCACGGTGCAGAATTAACGCCACGGATGAACCGACGATTTGGTGAGCGGGATCAAATACGACGGGCATGTCGCAAACCGGATCGACATAGATCTCCTGGATGTGTGTTCCCAAAATGATCAGAACAAAGCGCCCAGCCATGGAGTTGACCAGTTTATCGAGCTCTGGGATGAACCCTTTGTCGAACTGAGAGGCTGGCACCGTGATGTCGCCTGAAAGAAATGTTCCGTCTTGCAATGCGACACCCAGCAGGAAGCCAACCTGCGTTCCGGTAGCATCGTATACCTGTGCAACGCGCATCGCTTGGCCTGTGTGCAAAACCCAGCCTTGCAGTGCGCGCTGATTGAATCCGGGATAACTGAGATTGCTTTGACGAGTTAAAACAAACTGTTGTCGAAACAGGTGTTTGAACTGTGATGACCAGCGCTCGGACTTGATTTGTGCCTTGGATGCAATCATGGGCCCGATCCTTATCCTAGAGTTCTAAATCACTGTGTTAGAAATAAATTTATGTCGCGGTTTGATTTCCATCCATCTCCCCGCATGCTCACGCCCTTTGGGTTTTGAGTTCCAAGAGTTTTTCTGAAATCTCTTTTGCGCGAACAAACAATGAGTGTTTCTGCAATAGGCTTCGAACGCGTTCCTTGCGTTCAGCCGCTTCTGCTTCGGTTTCCGCTTCGATGGTTTGCACAGCGTTCGAGAAGTCCTCAGACGTTTGGCACAGGAAAACATCCTGCTTAAACTCGTCGGGCAACCCGGCAATATGATCGCTGATCACCGCAGAACCGCATGCCAAGGCGTCAAAGATGCGGTTTGAAAGATAGCCGCCAACCCGCATGGGTTCCATGTGGTCGCACAGCACGATTTTCGCGCCCCGATACAAGTTACCGACATTTGAGTTGTCAATATATTTGGCTTGTAGCATGGGTTCGACTTCAGGGGCGGTCCAGCCACGTCCCCAGATTTTTGTGTTGTGCTGAGCATCAAGAGACATCTGGATGATCGGACGCATATCGGTGTTCGAAAAATGATTGCTGCCTACAAAGACAGTATCGGCGCGGTGGTCTTGTTCAGGCAGATGCATAATCCTCGGATCAAATCCTTGAAGGAGAACCGAGATATTGGAGTTTCCTTTATTGGAAAACTCTTCATAAGCCAGCTCTGACGCAAAGAAACAATGGGCTGCGGCGCTAACCTCTTCTTGCGTGATTTCATGCCGCTCTTTTGCGCCCGGGTAAATCGCCCAAACCACATGAGGGATATTTGGTTGTGGCTCATAGCCGCCACGGCCTCTTAGGACCAAATCGAAATCCGTGCCCTGCGTGTCCCTATACCAATCGTAACCTGAATCTATCCGGACAGAATGCCCTGCTTGCAAGAAACCGTCAGCGATCGAACGTGCAAATGCATGATCCACGATTTTCTTAGGGTTGGTTCTGCGCGCTTTTGGGGTTTTGATTGCGATTTTTAATGAGTGCGCCGCCGGGCTTTCCGGGATCTCCCAAGCGACTGGTTCGTCTTGAAAGCTAGCTATCTCTTCGACTTGAACTAACTTCAGTGTATTTTTCAACTCTGCTAGCCCGAACTCTTCAAGAGTTATTGGAACGTATTTTTCCACAATCTCGTCATAGGCTGTTTGCAAATCAGTATTGCCGGGCTGAAGATTGCGGATCTCAACGATGCCTGACGGAGGCAGATCCAAAACGCGAATGTCCAGGTCAGGTCGGTAAGTTCGTAGGATCGGAATAATCTTCCAAACATCTCCGGTCCACCTGCGGGTCTTCGTTTTGTCCCAATCGCGTTCTGCAGCGGCGTAACTCATTGGCACACAGTCATGCATCGCAATGACGCCGTCTGATGCCATGTGCTTTTCAATATTCATGAAATCGCGCAGAAGATATTCAACTTGATGCATCCCATCCAGGAAAGCAAAGTCGATTTCTTTTTCAAACGCGTTCAAAAACCCCGTTTCGAAAAAGTCATCGCTGGTCTGTTGAAACAGATGGACCTGCGATTGCTGGCGAACGACATTGTCACCCAGTTTGAAAACGGGATCAACGGCGATCGCAATATCGCGAGCAAATGCCAGACTGGCGCCGCTTTCGGTTCCAATCTCAAAGTAAACACTCGGATTTTCAGCTTTGTGAAAGTTGTTGAGCCAAGCTAGATAATGATGCCTTCCCATTTGCGGGAAGCCCTTTTCAGGACGCGCGTTCGTCTCTCGTTTAACTTTTCGCAAGACGGTTGAAGGCAGGTCGCTCAATTCGTCATACACTGGACACGCTTTCCTGCACAGTGATCATAAACTGTTGACCAATTCGGGTAGGCCTATTGGACATCCCCTGGGCTCTCATCTCGTCCAACACGGCTTCTTTGACGTGCATGCGCCCGTCGCGCTTCCAGAAAAAATCATCACCGGCGATGATGCCGCCCGGTTTTACTTTGCGAAACCCGAGCTCGACATCTTTGCGAACAAACTCATACAAGTGGTTTCCATCGATGTAGATCCAATCGAAGTAACCGTCTGGGAAAGAAGAAAGAACATCGGCGGAGAAACCCTTGCGAATGGATATTTGCGGAAGATGCTCATAGTTGGACCGAACATTTTCATACATGCGGTTCATTTCGGAATGATCCTCATGCTTTTTGTGTGTCCATTCACCAGAACTTTGATCCGATAACAGATCCCACGGATCTATCAGAACCAGTTCGCTCGGAGCGGTTACATCTAGGATGACACCTGAAAACCCACCATTCCAGACACCGATTTCCGCACAGCGACCACCCTTTGGCATTTGCTCTAGCATGCGAACGCGGTTTTGGTGACGCTTTGGAGCTTTGACCTTTAGCGTTTCGCTTTCTTTAGTCTGATGGCTCGTCGCAGTCGGGGCTGACAGTGCAGTTACAACGCCGCTCAGCTCGGCTCTGAGCGCTCGGAAGTCTTCTTGCTGCAACACCGCATCCAGGCTTTGCCGCTGATACTCCAGCGCTCCAAGGTGCAAGTGCCGGACAATTGGATCTTTGAGCAACCACTCGTATTCTCTTTGAACGGCATCAGCGTATGAAAGCACTGAGCTGTCACTTTCGCCGCCGCGACACCAGCGATTCCAGTAGTCCAATCCGATAGTATCTTTTGTATGATTTGCACGGCCCCGCGCACGCTTTAGCAAAAATGCGTCAACGGAACGAACGGCGTAGTGGTTCATTTGAGCAATTTCATACCCAAAGTCGCGCGTCGGACGCCTTGGGTCGCTTAACGCATCTTTTTCGCGCCATACGCAGCCCCATTTCAATTCGCTGGCGACATCTTCGTCATAAACCGGACCGTGGAGCCCCAGCTTTTCGATCGCATCGTTGGGTTTAAAAAGCGATTTTACAAAACGACCTTCGGTGTCGGATTCATGGCTGGCAGGTTCTGCATCGGTAAATGAAGTTGTGCAAAATCCGGGGTAAACATCTGCATGACCGTTGTTTGAAAACAATCGCCAAGCCACTGGAATTGCATCCGCATCACCAAAGCGCGCGATGAGATCGTCAACCTTCCCATCGCCAATTTTGATATTCAGAAATTCATCGACATCAGAGACCAATACCCAATCTGCAGATTGGTAAAGCTCATGTTCCTTCGCGTATTTCAGAGCTGATTTATGAGGGCCGCGCCGTAGAACCTTGTTGCGAACATGTGTGACGGCGCCGGTCTGTTGCAGCCGGTCCAACAGGAGGTCTGTGCCATCACTGCAATCGTTTGTGTAGATTAGAAAATCCGTAAACCCTAATACTCGATGATGGGCGAGCCATTCTAGGATGTAGGGCCCCTCATCTTTCATCGTCGAAATGATAAGTTTGCTCTGAGAGTCTGCCATGTTGTATCTATGCTTTTTTGGTTCTGCTCTTTTGAGGTTATTATAGCGTTAAAAGAGGAATTGGGCATAGAATTATTTGAGTGCCACCGTTGCGGCACTGACCGTCAAAGCTGTGCGGCATGAGGCAAGTGAGCTTGCGCAAACACGATCTTTGGCATTTCTTGCATGTCTAATTGCGCGGTTTGATCAATCAAAGAAAACACTTGCTGTTTATTAATACTCGGTGCGTTAAGCTGCTCTTAAATTGCCCATAAAAAGACGCAAATCTAATGTTCAAGCGGGCCAAGAACAAACCATTGGAGAGCACAATGAGCACCGAAATTGAAGCTTTCGAACAGGATCTGAATTCCTCTGAGACAGGCGGCGACTGGGTAGAAGCGCTGGAAAATTATGTAGATTGTTTGCCCGGTAGTATCATCGAGTACTTGGGCCTTGATGAAACAAGTTTCCTCATTGAACGCGGCCGCACTTTGTTGGTTGTGCTGGAGACTGCAGAGGAAAATCTAGGAAGCGCTTCCACGGGATTTCCCAGCGGCTGGAAAACGGCTGAAGAAAACGGCTGGAGCTATTTAGGAATTATATCCCTGCAAGGCGCGCGCAATACTTACAAAGAAGTTTCCGGATACATCACGCAACTGGTTAGCGAAGGGGCATTTAAGGCCTTCGATGAAATCCTGTTTGTTGGAATGAAACGTTCCTGCAAGTTGGCGCTTACATGTGCGGGTATCGTTGAAAATTCAAAAGTGCTTCTCATACAACCTGAATCGTCTGACTCTGCTACTGGTGAATTTGCAGATGGTAATCCAGTTCAAAGAGCGTTGGTCGCCTATGATCCTTCGAAAGCCGAAGCTATTGAGTTCGTCAATAATACACGTGCCAACGAAACGATCCTATTGCCTTGTAGGCACATGGGCGATCGAACCGCGCAGTTTATTAAGATCTTTGATCTGCTTCCTGCACTGTTTGACATGGCCTTTTCTGAAGAGCCCAGCCGACCGGCATTTTTTACTCAAATGCGGCAGCAAAAGCGTTTGCATCGTGCGTATTGGCGAGGTGTGCTTCGTAAGATGGATAATGTGTCAAAACCAAAGCTCAGCAAAATGATGTGTCAGAGTATTCAATCCACGCTTGGCGGACGTGTCTTTCGAAGAGAACTACGTCGAATTGAAAACTTGTAGAGGTCGCGCGTCCTTCATAATGGCGCTCACAGTATGAAAGTGACCAATTCCAGATTTGGCTTAGATCAATTGAAAGAGCTGAATCGGTTGCCAAAAGAAAATGAGCGGCTCAATAGAAGCTTGGCTAAAGTTATGCGTTGAACTGAGCATAAACCCTTTCCAAATACTCAACGTTTTTAGCGGGCGTATAGAAATCAATGTACGCCTGCCTTGCCGCCAGACCATATCTACGACGTTTATTAGGGTTACTTATGTATTCCTGAATAACCTCTGCGAGTGTACTTGCGTCAGCTCTGGGGAACAACGATCCGTTTACGCCATTTTCAATGATATTAGCTACGCCGCCTATCCCGGTCGCAATGACAGGCGCCCCTTGAGCAAATGCCTCTATAGCGACACGTCCGAATGGCTCAGCCCAAAGTCCTGGCATGACCACAAATGCCGCCTGAGACATTGCCTTTTGAACATCTCGTGCGGATTTTTTGCCCAGAAACTCAACATTTGCCGGAAGGTCAGTTGGTATGGCACCGTCACCGATAATCTTCAATTTGGATTGGTTCGGAGCCACTCGGCACCATGCCTCCAACAGCAATGGTAGCCCCTTTTCCTCGGACAGACGGCCGACGAAAAGCACGTCCTTCCGATCTGCGTAGTCGATTTCTCCAAAATCAGTTAGCTGATAGGTAAAACAGGGTTTGACCGAGATTTTCTCCTCAGGCATCCCTTCTTTTGTCAAGACATCTGCCACGTATTGAGACACGGCGAGATAGCAATCAACATTTTTTTGCCAAGTGCCAATTGCCTTATGCGTCGCATTTGCTGCCACTATTGAGGCCGACGCTGAGGCGGAACCGCGATAACAACGATGACGAAGTCCGGGAAGTTTCACCATACGGCCTACGCAATCTATGCATGGTTTTCCTTCGCGCAGCAAAGTCGCAGCCGGGCACGCAAGGCGGTAATTGCGTACGGCTTGTACAACGGGCACCCCGACGCGACGCGCAGCGGTGTAAACGGACGGAGAAATCTGCGGAAAGAGGTTCTGAACGTGCAGCACGTCATAGGTTTTATTTCCCAATTCCTGCGCGACTTGTTGCTGCCAGCTCCGGCTCCAAAACAGCGTTCCTGCTGCGCGAATTTTGTCGCTCCAAGAGGCGATATCGTCATTATGGGCGGTGAGGTATGTCACCTCGTGGCCTGCTTCTCTGAGCGCGCGGCACTCGCTTTCTGCGGACTCTTCTTCACCACCTCGTGTTTGATATGCGTTGTGAAGCATTAGCACGCGATAGCGCTTGGGATCAGACATGGCTCTGATCCACTTTCTGCGTTCGCGCCGGTAAGGCAGAGACTCCAAAGACAGCAAGAAGCAGCGCGAAATACACTGGATGATTGGGTGAGAGCAGCGAGGTTTCTGCCGCGTTGTGTACCAGTGCAAATACAAAGAACGCCAATATGACGTCGAATTCCAAGATGCCGCCCTGAAGCTTGCGAAATAGCGCGACACAGGGAGCCACAATCAACAGGCACACAACAATCACCAAGCCCGGAATGCCGATGGTTGCCGCCACATCCAGATACCCGTTGTGGCCCTGCCCTGTTTCGGTTGCCCAGCCATCTGTCAGGTGCAATATCGGAGAATTATCCCCCACCCGCCAAAACGACCCATAGCCGCTGCCCGTCCAAGGGTAGGTTTTAATGTATTGAATCAGCGCATGCCAAAGCTCAACTCGCCCGGTCAGCGCGTAGGGATCATTCAGCAGTTCTGCAAAGGATTTTGACAGAAAGGGCACTGCCACAAGGATTACAACCAAAAGGAAGAGCAAGACAAAGCGGGCCACGTCTCGGCCCAATAGCCAGCAAAGCACCTTGGACCCAACCATAAAGGTTACGCCGGCACTCAGAGCCAGCAATGATGCGGATGAATTTGTGTTCCACAAAAAGGCGAAAGCCGCCAAGGCGACCAAAAGATGTATCCGTCGTTCGGACATTCCCAAAATAAAGGCCATACTGGCGGTCAAGGCCGCAACCGGGCCGGCATAATTCTTGTGAATATGCACGCCCTTCCAAGAGGTTACATTCGCAGGATACGTCCCAGATTCCCCGATCTGATGGACTGCGCTGGGTATCAATGCGACCGAAAGGAAATTTACCAGCAAGATGACCAAGAGGATCCTGTAGGTGATCTGAAATACCTGTTGCGTCCCAAGCGTGAACACTGTCCCAGCGATAGCAAGCGTGACTAATGCAAGCTGGCCAAATCGAACCGTCCCGATTGACGCCGTGTGCGACCACGTCAGGCTAAATGCGCAATACCCAAGCAGTACCATGACACCGACTGTCCACACATTAATCAGTTTGCTAGCTGCCAGATGGACGCATGCGCCCAAACAACCGACGCTCGTTGCCAGATAGAGCAAAGCTTCAAAAGCGGACCCTCGCCCGGACGTCCCGGTTTCGGACAGCAAGCTGCCCTCAAACGGGCGTGTGCCGGCAAGAATGATGAAGGCCAGCGCTGCAAAGCTGATCACCAAAATTCTGTGAGCCAGAAAGTTGTTTGGACGCCCTATCGGTGTATGATCAAAGGAATGAGATACATCAGCCATTACGCATCTCCTGCCGAGCGCGTCTGTAGCAGATTGCCATGCCGACGCCCGTCGAAACAGCAACGGAAATGGGCACTGCGATGACGCCCACAATGACAGCTGCGAATGGCAATAATACCGCTACAACGGCACTGACCCCTTGGATAAGAAGCATATTTTGTGGCCGCTCTTTCACGACAAAGACCGTCGACATGACTTGCCGCGCGGAAATGAACAGATTAGCCGCGACGAACCAGAGTAAAATCGCAAGGAACGTCGCTGGCGTCTGATCAAATAGGAAATTTGAAATCCACGGAGACAGCGCGAAGAGCGCGGCACTCACAACAAGGAAATAGATAAGCACGAGGCCAATCACAGAGGCCAACATGCGCGTCAGCCCTTTTGAACCGCCGCTTTTGTAGACCTTCGTGCCCGAAATAGGCAGCAGTTGTTGCAAAGCGTTGGTGGGCAAATTTAGGATATTTGTCAGCTGTGAAACTGCACGCAAAACGCCGAGGGCCGCCTCTCCCAATAGGGCCAAGCCTACTAACATTGGGGCGAGCGTTTGAACTGTTTCAAAGAAATTCGACAGGGACATCCATCTGACAAAATTCCAATAACGCGGCCAAAGAACTCGAAACAGGCGTTTGGAATAAGTGAGTTGTGCATGCCCAATGACCCCTGAAACAACAGCTGCAACCGAACCGGTTGCCAGAACCAAAAGTGCCACCGCTGGAGACAGCCAAGCAGCTCCCAACGCAACGAGGATGATCAGCAAGCCCAATTGGACAGCATAGCGCACCACCTCTGTTCCAAAGGTACGTTGCGGGCGGGCATAAATCAGATGATAGCGACTGATCAGATCCGCAAAGCAGCCAGCGACATTTGCAGCCACAAGCGGCAGGATTAATCCCGTCAGCCAGTCGACTTGTAGAACCGGGGCTAGGACGTATGCAAGAAGTGCCACCACTCCAGATGAGACAATGGCAAACCCCAAGGTCACAATGACCAGAACGCCTCGGAATGCATTGAGCGAGGTGCTACGAAGTCGAGGGGCCAAGGTAGAGGAGGGCGCAAGAATTGCTCCATGGAAAAAGTTGCGCACAACCATGAGAAACAGAAAACAAAGGCTGAACTGGCCAAAAGCCTCAAGTCCAAGACCCCGCAAAAGCACGACTGTTGTGGCCAAATTGGCCGCGCTCGTAATGATCTGACTGCTAAGGACCCAGTGCCCACCCCGCAATCCAGCGCGCAGAAAGGCCCCGCCCGGTAAGGTATCGCGCAGCGAGGATGCTGCGGGGAGGGGCCCCGTATCAGCCATAACGAATGTTTGTCCCCGGCTCGCGCTCATTCGACAGCCGTGTTTTCAATAGCCCCATGCGCTGCCCCGCAAGCATCGTAAGATACAGTGGGTTGAGATACATGTAACGCCGCCACAGACGGCGAGGCTCCACGGCAAGACGGAAAGCCCATTCCAGACCTCTGTCCTGCATCCACTTTGGTGCCTGACGCAATGTTCCTGCAAAGAAATCAAATGCCGCGCCAACCGCGAGCATTGGAATTCCCAATGCTGCGCTGTGTTCATAAACAAAGACCTCTTGCCGGGGGCATCCAAGCCCCACAAGCACGATCTTAGCCTTGGAACCTGCTATCCGCTCTCGCATTTCGCCTTCTTCGCTTTCGGTCAGCTGCCGAAACTTGGACGGCTCATAACCTGCTATGACGAGGTCTGAGTACCGTGACTTCAGTTTTGCGACCAAACCTTCAAGCACCTCTGGGCGACTGCCATACAAATAAATAGGCAGACCTTCCTTGGCTGCTTTGGCGCAAACTAGATCTGACAAATGCGGGCCGTAGACCCGATCTGGCAGGGGTTCTCCGTGCAATAGGCGCAGCGCCCATCGCACAGGTTGTCCGTCTGGTGTCACCGTATCCATCCGGTTCAAGCGGTATTTGTGCTCCGGGTCTAACGCGCCGGTCATGACACCATGGACTGCCAATGCAGATACGGCATGCGCCTCACCTGCATGCGCAGCCTGAACAATGCGTTCAACAGCTCCGTCATAGTCCACGACGTTCACACCGACGCCCAAAACGCTGCGCTTGCCCCGATCAATCATGAAGCTTCTTTCCAGCGCGACAGACCGGCTTGGTGAATATCCTGCAAAGTGTCTTCGATGCCGTAGGTTAGACGATACTCAGGGAAATCCTTTTCAAAGGCCGAGATATCGCTGATCCACCAGATGTGATCTCCGGTGCGGTTCTCATCACTATAGGTCCAATTCAGGCTGCGCCCTGAAATCCGTTCACACATCTCAATGGCTTCCAGCATGGAACAATTGGCAAAGCGCCCACCGCCAATGTTGTAGACGCGTGCCGGTTTCGGGTCGCGCGCATAGGTCCAAAGCGCGGACACAAGATCATTTGAGTTGATATTGTCCCGCACCTGTTTGGCCTTGTAGCCAAAGATCGTATAAGGCCGCCCGGTGACTGTGCATTTCATCAGATAGGCCAAAAATCCATGCAGCTCTGTCCCAGAATGCGCGCCACCGGTCAGGCAGCCTCCCCGGAAACAGGCGGTATTCATACCGAAATAGCGACCGTATTCCTGAACCATCACATCTGCAGCCACCTTGGAAGCGCCAAACAGGCTATGGGTCGACTGATCGATGCTCATGCTTTCATCAATCCCGCGTTTGGCAAAAGGATGATCCTCAGCCAGCTCCCAGCGGGTTTCTTTTTCCACGAGCGGCAATGTGTTCGGGCGGTCGCCATAGACCTTATTGGTCGACAGGAAAATGAACGGTGCCTGAGGCGCCGTCTGACGCAAGGCTTCAAGCAGGTTCAGCGTGCCCTGCGCATTGATGGAGAAGTCCGTGAAAGGCTCACGCGCCGCCCAGTCATGAGAGGGTTGCGCAGCGGCGTGAATGACCAACTCTATGTCCGCTGCATGTTCCTTGAACAGGGACAGAATGCCGTCAAAATCTCGGATATCGAGGGAGACATTCTGGAAGCGCTTGCTACGTGCTTTCACCTCAGAGATACGCCATTTAGTTGACGCCTCGGCACCAAAAAAATACGCGCGCTGATCATTGTCGATACCAATGACATCCATACCCTGTTCGGCCAGAAACAAAGCTGCTTCGGACCCAATCAGGCCCCCTGCCCCTGTGATGATTGCGACGCCCATTTGGCGATCCTCCTAGTAACAGACGCTGAAATTCTGCAGCTGTCTGAATGTGGTCCTGCTAGACCTTTGTTGGCTTTAATGGACGTTCATCTGCCGAAGGGACCATCTGCCCAACGGCCTGATTTGAATCGTATCCGTAGTTTGGTTGTCGCGCGCCATACTGGTTTAGAACCGGGAAGAGGCTTGCTTCTAACGGCATTGCCTCGGTCAGCGTTTCCGCGGTGTTTCGCACTATGGATTGAGCAGTGTCCGCATGTTTGACTGCAAATACAATCGCATCAGCGTGGCGAGCCAGATATCGGGCATCTGCTGCCTGCATCAGCGGCGGGCTGTCTATGATGACCACGTCATTGTCCTGACGCGCCTGTGCCAGTAGGTCAGTAAACGCTGCAGAGTTCACCAAATCTTCTGTTGGCTGCTTCGCATCACCCCGGCCGAGTATCACGCTCAAGTTGGGCTCATAGGCTTCGATCAATGGAAGCTCGGCGGTATCAGCGTTTCTCAGATACTCTGCCAATCCGCCCTTTGCATCGGCACCCGCGTAGTGGTGTACACGTGGTTTGCGCAGATCCGCGTCAATCAGGACAGTTCGATAGCCAGCCTGCGCGTACACTCTGGCGAGCGACAACGCGATTGTTGTTTTTCCTTCGCCAGCAACGGATGACGACGTCAAGATTACCCTTCCGGAACGTTCACCTGGTTGCGGCAAGAAATCAAACCATTGATCCAAAGCAGCTTTGAGCTGACGCACACCTTCCGAATAAGACGACAGCGGCCGCAATTTCACTTGATCCGCGACCGGCGGCTGGAACCACAAAATGCGCCCGACCTTGGGGATGATGGCTGAGACAGGATTGTCAGCAAGCTCAGAAAGCTGACCAGCTGAAGTCACACCATCGGTCGCGATTTCAGCGATATAAATTCGTGTCAAACCCAAGGCAGCGCCACAAACGATAGCACCGATCAGTATGAGAAAACCTCGTGGCGCACTGGCTTCAATCGGTGGCAAGGCCTTTGCAACAATACTGCTGTCTGGCACCTGCAACTGAGCCTGTGTTTCAATGTCATCCAAACGGGCTGACAAGGTTGCAAGTTTTGCTTGGAACTCTTCTGAATCCTGTCCAGCCTGCGCAGTTGCACTCTCTTCACTCAGTGCCGAAATCTGTGATTGCAGGATATCGCGCTCAGAAAACAGCTTGTCAGACTTCGCCTGCATCTGACGATCGATATAGGCCTGCGCCAGCAAATTCGCGAGTTCAGCCGCGCGTTCTGGCTGCCCTGACTCTACCGAAACTGAAATCACATAGGTCAAACCTTTACGGTTGATCGAGGTGCTTTCTTGGAACTCTGCAAGAACCCTGCCCGTGTGTTCATCTTTGCTCAGGCTTTGAGCGCTTTCCAAGCCAATCCATTCGCCAAGGCTCACCAGAAATCCAGCGCTCGGAGCATATTCAGGGTCCTCCACAAGCCCCGCCGCACTCACCACATCCAAAGCGACAGCGGTGCTTCGCAAGATCTCGACTTCGCTCTCTACGTATGAATTGTTGGCGGGCAACGCATTGCGCAAAGGGTCAGATTCAAGCAGGTTTTTCTGTGCTTGATCCACGAGCACCAGGGCCTGCGCCTCATACTTAGGAGCCGCGAGCATCAAGTACCCCAGCGCCACGATGACGACCGCTGCCATAGTGCGCAGGAACTGCCCGCGACGTCGGCTCATAACATCCAGAAAACGACGCAATTCATGTGGTTGACTCATAGGAAGACCCTCCCGGTATCAACAGGTACGAACTCCTTCAGCTCGAAGTCATATTTCGCAGAGTTAGTAGGCATTTTTTGGCACCAACACGGCTGCAAAAGTTCTGAACAGGATCTGGATATCAAGCAGCACTGAAGACCGCTCAACATATTCAATGTCACAGGCAATCCGCGCGCGCATAACGTCGATCGTCTCGGTTGGCCCGCGATGCCCTCGCACCTGTGCAAGCCCCGTGATGCCCGGCTTGACGTCAAACCGGCGATCATAATCTTCGATCGCCCTTCGATAGGTCTCATCAAGCTGCGTCGGATGAGGTCGCGGGCCAACCAATGACATATCCCCACGCAACACATTGAGGAGTTGCGGCAGCTCATCCAGGCTACTAGCCCTTAAGAGTCTGCCAAACCCTGTTACGCGCGCATCCCCCCGCCTAGCCTGATTGAACTGGTTACCCGCTTCAGCCACGCGCATCGTCCGAACTTTATAGATAGAAAAAGGCTGCCCCTTGGAGCCATAGCGTGTTTGACGGAACAGCACAGGGCCGGCACCTTCAATTCGGTTGGCAACACAGGCCGCAGCTAGAACCAGCAATAAAAGCGGTAGCAACGTCAGGGATATAATGAGGTCAATCAAACGTTTCATACCACGCACGCATCAGAATTTACTTGCTCCGCTTGTTCCGCAGCAAGCGCGCTGAAATGAGCGATCGTTGCAGCCAGGCCATCCTCTAGTGACGTTACAGGTGTCCAGCTCAACAAGGATTGAGCCTTCGAAATATCGGGGCGGCGGCGTTTTGGGTCATCAACTGGCAAAGGTTTGAAAACGATGCGGCTTTTGGATTCCGTCAAATCGATGATTTTCTCTGCGATCATCAGAACCGTGTATTCGTCAGGGCGGCCAAAATTCACAGGTTCCGCGATCTTCTGAGGGTGCTCCATAAATGACATCAGCCCACGCACGAGGTCGTCACGGTAGCAGAAGGAGCGCGTCTGCGAACCGTCGCCCATCACGGTAATGTCCTGCCCGCTCAGCGCCTGCACGACAAAATTGGAAATCACACGCCCGTCTTCGGGGCTCATGGATGGCCCATAGGTATTGAAGATGCGCGCGATGCGAATATCGACGTCATGTGCGTGGTGATAATCATGAAACAGTGTTTCCGCGCTGCGCTTGCCTTCATCGTAGCAAGCCCGTGGACCACAGGTGTTGACGTTGCCAAAATAGCCTTCCGCTTGCGGCATAACTTGCGGGTCGCCATAGACCTCTGAAGTCGAAGCCTGCAAGATGCGCGCACCCTTGCGACGCGCAAGCTCCAGCATATTCATCGCACCGAGCACACATGTCTTGAAGGTGTGGATCGGGTCTTTCTGATACTGCGGCGGGGACGCAGGGCACGCGAGATTGTAGATGCGATCAAGCGACTGAGTGATCTCAATCGGGTCGACAATATCGTGCTGCTGAAACAAGAAGTTGTTGTTGCCAATTAGATCATGAATATTCTCCATTCGGCCCGTCATCAGGTTGTCGATGCACAGCACCTTATGACCGCTTTGAAGTAGCTGCCTGCAAAGATGCGATCCAAGAAAACCAGCACCACCCGTCACAAGAGTGTTCATGCGCTGTTGGCCATATCTATTGACCGAGAAACCAAGATGAGCTTGTTCAAAATCAGAAGAAATATTCATGGTCGTCCCCCAGAAGGGGAAGCTAACAGGGCGTTAAAACCACAGCAATAATTGGCGTGTAAAAGAGATTTAAATTCAACAAATTGAGTAGAATTCAGCCAAATCCTCGAGCACTCGAATGCGCAATGAGAAACAATAATTTCAACCTGTATTTATTGTTTCTTTGGGCAGCGTAAATTCTACGAATCTCCACACTTCTGCCACATGTTGTTGTAGGTCAGTTATCGAACGATTCGTTTTGAACGTAATTTTTGTGGAATGTAGGCATAGTTCGACTGGCAAAACTCAGATTTCTGGGCAGTAGTCGATAAGCCTGGGAGAGCACTATGACCCGGTTTCGACTTGTCAGAGCGATGCCATGGTTGGGGTTTATTTTTCGGCCACGGATCATCTCGGCCGCCTATGAAACGCTCATTTTTCTCCTCATCTATCGACGCATTCCAAACTTTCGCCGGACAGGCTACGTGAATGATTTGCTATTCAACATAAAAATTCGTGAAACCGACAATGTCCTCAGATCATTCACATCTGACAAAGAATTCACGAAGATCTTCGTCAATGGTGTCCTGGGCAAAGACATGAACGTAGAAACGATCGCCATTTTGCGTGACGAACAGGACATCGAAGAGTTTGATTTTCCAGACCGTTGCGTGATCAAGCCGACACATATGTCCGGTGAAGTCATTTTCCATAAATCTGGGCCGGTTTCCGAAGCCAACAAAGATACAATGCGCAAGTGGCTTAAATGGAATTTCGGCGATCTTACAGGTGAGCGGAATTACCAGAGACTAGAGCCAAAGATCATCGTTGAGCCTTGGCTAAAGTTGAATGGAGACTACTGTAACGACTACCGCTTTTATATCTTCAACGGCAAGTTAACGGTCGCGGAGATAAAGCAAAGACAATCAGAAAGCCTGTTCAGGCAAACCTATGTGACAGCCGAATGGTGCCCCTTTCCTGGAACGACGTCATATGCCGAAGGCACTTGGCAGCCAGATCAGGATGAACTCGCAACACTAAAACCAGAATGCCTCTCCCGCATGATAGAAGTCGCTGAGAGCATTGGTCAGCACTTTGAATTTGTTCGAGTGGATTTTTTCAGTGATGGGACATTGTTTTTTGTGGGGGAAATCAGCCACATAAACGCTGGGTTACGCGAAACCTTCAACCCAGTGAAAGCAGAGCGAATTTTCACGAGCACATTGTCATAAAAAGATTGAGCCACCCACGAATACGGTCCTCAATCCGATTGGTTGTTTAGATGGGTTCATATCACGTTCATCGCGCAAGTTTAACCCTAGGCGCTGTCTTGAGTGGATTTAGGGTGAGGAATGAAAGTTAGGCTTTGTGCGCAAGCATAGGACTCACTGAGCAGCCTCATTTGACTTAGGTCTGTTTGGTGATACGAAGTCCGTGAATCTGCAGATATCTAAACATATCGGCCGACCACTTCAGAAGCGAGGGATCAACATAGCTGAATCTAGTTGCCCCTCAGAAAATCCATGATCAATGAAACGAAAAAGAGACTATAGAAACTCAAAAGGCTCGGGCATTTCTGCCCAAGCCTTTGAAACAAAGTGGTGAGCCGTATAGGATTCGAACCTATGACCCACTGATTAAAAGTCAGTTGCTCTACCAACTGAGCTAACGGCCCACTTCGCTGTGCGTGAGGGGGCTTCTAAGAATAACCACGAATAGGGTCAACCCAAAAAAGCACAAAAAATACGGCTGACTGGAATTACTCTTATGACAGGGTTATATGCGCGCTCATGACAGTTGTAAGACAGAATATCGAATTCGAAAAAATGCACGGACTCGGCAACGATTTCGTGGTGATCGACGCGCGGGATCGCGAGTCGGGTCTTTCTGAGTCGCTGATTACAGCGATTGCTGATCGCCATTGCGGCGTTGGGTTTGATCAACTGGCTGTCATCGAAAAGTCAGATACCGCTGACGCGCATCTGACCTTTTATAACGCCGATGGGTCTACATCGGCGGCCTGCGGGAATGCGACACGCTGCATTGGGCGCAAACTGCTGGATGAGGGCGGCAAAAGTGAGCTGACCCTGACCACAGCCCGCGGCACTTTAAAAGCGCGCGAGGCCGGGAATGGTCTGGTCTCGGTGAATATGGGTCACCCGCAGCTCGACTGGCAGGACATCCCGTTGGCGCGTGAAATGGATACGCTGGAATTGCCAATCGAAGGCGCGCCAACAGCGACCGGGATGGGCAATCCGCATTGCACCTTCTTTGTTGATGATGCTGAGGCAATTGATCTGGAAACGCTTGGTGCGAAACTTGAGCACCACCCGCTCTATCCAGAACGTACAAATGTGCAATTTGCCTCGCTCGTAGGTGAAAGCCACCTGCGCATGCGTGTTTGGGAGCGTGGTGTTGGCCCGACGTTGGCGTCCGGATCGTCTTCTTGCGCGACGGCTGTCGCAGCTGCGCGCCGAGGTCTCACCGGTCGTCAGGTGCAGATCGATCTGGACGGCGGCACTTTACACATCGACTGGGCGGATGATGGCGTCTGGATGACCGGCGCGACGATGCATGTTTTCTCTGGTGTCTTCACCGTTGAATTTGTGGATTCAGCTCAGTGATTCAGCCCCCTAAATTTACCACGCTCGGGTGTCGGCTTAACGCCTATGAAACAGAAGCCATGAAGGACCTCAGCCAACAGGCGGGGCTTTCCAATGCAGTTGTGGTGAATACCTGCGCAGTGACGGCTGAAGCCGTGCGCAAGGCGAGGCAGGAGATTCGCAAGCTGCGCCGCGAAAATCCCGACAGCACCATCATCGTGACCGGATGTGCGGCGCAAACAGAGCCAGAGACCTTTGCGGCGATGGACGAAGTTGATCGCGTTATCGGCAATACTGAGAAAATGCAGCCCGATACCTGGAAGCAGATGGCGGGCGATTTCATTGGTGAGACCGAAAAAGTGCAGGTCGACGACATTATGTCAGTCACTGAAACCGCCGGTCACCTGATTGATGGGTTCGGTACACGCAGCCGGGCTTATGTTCAGGTGCAAAACGGCTGTGATCACCGCTGCACGTTCTGCATTATTCCTTACGGCCGTGGGAATTCGCGGTCCGTCCCGGCTGGCGTTGTTGTCGATCAAATCAAACGGTTGGTCGATAAAGGTTTCAACGAAGTTGTCCTGACGGGTGTCGACCTGACCTCTTGGGGTGCTGACCTGCCAGCCACGCCGAAACTTGGCGATCTGGTTATGCGCATCCTGAAACTGGTGCCTGACCTGCCGCGCCTGCGGATCAGTTCGATTGATTCCATCGAGGTTGATGAAAACCTGATGATGGCGATCGCCACAGAGCCGCGCCTGATGCCGCATCTGCACCTCTCTCTGCAGCATGGTGATGACTTGATTCTCAAGCGTATGGCCCGCCGTCACCTGCGTGATGACGCGATCCGTTTCTGTGAAGAAGCCAAAAAACTGCGGCCTGAGATGACCTATGGCGCGGATATCATCGCGGGTTTCCCAACCGAGTCTGACGGGCATTTTGAAAACAGCCTGAAGTTGGTGAAGGATTGTGACCTGACGTGGCTGCACGTCTTCCCTTATTCCAAGCGTGAAGGCACACCAGCGGCAAAAATCCCTAATCAGGTTCCCGGCCCGATTATCAAAACCCGCGCGGCCCAACTGCGGGCTGCAGGCGATGCGCAGGTCTCATTGCATCTTCAGACGCAGATCGGAAAGACACATCACATCCTTATGGAAAACCCGCATATGGGTCGCACAGAACAATTCACCGAAGTGCATTTCGATGCACCGCAGATCGAGGGCGCTGTTGTGACTGCGAAGATCATTGGCCAAAAAGACGGTCAGCTCGTCGCATGATACCGGTTCTCTATAGTTTCCGCCGCTGCCCATATGCGATGCGCGCGCGGCTGGCGGTTGCCGCATCGGAGCAACAGGTCGAGCTGCGAGAAATCCTGTTGCGAGACAAAGCGCCTGAGTTTTTAGTAACCAGCCCAAGCGCGACCGTGCCTTGCCTAAAGGACGGTGACACCGTGATTGACGAATCTCTGGACGTCATGAAATGGGCCCTAGGGCGTTCTGACCCCGAGGGGTGGCTCGATATGCCCGCCGAAGGTCACGCGCTGATCGAAGAGGCCGATGGTCCTTTTAAGCAGGCATTGGATCGTACAAAGTACGATACGCGTTACCCGGATCTTGAACCCGAAGAGCAACGTGCCAAAGCGCATTCGTTTTTGCATAAGCTTGATGGTCAACTGACTCAGCAATGTCTATTTGGAGAAACGCCAAAATTGGCAGATATGGCGATTTTGCCTTTTGTGCGCCAATTCGCCTTTATCGACAAAGCACGCTTTGATGCCGAGGATTGGCCAAACCTGTCGCGCTGGCTTGAAGCCTTTTTGGTGTCGGACCGTTTTCAGTCGATCATGAGCAAATATGCAAAATGGGAAACAGGGGACACCCCGATCTATTTCCCGGAATAGCATTAGGGGTGAAGCCAAAGCTTCACCCTGAGCAACGCAGCTCGTTCTTAAGCCGCTTCAACCAGCGACGCTTTGGTCTTCAGAACGCCCAAAGCCGCCTTAGCTGCTTCGCGCCCTTTCTCTACGAAATGAGCGCGGTAGATAGTGTTGTGGTGATCGGTTTCCTGATACTGGTGCGGTGTCAGGGATACCGAAAGCACGGGGACACCGGTGTCCATTCCAGCCCGCATCAACCCATCAACCACGGCCTGAGCCACAAAGTCGTGCCGGTAAATCCCACCATCTACAACAAAGGCTGCGCAGGCAATTGCGCCATATTTCCCGGTCGTGGCCAGCTCTTTCGCCAAGAGCGGCATTTCAAACGCACCAGGAACGTCAAAAACATCAACTTGCTCTGCGGGGATAATTTCGCAGAAACCTTCAAGCGCACGATCCACGATATCCGCGTGCCACTGCGCTTTGATGAAAGCAAATCGGGTGTGTGTCATCGTATGAACTCCTTTCAGCAACAGACACGTCACCCAAGGCGATCACGAAGACTCTTTGCGCCAAATGGCACCCAGACCCTACGTTCTCTTTCATCCGGACTTTAACCGTCGGCTCTGGCTTCTCACCAGATCTGCTGACACCCATTTTGGGCCGCTCGCGGGCTTATGGCTTGCGCCACATACCGCCGGTGGGGAATTTCACCCCGCCCTGAGAACGCGCGCACCTTGCCAAGCCCCAAGGCTGCTTGCAACATGAAATGCGACATATACCGGAATGAGACCGAACCGATGAAACTTATTACTGCCCCCGCCTCTCCATACAGTCGAAAAGTGAAGGCGCTGCTTCATGAGACAGGCCAGATGGATGAGGTTGAACTTCTTCAGGTGAAAACTGCGCCAATCGCGGTGGATGCGAAACTGCAAGCGGCAAATCCACTTGGCAAAATCCCCTGCCTGGTGCGGGAAAATGCGCCAGCGCTTTATGACAGTCGGGTAATTTGCCGATTCTTGGATGCTCGTTCAGGCGGGCAGTTCTATCCGGATCGTATCATCTGGGATGTTCTGACCATCGAAGCGACCGGGGATGGTATTTTGGATTCGGCCTTATCGATTGTCTACGAAGGTCGGTTCCGCGAAGAATCAATGCAACACGCGCCTTGGATTGATGCGCAGTGGAGTAAGGTGCGAAACGGTCTGTCAGCTCTAAACGATATGTGGATCAGCCATCTGAATGGCCCCGTTCACATGGGTCATCTCGCAGTTGGCTGTGCTTTAGGGTATTTGGATTTTCGGTTGGATGCTCGGAATTGGCGCCAAGGTAACGACGCGCTTGCCGCTTGGTTTGATGAATTCGGAAAACGACAGTCGATGCAAAGCACCGAGCATTATGATCTATGATCCGCAAATGAAAAACCCCACCTTTGGCGGGGTTGATTATTAGAAGCTGTAGCTGACGCCAAAATTCAGGGCGTTGGTCACCAGCGACGTTTCCAGCGTACCGCCGCTATCCAGCTCAACTTTGTTGTCCGAGTAGGTGATCTGATATTCAGTGAAAGCGCTGATTTTTTCAGTCAAATCAATCGAAACACCCACACCTAAACGTGCCGCTGGTCCCGTCAGTTGGTAGCCAAAGGTATGCGCATCGCCAGTTGGTTGAATGTCCACGTGAGGGACAGCTACGCCTAGACCTGCGGTCACAAACGGGGTCAGACGACCGTTCCACCAACGATCTTCCCAGCGACGATGAATATTCGCGGTGATGATATTGTGGCCGTCAGTAAACTCGAGGCTATCCAAACCAAGGGCTGTGCGATCCGCGTCAGAAGCGTAAACCTTGGCGTGGGTCAGCTCCAGACCATAGCCCCAACCGCTTTCGCGCCAGTAGACACCACGCACACCGTAGTAAGGAGGCGGTGTGAAGGAACGGCCTTCCCAGGCCACAGTTCGGTCGACGGCTGTACCTGCCGTCCCATCCAGAGTCCCCGATATGACAGCATGGGGCGAAGATTGAGTCCCCATGTAGAAGCTAACTTCCATCTCGGCCGCGGCTGGATTCGCAAGAATCACCGCAGCAAACAGGGCTGTAACGCCTAAATTACGCATGACGAACCTTTCAATTTCCGAAATTCGCGTCTTAGTAGAGCAAATACACCGGCTTTACATAGTCCTCAAGCGCGACACATCAACGCTTTGATCCATATCAAGCGAATGTCATCTGGACGGGTTGAATTGGCTTCGTTAATAAGCGGGCTGGAGAGGCTGCGCTGGAACGTGGCCCGAACCGGTATAGGCCAGCAGGCCAAGAAATTGGAGTAAACCTCGTGTCCCACGCAGAAGATCACGAAGGCACCCGGAGGGATTTCCTCTACTACGCCACCGCAGGCGCAGGTGCAGTGACCGCAGGTGCGGCTGTTTGGCCTCTGGTCAACCAGATGAATCCATCAGCTGATGTTAAGGCTCTGGCCTCTATCCGTGTTGATACCGCTGGTATTGAACCAGGTACGCAGCTGACCGTTAAATGGCTTGGTAAGCCGGTGTTCATTCGCCGCCGTACTCAAGCGGAAATTGACGAAGCACGCGCTGTGCCTTTGGAAGACCTGACCATCGACGCCGAATCTCAAAACGCTAACAAGCCAGGCACTGACGCCGCGGACGAGAACCGTTCCATGGATGAAGCAGGCGAATGGCTGGTGATGATTGGCGTTTGTACGCACCTTGGTTGTGTTCCACTGGGTGACGCAGGTGAATTTGGCGGCTGGTTCTGCCCATGTCACGGTTCTCACTACGACACATCTGGACGTATCCGTAAGGGTCCAGCTCCTGAAAACCTTCCTGTTCCGGTTGCCCGTTTTGAAGGCACCGAACTGGTGCTTGGATAAGGAACGCGCATATGTCTGGTATTCCTCACGATCATTACGAGCCGAAATCTGGTGCAGAGAAGTGGTTGCACCACCGTCTGCCAGTTGTTGGCCTCGTCTACGACACACTGATGATCCCAACCCCTAAAAACCTGAACTGGTGGTGGATCTGGGGCATCGTGCTGGCATTCTGCCTGGTTCTTCAAATTGTCACCGGTATTGTTCTGGTGATGCACTACACTCCGCATGTTGATTTGGCGTTTGCGTCTATCGAACACATCATGCGTGACGTGAATGGCGGTCACATGATCCGCTATCTGCACATGAACGGCGCGTCGCTGTTCTTCGCAGCGGTTTATATCCACATGTTCCGTGGCCTTTTCTATGGTTCCTATAAGGCACCGCGTGAAGTCACATGGATCATCGGTATGCTCATCTACCTTCTAATGATGGCAACCGGCTTTATGGGCTACGTTCTACCTTGGGGTCAGATGTCCTTCTGGGGCGCGACAGTTATCACCGGCCTCTTCGGTGCGATCCCATTCATTGGTGACGCGCTGCAGACCTTCCTGCTGGGTGGACCTGCTGTTGATAACGCAACCCTGAACCGTTTCTTCTCGCTGCACTACCTGCTGCCGTTTGTGATTGCAGGCCTCGTGATCCTTCACATCTGGGCCTTCCACCACACTGGCAACAACAACCCAACCGGCGTTGAAGTGCGTCGTGGTTCTAAAGAAGAAGCCGAAAAAGACACGCTGCCATTCTGGCCTTACTTCGTGATCAAAGACCTGTTCGCGCTGGGCGTTGTTCTGGTTATCTTCTTCGCGATCGTTGGCTTTATGCCAAACTATCTCGGTCACCCAGATAACTACATCGAAGCCAACCCACTGGCGACACCAGCACACATCGTTCCTGAATGGTACTTCCTGCCGTTCTACGCGATCCTGCGCGCATTCGACTCCTCTGTTTGGGTTGTGATGTTCGCAAGCTGGATCACTGGCGGTATCATCGATGCGAAGTTCTTCGGTGTTCTGGCGATGTTTGGTGCGATTGCAGTTATGGCACTGACGCCATGGCTGGACACATCCACCGTTCGTTCCGGTCGTTTCCGTCCGATGTTCAAATGGTACTTCCGCTTGCTGCTTCTGGACTTCTTCATCCTGATGTGGGCAGGCGCGATGCCAGCCGAAGGGATCTACTCGGTCATTTCCTTGATCGCGTCGACCTACTGGTTCGCTTACTTCTTGGTGATCCTGCCGCTTCTCGGTGTTATCGAAACGCCAGAACATCCTCCGGCGACCATCGAAGACGACTTCAACGACCACTATGTCAAAAAGCCCGCTGCCGCCGAATCCGGCCAGCAGCCAGCAGAATAAGGGGCCTGGGACAATGCTTAAGACTCTAGCAATTTCCGCAGTAGCGGCCCTGACCTTCGCGGCAGGTGGTGCGATGGCAGCCGGCGGTGCCGGCCACATCGAAGATGTCGACTTTTCTTTCGAGGGTCCTTTCGGGACCTTCGACGAGAACCAACTGCAGCGCGGCCTGAAGGTTTACACCGAGGTTTGCTCTGCATGTCACGGTCTTCAATATGTGCCACTGCGTACACTGTCAGACAAAGGCGGACCTCACTTCTCTGAAGCTCAGGTACGTGCTTACTCTGCTGAGAACTTCGAAGTATTCGACGCAGAACTGGACGATACTCGCCCAGCGAAACCAGCGGATTTCTTCCCTGGCTCCGCGCTCGAAAACGCGCCTGACCTGTCTTTGATGGCGAAAGCGCGCGCGGGTTTCCACGGCCCTCAGGGCACGGGGATCAATCAGTTTGTCAAAGGCATGGGTGGTGCTGAGTATATTTACTCCATCCTGACCGGCTATACAGGTAAAGAGAAGACCCAAGCGGGTACAACCTTTTATGAAAACACGGCCTTCCCAGGTGGCTGGATCGCAATGGGTCCTCCTCTGGAAGATGGTTCTGTAGAATTTGACGATGGTCACGCAACAGACCTGCATCACTCAGCAGAAGATGTTTCTGCATTCCTGATGTGGACAGCGGAACCAAAGATGATGGACCGCAAAAAAGCAGGCTTCATTGGCGTCTTCGCGCTGTTCCTGCTGACAGTGCTGCTCTATCTGACAAACAAACGCCTCTGGGCGCCTCACAAAGGCAAAAAGACTGCATAAGTCTTTTTCAGAGTGAAGAATGTGAAAGCCCCGCTATCAGCGGGGCTTTTTCTTTGTCTGGGTCCACACTTGCTCCAACGTGTCGTCTGATGCAGACTTGTTCTCGGATAGGGAAAGCGTGCTTCACCGCTGAGGTTGCCTGCAATCGACTCGGCGATACGTTTGCTTTGGAGAGCGCACCCTATGGCATCCAATCCTGTAAATTCCACGCCACCGTTATCTTTGCCTGAAATCAATCAAGTGAGTTTTGAGGATATCAAGGCGTCGCTCGGCGCAGGGTATTCCGACTTTAAGGCACACCCGTTGATGAGTGGATTTTTCGGGTTGTTCTACGCGGCCTTCGGGATTTTGTTCGTTTGGTGCCTGGCTTGGCTCGGCTGGATCTGGATGGTGATCCCGGCGGCCATCGGCTTTCCATTAATCGCCCCTTTTGCCGCGGCTGGCCTCTATGAGATGTCACGTCGGCGTCAAGCGAGGAAGAGTTTCAGCTGGTCAGACATTCTCAGCGTCATTGCCAGCCAACGTAAACGCGAAATGGGCTGGATGGCCTTTGTAACGCTCTTCATCTTTTGGGTGTGGATGTATCAGTTCAGAACTTTGCTTGTGATCATCCTTCAAGATTCGTCTTTCTCTGACCTGGAAGGGTTTATCAGTACGGTTTTGTACACGTCTGAAGGTTGGACGTTCATAGCCATTGGGATCTGCATCGGCGCCTTTCTATCGACCGTCCTCTTCACGGTGACAGTCATTTCCATGCCTATGTTGCTCGACCGAGAAATGGACTTCATATCGGCGATGATTACGTCTTTTCGGGTTGTCACCGAAAGCCCGGTAGTCATGCTGACTTGGGCCGCGATCATCGCGGGAACATTGATACTGTCGATGGTTCCAGCGTTTTTGGGTCTGATATTCACTCTGCCAATTCTTGGGCACACCACATGGCACCTCTATCAGCGCGCCGTTGTACCGAAGGATTGAGTGCGAGCGTCTGGAGTGAGGAATTACTGCCAGTGAATGTTCGGGCAGCCGACAAAGCGTCCTAGTCGGTTGAGTTCTGCTTCCAACTTACTCTGTCGTGGTTTGGTCCATTTCACCCGCTCCTCAGACCAGAAGTTGATGACATTTAGCGTGCCGTTCTTGCGATCTGCCTTGGCTTCAATCCGACCGACAAATCGATCCCCCTCCAAGATGGGGAACACATAATATCCCCAGATGCGTTTTGCCGCGGGCACGAACATTTCGTTGCGGTAATTGAAACCAAAGAGCCTTTCGAGGCGATCACGGTCTCGAACTGCGGGATCAAACGGGTTGAGAATGCGAAGTCGTGAAGTTGGGGCCTCAAGTTGCGCCAGTCGGTCTTCCAGATCTGGCGTGCCGAAGGATGTGGTTTTTGATCCATCGGCGTTTTCGACCTCAACCGGAATCAGGTCAGCCGTTTCAAGCCATTCTTTGGTTTCCTTGGCAGAGGTCGTTTCCCAGAATTTCTGGATTTCACCCTGCGTGCCAACGGCGATGCGATCAACAGCGGCCTTCATCAGAAAATCGAGTTCTTCGCTCTCTGACATGCTGCGATTGCGCAGCTCATCTGGAAAGACGCGTTCAGGAAGGTTGTAGTATTTGGTGAACCCATCTCGAAAACAGGTCGCCAATTGTCCTGTCATCCACATGTAGTCCAAAGCTTTCTTATGTGGTGGGCGGGACCACATTTTTTTCTCTCCCTCAATTTTGGTGTCAAAGGCGTGGGTCGAGAGCGCCCCTTCGGACCGAATACGGTCTTTGATTTCATCGAGATAGGAGCTGCCTTCTAGGTCCCCATGCCAACGTCTGGCTGTGACACTCATACGCCGGAATTGGCGTTGCCAGGCAGGTAGGAACTCCATTGGTAGGACGCTTGCATCATGGGTGAAATGCTCAAAAATCAACCGATCCTTTGCCAAGAGCGGGTTCAGCATTTTCTCGCGGTAATTCTGATTGCGCGACCACAGGATATGATGATGCGCGCGGGAAACAACTTGGATCGTGTCCAACTGCACCATACCGAGCTTCAAGATGGTTCCATAGAGTTCTAGCGGACCGGTTGGGGTCTCAGACAGGCCCTGTGACGCCAGCCAAAGCCAGCGCGCGGTACGATTGTCGATCTTTAGGGGTGCCTGCACGATGCTCTCCAAATTTTGGGGCCATCAAACAGGAACAAAGGGTGAAAATCAATCCACCCCGATGATGTGTTGTTCGCCACGTTTGCGGGCCAGTTCCATCTGCTTTTGACGCTCACGGAACCGAGCTTTGTCGGTCTCTGAATATTCGTCGATACACTGGTGGCAGCTAACACCGGCCTCGTATTCGGGGCGGTTTGTGTCTTCTGGCATCAAAGGACGACGGCAGGCATGACACAGCACATGTGGGCCTTCTTTCAATCCATGGCCAACGGAGACGCGACCATCAAAGACAAAACATTCACCTTCCCAGGTGCTGTCTTCCTGCGGCACCTCTTCGAGGTATTTCAGGATACCACCTTTGAGGTGATAGACGTCTTCGACGCCCTGGCTCATCAGGTAGTTTGTGGATTTCTCGCAGCGAATTCCGCCCGTGCAAAACATCGCGACGCGTTTGTTGTGGAAGCGCTCTTTGTTTTCTTCCCACCAGGCTGGGAAATCACGGAAGGTGGCTGTTTCCGGGTCTACCGCTCCTTGGAAAGTGCCGATCGCCACTTCGTAATCGTTGCGCGTGTCGATGGTCACAACGTCAGGCGATTGGATCAGCTCGTTCCAGTCCTCAGGGTTCACATAGTTTCCAACATGCGCCTTCGGATCGACGTTTGGCTGACCCAATGTGACGATCTCTTTCTTCAGCTTTACCTTCATGCGTGGGAAGGGTTTTTCGGCTGCCGTGCTGAGTTTCCACTCGAAGTCTGCACAACCCGGCAGGGTTTGGATATGCGCGATCACCGCGTCGATTCCGGCGCGAGGGCCAGCGATAGTGCCGTTGATGCCTTCATGCGCCAACAACAGCGTGCCTGTGATGCTGTTCTTTTGGCACAGCTCCAGCAAAGGCGCGCGAAGGGCCTCGTGATTATCAAAGCGGGTGAAGTGATAAAGAGCGCAGACTGTAAACATGGGCTGCCCTGTACGCCTATTTTAGTCTCTCTTCAAGACCACCGATTGCAGCCCCATTGACCTTCGGTGATGCAATTCCTACGCATGACACAAGAAGACGGATCATCAAAGGAGTGACAGATGTCTAAGGCCCTGATTGTGATCGATGTTCAGAATGACTTCTGCCCGGGTGGGGCGCTGGCTGTTCCCGATGGCGATGAGATCGTTGGCGGGATCAATGATCTGATGTCTGAGTTTGACACGGTGATCCTCACGCAGGATTGGCATCCGGCAGGCCATTCCTCTTTCGCCACATCTCATGCGGGCAAGACGCCATATGAGATGATAGAAATGCCATATGGACCGCAGGTCCTCTGGCCGGATCATTGCGTGCAGGGAACCGACGGGGCGGCTTTCCACATGGCGCTAGATACAACCCGCGCTGATCTGATTATCCGAAAGGGCTATAACCCAGCCATCGACAGCTATTCGGCGTTCTTCGAAAACGATCAGACCACCCCAACCGGGCTGGAGGGATATCTGCGCACGCGAGGTCTGAAGGAGTTGACTATGGTTGGTCTGGCAACAGATTTCTGTGTGAACTTCTCAGCTGTAGATGCAGCAAAGCTTGGATTTGATGTCACCGTGGATCAGTCCCTCTGCCGTGCGATTGATCTCAATGGATCCCTTGAAGCGGCACTGACAGGCATGAAGGAGGCCGGGGTAAGTCTTCGCTAATTGTCTTGTTTGATTGAATTTCTCAAGGCTATCCGCCACACTTATTCGGGCTAAGGCCGGAGGATATTATGGTCGACATCGCAACCCGCGTTTGGAACCACAAGTGGAAGATCGATCCGATCGTCAGATCGTTGATCGATACGGACTTCTACAAGCTGCTAATGTGCCAAAGCGTGTTCCGCAATCGACCAGAGACGCAGGTGCAGTTCTCTTTGATCAACCGCACCACTTCGGTGCCATTGGCCAAGCTGATCGATGAAGGCGAATTGCGTGAGCAGTTGGATCACGTGCGGTCTTTGTCATTGACCCGCGGGGAAAGCACATGGCTTCGCGGGAACACATTCTACGGCAAACGGCAAATGTTCCGTTCTGACTTCATGGAGTGGTTCGAAAACATGCGCCTTCCAGACTACCATTTGGAGCGCATTGGGGACCAATATGAGCTGACCTTTGAAGGCAGTTGGCCTGAGGTCATGCTGTGGGAAATCCCGGCGCTATCTGTGTTGATGGAATTGCGCAGCCGCGCTGTTCTGGACCGGATGGAAAAGTTTGAGCTGCAGGTTCTTTACGCGCGAGCCATGACCAAGCTTTGGGAAAAGGTTGAAAGCCTTCGTGGTATCGACAATCTGCGCATCGCTGATTTCGGAACGCGGCGTCGTCATTCATTTCTTTGGCAGGATTGGGCAGTGCAAGCCATGTGCGAAGGTCTTGGCGAAAAATTCGTCGGGACGTCCAATTGCCTGATTGCTAAGAATCGCGACCTTGAAGCGATTGGCACCAATGCCCATGAATTGCCGATGGTCTATGCCGCTTTGGCCGAAACAGATGAAGAACTGGCGCAGGCGCCCTATCAGGTTCTCGCCGATTGGCATGAAGAACATGACGGGAATCTTCGGATCATTTTGCCGGATACCTACGGGACCAAAGGATTTTTAGAGCGCGCACCAAAGTGGCTAGAAGGTTGGACGGGTATCAGGATCGATTCTGGAGATCCGGCAGCTGGGGCTGAGACCGCGATTAATTGGTGGACGTCACGTGGTGAAGATCCCACCAAGAAACTGGTGATTTTCTCTGATGGCCTGGACGTTGATAAAATCAGCGAATTGCAAAAGCAATTTGAGGGGCGTGTCTTGACCAGTTTTGGCTGGGGTACCCTGCTAACGAACGACTTCAGAGGTCTTGTGCCAGAAGATCGGCTGGCACCATTCTCACTGGTTTGTAAGGCGGTCTCTGCCAATGGTCGACCGACCGTGAAACTGTCGGATAACCCCAACAAGGCGATGGGGCCATCTGATCAGATTGAACGCTACAAACGTGTGTTCAGTGTTGGTGCGCAAAGCAAGCAGGACGTGCTCGTTTAGGCTCCCATTGAGATTAGGGATTGCTGCTCATTCTGAGCCTGTCGAAAGCTGGCCTTATCTGACCAACCCTGCCAGTCACATCGAATGAGGCTTTGGGCGACTGAACCGCCAAGTGTTGTGCCTGGTCCAAGTACAATGAAGACATCCGGACAGAATTCGCGGGCAGCTATTCGGATGGCAGCAGCGAAGTCATATGTCTCGTGAACCTGATGACCCAAGGTGTAATCCCACAAGGCGTTCAAGTCGCAAGCGCTCGGATACCAAAGATCACCTTGACCATCGATTAGCGGCAGGTTCGGTTGTTGAAACAATGAAGGTTTCAGGCGCTCTTTGCCCAAGTCAGAGACTGGTTTTTGAAGCTCTGAATGGAAGCCTGCGTGGTTTTGAAGGCGCATGGGGAAGCGATCCTGAACAGGCTCTACCTCTGCTTCGAAAGCGCTGAGGCCATTTACGTCTCCGGCCAAAACCAGCAGGCCCCCTAGGTCAATCGAAGGGGCCAGAAAGTGGTCAGGCCGGGAGGAGATGTCGTGACAGAGCCCCAGCAGTCTTTCTTTTCCCGCCGGGATTTCGACCCAATTCGTGTCTGTATAAGGGTAAATGATCTGCCCACCGATGAGGTGATCCTGCATCAGTGTGCCCATAGTGTTGACCACTTCGAACCCTGCCATAGGGCTCAATGCCCCCGCGCAGGCCAATGCGATGTACCACCCCATGGAGTTGCCAGTGACGCCGATAATGTCGAAAGCCTTTCGATCGATCGACACAAAGTCGGAATAGGCGCAGGCATAAATTAGCGGGCTGGCATTATCGCCGCGTGTGTGCGTGCTGATCGAGTATCGCTCCATGCCATCAAGCGAGCTGACCGACACTTGCCCAGTGGCATCGCGGTAGTTGTCAAACTGTTGGATCAAATCCGACTTTTTGGGGTGGCGGGTCTTGAGATAGCCAAGTTCAGCCTTGTTATAGGTCCCGCGACCGGGGGCAATGACAACGGCAGTTTGCTTCATTTTATGTTCCACAGATCTCGGGCTGCGTGAGCGATGCTCTCTGCTGACGGCATGGTTGCCGCATAAGCGGGGCCGGTTGCGATGAAACTGTCTTCTGACGTGATCCGGCTATGTGGCAGGTTTGTTTTCTCGTGTAGAAACGCCATGAGCGCTTCAGACACGTTCCCGGATTGTCTGCATTCATCCACGATCAAAACATTCTCCACACCTTCTAGCGCGTTAAGAATGCTTTCTTCTGGCAGGGGCGCGAGCCAGCGAATGTCGATGATGCGCGCGTCGATGCCTTCCCGGGCCAACAATGCCTTTGCCTGTGTACTCAAATATCGCCCATTGCCGTAGGTCAGAATCGCGAGTGGACCATTCCCTTCCACGCCGACTTCTCCAAGACCGATCTTTTCAGAGGGGCTGGGGTAGAGGGCTGTCCAGCCGTTGTCTTTGGCATCGTGCAGATCACGCGTGGGGTAAAGTGCAATGGGTTCAACAAACACTACCACGCGCTGCTCTTCGCGCGCCAGCCGCACGCATTCTCGGAGCATCTTGGCAGCATCATCACCTCTTGAGGGGCAGGCTACGATTACACCTGGAAGGTCGCGCAATACTCCAAGCGAGTTGTCGTTGTGGAAGTGGCCTCCAAATCCTTTTTGATAGCCAAGTCCCGCGATACGCAACACCATGGGATTTGTGTACTGCCCCTTTGAAAAGAATGAGAGCGTTGCCGCTTCTCCGCGAAGCTGATCTTCGGCGTTGTGCAGATACGCGAGAAATTGGATTTCTGGCATAGGCAAGAAGCCATTGTGCCCCAGGCCAATGGCCAGTCCGAGGATAGATTGCTCATCCAGTAATGTGTCGATCATGCGATCCGGGCCGAAGCGATCGATCAACTTTTGAGTGACACCATAAACACCACCTTTGCGACCCACGTCTTCACCCATGAGGGCAATCTCGCCATGTTCCAGCATAAGATCCGTCAGGGCCCAGTTCAGAAGCCGGGACATATGCTGCGGGGTGTCCATTTGCTTCAAGTCAGACCCAAAGGCTTTGGCGCGCGCTTCGTTCGGAGGACCGTTTGTTGGCAAACAATCGCGGGAAGGTGGGACAATGCTTTCCATCACATCAGACGCGGTCTGGAGGCGAGGGCGTGTGATTACCTGCTTCGCGACCCGCTCACATTGAGCTTCGGTTTGCTTGTATATCGACAGGATCTCATCTGCCGTGGCTGCGCCGCTTTCGATCAGTAGTCGCGCGGAATGCAGAAGGGGATCTTCGGCCTCCCAACCTTCAAAGACGTCCCTTGGAAGATAGGTCTGCTGCACATCCGACCCGGCATGCCCATAAAGCCGCACTGTATTGATATGTAAGAAAGCTGGTTTCTTTTGCTCTCGAACGTAGGCCGCTGCGTCTTTGGCGACGCGGAAGCTATCGTAAAGGTCGAGCCCATTGGCTTGGAAATACTTAAGTCCAGGTTTCTGGGAGAAATTGGCGCCAATCCAGCCGTGCGGGGTGCGGGTGGAGATACCGATTCCGTTGTCTTCACAGACGAATAGAAGGGGCAGGGGAACGGATTGGAATGAGGTCCAGCAAGCCGTGTTGATCGCCCCCTGCGCGGTTGAGTGGTTGGCAGACGCATCCCCGAAAGTACACAGGATGATGCTGTTGTCATCAAGCTGCTGATGTTCAGGCCGATGTCGCTTTGCAAGGCCAATGGAATAGGCTGCGCCGACAGCCTTAGGAAGGTGGCTCGCGATGGTTGATGTCTGCGGCGGGATGTTGAGAACCTTTGACCCAAGGACTTTATGGCGCCCACCAGAGATCGGGTCATCTGACGAACTGGCAAAGGACAAGAGCAAGTCCCAAGTGGGACTAACGCCAGGCACTTGAGATGATCGATGCGTTTGAAACGCGCCGTCGCGATAGTGCAGGAAGGCCATGTCGGTAGGGCGTAGAGCAGCAGCAATCGCGGCCATACCTTCATGGCCCGAAGAACCGATTGTATAAAACCCCTGACCTTCGGCCTGCATTTTACGGGACCGACGGTCTAGATTGCGGCTGAGGCATTGTGATCTGAAAATTGCCAATGCCTCATGGTGATCAAGCGCCCTATTGGGTGGGGGGCCGGCAGGAAAATCGCCTTTCGCTAGGCGGTCTCGAAAGGCTTTGTCGACGACGTCTGCGCGATCCATGTCTGTTCCTTACGCGAAAGCCTGCAATCCGGTTTGGGCGCGTCCCAAGATCAACGCGTGAACGTCATGGGTGCCTTCATAGGTGTTCACTGTTTCTAAGTTCACCATATGACGAATGACGTGGAATTCGAGAGAGATACCGTTGCCGCCGTGCATGTCGCGAGCATGTCGCGCAATCTCTAGCGCCTTACCGCAGTTGTTGCGCTTGATCAGTGAGATCATCTCCGGGGCGGCCGCCGCTTCATCCATCAAGCGCCCAACTCGCAAGGCGGCCTGCAGGCCCAGCGTGATCTCTGTCTGCATATTTGCGAGCTTCAGCTGGAATAGCTGCGTCTGGGCGAGTGGCTTGTTAAACTGCTTCCGGTCCAAGCCGTAATGTAGCGCACCATGCCAGCAGAATTCGGCTGCTCCCATTACTCCCCAGGCGATGCCGTAACGCGCGCGGTTCAGGCAACCAAACGGACCTTTTAGGCCTGCGACATTTGGCAGAAGCGCCTCTTCGCCGACTTCTACATTCTCAAGAACAATTTCACCCGTAATTGAGGCGCGTAGGCTGGCTTTGTTTTGAATTTTCGGCGCAGACAGACCCTTAGTGCCTTTATCCAAGACAAAACCTTTGATCTTGCCGTCATGGGCTTCGGATTTTGCCCAGACCACAAAAACATCTGCAATCGGTGAGTTGGAAATCCACATCTTGGATCCATTCAGCACGTAGCCGTTATTAGTCTTCTTCGCGACAGTTTTCATGCTGCCAGGGTCTGAACCGGCGTCGGCCTCTGTCAGGCCAAAGCAGCCAATCCATTCACCGCTTGCGAGCTTCGGCAGATATTTGTTGCGCTGCTCTTCGGTGCCGTATGCGTAAATCGGATACATCACCAAGGAGCTTTGGACTGACATCATCGAGCGATAACCAGAATCAATGCGTTCAACTTCGCGGGCAACCAAGCCGTAGGATACGTAGCTTGCGCCAATCCCACCGTATTCCTCTGGAATAGTGACGCCCAATAGGCCCATCTCACCCATTTCGCGGAAAATTTCGGGATCGGTGTGCTCTGTTTCAAAAGCCTCGGTGACGCGCGGCAGCAGCTTGTCTTGCGCATAGCTATGGGCCGCATCCCGCGACATGCGCTCTTCTTCAGAGAGTTGGTTTTCCAACATGAACGGGTCATCCCATTTAAAAGAGGACAGGCTTGGGGAGTCTTTGGCTTTCAATGACATAGGGTGAGGCTTTCGCTTACTTGATGACTCTTGGGCATGGTGAGCCTAGGTTTTCTGAAACCTAACCCAAAATCTTGCTGCAATGTAGCGATATATCCGCATATAAACATTCCGAAATGGAATGATATGCAGTTTTCACGTCGCTCACTTCCGCCCTTAGGATGGCTTACGGCTTTTGAAGCCGTTGCTCGGACAGGTTCCGTCACTGATGCAGCGCGTCAGTTAGACCTGACGCAGGGGGCTGTCAGCCGTCAGGTGCAAAAGCTTGAAGACTTTTTGGCCTATGAGCTGTTTGTTCGTGAGAAAAGGCGGCTAAAGTTGACACCCGTCGGAGCTGCCTATGCCGAGGCTATTCAAGAAGGCCTGACTCGCATTGCCAATGCGACCGTCGATCTGCGCAGTAACCCACATGGGGGTGTCTTGAACCTCGCAATCCTACCCGCGTTCGGCAGCAATTGGTTGGCGCCAAGATTGAGCACATATCTGGTGAGCAGCCCGGGGGTGACGGTCAATCTGTCGACCCGACTCAACCCGTTTGATTTTGGCCAAGAGCGGTTCCACGCTGCCATTCACTTTGGTCGAGACAATTGGCAAGGAGCAGCTTCTCTAAAGCTGATGGACGAAGAGTTGGTGCCAGTCGCGGCGCCAAACCTCTTTTTAAGTGAAACCATTGAAGCGGCTGATCTGAAATCTGTCCCGCTTCTTAATCTTGAGTCGCGCCCTAACGCATGGCGCCGATGGTTTGATCAAAATGAACTAGAGGCAGTGCAAAGTTCCGGGATGGTCTTTGACCAGTTCGCAACAATGCTGCAGGCGGTGATCGGAGGTTTGGGGGTTGCTTTGATGCCAAAGTTTCTTATCGCGGACAGTGCAGACAAGCTCTTGATCCTTGATCATCTCCCGACAGTTTCAAGCGGAGCCTATTTTCTGGTCTGGCCAGAATCCAAGGCGAACTATCCGCCACTTGCTTCCTTTCGTGCATGGCTGGAATCTGAAATTGCCGCGGCTTAAAAAGAATCCTTTCCACTATTTAACGAAAGTGTTAAATAGTAAGTATGGAAGATTTACGATCCGTATTTGCTGCATTATCTGATCAGACGCGTTTCGACATAGTCGAGCGCCTGATGAAGGATGGCGAGTTGCCCGCCGGCGATCTGGTTTCAGATTACGCAATCAGCGGCCCGGCGATCTCTCGTCACCTGAAGGTGTTGCGGGAAGCCGGGCTTGTAGAGCAACGTGCTGAGGGGACCAAACGGCTCTATGCCGTGCGACCTGAAGCCCTGAAAACCATTTCGGATTGGACAATTGATCATCGGGCTTTCTGGGAGGTCAGCCTGAATCGAATTGAAGCTGCTTTGGCGGCGGAGGAGGATATTTGCCCGACATCAGACTAGAACGCGAATTCAATGTGACGCCAGAACGGTTGTTTGACTTCGTCACCCAACGCGCAAGTGTGTTAGAATGGTTTGGCTATGAAGGCATGACCTTCCCTGTGGAAGAGATGGACTTCTCGCGGAAAGGCCCGTGGTTTGTCGAAATGCTGACCAAAGACGGGAACAAATTGAAGCTCTCTGGTCACGTCACCCATGTGGATCGTCCAAAGACCGTGGGCTTTACCTGGGGATGGCATGATCCAGATGATAAACGCGGACCAGAAAGCCATGTGATGTTCACCGTTTCTGAATCTGCAGCGGGTGCGAAACTGATTATTGATCACCGTGAATTCTCTGACGAAGAAGCGGCCGCCAACCACAACAACGGTTGGACATATGCACTGGGTACAATGACTCGGATTTTGAACGGCTAAATCGAGCAAGACAAAACAAACAAAGTATTCTGACATGCCGGAACAATGGCTTGTCCGATCCAACAGGGCTGCGCGCCCGAAATTTGACCAGTAGGAGACTAAAATGCCTAAGTTTATTTTTGCGTATCATGGTGGCGGCATGCCGGAGACACCAGAGGAAGGCGAGCGCGTAATGGCGGCTTGGACGGCTTGGTACGAGCAGATTGGCCCGAGCCTTGCAGACGGTGGCGCGCCGGTTGGCATGTCCAAGACCGTGACTGAAAACGGCGTCGATGATAACGGCGGTGCTAACCCACTTTCCGGTTTCACATTGGTGAATGCCGACAATATTGAATCCGCGATTGAAATGGCGAAAGGCTGCCCGATCATTGGCGATCGCAACGGCACGGTCGAAGTCGCTGAATGCATGGAAATGTAATTGCTTGATTGGCAATCTTAAAAAGGCGGCTAATCAGCCGCCTTTTTATTGCAACGTAGGCGCCGGGCGCATCCAGCCGGTATGGATCCCGCGCCAGTTTATGATTGGTTCGTTGATGTAGGCCTGTGCTTCAGGATGCTCAGAATCCAGCAGGCCCAGTTTCACCAGAATCGCCGCAATCGCGCAGTTTGCAGCGCGCGTACTGCCGTCAGAAATCTTCAGAGCAACGCCGAGCTTCTGATCTGGGATGATGGCAATGAAGTAAGCCTCTGCTCCAAATTTAATCGCTACCTTTCCATTGCAGGCACGCATCAAACGCGTGCAGGGGCGACCTTCACCTGCGACAAGTTCTGGATAGGCCATCATCGCGTTTCGCAACCGAGCTGCCGCGCGATTTCGTAAATCGCCATCTGGATTCGCGGAAGCAAAGAAAGCCATGGCGCGGGCCATGGCATGGATAGTGGTTGCCGGATTTGGCGCGGAGCAACCATCAATACCAAAAGTCGGGCTTTCAAACCCTGTGACTTCATTGAAAGCATCGAAAATGGCCTGCTGCACAGGATGATCTGACTCTACGTATTCTGGACCTGCGCCCAAGTGCTTACTGAGAGTCAGAAACCCTGCATGTTTGCCAGAACAATTGTTGTGATACTGGCAAGGAGAGTCATCTGTCTTGATCATGCCATGGCGTACTGACTTTTCGAGCGGGGCTTGAGCCCCGCATCGCAGAGCAGAATCGTCTAGCTCTAGATCAGTGAGCCAAGATTGAACGCGATCGGTGTGGATCGCTGCGCCGTTATGAGAAGCGCAAGCAAGCGCCAATTGTGCTGCGCTCAATCCAAACCGATCCGCAGCTCCGCTTTCGATTAACGGCAAGGCTTGGATCATTTTTGCAGAGCTGCGTGGATAGACCAAAGCGTCGGGATCCCCCCAAGCATGTAGGATATCTCCGCTTGCATGACAGACCACAGCGTGGCCTTGATGCACACTTTCGAGCAGTGATCCGCGCCAGATTTCGACCAGGTTAACGGGATTGATCATAAGCACCTTCAAATTATGGGCGATTTCGTGCCAACGGGGCTTTCGCGCTTGGCAAAAATAAGAGTATTGTAAGCCCATCGAGAAGGGAATGCCGCAATAACAAAACCGGTCAACGGTGCGGTCAGTTTCGGAATTGAGGGCAAGGACAGCTTGGAGGCTGTAACAATGGGATCAAATACATTGCGCGCGACCGTCATGGGGACAGTCCTGGGCGCGCTGACGATGATTGGCTCTACTGCCATGGCGCAGGAAAGTAGCAATCAGGTTGCGGCAAAAACCGATTGGAGCGTTTTTGTGGAAAGCAGCCCGAAAGAATGTTGGGCCGTCACAACGTTCAAAGAAAGTGTAAATACCCGCAACGGCGCGGTTGTGGCTGTGAACCGGTCTCAGACCCTGTTGATGGTATTTTTCCGTCCAGATGCCGGGGTCAAAGGTCAGGTGGGCTTTACCGGAGGCTATCCGTTTAAGTCCGGATCTACGGTCAGCATGAAGGTGGACGACAACACCTATGATCTGTTCACCGAAGGCGAATGGGCGTGGCCTCAGAGCGCAGATGATGATGCGAAAATCGTAGCGGCGATGAAGCGCGGCAAACAAGCGATTCTATCCGGCGAAAGTGGCCGAGGTACCCGCACCAAAGACACGTTCTCTTTGCTGGGCTTTACCGCAGCACATGATGATGCTGGCAAACGCTGCGGCTGATCAGCAAACCTGAATTCTTGAAAGAGCCCCGGAGACTTCTCTGGGGCTTTTCAATTAGTCGGTTGATCCCATAACAGTGTAATGGGTCATCACCATGCTGCTCTCGTCCAGCACTTTAACAAGGCCGAGTAATTCAGGGTACTTGCCCGGATCAAAATTGGATGCAGCTGCTTTGGCATCATCCATGCTCGCCCATTCCACATGATCTAGAAACTCGCCCTCATCTGTGACGGCGATCTTACGCGCTAGAAATCCTTTTTGGGCGCGCGCAAAGCTTTGGCTTTCTTCCCAAGCAGCCACTGCTGCCTCAGTGGTTGCCCCTTCTTTCAGCCGATAGCGCACGGTTTCAATGACGGACATCAGTATCTCCTTTAATCGAATGTCTAGAACTGTATCCACGAAAGCGCTGACGGAAAATGGCAGTGGGCTGTGCGGTTTGCAAAATTGCCTGTATCGTGTATCAGACGCGCCTGAACTCCCGGAGACTCATGCCATGACCGCCAGCGCACCGATTACGCAGGACGTACATACCATCCCGCGCAAGCTGCCAACCGAAGGTAAGCTGAACCTTGTTGGGCTGACTCGCGACAAGCTGCGCGACGTGCTGATTGAAAACGGCACGCCTGAGAAACAGGCGAAAATGCGTGTGGGGCAGATCTGGCAATGGATCTATCAGTGGGGCGTGCGTGACTTTCACGAGATGACCAACCTGTCCAAAGCCTATCGTGCTGAGTTGGATGAAAAGTTTGTGGTCGAAATCCCGGAAGTGGTGTCCAAGCAGGTTTCTGAAGATGGCACCCGTAAGTATCTTGTGAAGATCGCAGGCGCCCATGAGGTCGAGGTCGTTTACATCCCCGAGGAAGACCGCGGCACATTGTGTGTCTCGTCTCAGGTTGGTTGCACGCTGACTTGCTCCTTCTGTCATACCGGAACGCAGAAACTCGTGCGCAACCTGACCGCTGGCGAAATTGTTGGTCAGGTCATGATGGCGCGAGACGATTTGGAAGAATGGCCGGTGCCGGGCGCGCCGAAGGATGAAACCCGACTGCTGTCCAACATCGTTCTGATGGGTATGGGCGAGCCGCTTTATAACTTCGACAATGTGCGTGACGCGATGAATATCGCCATGGACGGGGAAGGCATTTCCCTGAGCCGCCGCCGTATCACCTTGTCGACGTCCGGCGTTGTGCCGGAGATTGCGCGTACAGCAGAAGAGATCGGTTGCCTGCTGGCGATTTCCTTCCACGCCACCACAGATGAAACTCGCGATATGTTGGTGCCTATCAACAAACGCTGGAATATCGAAGAACTGCTGGCTGCATTGGCGGCGTATCCAAAGGTTTCCAATTCCGAGCGGATCACTTTTGAATACGTGATGCTGGATGGTGTGAATGATTCAGATGAAGACGCGCATCGTTTGATCGACCATATCAAGCGTCACAATATCCCGGCGAAGATCAACTTGATCCCATTCAATGAGTGGCCGGGCGCGCCTTACAAGCGATCGTCCAACAATCGCATTCGGGCTTTCGCGAATATTATCTATCAGGCCGGATATGCCAGCCCGATCCGAAAGCCGCGCGGTGAAGACATCATGGCGGCCTGTGGTCAGTTAAAATCAGCCACAGAACGGGCGCGAAAATCTCGAAAGCAGATCGAAGCGGAAGCGGGTCTGGGCAAATGAAAAAAGGCGGCCGAAGGGCCGCCTTTTTCACATGGGTTTCAGTCCGCGGATCAACGCCCAGGAAGGTTGTCCCGGCAATCCGTATCTCCCCAATTGTCAATTGCCGCGATCGCTTCTTCCGCGGTTTCGACAAATTGGAACAAGTCCAAGTCTTCAGCCGAGATTGTTCCAGCGTCACTCAAGGCGTCCCAATTGACGATCTTTTCCCAGAATTCACGCCCAAAGAGCAGAAACGGCACGCGGTCCATGCGGCCAGTTTGGATCAATGTCAAAGCTTCAAACAGCTCGTCTAGGGTTCCGAATCCTCCAGGGAACGCACAAATCGCGCGGGCGCGCATCAGGAAATGCATTTTGCGGATCGCAAAGTAGTGGAAATTGAAACAGAGACCCGGAGTCACGTATTCGTTTGGGGCCTGCTCGTGCGGCAGCACAATATTCAGGCCGATCGAGGTTCCGCCCGCATCCATCGCACCTCGATTGCCCGCTTCCATCACGCCCGGCCCACCACCGGTGACAACGACGTCCTCGCGGCCGTAGCTTTTCATTGAGCGCTCGGTCATCAACTTCGCGAATTCACGCGCCTCGTCGTAAAACTTCGACAGTTCAGCGAGGGTTTTTGTGCGCGCGCTACTTTTTTTTGCCGGCTCTGGGATACGTGCGCCGCCAAACATCACGATCGTGCTTTCCACACCGCGCTCATCCAATATCATTTGCGGCTTGAGTAACTCAAGTTGCAGGCGGACCGGGCGAAGCTCTTCACGGCACAGAAAGTCCTCATCCGCAAAGGCGAGGCGATACGCTGGTGCGCGGGTCTGGGGAGTATCTGGGACTTCTTTGGCAGTGCTGCGGTCGGTGTGTGCATCACGAAACGGGGTGCGGTGATCGTCTTTCATACGGGTGTCCTTAAAAATGCGCCTCTTCCTTTAAGGCCTAGCGCGAAGTGATCCGCATGACCAGAAGAGCTTAGGGGGTAACACCAAGACGTGTTGACCCTATATAGGTCGTTTTTTCCACCTGTTCAGGCGGTCTCTTGATGACGGGCACAGCATGTTTCGCTATGAAAGCTCGAATCCGTAAATTTGGAGCCGAAATTCATGTCTAACGCGCAATTGGAAACAGCGATCGAAGCAGCTTGGGAAGCGCGCGATACGATCACGCCATCCACCACAGGTGAAACCCGCGAAGCCATCGAGGACACGCTGAACGCGCTGGACTCTGGTAAACTGCGCGTTGCTGAAAAGCTGGAAAGCGGTGACTGGCATGTAAACCAGTGGGCAAAGAAAGCCGTGCTGCTTGGCTTCCGTATCAAAGATATGGAAGAGCAATCCGGCGGTCCACAAGGTAGCGGCTGGTGGGATAAAGTTGACAGCAAGTTTAAAGGCTGGGGCGACAACCAATGGAAAGCCGCTGGTTTTCGCGCAGTGCCAAACGCTGTTGTACGCAAGTCCGCTTACATCGCGCCGGGCGTGGTTCTGATGCCGTCTTTCGTGAACCTCGGTGCCCACGTTGATGAAGGCACCATGGTGGATACATGGGCGACTGTCGGCTCATGCGCGCAGATCGGCAAAAACGTACACCTGTCTGGTGGCGTTGGCATCGGCGGCGTTCTGGAGCCTATGCAAGCTGGCCCAACCATCATCGAAGACAACTGCTTTATTGGGGCTCGGTCTGAGGTTGTTGAGGGCTGTATTGTGCGTGAAGGGTCCGTGCTGGGCATGGGTGTCTTCATCGGTCAATCCACCAAGATCGTGGATCGTGAAACTGGCGAAGTGATGTATGGCGAAGTGCCACCTTACTCCGTTGTTGTGGCGGGCTCAATGCCATCCAAAAACAACGTGTCGCTTTACTGCGCGGTTATCGTGAAGCGCGTGGACGAACGTACTCGCAGCAAGACCGGTATCAACGAGCTGCTACGCGACTAAAGCTTCGCTCTACGACATTGGATAAGACGCGCTCCAGACTTTGGGCGCGTCTTTTTTTATGGCGCGGTCTTCGCAGGAGGTCATGAAGGCTAATGCTTGATCCGATTGGCCACCGGATTGACGCAATGCTTTTTGCCAAAGTTTGCGTACCGAGTGTGGAGACCACGGCAAAGCAGCATCTGCTAGCCACATGCGCAGTTCGCTAGGCAGAGCGTCAAATTCCGCCATTGGGTTTGCCTTACGTCGGCGGCGACGCAGGTGTGTATTCAGATTCTTAGGCATGGCTCGCGGGAATTTAATATCGATACGTGATAACGTAACAATAGTAAAAATTGAATGCAACTTGACTTTCAGAGGCCAGACTTTCAAGGAGGAACCATGGATAAGCCAAAGAAAAAATCCCGCCAGCAAGTCTATACGCTTCTCGTTCAAGTGGGCCGTAAGGATGGCGACGGACTGCCAAAGGACGCCACGGGTGGCGCCCTGATGATCTACGCTTCAGGTGTGGATGAAGCTGAAGCCGTGCGCGAAACGGTGGCTATTTTAAAGCAGGCGGATTTGGCCCCTCTGGATGTGACAGGCTACGGCACATTGGCTGAGCGTGAGGCTCAGGGTCACGAAATTCACGATGACGAGCGTCAGTTGATGCAGCGCGCGCTTGATGAGAACTCTGTTGTGGTGGCGCAGATGACACCGTTCTTTAACGGCGAAGAAGCGGCAAGCGACGATCTAGTTCAGTGATCCAAACCACTTTGCGTGAAGTCGGTCATATTCCCCGTTCTCACGCAGCTTGAGCAAGCTCTGGTTAATAGGTTCTTTCAGCGGGCTATTGCTCGGCACTGCGATGCCATAGTTCTCTCTTAAGAAAATGGGGCCGGCCAGATCCGCGTGCTCTTTGCCCGTGGTGCGCGCATAGAAAGCCAATACCGGCGCGTCGAAAACAACAGCATCAAAGTCCAGCGCTTCAAAGCGTGTATTCAGTTCATTCAAGTCATTGGCACCAACATAGTCGATATCTCGGTTTGACAAGAAATTTGCCGCAGTCGAGCCTTCGATTGTGGCGACGTCCCGGCCGTAAAGATCATTCACTGATGTGATATTTTCATTGATGGCTTCGACTGTCATTGCGGCAGTGATGCGAGCAACGAAGACCGAGACGATAAACAGCGACGAAAGTACTAAGAGAACTGCAAATATCCGTCCAAAGAATGACCGAGGTACACGCTCTTCAAAACCGCCGTTGACCACAAGATTGAGCGCCCACCAGAAGCTGGGAAACATTGCTTCGTTTGCAGGGCGATCAAAATAGGGCTGCGCTTTTCGCTCAAAAACCCACATCAACATGCCGCCACCAAAGAGCATGGCAAAGGCAAGGCAAATGGCGATCAGGAGATCAGTTGATGCAAAAGCCTTCCAAAGAGGCGAAATCTCTGAACCATTCTTGGGCACCATGATTTGCAAGCCGCTTTCAAATATCGGATGCGTGAAATCCATGCGTTGCTCGCGTGCTGCAGTGATCGAAATATTAGCGATTGCCGCGTCGGCTGCTCCGCTCTCTACAGCGGATAGCATCTCAGCAAAACTGTCATAATAGGTGACGTCGAACGGCCGGTCTAAGTCTTTTGCGATGAGATCCCAAAGTTCGATTGAAAACCCATCCGCAGCACCTTCTTCTTGAAACGAAAACGGCATACGTTCGACAGTCGCCACTGTAATCGTTTGCGCCGCCGCACTCATCGCGCCGCAAATAAACCAAACAAATAAAATGAGATAGCGGTAGAGCATGGGGTTTTCCTAGGTCGCCCTTGGGCCTACTCAATCGCCTTCATCAGATCAACACTTATGCAGCACGCAGCTTTGCAAGAGTGACAGCTTCGTAGTTTTTGAGCACTGGAAACACGGTTTTTGAATGCTCAGGTAGAGTGTGTGGATCAAATGCACCTAAGAGTGTTGCATCAAGAAGCTGTTTCTTGCGACGCATCCGGCCGATACTGAGGCTTTCAATCGCTGTGCCCCCAGCCGTTATGGGTTCGTGATCTGGAAGCAGTAGCTGCACGTAGGTGACAAGGTTGTGGTCACCTTCAAAGCTGGCTGATGCCGCTGAGGTCAGATGTTTCACCGGAACCAATACGTTTTCAGATCCAAAGAGGTATTCAACTTGAGTACCTCCAACCACCAGCCGCGCTTCGGGCGTGACCACGATGTCTTGTGTGAGCCCAAAATAGGGGGCTCGCAGGCGGACCGGTTGGAATGATCCACGCGCTGGCAGTGTTTTGCGCAGGACCTGCAAGACCGGGATCGCATCTCCGTTCAATGAGGTGATGAGGTCTCCGCGCTTGAAGTCCCCGGCAAGTTTCATTCCATCAGGCGTCTGGATCGGCGTCTGCGGGCATAGCGCTGGCATAGGGCCAATCGGTTCAACGACGTTGGAAACCGCAAGAAAGACAAGATCTTCGCATATATGTCGGCGACCAGAGGGTTCAATCAAGGATCGAATGGCGCGTAGTGACAAGGGTAATGGGCGCTCAATCTCGCGTAGGTACAGCTTATTGGTGCCTGGACGTTCAATCACCAAGCGCCCCTTTAAACGGCCCATATCCCAAGAATAGCTGATACGCAGCAAGTTCGCCTGATCTTCAGCGTCGTGCAGCAGCGCTGCGTGGATGATCTCGCTATCGCTTCTGAGAAGGAAGTGAATACCACCACCGGGCATCGCCTGAATGGACAGATCACAGACATCCGCGCCTCTGAGTTCCAATCCCAGAATTGTCTGAGGTTTGGTGTGAGGCGCGACATTGGTTTCGAGGATGAGCGTCCCTTGCTGCAGTGGGGCATCATCTTCAAAGGTGGCGACAGAATGCGACCGTTGGTCCGCAAGTCCAATCCAGGTCATCGCGAAACCCTCTCGTGAAGAGAATTCAAAGTATTGATCATGACTGCTCGTCCCGTTTTGGGCGATTGTTGTTTTGTCAGATTCTAACACGCAATTTGTTGAACGCGATAGGTCTTTCTGGTGTTTGCACCGCCCGGGATTTCAGGCTAGGCCTTTTGGGCAAACACGACGAGGACAACATGCCAAAAATCGACGCGGCGGCTCTAACAGCTGATTTGATCAAATGCCCTTCGGTGACACCGGAGGAAGGCGGAGCGTTGGTCCGTTTGGAGGCCCTGCTGAGCAAGGCTGGTTTTGAATGTCAGCGTGTGGATCGCGGCGGGATTTCAAACCTTTTTGCCCGTTGGGGTGAAAAAGGTCACGCCAAGACATTTGGTTTCAACGGCCATACAGACGTTGTTCCTGTTGGCGATGAAGCTGCGTGGACCAAGCCGCCATTCGGCGCTGTGGTTGAAAATGGCATCATGTATGGGCGTGGCGCGACAGACATGAAATCCGGCGTAGCAGCCTTCGCGGCCGCAGCGGTCGATCTGGTGCAGGAGACTCCACTAGAAGGCGCGATCATCCTGACTATCACTGGTGATGAAGAAGCGGATGCTTTGCATGGGACCACCGCCTTGCTCGACTATATGGATGCCGAACAGGAAAAAATGTCGGTTTGCCTGGTCGGCGAACCAACATGCCCGAACGAAATGGGTGAAATGATGAAAATCGGGCGTCGTGGATCCATGACCGCTTGGTTTACATTCAAAGGCATTCAAGGCCATTCCGCTTACCCACACCGCGCGAAGAACCCGCTCAATGCGATGGCGCAGCTGATGAACACCTTCGCAACACATGAGCTTGATCAAGGCACAGAACACTTTGATGCCTCGACCTTGGCGATTGTCACCATGGATGCGGGCAATCCAGCGACCAATGTGATCCCAGCCGAGTGCAAAGCGACGGTGAACATTCGTTTCAATGACGCACATTCTGGTTCGAGCTTGAGTGACTGGATTGAAAAACTGGTCAAAGAGACCGAAGTGGCCACTGGCATCGAGATTGATGTTGATATCAAGATTTCTGGCGAAAGCTTCATCACGCCTCCGGGCGCCCTGTCTGACATGGTGGCGAAGGCTGTCGTTGCTGAAACTGGCGTGACGCCTGAACTGTCGACCAGCGGCGGTACCTCAGATGCGCGTTTTGTTCAGCATCATTGCCCGGTAGTGGAGTTTGGTCTTGTAGGCAAAAGCATGCATCAGGTGGATGAAAATGTCCCGGTTGCGCAAATCCACCAGCTAAAGGACATCTACACTCGTATCCTGAAAGACTATTTCGCGTGACTTGGGACATCTCCGTAACCGATGACATCGACGCCTGTGTCGCCCTGCGGCGCGCTGTTTTCATAGTGGAGCAGGGCATCTCTGAAGAAGATGAAATCGACAATCTCGATGGTGTCGGAGTTCATATTTTGGCGCGGGACAATGGCGAGCCGGTGGGTACCGCGCGGCTTTTGATTTCGGGCACCACCGGAAAGATCGGGCGTATCTGCGTCTTGAAATCCCATCGTGGAACCGGGCTTGGGGCCGCCATTGTCAACCACAGTGCTGAGGTCTTGAAAGCGCGTGGAGATATTGATCGCATTGCGCTCGGCGCGCAGGAATATGCGATCGGGTTTTATGAAAAGCTCGGCTTCAAAGTCTGCGGCCCGACTTATGACGACGCCGGAATTCCCCACCGCGAGATGGAAATTATTCTGTGAGAAAAACGCTTGTCGTCATGGTCAAGGAACCCCGTCCGGGGCGCGTGAAAACGCGTTTGGGCAAAGACATTGGCTTAACGGCATCAGCGTGGTGGTTCCGCCATCAGGTCAGCGCGCTTCTAAGACGGATTGAATCTCCAAAATGGGATGTCGTTCTGGCAGTCGCGCCAGATATTGCGGGTATGTCGAGCCGGGTCTGGCCGGCTCATTTTGCGCGCATCCCACAGGGTTCTGGCGACCTAGGCGCTCGCATGGCTGGGGTTTTTCGTGGGCTTCCATCCGGGCCGGTCTGCATCATTGGCGCGGACATCCCCGGCATCACGCAAGCACGCATTTCTGAAGCGTTTGACGCGCTGGGCAACCACGATGCCGTCTTTGGTCCAGCGGATGATGGCGGCTATTGGCTTGTCGGTATGAAACGTGTCAGCCCAGTGCCGACGACACTCTTTGACGGCGTTCGTTGGTCTACAGAACATGCATTGGCAGACAGTAAACGCTCGATGGGCAAACTGCGTATCACTGAAGTCGCAACTTTGCGCGATGTTGACACCCTTGCAGATCTGAAATCGCTTTCCCGGTGACGCGCCGAAGCGCACGTGTTAGGGCGCATTTATGAAAATGCCCACCAAAGCAGAGATTCTCGAGTGGATTTCTGAAAACCCGACCCTTACCAGCAAGCGCGACATTGCCAAGGCTTTTGGCATCAAAGGCGCTGCGCGGATTGATCTGAAACGCATCCTGCGCGAGCTGGAAGCGGAAGGTCACCTGCGCAAACGCAGCCGCAGCTATCGTGATCCGGATCAACTGCCGCCAGTCAGCGTATTGCAGATATTGGGCCCGGATTCAGACGGGGACGTGCTGGCACGTCCTATGGAGTGGGAAGGAGAGGGCGAAGAGCCGGTCATTCTCATGATTGAACGCGCCTCAGACCCTGCACTGGGCGAAGGCGACCGCGTACTGGCGCGTCTGACCGAGGTTTCTGGTGAGGCGCATGCCTACGAGGGGCGGATGATCCGCCGGATCGGCACCAACCCAAAGAAGGTATTGGGACTGTTCCGCAAAGGCACTGAAGGCGGTCGCATTATCCCAATCGACAAGGGGACAGACAAGGAATGGTCTGTGCCTGATGGGCAGGTCAACGGGGCCAAAGATGGCGAACTTGTCGAAGGTGAACAGATCGGCCCGAAATCTCGGATGGGATTGCCCAAGGCCAAAATCGTATCGCGTCTAGGGGACCCGACGGCGCCAAAGGCTGTGTCGCTGATCGCCATCCACCAGCATGGCATCCCGGACGCTTTCCCTGACGGGGTGATTGCAGAAGCAGACGCCGCCAAGCCAGCCCCGCTTGGAGACCGCACTGACCTGCGCACAATGCCATTGGTCACCATCGACCCGGCGGATGCGCGGGATCACGATGATGCCTGCTGGGCGCATACGGATGATGACCCTGAAAACATCGGCGGACATATCGTCTGGGTCGCGATCGCAGATGTTGCCCATTACGTGACGCCGGGGTCTGATCTGGATCGTGAAGCCAAGAAGCGCGGCAACTCGAGCTACTTCCCGGACCGAGTGGTGCCAATGTTGCCGGACCGCTTGTCGGGTGACCTGTGTTCGCTGCATGAGGGTGTTCCACGTGCCTGTATGGCCGTGCGTATGAAGCTCGACGCGCAGGGCCATAAGATTGGTCACCGGTTTGTGCGCGGTATGATGAAATCCGTTGCTTCTCTGAACTATGAAGAAGTTCAAGAGGCGCGTGATGGCAACCCGAACGCGCGCTGTGCGGAGTTGATGGATGAAATCATTAATCCGCTGTATGAGGCCTATGAGGCGACCAAAATCGCTCGTGCTGAACGGCAACCGTTGGAACTCGACCTGCCGGAACGCAAAATCGTCCTGACTGACAAAGGCGAAGTGGCCTCGGTCAATTTCAAAGAACGCTTGGATGCGCATCGCCTGATCGAAGAATTTATGATCCTCGCCAATGTGGCGGCTGCCGAAACGTTGAATGCAAAGAAGTCTCCGCTTCTGTTCCGCGTTCACGAAGAGCCAAGTCCAGAGAAACTGGATAGCCTTCGCGATGTCGCTCGCTCATCCGGATTGAACCTGGCCAAGGGGCAGGTGCTGCAAACCCGACATCTGAACAAATTGCTGAAAGATGCACTTGGTACGGATGAGGCTGAGCTGATCAACCTGACGACTTTGCGCTCGATGACGCAGGCCTACTACTCGCCCAGCAATTTCGGGCACTTTGGGTTGGCGCTAAAGTCCTATGCGCATTTCACATCGCCCATTCGTCGGTATTCGGATTTGATCGTGCACCGAGCCTTGGTGTCGTCTCATGGTTGGGGCGATGATGGGCTGACTCCGCAAGATATTGAAAATCTTGAGCAAACCGCCAACCATATCTCGGAAACCGAGCGTCGGTCGATGTTGGCAGAGCGCGACACGACAGATCGGTATCTGGCGGCCTATCTGAGCGAACGGCTGGGCAACGAGTTTCCCGGCAAGATCAGCGGCATCGCGAGGTTTGGTGTTTTCGTGAAGCTCGACGAAACCGGTGCAGACGGCCTGATCCCGATGCGCGATCTGGGCAATGAATATTTCCGCTTTGATCCTGAGAGCAATACTCTCACCGGGAGCGACACCGGGTTGACGATAGGGCTTGGACAACGGGTTGTTGTCAGACTGGCAGAAGCGGCGCCCGTGACCGGCGGGGTCATTCTCGAGCTCTTGGAGCTGAATGGTCAGCGACCATCGCAGGCACGCCGGTCAGGTCGTGGCCGCCCCACGAAGCGTAAAATGTCCGCTGCCAAAAAGAAGGCCATGAAAACCAAACGCAAGGTGGCACGGAAACGGCGCTAACGCAGATGATAGGTCAACGCGTCTTTGATCAATGATCTCAGGCGGACGGGCTCGATCTGTTCAACCGTGTCAAACAGAACCGCGCGATTTCCGTCAATGCGATCCCAGCCGGGAAACCGCGTTGCGTAGTCGGAAATGACGTTTGACTGGCAATGGGCAAAGATGGCGAAGCGCGCTTGTTTGTGTGTGCCAAGGCGGATTGTCGTTGCGGATTTTCTGTCGGGTGTGATGTAACTCGGTTGGCCCCACCGCAGGACCTCTTGCAGCCGCCCAATTTCCGGTGTCTCGCTGGCAACGTCGAAAATCAATGCACGCAGCTTTAGCAAGCCTGACTGCGTGTCGGGTGGAAAGGCTTCGAACACCTCGGCAATGGCTTTGTCTTCAAATTTCACGTCGCAGCTCATCCATTGTTTGAACTGCTTATTTCAGACACTCTTGCCAAATTTTGGCAGGAGTGATGAACTATACAGCCTCTATGTCACGTACCGCGCGCCTCTTTCAGCTGATGCAAGCTTTGCGAAGCTTGCCTTCCCCCGTCACGGCAGAACGCCTTGCGGACGAAACCAACGTTTCGATCCGAACAATGTATCGCGACATCGAAAGCTTGCGGGGGCTTGGGGCAGTGATCGATGGCGAAGCGGGGTTTGGTTATACGCTGATCGAAGACGCTACCTTGCCACCACTTGGGTTTGAAGACGAGGAACTCGAAGCGCTGGTTTTGGGGCTCCGCGAGGTGATGCAGGTGGGTGACCCATCTTTGGCGAAAGGGGCTGAGTCTGCGCTAGCGAAGCTCGGTGCACGCCTGCCGGAAGGTCAGTCGCGGCGATTGAAACACGCAGTTCTGACTGCCAAAAGTTATAACCCACCGCCTGCACCAAATGTTGATGCAGGGGTGCTGCGTCGCGCAGCTTGGGATGAACGCCGCATTCGTTTTGACTATTCTGATGTGATGGGCGCAAAAACCAGCCGAGAGGTCTATCCGCTATCCATTGTCTTCATGCAATCTAGCCACTGTCTGGTTGGTTGGTGTCATTTGCGTAATGATTTCAGGGTGTTCCGATTGGATCGGATGGATGATTTAGACATCATGGATGAATGTTTCCGCCCCCGACGGGTCAGCCTGTTAAGGCAATATTGGGAAAAAATGCGCGTCGAAGCGCTGGAACGCGGTCATTAGTCACTTATCGGTTCTCGATTTTCTGCAATTCTGGGTAGACTGGTCTCAGAGTGAGCGGTGAGTCGAATTATGGCAGCGAATTTTTTCAAGCGAGTGCTGATAGGTGCTCTGGTATTTTATCCTTCATTCCTGGGTGCGACTGCGCCGGAACAATCTTTGCGGCCTGTCCTTCGGGTCTCGCCGGAAAGTACCGTGACACAGGTTACCGCTACTGTGCAGCCAGTTTTGCGTCCCGTTTTGAGGCCAGATTCATTAGGTCCTCAAATCACTCCAGCGAATGCTCGGTTTGAGGCGTGGATCAGAGCCTATAAAGCGAAAGCAGCCCGCCAGGGGATTTCCAAATCCGTGCTGGATCGCGCCTTCAGAGGCGTCAAATACAACGCCGACGTTGTCCGGCGGGATCGAAACCAATCCGAATTCACCAAAACACTTTGGGAATATCTGGACTCCGCCGCCTCTGACAGCCGTGTGAAAAACGGCAAGGCGGCGCTGCGCAAACAGCGTAAAACGCTTGAGGCCATCGAACGCAAATACGGTGTCGATAAAGAAGTCGTCGTTGCGGTTTGGGGATTAGAAAGCGCCTATGGTGCCGTGCGTGGGGATGTTCCGATCATCGAAGCTTTGGCGACATTGGCCTTCGATGGGCGACGGGGTCGCTTTTTTGAGCAGCAGCTTTTTGCTGCCCTGAAAATCCTGCAAAGCGGTGACACGGCACCTCGAAATATGGTGGGCAGCTGGGCCGGTGCCATGGGGCACACGCAATTTATTCCGACCTCCTATCTGGCCTTCGCCGTGGATTTCACGGGCGATGGCAAGCGTGACATCTGGTCTGACAATCCTGCCGATGCCTTGGCATCAACCGCCGCTTATCTGAAACGCTCTGGTTGGGTCAGCGGGCAGCCCTGGGGGGTTGAAGTCACCTTGCCGCGTGGGTTCAACTACGCGCTCGCCAATCGGGGGATCAAGAAACGGCCTAGCGAATGGGGCGCACTTGGTGTGAAGGGTCTGGACGGCCGATCTGTCAAAAACTATGGCCAAGCGTCGTTGCTACTACCTGCAGGCCATAAAGGTGCAGCCTTTTTGATCTTTAAAAATTTCGACGCGATTGAACGCTACAACACAGCCGATGCCTATGTGATCGGCGTGGGCCACTTGAGTGATCGCATCAAGGGTGGTGGCAAGATCAAAGCGCGCTGGCCGCGTGAAGACAGGGCTCTGACCTTCTCGGAACGCAAGGAGCTACAGCGCCGACTGACGGCTGCTGGCTTTGATACCGTTAAGATCGACGGTAAAATCGGACCACTGACCATTGATGCGGTACGCAGTTACCAACGTTCAGAAGGATTGGAGCCGGACGGTTACGCCTCTTTGACGATCTTGAAGCGACTACGCTAGGATCGGTTGAGCGCAGCAAGCTCGACTTGCAAGGCGTCTTCATATTCCATCCGACCTCGTGACATTTGCCAAAGGCAATAGGCTGCCATGCGGTAGTGATAGGCTGGTGCTAGTGCGCGGAACCTGTTCTGTTGATCTTGGGAGAAGCTGGTCAGGAAGCTATTTTCTTCTTCAAGCGATAGCGGCTCTCCGCGATAAAGTAGTTGCATCGCCGGAGAGAGGAACACCGCAAGATCTTCTGATGCATCACCGATAGCAGGGCATTGCCAGTCAATCAGTCGAAGTCCGTCGGACCCCTGTATGAGATTGCCCGGCACAATATCGCAGTGCAGTAGAACAGTCTTTTTCGAAGGTGGAACGCTGATCAATTCGAGGCCTGAAGGGAGTTCCAATTCCGCGCCTGCGGCTGCCAAAATGGAACTTGCCTGAGCCATGATTGCTTCGGTGCCATTTGCGGACTGGCGCAGCCCCGAAGGCGGCCGGACGGCGTGCAGGCGTTGGATTAGTTGCGCAACTTCAAATACGCCTGCGGTCCACCGTTCACCATCCAAAGCGTGATACAGGTTGCAATCCATATTCTCGACAGAAAAGGCCGCGATCAGGTTTGGCGCGATGTCTTGACCTTGCAAGTGCTGCAACATCGTCGCTTCAGCTCTCGGATCATTGGGAAAGAGCGGGTTTTCTGCTTCTGACCTGTAGAGCTTTAAAACAGCGGGCACTTCGTTCTCCGGTCCCACAACCTGCCATGCCGCATTTGTCCGTCCGCCAAAGAGCGTGTGCCAGTTTCCTTCTTCTGACCAAGGCAGAAGCTTTGTCACTTTCGCGCGCACGGACGCCGGGGGAAGGGGATGCGACAGGATCAAACGAAGGGACCGTTATAGAAGCACATTGCTCTAGACCTTGGAAATGTGGGTGGCAAATTCAGTCTGAGCCCGTACCCACACGCCATCGCCTAGATCGCCAAGGGTCAGAAGGGTTGGCAGAAGCTGGCCCGCGTAGTCTTCAGAGCTTTCCAAAGGCAACATCGATGGCAGGTTGTCGATCGCCATGACATCAAGCGGCGGCGTGTCGTGTACGCGCAGCGCAGGGGCATCCCAGGTTGTTGCACGATCATAAACCGGCACTGGATTGTAATCGCTGTCCGGATCGCAGGCGACATCCCCGATGACACTCAGGCGTCTGTCCTCGGATTTTGCCGATTGCGGCACGAAGACAGGCGTTCCTGGACGCGCAAAGATGCAATTGATGAAGAGGTCATGGTCTAGGATTTCCGGGAAAGGGCCACCGTTGGCGGTCTCTGCCATATCCCATTTGGTCACCGGAACGCCCATTTCTGTAAACAAATCCGCCGCGCCGCTGCCTACGCGGCCTAATGCACCGATGACAATCGCGTTTAGCGCATCCGTGTTCTGCGCTTTGACGTCCGCTTTTAATTCGGCCAGTAGAGCGTCTTTGTTGGGATAGGCGCCAACTGGGCCACAAACGCCGCCCTGTTGTTGAGCTATCCAGCATTTCAGGCTGACAGCGGATCCCGCAAATCCGGCCCAGTAGCCAAAAGCCGCAACACGGCGGCCAGAGTCGTCAACAAGATATTCCAGATCGTAAAGTGTTCCGCCTCCGGCCTTGAAGCGCTTCAACAGAGCTTGGCCCGAAAATTGCCCTTTAAAGGCATGGCCAAACATGATGTGGCGATGCGGCAGCGGAGTTCCGTCATCAGGCAGCTCTTTCAGCCCAAAGATGATCGCATCCTGCGGTGCGCTGGGCCAGGAGTTCTCAGCGACAATCTCACACCCCGCGTCGCGGTATCCCTCAATTGGGACAATGCGCGACCCGCTTTCTTCGACAGACACCCGGATCCCTGCTCCGATCAGGGCTGCAGCACCTTCTGGCGTCAGGCCAACCCGGTCTTCATTGTCGCGTTGTTCTGCTCGTACCCAAAGATGTGTCATGATGTGGTTCCTAGTTGTTGAACTGGCATAGATCAAAGGCAGGGGCGATTTCAAACTGATTTCGAATGCGTTGTGACAAAGTGGTTTTCCAGAAGTTGTCAGGAGCAGCTATTCAGTCGCAATTCGGCACTGGCCGAGCGCGGTTATGCATGGCAAAAGTGGTTCCGGCAAACAGGGAGCGCGACATGGCGGAAACGGGCGAAACTAAGTTTGGCAAAGGCTGCCATCTGCATCTGATTGACGGTTCGGCCTTTATCTTCCGCGCCTATCACGCGCTGCCGCCGTTGACACGAAAGTCTGACGGATTGCCGATTGGTGCCGTAGCGGGTTTCTGCAACATGTTGCATCGCTATGTGGAAGGAAACACAGGGCCGGATGCGCCAACGCATGTGGCTGTGATTTTTGACTATTCAGGCAAGTCCTTCCGCAATGAGATGTATGATCAATACAAAGCGAACCGTCCGCCAGCGCCGGAAGATCTTGTGCCGCAGTTCCCGCTGACTCGCGACGCCACGCGTGCTTTCAACATTGCTTGCAAAGAAGTTGAAGGCTTTGAAGCCGATGACATCATTGCAACATTGGCCTGTCAGGCACGCGATGCCGGTGGGCGATGCACGATTATCAGTTCCGACAAAGACCTGATGCAGTTGGTCGGCGATGGTGTCGAGATGCTCGACGCCATGAAGAACAAGCGCATTGATCGTGACGGAGTTCATGAGAAATTCGGCGTCGGACCAGAGCGCGTCGTCGACGTACAGGCGCTTGCAGGTGACAGTGTCGATAACGTGCCAGGCGCACCTGGTATTGGGATCAAAACGGCCGCGCTGCTGATTAATGAATTTGGCGATCTGGAAACCCTTCTGGACCGCGCCGAAGAAATTAAACAGCCGAAACGCCGCCAGACACTGATCGAGAAACGTGATCAGATCGAATTGTCCAAACGCCTTGTTCAACTTGATTGCGAGATGGATCTCGACTTCACATTGGAAAGCCTCGAAGTGCAGGATCCAATGTCGGAGCAGCTCATGGATTTCCTCGCCGAGATGGAATTCCGCACGCTCGCAAAACGCATCGCAGATCAACTGGGGGTCGAAGCACCGGTTATCGCGGAAGCGCCGAAATCTGAAAGTGTGGCTGACGCGCCAGAAGCTTTGCCAATTGACGTTGAGAAGTACCAGCACGTCAGCACCGCGGCAGAGCTGGAAACCTGGATTGACAAGGCGCACAAACGCGGCTGGATTGCAGTGGACACGGAAACCACTGGTCTCAACGAAATGCAGGTCGATTTGGTGGGCATCTCACTTTGCGTTGAAGCCGGAGAGGCCTGCTACATTCCTTTGGCCCACAAGAAGGGCGACGCCGACGATCTCTTTGGCAGCGATGAGTTGGCTGAAGGGCAGATGAATCTGGAAGAAGCTGTGGCGATGCTGAAGCCACTTCTTGAAGACCCAGCAGTAATGAAAATCTTCCAGAACGCGAAATACGACTGCAAGATTTTCAAACGCTACGGCGTGTCGGTTGCGCCGATTGATGACACTATGCTGATGTCCTACGCGATGAATGCGGGCATCCATAATCACGGGATGGATACGCTGAGCGAGACGTACCTAAGCCATAAGCCAATCTCGATCAAATCCCTGCTAGGCACTGGTAAATCCGCGATCACCTTCGACAAGGTACCGCTTGAGGATGCCGTCAAATACGCGGCAGAGGACGCGGACATCACTTTGCGTCTTTGGCAACTCCTGAAGCCGCAATTGCACCAGAAGAAAGTCACGACAGTTTACGAGACGCTGGAACGACCATTGGTGCCGGTGCTGTCTGAAATGGAGATGCACGGGGTGCAGGTGGATCGTGACACGCTCAGCCGTATGTCCAATTCATTTGCCCAGAAGATGGCGCAATATGAATCCGAATTACATGAGATGGCGGGCAAGTCGTTCAACGTTCAATCCCCGGCACAGGTTGGTCAAATCCTGTTTGAAGACCTCGAATTGGAAGGCGGCAAGAAAACCAAAACCGGCCAATGGTCGACACCTGCAGATGTCTTGGAAGACCTTGCAGCACAGCATGATTTCCCACGTCGGGTTTTGGATTACCGTCAGTTGCAAAAGTTGAAATCGACCTACACGGATGCACTGCAGGAACACATAGATCCGGATACAGGTCGCGTGCACACGTCATATTCGCAGATCGGTGCCAACACCGGGCGGTTCTCTTCAAACGATCCGAACCTGCAGAACATCCCTGTGCGGACTGAAGATGGCCGTCGCATCCGTGAAGCCTTTGTGGCCGCGCCGGGCAATAAGCTGATCAGTCTCGACTACAGCCAGATCGAATTGCGCATTCTGGCACATATCGCTGGCATCGACGCGTTGAAACAGGCGTTCAAAGACGGCCATGACATCCATGCCATGACTGCGTCCGAGATGTTTGACGTGCCACTCGATGAAATGACGCCAGACGTGCGCCGTCAGGCCAAGGCGATCAACTTCGGTGTGATCTACGGCATCTCGGCTTTTGGGTTGGCGCGCAATCTGCATATCGCGCGTGGAGAGGCGCAAGCGTTCATTACACGCTATTTCGAGCGTTTCCCGGGCATTCGTACTTACATGGATGACACCAAGGCTTTCGCAAAAGAAAACCTCTATGTTGAGACACTCTTTGGGCGCAAAATCCACATGCCGCAAATCAATGCCAAGGGGCCGCATGCTGGCTTTGCAGCGCGTGCAGCGATCAACGCACCGATCCAAGGCACAGCTGCAGATATCATTCGCCGCGCGATGATCCGTATGCCGAGCGCTATCAAAGACCTGCCAGCCAAGATGTTGCTACAGGTGCATGACGAATTGATCTTTGAAGTGGCTGAAGATGCAGTCGATGACACTATTGCAGCTGCGCGTGAGGTCATGCAGGGGGCGGCAGATCCAGCAGTGAAACTGGATGTGCCTTTGGTTGTGGATGCCGGGATAGGCGACAACTGGTCTGAAGCGCACTAAGCGCTTCACCGCAGCTTGGAGTAAATCCCCAGCGAGTTGCCAAAGGGATCAATCGCATATTGAAAGCGGCCAAAGGGTAGATCCACGATGGGTCCGATGATCTGGGCCCCAGCTTTTTGGGCGCGGCCAACTGTGGCTTCCAATGTGTCCGGCGCATGTAAATGCGCTGTCATACCTTCACCGTTTTGCGCTGGTTTGCCGGGGTAAATGTGACCCGCCACATCTTCTTCATTTTGCTTTGGAAAGAACGCAGAGGGGTTTGGACCCATTTCGGTGATTTCCATCTGGGAATCAAATACCGCGCTGTAAAACGCAACACCGGCGTCCATGTCGGTTACGGGGATTTCACACCATACAACAGTGTCTTTCACGGGATAGGTCATTCTGAATGCTCCTGATTTGAATGGAGCTAAGACCTATCTGAAAGCGCTGTCAGATTTCGGCATGATGCTCAGAGTTGGTCCATGCTAATCAGCGGAAAAAACGCGCCGCTTGAGTAGACGCCGAACCAGCCATCTTGCTCGCAGCCCAAGTCCACCATGCGATAGAAGGTCTTGCGATCAATCCGCGCCTCAAGCCCCGCGCGCACCATCACGTAGGGGGCAGGTTCATTGTTGTCCGGATTTGTCTCAACCCGGATAGGGTGCTCTTTGTCGGCAACAACGACGTCACCGACATGGGTTTCAAATGTCAGTACCAGCTCGTCAGCGTCGCCTGTGTGGCTAAAATCGGTGGCGACGAAGGGCGCGTCTTCGACTGTGATTCCGACCTTTTCGATCGGGGTGACAAGGAAATACGACTCACCCTCTTTGCGCAATATCGATGAAAACAGCTTAACCATCTCAGGGCGGTTGATTTTGCCACCCTCGTGAATCCATGAACCATCTTTCAGAATTTGCATGTCCAGATCACCGCAAAACGGCGGATTCCACAGGTGCACCGGGGGCAATCCGCGCCCCTTGGCCTTTTTCGCACTTGCAGCAATTCCGTCTGCCGAAAGGTTTACAACATTTTGTGACGTCATAGTTTTTGCCATTTCCGCTGCAGGCGATACACTTCTCCTAAATATAGAGAAAGCAGGAGATTTGTCATGACCGATCCCGACAGCTTGCTGGGTGAAATCGAAACGCTCGGCGAAAAGCTGGGACAGGCCAAAGCTGCAATCACTCATCGCTTTATCGGCCAAGAGCGTGTGGTTGATCTGACGCTGGCGTCGCTTTTGTGCGGCGGCCACGCGCTTTTGATCGGCCTGCCCGGTCTTGGGAAAACACGGCTGGTAGAAACGTTGTCGACTGTGATGGGGCTACATGGCAACCGGGTTCAGTTCACGCCTGACCTGATGCCTGCCGATATTCTCGGGTCCGAAATCCTTGAGAAGGCCAAAGGTGGCCTCAAAGAATTCCGCTTCGTGCCCGGCCCGATTTTCTGTCAGTTGCTCATGGCAGATGAGATCAACCGGGCCAGCCCTCGCACCCAATCGGCGCTCCTGCAGGCGATGCAGGAAAAGAAAGTCACGGTTGCGGGCGAAGATCGCGCGCTGGATGAACCATTCCACGTTTTGGCGACGCAAAACCCGATTGAACAAGAAGGCACCTATCCGTTGCCGGAAGCGCAGCTTGACCGTTTCCTTGTTCAGATCGACGTGCCCTATCCGGATCGCGACACGGAACGGGATATCTTGCTTTCGACGACCGGCGTTGTGGAAGAAGAATTGAAACAGGTGTTCACGGCTGAAGAGCTGATCGCGGCGCAGCAATTGTTGCGCCGTATGCCTGTTGGCGAAAGCGTGATGGAGCGCATTCTTGATCTGGTGCGGGCATTCCGACCCGAAGATGAAACCGCAAGTGATCAGGTCAAAGATGTGGTGGCTTGGGGGCCGGGACCAAGGGCGGCACAGGCCTTTATGATGATGACCAGGGCATGGGCACTGCTTGATGGTCGCTTGGCGCCATCGGCAGATGACGTGGCTGATTTGGCTGCCCCTGTCTTGAGCCACCGCATGGCATTGAACTTTGCTGCGCGCGCGCGCGGTGATGACCTTGGGCAATTGATTGAAACGGTCGTCGCAGCGACAGACGCAACGGAGGCCGCTGCGTGAGCGCCCACCCTCAGCTCCGACGCAGAGCGGAGGCTGCCGCGTCTCGGCTGCCGCCTTTGCTTGCGCGGGCTGACAATTTGGCAAACACGGTTTTGCTGGGGGAACATGGCCGGCGGCGGTCCGGTCTTGGGGATGACTTCTGGCAATATCGCGCGGTGCAACCGGGTGATAGCTACCGCCTGATCGACTGGCGCAAGTCGGCTAAGACCGATGCGCAGTATGTGCGTCAAAAGGAATGGCAGATCGCGCAGTCGGTCACGATGTGGATCGATAACGCCGCGTCAATGGATTACGCGAGCCGCAAAGATATTGCTCCGAAGTCTGACCGCGCGCGACTGCTGGCATTGGCCATCGCCATTCTTACAATTCGCGCCGGTGAACGTGTTGGTCTTGCAGGCACATCTCTGCCTCCCAAACGTGGAGAAGGCCAGATTTGGCGGCTTTCACAGGCTCTGTTGGATGACTCTGAGCAGGCGGACTATGGTTCGCCCGAAGCCCGTGCCATGATCCCGAATTCAAGAGCTTTGTTCATTTCAGATTTCATGGGTGACTTCGAAAGCGTTGAACACGCTCTCTATAAAGCGGCCGATCGTGGGGTTCGTGGCGTTATTCTACAGGTCCTCGATCCTGCAGAAGAGGCCTTTCCGTTTTCGGGCCGCGCCATTTTTGAAAGCATGAAGGCGCAGGTCATGCATGAAACGCGCAAGGCAAATGACCTGCGCGATCAGTACGTAGCCCGCCTGCAAGATCGAAAGGCGGCGCTGCGTAAACTCGCACGGATTACCGGATGGCAATATGACTGCCACCTAACCGATGCCCCGGTTCAGAGCGCTTTGCTGTGGATTTACCGGGCGCTGGAAAGGGGACGGTGATGTTTGGTTTACCCCTTGCGTTCGCGACCCCCTGGCTTCTTACAGCCCTCATTGGCTTGCCGGTGCTCTGGCTGCTTTTGCGCGCAGTGCCTCCCGCGCCGATCCGACGACGGTTTCCAGGCGTCATTTTGCTGCTTGGCCTAAAGGACGACGAAAGCGTGATGGACAGGACGCCATGGTGGCTGCTCCTGCTGCGCATGCTGATTGTCGCTTGCGCGATCATTGCCTTGGCAGGACCAGTTCTAAACCCGGAGGCGCAAACGAAGTCTGATCGCCCTTTGCTGGTCTTGCTAGACGGCAGTTGGGCGTCAGCAGCATCTTGGCGAGAACAAAGCGACTTCTTGGTTGCCACTTTGGAAGAGGCCGATCGACAGGGCCGCAGTGCAGCCATTTTACAAGTGACCGACCCACAAGAGATTTCGTTCCTTCCCGCCGCCATTTGGGCAAGCCGTGTTCCAGAATTTACGCCAAATGCTTGGCGGCCATCCAAGCCTGAGGTTGATGCGGTTCTAGATGCTCTTTCTGACACGGAATTTGATGCGCTTTGGGTCTCGGACGGGCTGGCGTATGACGGTCGCGATGCATTGCTTGTTGCGCTTGAGGGCGCTGGCGACGTTCAGGTTTTGCAAGACATCGGGGCGGTGGTTGCCCTAATCAACTTGGAACTGAAAGACGGCGAGTTGGTTGTGACCTCGCGCAGTTCCGGCACTGTCAGTGCGCCGCACGCGGTTCAAATCATCGGCAAAGACCCCACAGGGGTCGATCGCGTCTTTGCCAAGGGCAGCCTATCTTATGATTCAAATACGGCAGAGGCCTCCTTTTCGCTTCCAGCAGAGCTTCGCGGACGCGTTTCTCGTGTGACACTTGAAGGCGTGAATTCGGCGGGGGCGGTGTATCTGACCGATGACAGTATTCGTCGCCGGGAAGTTGCGTTGATCACCCCAAACAGCGCGCGTGAAGGGTTGGAGCTCTTGTCTCCGACGCATTATCTGAAGCAGGCTCTGATCGAAACAGCGGACATTTTGGAAGGTGCACTGCCTGATATTCTGCCAGCGAATCCAGACGTTATAATTCTGGCGGATGTCGCCAATATTGCGCCATCTGAGAAATCAGACCTTTTGAACTGGGTTGAAGGCGGCGGATTGCTTTTACGCTTTGCTGGACCACAATTGGCTGCGAGCGACCTGAGCAGAACCACCGAAGATCCCTTGATGCCCGTGCGTCTGCGCGCCGGAGGGCGTTCTGTTGGCGGAGCGATGAGTTGGGGGGAGCCCAAAGCGCTGGCCCCTTTTCACATTGATAGCCCCTTTGCGGGTCTCAGCATTCCGGAAGACTTGCGCGTAACCGCTCAAGTTGTTGCGCAACCTGATCCAAATCTGGCAGAGCGGGTCTTGGCGGAGCTCAGCGACGGCACACCGCTTGTAACGCGTAAAGAAGTTGAACAGGGTCAGGTGGTTTTGTTTCACGTGACAGCAAATGCGGAATGGTCTGACGTGCCGCTGTCTGGTCTCTTCGTGCAAATGCTGGATCGTTTGGCGGTGATTTCCGCCAGCGGTAGCAATGAAACAGCCTCGATGAAGGGTACGATTTGGCAACCAATCCAAGTTCTGAACGGGCAGGGGCGTTTGAGCGATGGACAGACGTTGCCGGGTGTGGATGGTGTTGCACTTTTGGATCGAGCGACTGGGCCGGAGCTGCGACCGGGCCTTTATCAGAACGGCAAAAACAGTTTTGCACGAAACGCGGTTAAACCGGATGAGGACCTCAGCGCTTTTGAATGGCCAGCCCGTGTATCAGTCACCGGGTTTGAAAAACCATCGACTGTGGATTTGAAGTGGATCCTTTTGGTGGCGGCTTTGGTGTTGCTGGTTTTGGACACGCTTGCGTCGCTGTTCCTGTCCGGACGTCTACGAGGTATCGGAGCGACTGCTGCCCTGCTGGTCGGATTGATGACGCCTAACGTTTCAGATGCGCAGGAACTGTCCCCAAACGAGCTGACCGATGAAATTGCGCTGGCTTATGTCCTGACGGGTGACAGGACAGTGGATGAGGTGTCTTACGCCGGTCTCTATGGCCTCAGCGATGTGCTGTATCTGCGCACATCCGTGGAACCAGTGAACCCAATTGGTGTGAACTTAGAAAGCGATGAACTCGCCTTCTTCCCGTTTCTATATTGGCCCATGACGGCGAGCCAGCCAATGCCATCTGCGCAGGCCATGGAGAAGCTCAATGCGTATCTCCGGTCTGGAGGCATGATCCTATTTGACACGCGGGATTCAGACGTCGCGCGCTTTGGAGGATCGAGTCCGACCGGCAAACGCCTACAGGAAATCGCGGGTGGATTGACCATTCCGGCGCTAGAGCCGATCCCATCGGACCATGTGCTGACGCGGACGTTCTATCTGCTGCAGGATTTCCCAGGGCGTTACGCCAGCCGAGAGGTTTGGGTTGAGGCCGCGCCGCCAGATGCCGAACAGGTTGAAGGTATGCCGTTTCGCAACCTAAATGACGGTGTGACGCCGGTGATTATCGGCGGCAATGATTGGGCCTCGGCCTGGGCAACAAACACAACAGGCGTGCATCTTTTCCCTGTGGGTCGCGGCGTGACCGGCGAGAGGCAGCGCGAGCTGGCCTACCGCTTTGGCGTCAACCTGATCATGCATGTGCTCACCGGGAATTATAAATCGGATCAGGTTCACGTGCCTGCCTTGCTGGATAGGTTGGGCCAATGAGCAGCGAGATTTTCTTTGATCCCCTGATCGACATTCGTGTCATCGCTGCCTTGGCATTGCTGATGGCGGCAATCTGTGGGTTTGCGCTTTGGCGCGGGCTTTCCGGGTGGTGGTTGCGGTCAATTGGGGCTGCGGTCATTCTCGCCACTTTGATGGGGCCCGTGTTGCAGCGTGAGGACCGTGAAGAGCTCGCGGACATAGTTCTGTTGCTGGAAGATCAAACATCGAGCCAACAGCTGTCTGACCGGGCCGTGCGATCTGCAACCGCAGCCGATGACTTGGCTGCGCGTCTCGAAGCGCGCCGAATGACAGAAGTGCGGCGGATCAAAGTGGGCGATGACGAGGGCGACAAGGGAACAGCGCTGATGACGGCGCTCAAAGATGCCTTGGCTACTGAGGCATCTGGGCGCGTTGCAGGTGTGATCGCCATTTCTGATGGACGCGTGCACGATATCGACCAGGCGCCGGAACTGCCTGCGCCGCTGCATTTGTTGCACAGTGGTCTGGAAACAGATTGGGATCGCCGACTGACTGTGCGGGACGCGCCGGCCTTTGCCATTCTTGGTGAGCCAATCACATTGCGCCTACGTATCGAAGACACCGGAGCCGCCCCCGGCGTCGCGGAAGCACCACTGGATGTTTCGGTGGATGGTGGTGAAAACCAAAGGTTCAGTGTTCCGATTGGCAAGGATATCGAAATCCCAGTGTCGCTGCCTCATGGTGGGCGGAACGTGCTGCAATTCACTGTCCCATCAGCGGACGGCGAGCTGACGGACCGCAACAATTCCGCTATTATCCAGATCAACGGTGTGAGAGATCGTCTGCGTGTGCTGCTTGTTTCAGGAGAACCGCATCCAGGTGGTCGCACCTGGCGGAACCTGTTGAAGTCAGACAGCTCGGTAGACCTCGTGCATTTCACCATCCTGCGTCCGCCAGCGAAGCAGGATGGCGTGCCAGTAGATGAACTCTCGCTGATCGCCTTCCCTACGCGTGAACTTTTTTTAGAGAAGATTGACGACTTCGATCTGATCATTTTTGACCGCTACAAACGGCGGGGTATCCTCCCCGCGCTCTATCTGCGCAACGTTGCGGAATATGTGACCAATGGCGGTGCTGTTCTTCTGGCTGCTGGACCGGATTTTGCCAGTGCAGACAGCCTTTATCGTTCGCCCCTATCCGAAATTCTTCCGGCAGGACCGACGGCCTTGGTCGTGAACCAACCTTATGTGCCGCAAGTCAGCGACATTGGCGAAAGGCATCCGGTGACTGCAGGGCTGCCAAGCATTGATCCATCAGGCGACAAGCAGTGGGGCGAATGGCTGCGGCTTGTGGATCTTGTGCCCGAAAAGGGCCACGTGGTCATGACGGGTGCAGATGATCGTCCGCTCTTGATGCTCGATCGCGTTGGTGAAGGACGGGTTGCGTTACTCGCGTCAGATCAAGCCTGGCTTTGGGCGCGTGGGTATGACGGCGGTGGCCCGCAGCTCGAATTATTGCGTCGATTGGCCCATTGGATGATGGCGGAACCTGATCTTGAAGAAGAGGCTCTTTGGGGTGAGGCCAATGGCCAGAACATGCGTATTTTCAGGCGCTCGTTGGCTCCAGATGTCGGCGCGGTTGAAGTGGAAACACCGTCAGGTGACAAGGTCCTGCTTCCATTGGTGGAAATCGAACCGGGACTTTTTGAGGCGCAGTTTGAAGGACCTGAAATCGGTCTCTATCGCTTGGCGAATGGAGACCTGAATTCTGTTATTGGACTCGGTCCGGCTGCTCCGCGCGAGTATGCGGAAGTGATTGCAACGGGCGCTACGATGGAGCCCGTTATTTCTCCGATGCGGGGCGGTATTCTGGCGCTTGAAGATGGATTGCCCAGCATTCGTAATGTGCGGCCAGGACGCCCAGCGGCTGGAAATGGCTGGATTGGGCTGACGCCGCGCAGAGCTTATGAAACTCTCAGCGTTTCAAGAACTGCCTTGCTACCGCCATGGATCATATTGCTGATCATTTCTGCCTTTGTGATAGGCGCTTGGTTGCGCGAAGGTCGTCAATAAGCACCTCTCATCAACTAAGCGGTTCAAACACGCGGCATAGCAGGATAGAAGACAGGCAAATTTGCGACCGGAGCTGAGAGCATGAGCACCCCTAAACCCGTTGTCCTGTGTATCCTTGATGGCTGGGGCCTGTCTGACACCACCGAAGGCAACGCGCCGGTATTGGCAGAGACACCGAATTTCGATGCCATGATGCAGGGGTGCCCAAACGCAACTTTGATCACGCATGGCCCGGATGTGGGTCTGCCGTCTGGCCAGATGGGCAACTCGGAAGTGGGTCACACCAACATCGGCGCGGGTCGCGTTGTAGCCATGGACCTTGGACAGATTGATTTGGCCATCGAAGACGGGTCTTTCTACGAAAATGCCGAGATCGTTGCCTTCGCTGAGAAATTGAAATCCACCGGCGGTACGGCACATCTGATGGGCGTGGTGTCTGATGGTGGCGTGCATGGTCACTTGAACCATATTATTGCTGCGGTGAAGGCGGTGACCGATGCAGGCGTTCCTGTAGTAGTACACGCGATTGCCGACGGTCGCGATGTGGCTCCGAAGTCAGCACTGCCTTACGTTGAAGCCCTGGAACAGGCGCTCCCGGAGAATGCTTCTATCGGCACTGTGATTGGACGATACTGGGCGATGGACCGGGATAACCGTTGGGAACGGGTGTCTGAGGCCTATAACGCGATGATCTTCGCGGATGGTCTGAAGGTTGATAGCGCCAAGCAAGCCGTCGAAGATGGCTATGCACGCGATGAAACCGATGAATTCATCAAGGCAACCGTTATCGGTGGCTTTGAGGGGGCACAAGACGGCGACGGCTATTTCTGTCTGAACTTCCGCGCCGACCGCGCACGCGAAATCCTCGCGGCCGTCGGCCAGCCGGGATTTGACGCTTTTGACACCGGCGAGCGGCCTAAGCTGACCATGCTGGGCATGGTGGATTACTCGGATGAACACGTGAAGTTCATGACTTCGGCCTATCCAAAAAAGGCTATCGTGAACACTTTGGGGGAATGGGTAGCCAAGCAAGGCAAAACCCAGTTCCGCCTCGCAGAGACAGAAAAATATCCTCACGTGACTTTCTTCCTGAACGGTGGTGAAGAAACCCCGTCTGAGGGCGAAGATCGCTTCATGCCGCTTTCCCCGAAGGTAGCGACCTATGATCTGCAACCGGAAATGTCGTCGAGCGAAGTGACTGAGAAATTTGTGGCGGCCATCGAGCAGGGTTACGACCTGATTGTCACGAATTACGCAAACCCTGATATGGTCGGCCATACCGGCGATGTGAACGCCGCCATGGCAGCTTGTGCTGCAGTTGATCAGGGTCTTGGCGCTGTGCGTACAGCACTCGAAAAGGTCGGCGGAGCGATGATTGTGACAGCGGATCATGGCAATTGCGAAGTCATGATCGATCCGGAAACCAAAGGTCCACACACCGCACACACGACAAATCTTGTGCCGGTTATTCTGGTAAATGGTCCTGAAGGTGCGTCTCTGAATGCTGGACGTTTGGCTGACCTTGCTCCATCTCTGCTAGACCTCATGGGCCTGCCGCAGCCTCAAGAAATGACCGGTGAAAGCTTGATCCAGCGATGAAGTTTGTCCTGCTTCTAGCAGCGCTCATAACGAGCGCAGGGGTTTTGTCGGCTGAGACCGATGCCTCTGCTGCGGCCCGCGAAGCTGCAGCAAAGCTGGAGGCAGCGTCGCTGTCATTGGATAAAGCGAAAACCTCTCGCAACCGGGTAAAAGCGCTGACTCAAACGGTGCACGCCTATGAGGAAGGTCTCGCTGCTTTACGCGAAGGTCTGCGCCGCGCTGCGATCCGTGAAAAACAGCTGGATCAGCAACTCAAATCAAAAGAAGCAGAGATCGCGCGCCTGTTGGGGGTTTTGCAATCTGTTGGTCGCACAGAAAGTCCGACAATGCTGCTGCATCCGAACGGGCCAGAGGGTACCGTGCGCGCCGGAATGATCCTCGCAGATGTCACGCCTGCGATGGATTCAGAAGCCGCCAAGTTACGTGATCTTTTGACAGAGGTGAAAATCCTGAGAGGGTTGCAACAAAGCGCTGCGGATACACTCGCCGAAGGTCTGAACGGTGCGCAGGCATCTCGCATGGCTTTGTCCCAGGCGATTTCTGATCGCACCGATCTACCACGTCGGTTTACGGAAGATCCGGTTCAGACGGCACTGTTGATTGCGTCCACGGAAACGCTGGAAGGCTTTGCCAGCGGGCTGGTGGAAATGGCACCTGAACCAGAAGGTCTGGCTGCGTTGCCTGACATTGATCACCGTAAAGGAAACCTGCCTTTACCAGTTCAGGCCGAAATTCTGCGCCGGCCCGGCGAGGCGGATGCAGCGGGTCTCGTGCGCCCTGGTCTGGTTCTGGCGGCGCGTCCAAATGCGCTTGTCACATCACCCGTTGCGGCCACCATTCGCTACCGTGGGCCGCTTCTTGATTTTGGCAATGTCATGGTGCTTGAACCGCAACCGGGGCTTCTGTTTGTTTTTGCAGGTCTTGAGACGGTGTTCGGAGACGTGGGACAAGTGGTTGCAAGCGGCGCTCCGGTGGGTCTAATGGGCGGAAATGATCCTAAGATCGATGCCATCCTTTCACAGTCAAGTGAAGGCACTGGTCAGGACCGTACGGAAACGCTCTATATAGAGGTGAGACAGGGCAAGACTCCGGTCAACCCGGAGGATTGGTTCCAAACCAATAAGGATGGATGAAGATGAGAAGATTCGTCGTGGCTGCGTTGGGCGGCACTTTGGCCGGCATACTGGCAACAACCCAGATCGCGGGCCCGCTGATCGCTCAGGAAAACGAACGCCAAAGCAGCGTCTATGAACAGCTTGATCTGTTCGGCGACATCTTTGAACGCATTCGTGCACAATACGTGGAAGAAGTGGATGAAGCCGATCTGATCGAAGCGGCGATCAACGGTATGCTGACCTCCCTTGATCCGCATTCAGGTTACCTTGCACCGGATGACGCAGCGCAGATGCGCCTGCAGACACGTGGTGAATTTGGCGGCCTTGGCATCGAAGTCACGCAGGAAGAAGGCTTTGTAAAAGTCGTCTCTCCAATCGACGGAACTCCGGCGGATGAAGCTGGCATTGAGGCCGGCGACTTCATCACGCATGTGGATGGCGAAAGCGTTTTGGGTCTCACGTTGGATGCTGCGGTTGATTTGATGCGCGGTCCAGTGGGCTCTGAGATTATCGTGACAATCGCGCGTGAAGGGGAAACCGAACCGTTTGACGTTTCGATCATCCGCGACACCATTAAACTGACGGCCGTCCGGTCTCGTACCGAAGGCGATACGCTGGTGATGCGTGTCACAACCTTCAACGACCAGACCTATCCGAATCTTAAAGACGGCATCGAGAAAGAAATCGAGGCTGCTGGCGGTCTGGAAAATCTGAATGGCTTGGTTCTGGACCTTCGCAACAACCCAGGTGGTCTGCTTACTCAAGCAATCCGTGTTTCAGATGCATTCCTGGAGAAGGGCGAGATTGTCTCCACGCGTGGTCGTGATGCTGCGGACGGAGAGCGTTTCAATGCAACTCCGGGTGACCTGATCGATGGGAAGCCGCTTGTTGTTTTGATTAACGGTGGGTCGGCCTCCGCATCTGAAATCGTTGCAGGTGCTCTGAAAGACCATCGTCGTGCGATTGTCGTAGGCACGAAGAGCTTTGGTAAAGGTTCGGTTCAAACCGTGATGCCGCTGCGTGGAGAAGGTGCGATGCGCTTAACCACAGCACGTTACTACACGCCATCAGGTCGCTCTATTCAGGCTTTGGGCGTATCGCCTGACATCGTGGTGGAACAGCCACGCCGCCGCGTGAATGAGGAGGCCGAAGAGGAAACTGGTCGCAATCGTTCTGAAGCGGACCTGCGCGGCAGCTTGAACAATGACAGTCTGACAGAAGATGAAATTCGCCAGATCGAAGATGATCGTGCGGCGGCAGAAGCAGCGGCGCAACTTCGCGAAGATGACTACCAGTTGGCTTATGCCATCGACATTCTGAAAGGCCTGTCCGCTCTGGCACCATCAGAGTAAACGGTTGTCAAAATGTGTGCCTGCGGCACGTTTGATATATCGCGATTGTGCTTTTAGCAAAATCGCTCATGCGGGCGCCATTTGGCGCCCGTTTTGCTTGCCCCTTAGCGCTGCATTCGTTTTAAGGGGCGCAAAGCTGGAGCACCCTATGACGCCTGAAGAGATTGCCAAACTGCCTTATCGCAAGAACGTAGGCGTGATGCTGGTCAATGCCGATGGCGGTGTGTTTGTTGGTCAAAGATTAGACAGCGAGGTGCCTGCTTGGCAGATGCCACAAGGCGGCATCGACAAAGGCGAGGACGCCAAAACCGCAGCGCTGCGCGAACTTGAAGAAGAAACTGGGGTCTCTCCAGATTTGGTCACGTTGGTGGCTGAAACAAAGGGCTGGATAGCCTATGATTTGCCTCATGATATCGTGCCCCGCATTTGGAAAGGCCGCTTCCGGGGACAGCAGCAGAAGTGGTTTTTGTTCAGATTTCACGGCTCAGACGATCAGGTGAATATCGAGGTCGATCATCAGGAGTTCTCTGCTTGGCGCTGGCTGCCCTACGGCGAGCTTGTCGAAAATATCGTGCCGTTTAAACGCGCGGTCTATGAACAAGTTGTCGATGAATTTGCCGAACACTTCTGAACGGGGCTAAACGATCCGCTGTTCCAAATCGCGTGGATCACTTACCTCAACGTGCCAATAGGCTATCGCGTCATCTCCGATCCTTTTCAGGACACGGGCCAAGTCTTCGTGTCGAACTAGGCGCCAGAGAGCATAGGCGGTCGCTTCGATGGCATTGTCTGGGGTCAGATTGTGATGTGGCCTCAAGTCCTTGACTTCTTGCGTCAACTCCTCTCGGGTTCCAAATGGCAATCTGGGTTCATCCAATCTCCAACCCTCAACAAAGATCGCTCTCGGTACCGTGGGCAGGATATTTGCAAAGTCCAATGCTTGTTGCGGAGTTAGACGCCTTCGAAAGGTCATTAGGACTGCCTGTATGGCTGTGTAGGTGTTGTTGTCTGATGGCAGCGACATCTGATCCTTGGCATAATCCAAAAATGCGCGCCATTCCCTATGTGAATGGCGGTATGTCCAAGGCATCGGCATAAGAATCTCCGAATTTTAAAATTCTTTGTCACACATTCCCATTCGGAGCTGTCTAACTCAATATAGGCTTCAAGAGGTAGACATGCTGGAAACGGTTCAAAAAGCACAGCGGGGAGATGCAAAGGCGTTGGAAGCCATTGCGCGCTCTATACAAAATCAGGTGCATCGTTTGGCCTTACGTATGCTGGCAGATGTGTCCCAGGCAGAAGATGCGACGCAGGACATATTGGTGCGTGTCATCACCAAGCTCTCTACGTTCAAAGGTGAAAGCAAATTTGAAACCTGGGTCTACCGGGTGGCGATGAACCACCTTTTGACCGCCAAAAAGATCCGGGACACAGATCCAGGTTTGAATTTCTCAGCCTTTGAAGATGATTTGCTCAACGGGTTGTCTGATACCGCTCCTGACGCAATAGATGCGATTGCCGTTAACGAACTGCGCCTAAAGTGCACGATGGCAATGCTCTTGTGTCTAGATGCGAACCATAGAGCTGCCTATGTGCTGGGTGAAATTCTTGAGATGGAACACGCCGCCGCGGCTGAAGTCTTAGAGGTAGCGCCCGCAACGTATCGACAGAGACTTTCCCGAGCGCGTCAGAAAGTACAAGAATTCACGGCCCGTGCATGTGGCCTGGCCTCTAAGACTGCGAATTGTCATTGCTCGCGCAGGTTAGAGGCTGCGACCGAACAAGGGCGCATTGGGCAGAATGAGGCAACCCTGGCTTTGGCGCCAAGCTTTTCTGAAGCCGAAGCGATAGCAGCTCGAACCAATGCGGCGCTGATATCAAAAAAATTACAGCAGGCAACGGGCCCGCTTCAAACGGGGCGCGACATCGCATCTGATGTGCTGCGCATCGTCAACCCGCCGGGACGAGCCGGCTAACCACCCACCCAAAAAAGGAAACCCAATGAAACATGCAGCCGCATGGCTGATGGCGCTCGCGCTATCGATCACTTCAATCTCAGCAGGAGAAAGCAAAATGAATGCAGAACAAACCGATGTCCTAGACCTTATCAATTCCATGACCTCAGCTTTTGAAGCGAAGGACTTTGAATCAGTAATGGCCACTTATGAGCCTCACGTGACAATCATGTTTGAACCGGGCAAAGCGACCACTGACAAGACTGCAATCATAAAGGCGTTTGAAGAGTTTGCCTCTGTAGACCCTCGTTTCACCTATTCTGGCCATGAGGTCATTGTTCAGGGCGATATCGCGCTCCATATCGCGCCCTGGGCTATGACGGGTGTTCTTCCTGATGGTCAAAATATCGAACAGTCAGGTTTGTCTGTGGCGGTCGCTCGCCGTCAGGAAGATGGCAGTTGGAAGATGGTTATTGATAACCCTCATGGTAGCCGCCTTTTGCAAAACTAGGGTTTGTAACGACATTCACCGTCACCTATCTGGAGGCGGTGAATCCGATGGACAGGGTTTACGCCACACTGTAAGCAAACCCGACTATGGCCAAAAAAGACAAAACAGATCCGAACTATAAGGTGATCGCCGAGAACCGGCGCGCGCGCTATGACTATGCCATCGAAGATGACATTGAGTGCGGGATTGTTTTGACAGGTTCAGAGGTCAAATCTTTGCGCGAGAATTCGGCCAATGTGGCTGAAAGCTATGCTGAAGTGAACGAAGGCGAGCTGTGGCTCGTCAATAGTTACATCGCCCCCTATGAACGCGCGATGTTCAGCCATATGGAGCGTCGTCGTCGCAAACTGCTGGTCAGCAAAAGAGAATTGTCTCGCCTTTGGAATGACACCCAACGCAAAGGGATGACCATTGTACCTCTGGTCATGTACTTCAATCACAAAGGGCTGGTGAAACTGAAGATCGGCATTGCCAAAGGTAAGAAGAACCACGACAAACGTGCGTCTGAGGCGAAGCGTGACTGGGGGCGCCAAAAGCAACGTCTGTTGCGCCATGGTGAGTGATCCAACATAAATAAACCCCATGCCACTGTCGTAGCATGGGGGTACTCATAACTCCCTGGCACTCGTATTCCGTTGCCCCGAGTCGAGGCTCTTTATGAAATAATACCAAATTCGCTGGAATTTGGAGGTTTTTCTGTTCACAACTTTGGCATCGCTGGAAACATGTTCCGCTTTTGCTATGGGCAATGGGCCGACAATACTGCGATGCACAGCCAAATTCCCGCGATATTAGGCATTAGGTGGCAAAACGGCATCCACTAGTCTTGCCTCCATTTCGTTGCAGTTGTAGGCAAGACTCGAACCCCCAGATCGAGGCCGAACATGCCGAAGAATGATCCCAGAACACTGGTTTCTACCGAATGGCTGGAAACGCAATTGAATGATCCAGATATTCGGATCCTTGATGCGTCATGGTTTCTGCCGACATCTGGACGAGACCCAAAGGCGGAATTCGCCACAGGTCACATCCCAGGTGCGCGCTTCTTTGACATCGATGAAATCGCGGATTTGCGATCTTCACTGCCGCACATGGTGCCTCCGGTTGAGAAATTTATGTCTCGTGTGCGCGAAATGGGAGTTGGCGACGGCCACCAGGTAGTTGTCTATGACACCAGCGGGATTTTCTCTGCGCCACGCGTTTGGTGGCTGTTCAAGTTGATGGGCCACAAAGATGTTGCTGTGCTTGATGGCGGCTTACCGAAATGGAAATCTGAAAATCGTCCAATCACAACTGAACCGGCGGTAATTCGTGACAGACACATGTTTGTCACCTTCCAAAAGGAGATGGTGAAAGACGTCACTCAGGTGTCTCATGCATCCAAATTGCAGGATTACGCGATCATTGACGCACGCTCTGCTGAGCGTTTCCGCGGAGAGGTCGAAGAGCCGCGCGAGGGTATGCGCTCTGGGCATATTCCAAACGCGCGCAATGTTCCTTTTTCGTCGTTGTTGAATGCAGATCAGACCATGAAGTCGCCCGAAGAAACCAAGGCGATTTTTGAAGCAGCGGGCGTCGATCTGAATAAGCCTGCGATCACCAGCTGCGGCTCTGGCATCACTGCCGCGATATTGATTTTGGCCATGGAGCGGTTCGGCAAGACTGACCATGCGCTTTACGATGGATCATGGACTGAATGGGGGGCCTTCCCAACTGTCCCAATTGCCACTGGAGAAGCCTAACTATGCTCGGCAACTTGAAAACTCAGCCCGCTGACAAAATTCTCGCCTTGATGACCAAGTTCAAGGAAGACCCGCGCGATCAAAAGATCGACTTGGGTGTTGGTGTTTATAAAAACGCAGAGGGTGTGACCCCTGTGATGCGCGCTGTGAAGGAAGCAGAGCGCCGCTTGGTCGAAGAGCAAACCAGCAAAAGTTACGTTGGCCTACCAGGCGATCCCGCCTTCGCGGATGCCATGATTGATCTGGTTCTAGGAGATGCTGTAGCACGCGATAAGATCGCAGCTGTGGCCACCCCGGGTGGCACAGGCGCTGTGCGTCAGGCGTTTGAATTGGTGAAACTGGCTAACCCAAATGCGCGTGTCTTCGTGTCTAACCCAACTTGGCCAAACCATGTCTCAATCCTGAAGTATTTGGGTATCGAAACCGTTGCTTACCGTTACTTCGACACTGAAACCCGCGCGGTTGATTTTGAGGGCATGCTGGCGGATCTCGCACAGGCTAACGAAGGTGATGTGGTTCTGCTGCACGGCTGCTGTCACAACCCAACGGGTGCTAATCTGAACCTGACGCAGTTCCAGGCCGTTGTTGATCTGATCAACGAAAATGGTCTGATCGCGATGATCGATATCGCTTATCAGGGCTTTGGCGATGGTCTGGATGAAGACGCAGCTGCGACCCGTCTGGTGGCATCCTCCATCAAAGAAGGTCTGATTGCGGCAAGCTGTTCTAAGAACTTCGGTGTATATCGCGAACGGACAGGTATTCTGATGGCGATCACTGATGACGCCGCGCAGATCCCGGTTGTTCAGCAGAACCTGAACTTTCTGAACCGCCAGAACTACTCCTTCCCGCCAGATCACGGTGCGCGCGTTGTGACCACCATTCTGAATGATCCAGAGCTGCGCGCCGATTGGGCGGCAGAGCTGGAAGAGATACGTTTGGGCATGCTGGAGCTGCGTCAGCAGCTTGCAGATGAACTGCAGAAGCTGTCTGGCTCTGACCGTTTTGGTTTCATCGCTGAGCATCGTGGCATGTTCAGCCAGATTGGCACTACGCCTGAGCTGGTAGAGAAAATGCGCGTCGATGCAGGTATCTATATGGTCGGAGATAGCCGCATGAACATCGCCGGTCTGAACAAAGAGACCGTGCCTGTTCTGGCGAAAGCGATCATCGACGCGGGTGTCTAAAACTTGGTTCGACTGAATTGAAAGGGCGCTCTTTTAAGAGCGCCTTTTTTTTCGACGGAAATCAATTGCACCGGCGTATGACTATGACAGGCATTGAAGTCTGTTGTGGTGACGGGACTTGTCCCGCCCCCGAGTCGCCACATATGCGCATCCCCAGATTGGCGCAGGGAAAGCCCAAGCATTGCTTGGGCTTTTCTTTCTTTGCTATGGCGGTAGGACCAAACAAAAGGGGCAACCATGCAACAGGATCTCGTACACGTCACTCTGGTCGTTCGTGACTATGACGAAGCCATCGCGTTCTATGTCGAGACGTTAGGTTTTGACTTGATCGCCGATACTTATCAGCCTGAACAAGACAAGCGATGGGTTGTTGTGCGCCCCAGAGGGAGCAAGGGCTGCTCGATTGTGCTGGGCCGGCTTAGTGATCCGCGACAGGAAGAGTTTATCGGCGACCAGACCGGCGGGCGGGTATCGTTCTTTTTGCAGACCGATGATTTTTGGCGGGACTACAAACTATTCAAAGAGCGTGGTGTGAGCTTCGAGCGCGAGCCAAAAGAAGAGAGCTACGGGACTGTTGCCGTGTTCAAAGACCTCTACGGAAACCTTTGGGATTTGATACAGTTCACCTAAGACTTTGGTAAACGCGTATAAACAAGGTTCTCTTGCGCATTCTCAGGGAGAGCACGCGAATTGCCATCCTTATCGATGGCTACAAAGATGAACTTGGCTTTGATCACATTTTCAGAATGTTCAGCGTCGCGCGGCCGGGCCCAGGCCTGAATGTTCATCGTAATGGAAGAACGGCCGAGTTTGATCAGTTTGGCGTAAATTGTAACCTCATCCCCGACATGAACCGGGCGGACAAATTGGATGCCTTCGATCGCGACAGTCGCACAGCGACCGCGTGCGATTTGTCCCGCCATATTCCCTGCCGCCAAGTCCATTTGTGCAAGAAGCCAACCACCAAAAATGTCGCCCGACGGGTTGGTGTCGCTCGGCATGGCAATCGTACGGATGACCAGAGACCCGCGCTCTTTAAGCTGCGCTGCCAGTTCCTCGGCTTGAAAGACAGTGGTTTCCATTATGTGTCCTTTCGCATTGAGTCTACATAGACACCTCAGCCGGGCCACGGCAATTGAATAACAAAAAGCCCGAGGCAATATGCCCCGGGCTTTCTTTGACTTATGTCCTTAGACCTTAGCCTTTGGAGAACTCAGGATATGCTTCCATACCCAGCTCTGCTTTATCCAGACCGTTGATCTCGTCTTCTTCGGAGACGCGGATGCCCATGGTCAGTTTCAGGATGTACCACAGGATTGCGGAAGCAACGATTGTGAAGACACCGTAAGCAACGATACCTGTGATCTGTGCGCCCAGAGTTGCGGAGCCAGAGAAGGCCACTGCGATTGTGCCCCAGATACCTGCGAAGAGGTGAACAGGGATCGCACCAACAACGTCGTCAATTTTCAGCTTGTCCAGCAGTGGAACCGCGAAGACTACGATCACGCCGCCTACGCCACCGATCAGCAGGGAGCCGAACAGGGATGGTGCCAGAGGCTCAGCAGTGATGGATACGAGACCCGCCAGCGCGCCGTTCAGAACCATGGTCAGGTCAACCTTGCCGAACACGACCTGTGTCAGGATCAGGGCTGCAACTGCGCCAGATGCGGCTGCCATATTGGTGTTTGCAAAGATGCGGGATACGTCAGTAACATCACCTACTGTGCCCATCGCCAGCTGAGAGCCGCCGTTGAAGCCAAACCAACCGAGCCACAGGATGAATGTACCCAGTGTTGCCAGAGGCAGGTTAGATGCGAGCATTGGGAAGACTTTGCCGTCTTTGTACTTGCCCAGACGTGGACCCAGGATGATTGCGCCTGTCAGAGCTGCCCAGCCGCCTACGGAGTGTACGATGGTAGAGCCAGCGAAGTCAGAGAAGCCTGCTTCGGACAACCAGCCGCCGCCCCACTGCCAGGAACCGGAGATTGGGTAGAAAACGCCAGTCAGAACGATCACGAAGATCAGGAATGGCCATAGTTTGATACGCTCAGCAACAGTACCGGAAACGATAGATGCGGTAGCTGCAACGAACATCAGCTGGAAGAAGAAGTCAGAACCAGCGGATGCGTAATCCAGTGCTGCGTCACCTGCTGCGAGGCCAACTGGCTCGAGCGATGTTACAGAGAAGAATGGACCAAGCCAGCCACCGATCAGCCAGCCGTCGCCTGGGTACATCAGGTTAAAGCCGATCAGCCAGTAAGCGATCGCGGCCAGAGAGAAGAGCGCCATGTTCTTTGTCAGCTGCATCGCAACGTTTTTGGAACGCACGAGGCCCGCTTCCAGCATGGCAAAGCCAGCTGCCATCCAGAAAACGAGGAAGCCGCCAACCAGGAACAACAGAGTTGTCATGATATAAGGGCCGATTTCGTCGAAGCCCGGCGCTGCGTCCTGAGCCAGGGCGAAGGTTGGCAGCGCAGTCAGCGCGGCAGCTAGCCCAAGTTTGTTTACGAGTTTCATTGGTAGAGTTCCCTTTCCCCGGCGCCTTACAGCGCGTCCTCGTTGGTTTCGCCTGTCCGAACGCGCACAGCCTGTGCCACATCCAGAACAAAGATTTTGCCGTCGCCGATTTTGCCAGTGCGTGCAGTGCTCGAGATGGTCTCGACAACCTGCTCAACCATGGCTTCAGCCACGACTAGCTCTAGTTTCACTTTCGGGACAAAGTTCACGGTGTATTCCGCACCGCGGTAAATTTCGGTGTGACCAGATTGGGCGCCAAAGCCCTTGATTTCGGTCACCATCAGGCCTCGCACGCCGATGTCGGTCAGTGCTTCGCGGACCTCTTCAAGCTTGAACGGCTTGATTGTCGCTATAATCAGTTTCACCCGGTTCCCCTTTTCTGAATACGGACGGCCCACAGAAGGCCGTCGCGACTGTGCAGCCGCAGAAAAGCGCTTAGAGCGGGCATTTCGAAGCAAAACGCGGGAAAAATGGGCTTTTGACCAACGAAAAACGCACAATTTTTGCACAAATGCGGTTTGTTGATTATTTTTTAATCGAAATTGGAAGCGGATTTCTCGTGAAGTTCGCCTCTACATTTACAATTGTGTTAGGTAAACTGCCGCAAAACAGACGATTTCGGGCAGACAATGGAATGAGTGATTCCAGACGAAAAAAGCCTCCATTGGTGGCAGAGAAGCGCTATGGGGCGAAGGCGTCGGCGGGCAAGAAGGCTAAGCCACGTCCAAAACCCAAAGCCACCAAGAAACGTGCCAGAGGTGCTGCGCGTCGTCCGAAGGCGAAGCGCACCGGCATTATTGGGTTCTTTACCAACATCATCCGCTGGTTTTTCAGATTGATCTGGAAACTGACATGGCGGAGCGCCATGGTCGTGGCTTTGATTATCGGTCTGGCTGTCACCTACGTCTATATGACCCTTCCGGAACTTGATGAGCTTTTGGACGGTCGAGCGCAGGGGTCTGTGACGCTGCGAGATCGAAATGGAGAGGTCTTTGCTTGGCGTGGGGATCAATTCGGAGGTGTTGTTACCACCGCAACGGTTTCACCACATCTTAAGAATGCTGTGATCGCGACTGAAGACAAACGGTTCTATCGCCATTTGGGTGTAAGTCCGCGGGGCGTTGCCTCTGCCGTGCGTATTAACCTGCGCGAAGGGCGTGGGCCTTTGTCGGGCCATGGCGGTTCCACGATTACTCAGCAGACTGCAAAGCTTCTGTGCCTTGGTGTTGAATACGATAAGACCCAGTGGGACAGCGAAGCGGCCTATGTGGCGGATTGTCGGCGCGGATCGATGGCGCGGAAAATCAAAGAGGCGATCTTTGCATTGGCGATGGAAGCCAAATATTCAAAGGATGACATCCTCTCAATTTATATGAACCGTGCATATATGGGTGGCGGTGCCTATGGTGCGGAAGCAGCGGCTCAGCGCTACTATGGAAAAAGCGCGGCAGTTTTAAATCCGTCTGAGGCAGCCATAATCGCTGGCTTGCTCACAGCGCCGACACGTCTGGCTCCAACCAACAACCTGCAGCGTTCGCAAGATCGAGGCGCCACGGTTTTGCGATTGATGAATGAGCAAGGTTTCTTGTCGGATGCTGAGACTTCAAAGTGGCAGGCCAACCCGGCAACGCTGTCACAGGCGGCACAGGCGAAGGCGGGCGGTTACTTTGCTGATTGGGTGATGTCCACCGGGCCGGAGTTCTTCACCAACAACACGACAGAAGATGTAATCATTTCCACAACTTTGGATCAGCGCATTCAAAAGGCGGCTGAGGAAGGTCTGCAGTGGGTCTTTGAGAACAAGGTACGTGAGGGCTCTAAAGCGGAAGCGGCAATTGTGGTCATGTCATCTGATGGGGCTGTTCGAGCGATGGTAGGCGGGCGGAAGACAAAGGTCTCTGGTGCGTTCAACCGCGCCGTTCAGGCCAAGCGTCAAACCGGGTCTGCATTCAAACCCTTCGTGTATGCGACGGCTTTGGATCTGGGGTACAACCATACCGACACAGTTATTGATGCGCCTTACTGCTTGAACATCCCGGGTTCGGGGGAATGGTGTCCAAGGAACTACACCAACAAACATTATGGCGAAGTTTCGCTGGAATGGGCCTTGATGAATTCACTCAATATTCCGGCCGTAAAGATTTCGGAGTCTGTCGGACGAGACAATGTGCGCAAGGTTGCAGGGGATTTTGGGATCGCAAGCGATCTGGCGGATGGTCCAGCTCTAGCGCTTGGTGCGTCTGAATCTTCTCTTCTGGAAATGACCGGTGCCTATGCGGGTATTCTGAATGGCGGCTCGTCTGTAACGCCGTTTGGCTTGGTTGAACTTAAGCTTCAGGGTGAACCTGAGCCTTTGATGGGATCAGGCGGCGGTATCGGAGAGCGCGTCATCACTGAGGGTGCGGCACGTGAGCTGATATATATGATGTCCAAAGTGGTCTCTGAAGGCACAGGCGCGCGGGCGCAGCTTCCAGGATGGCAGGTTGCGGGTAAAACCGGCACGACCAGCGCCGCAAAGGACGCTTGGTTCATTGGCTTTACCGCCGACTATGTGGCAGGCGTTTGGATGGGGTACGATGACAATACACCTCTGACTGGCGTTACCGGAGGGGGGTTGCCTGCCGAGATTTGGAAAGAAGTCATGTTGCGAGTGACTGACGGAATGTCACCGAGCGCGCTGCCAGCTTTCACACCTAAACCGAAGCCGACCGTTTTGCCGCCCAAACGTCAGAATAATCGTGAGAATGTATTGGAGCAGTTGCTGAAGGGTATTCTGGGCGTGAACTAAGCGTCTTGGCCAGTTCACTCTGTCAGCAACACGGCTTCAACCCGACGATTTGCGTTGCGACCTGCCTCTGACAGGTTCGATGCGATTGGGGCAAGGTAACCGACGCCCTGCGCTTCAACCTGACCTTCTGAAACGCCGAGTGTTTCGACAAGGCGGTTTTTCACAGCCCGCGCGCGCTTTTGAGAAAGTGCTACATTGCCCTCCAGACTGCCCACGTTGTCAGTATGCCCCACCAAAGCGATCCGGCGCCCTGGATGATCAGAAAGATAAGTCGCAATAGACTGCAAGGAGTTAAAGCGCCCATCGGATAGGTTTGATGATCCTGTTTCAAATTCCAAATCGCTCAGGACGACATGGCCGCCAACATCGAGTGCCTTGGCGAGGTCAGTGGGTACTGACAGATTGACTGAAACCGGCTCCACAGGATTGCCCTCAACGGGTTTGGCGAGTGGGAGAGACTCGGAGGTCGGCCCGGGTTGAACAGCGATCAGCTGGATGTAGCCTTTGGTGTCAGATGTGCTGACCAAAGCGGATATCGCTTCGGAACCTGACGAGGATTCCTTCAGGGCCGACACAAAACGATAGTCCACCAAATCAACGAACATATCGGGCGCTGGCAGAACTTCGGTGGCAAAGCGAAAGTCAAAACCGCCGCAGCTTTGGGCGTCGCAATCCAACAGAATGGCGAAACCGGCAGCTTGAATTTGACTTCTGAGTGGATCAATCAATTGCTCGGTTGTATGCGTCTCGCCGTCCAGATGCCAAGCTTGTCGAGAGAGGTGACCAGTCACCTGCCGAGAGGAAAGATAGCCATCTAGGTATGGCCCGTCTGGCAAGGCATAACTGCCGTCTTCCTGCACGTCATCCGCGATTAATGCGCTGCCAGCTGGCATGGCGAGATCAAGCGCAAATGCAGGAGTTGTGGCCAAAGATACGGCCATGATGGCAATCAAACGGTTCATATTAGCTGTATGCGGTAGGCCGATCAGGGATGCAACTGTACCAAAGTGTCGCTCGCTAGGCTTTGATACGGTAGTGATAAGTACCGATTTTGGTCATGCCCAGCGACTGATAAAGCCCGTTTGCAGCCTCGTTCTCCTGCGTGCAGATGACTGAAACCGTCTCGCCGCCATTTTCCATGGTCCAATAGGCTAAGCGTCGCATTGCCCAGCGTGCGAGGCCGTTCCGTCGCTGTTCTGCTTTAATCTCTAGCGCATGCATCATCGAGATGCCTTCGTGGATTGCCGCATAAGAAGTCCCGGCAGGTTTGTCCTGCCAACGGCTGACAAATCCAGTTTTCGGACCTTTTGCACGATGCATCACGTCTATGCGCTTTGGGCCAATTCCACCTGCAGCCCACATCTCTTTCATGATCTGAAGGGGTTCCCATGCAGGGATGGCGACGGTGCGAGGCGGGCGTTCGGTCGCCAGAACATCCACGTGTGCGGCATAGACGTTAACCGGATCGATGATGTCATAACCGTTGTCAGCCAAGATGGCATCGAGTGTATCCTCACCTTCACGAACTTGAAAGAGAGGTGATTGATCCAAACTGGCCATGGCTAATTCAGCGACGCCAATATCTGCATCTTTCAATGCGCCAGCCAGAGTCGCTGCAGAAACGCGCTTTCCACCGCCTTGCCCGTCGCGGATGACAAATCCACCTGCTTCAGACGCCGAAGCGCAGGGCCATGTAGCTTCACAGACGTCGTAGAGCGTTTCAATCGTAGGTAAGGTCACGCGAATACTTTCTTTAGGTTTGTCACAAAGGCATCAAGCTGAGCTTGGTCCGTGCCTCTTGCAACGATGTTCGCACCATAAAGCCCATTGTCCTGAAACGGGTAGGAGCCAATCGACAGGTCACTGTATTTTTCCGCCAATACTGCCAGAGGCCCCGCAATATCACCTTCTCCACGCTCAATCCTTTCTGAAACAGAAAGGAGTGGTGCCCCACCGGTAAGGCCGGGAAGTACGCTGGCAACCATCGCTTTGAATACCGAGGGAACACCTGCCATGACATAGACATTTTCGATTGCGAAACCTGGCGCGATGGAAATCGGGTTTTCGATCAAGGTCGCATCATCTGGAATACGCGCCATGCGAAGCCGGGCCTCATTCAATTCTCGTCCGGTCTTGTCGTAGTGGGCTTGCAGCAAGTCTCTGGCATCAGCGCGGACATCGATGTGTTGACCAAAGGCAGCGGCAACACAATCGGCGGTGATATCATCATGCGTCGGACCAATACCACCTGAGGTGAACACATGGTCGTAAGATCCCGCCACTTGTTTCACGGTTTCAGTGATAATCGAAGCGTCATCGCTGATCACGCGAACTTCTTTGAGATCGATGCCTTTTTGCGTTAGTTCACAGGCTAAAAAATGCATATTCGCATCGCGCGTGCGACCGGAAAGGATTTCGTCGCCGATAACGACCATTGCTGCGGTTGGGTTTTGCATGATGGCTCCTTCAATCGCTGGCAAATTAGCGTGACCATCCGATGAGACAAGTCAAAAGGGCTCAGCCAAGATGGGCAGTTGCTTGGTCAAATAGGTCTGAATCTTCCATCGCACGCGCAAGGATCATGGCTCCCTCTAGACAAGAGATTAGGCTGGCAGCATTTTGTCGCGCTTCGATCTCATTTGCACCTGCCGCCATGTAGACAGATTCAAGCCATACGAGGTTGCGTTTGAAAAAGTCTTGGGTTTGCCTGGCGACAGATTCTGGCAGCTTTTGAATCTCGGCTCCGAACATGCCGCAGAGACACATTAGCCCGTCGTCTTTCAGTGCTTTTGCATAGTTCTGGATATAGGACTGCAAGTTTTCATGCCGCGAACCGGAGTGTGGATCACCCAATGCACTTAGAAAGCGATCAGTGTATCTGGCCGCCAATGCTTCACCCAAGGCCTCCTTTGTCGGGAAATGATAGTGAACAGAGGCGGATTTAATCCCGATTTCTGCGGCAATCTCTCGGAAGCTAAAGGCACCATAGCCTCCAGCCCGCGCGGCTTTCTCTGCCACATTTAAGATTCGATTGGCTGTATCAGAACGTGTCACGGGCTCACTTAACTTTGGTTGTCTATCATTAGATAGATATAAAGTTCGAAACAAACGGCAACCCCGTGCTTTGATTGGATCAAAGTGTGGGGCAGTTAAGCCTATGAATTTTGCCCAAGACCTTGTCCCAGCCACCCTCATCAAACGCTACAAGCGCTTCCTCGCTGACGCGCGGCTGGAAGATGGAACAGAGATAACTGCTCATTGCGCCAATCCAGGCTCCATGATGGGGCTGAAGGATCCGGGGATCAGGATTTGGCTTGAACCCAATGATGATCCCAAGAAGAAACTCAAATACGGCTGGCGTATCGTGGATCATGAAAATGGTCATTTCACTGGCGTGGACACATCGGTCCCGAACCGTGCTCTAAAGGCAGCGCTGATGGCGAAGGAACTCCCAGAGTTGGCGGATTACCAGACCATTAGACCAGAGGTGAAATACGGCCAGAACAGCCGGATCGATTTTCTACTCACAAAAGAAGCCGCGCCTGATCTCTATGTCGAGGTGAAATCGGTGACCCTTTCACGTGAGCCGGGAAAGGCGGAGTTTCCTGACAGCGTGACTTCGCGGGGAACGAAGCATCTTGGAGAGCTAACGGAAGTTGTGCGAAATGGGGATAAGGCCATGATGCTGTACCTCGTCCAACGAACCGATTGCGATCACGTGACATTGGCAGAGGACATTGATCCGACTTATGCGACGGCGTTTGATGTAGCGATTGATGCTGGCGTTCAGGTTCTTGCGTATGATTGCCAAATCACTCCACAGGAAATTCTCATCGGAAAATCATTGCCGTTTATTCGCTAAGGCCCCTCTGGTTCTTTAGGACAATCCATCCTAAGTAGAAGAAACTTTGACCACTTGGAGCACACCATATGATTGGTAGGGCAGGACAAACCCGTGATGGGATCAAGATCTATCAGCAGGCTGACTATGCCGGTATGCATGCCGCCGGTCAGGTGACTGCAAAGATTCTCGATGAGATCGCGGAGCATGTTTATCCGGGCCAGACGACAGGTGAGATCGACCGGATCATCACCGAAAAGGTGGAAGCGGCAGGTGCCAAGTCAGCGACCATCGGTTACAAAGGCTATCAGCACGCCAGCTGCATTTCTGTGAACCACGTGGTTTGTCACGGTATTCCGGGCGAGAAAAAGCTGAAGGATGGCGATATCCTGAACATCGATGTGACCACGATAGTGGATGGTTGGTTTGGCGATTCAAGCCGCATGTACGTGGCGGGTAGGTTGTCTCGGAAATCCGAACGTCTGATCCAAATCACTCATGATGCCTTGATGAAGGGCATCGAAACCGTGAAGCCAGGGAATACCTTTGGCGACATTGGTCACGCTATCCAGAGCTTTGCAGAAGGGCACCGTATGAGCGTTGTACGCGACTTCTGCGGACACGGGCTCGGGCGTCAATTCCACGAGCCACCAAATGTCCTGCATTATGGACGCCCGGGAACAGGTCCAGTACTGGAAGAAGGTATGTTCTTTACGATCGAGCCGATGATCAATCTGGGTCGTCCAGAGACCAAAGTGCTTGCAGATGATTGGACCGCTGTGACCCGCGACAAATCTCTGTCGGCGCAATTTGAGCATTCAATTGGGGTCACGTCAGACGGGTTTGAGATATTCACACTCTCGCCCGCCGGGACATTTCATCCGACCTACAAAAGCTAAGAAAAGGGCGCCTCACGGCGCCCTTAGATTTTAGTCGTAACTGACAGCCATCCGGTAGAGATGCCATGTCGCGTGACCAAGCCAAGGCAGTACAAGGATCAGCCCAAGAAAGACCGGGATAGATGCCAAGGCGAGTAGGACTGCCACAGTCACACCCCAGCCGATCATCGGCATTAAATTCTGCCGAACCACGCTTGCGGAGGTGACCACAGCAACCGGCAATCCGACAGGCCTGTCGATTAACATCGGGAATCCGATGGCAGAAACCAGTAAGACCACCACGGCAAAGAAAGCCCCAACGGCCATTCCAGCCATGATCATGCTCCACCCTGCCGAAGTGGTGAAGACATCCGATATGAAACCCATGGTGCTCGTCGGCATTGCCGGACCAAGTGTTACTGAGTAGATCGCAAAGGCTGCCGCCATCCAAAGCATGAACCAGCCCAGCATAAAGAAGCCAAGCGTCATAACGGGTCCGACCACGCGGCCGCGTAAAGCTGACAGCGCTGATCCCCAACTCGCTGACCCGTTTTCTTCGTTCTGACGACTGATTTCATACATTCCAATGCTGGCAACTGGCCCTAAGAGCGCAAAACCTGCCGCCATCGGAAACAGCATGGGTAGCAACGCTTGCTCAAAGGCCAGAAAAGCCAAGGCAAATCCGATCAGCGGATATATCACCACAAGCGCCAGAACGTCGCTGCGAAACTTCAATACGTCTTGCCAACCTAACGAGAGAGCCGCACGGATATCGTCCATGCTCAGCTTTTGAATCTTTGGCGTCGTTTCTGCATCGCCGCCCAGATGAGCCGCGACTTCGCCAGCTGTGCGTCCAGTGCTGCCGAGCGCCTTAGCGCCCCAAGACAATGGGTTCCCAATGGTTTGAACCATTTTCTCCTCCTTGATTACTCAAGCAGGCCGAGATCACGGAACCTTCAAACGCCCAATGGGTATTGCGTCGTTTCCTCGGGCCTTCGTGTCAGTTCCGGATTGGCCCGCGATCCTGGAACCAGCTTAGCACAGAAACGGATCGGAGATGTCACAATGCCGAGAATGATCGTGAACGCGGTTCAATCCCCGGCGAATTCGAGAAAGGTGATATGGGTGTCGCCGTATTTTCGCTGGTCCAGAAGCGTGAAACCCTCTGACGCTATTTGCGGTGCGTTTTCTTCAAAGACGATCAAAGCGTCATTGGCGATCCAGCCTCCGCTCACAGCGGATTGCAGGGCTTTCAGTCCCAGTCCCTTTCCATAAGGAGGGTCCAGAAAGACCAGATCGTAAGGCGTATCAGAATTCGCAGGTAGCCGCGCAGCGTCTCGGCCTAGAAGTGTACAAGAGGCTTTGCTGCGTGTGATTTGGATGTTCTGCCTTATGAGGTTTTGAGATTTGCGACCATCGTCAACAAAGCAGACGCTTTCCGCCCCGCGCGACAGCGCCTCTAGGCCAAGTGCGCCTGTCCCCGCGAATAGGTCAAGCACGCGAGCACCTGCAATTGGATTTCCGAATTTTCCACCTTGCAGCACGTTGAAAAGGCTTTCACGTATTCGATCTGTCGTCGGTCGCAGATGCGCGGCGGAGTCGCCTTTGCCTACAGCAGCCAGCGCCGTCCCGCGGAATTGTCCGGCAACGATCCTCATGCTTTCAGAAGAGCCTTCATATCTGTCTCAGGGTTGCGGACCCGCTCTGGAGAAGGGGATTTGCCAGCCTCGATCAAACGCTTGCCGATCATGTAGTCGCGCGGTGCGTTCATGGCGTCGACGGCCAGCAACTCATCACCTTTGTAATACCAGACCGATTGGCTGCCTTCATCGCCGTCGCGAACAATGACTGTGTCAAAGCCCGCATTCAGGCCGGCGATTTGCAGTTTCACATCGTATTGATCAGACCAGAACCAGGGCTTAGCCACATAATCTTTGCCCGCGCCCATTATGTTTTGCGCCACGACCTCTGCTTGATCGATGGCGTTCGGCACGCTTTCCAATCGAATGCGGTCTCCGCGATAGGGAAAAGAGGCGCAATCCCCGGCGGCCCAAATATGAGCATCTGACGTCCGCCCATGAGCATCTGTTTGTATGCCATTGTCGATTTCAAGTTTGGCCTTTTCCGCTAGAGACACTCCCGGAGTGATGCCCACGCCAACAATCACAAAATCAACGGACAATTCGGAACCATCAGACAAAACTGCTCCCGTGACTTGCTCATCCCCAACAAGGTTTTGTAAGCCAACCCCTTCGCGAATATCGACGCCATGGCTGCTGTGTAGAGTGCGGAAGTAGTCAGATGTCTCGGCGGCGGCGACCCGCTGTAAAATCCGGTCCGCCATTTCGACCAATGTGACTTTTAGCCCTTTCGAAGCCGCCACAGCCGCTGCTTCCAGACCGATGTAACCGCCCCCCACGACGAGAACGTGTTTTCCCTCAGCGAAATGGGGTGCCATCGCATCTGCATCCGCCAGATCCCGCATGGTAAACACATTATCGAGGGTGCCACCAATGCTCTCTGGCAGGTGGCGCGGATGTGAACCTGTCGCAAGGACAAGTTCGTCATATTGAAGAGTGGTTTTTCCAAGTGAAACGGTACGCGCGATTGGATCTATTCCGTCAACGGTTTCCCCAAGGCGCAAGGAAATATTGTTTTGCTCGTAGAAGGTTTCAGGGCGTAGAAACAGGCGTTCCAGCTCCATTTCACCCAGTAGGTATTTCTTAGACAGTGGTGGTCTTTGGTAAGGCAGAGCAGGTTCAGACCCGATCAGAGTGATGTCACCGTCAAAGCCCTCGCTGCGCAATTTAGCGACACAGGAAGCTCCGGCTTGTCCCGCGCCAACAACAATCACATGTGACATCTTCAAAACCTCAGAAATTTGCGTTGCCGACTTCAGCGCTCACCCTATATCCCTTGAAATAGGAAACGCAATTACGGAGACGCGGAATGACGATTTCAGTTGGTGACACTTTGCCGAATGCTAGCCTTTCAACCATGGGAGCGGACGGTCAGCAATTTGTTGAACTTGAGAGTCTGACCAAGGGACGGAAGGTTGTGCTTTTTGGCCTGCCTGGTGCATTCACTGGCACTTGCGACCGCGCGCATTTGCCAAGTTTCATGCGCACTGTAGATGGCTTCAAAGCCAAGGGTGTTGAAGAAGTGATTTGCATTGCAGTGAACGATCCTTTCGTCATGCAGCGTTGGGACGAGGCCTCAGGAGCGGGTGCGGCCGGCGTAACAATGCTTGCTGACCCTCAGAGCGAACTCACTCAGGCGCTCGGACTGGCATTTGACGTCCCTCCGCTAGGCTTCTTCAACCGTTGCAAACGCTTTGCTTTGCTGGCTGAAGATGGCGTTGTGAAGGTTTTGAATCTCGAAGAGGAAGCCGGTGTATGTAGCCTGACGACCGGCGAGGAGCTGCTCGAAAAGATTTGACGTCTTGAGATAACCACAAAGAAAAGGGCGGGGAAATCCCCGCCCTTTTTCGTTCCAAAGTTCAAACCTACAAAGTATCCATTTTACGGGCGAGTTTCACATCAAGAGAGGAAAGCCCATCGACGTCATGCGTGGTCAATGTCACCTCGACGCGGTTGTACACATTCCGCCACTCCGGGTGATGGTTCCATTTCTCGGCCCATATGGCAGCACGGGTCATCCAGCCAAAAGCTTCGATAAAGCTGCCAAACTTAAACGTCTTCGCAATCGCATCGCGCGATTGATCCAGCTGCCAGCCGTTTTCTAAAAGAGGTCCAAGCATTGCCTCCCGTGCTGCATTGCTAAGTTTTTCCGTCATTCCTGTTCCTCCCGTGTTTCATTGCGAAAGGGGCCGTATTCGGTAAGGACTTCAATCTCATCGTTCACGGCCTCGCGCTCTGCAACAAGGTAACGGGCAATCGCATCAGCAAAGTTTGGATCAGAAAACCAATGCAGTGAGTGGGTTTTGACCGGTAAATAGCCGCGCGCCAGTTTGTGTTCTCCCTGCGCGCCAGCTTCGACCCGATCCAGCCCATTTGCGATGGCCCAGTCTATAGCCTGATAATAGCATACTTCAAAATGCAGGCAGTTATGATGCTCAATGCAGCCCCAGTAACGCCCAAAAAGCGTGTGGCGGCCAATGACATTCATTGCACCTGCGATTGGTAATCCGTCGCGTTCAGCGAAGATCAACAGCACATCGTCGCGCATGGTTTCGTGCATCAAGTCAAAGAAGGAGCGTGTGAGGTAGGGCGAGCCCCATTTGCGACTGCCGGTATCCTGATAAAACGTCCAGAGCGCGTCCCAATGATGAGGCTCTATTTGGTCCCCAGTGTAGCTGCGAATGCTGCCACCAAACCCCTGAGCACTAGCGCGTTCTTTGCGAATGTTCTTGCGTTTGCGAGAGCTAAGGTCGGCCAAGTAGGCTTCAAAGTCTGGGTAAGAGTGATTGATCCAGTGAAACTGTTGCCCCGTTCGATTTAGGAGTCCCAGCCGCTGACCGACGTTGGCCTCTTTCTCTGTGCAGAAAGTGGCGTGGATAGAGCTCACATGGTTGACCTTCGCGATCTCCATTGCGCCCTGCATCAATGCGGCTTGACCGACGTCTTCAAAGCCCGGACGGATTAAAAATCGGCGACCCGTGGCGGGTGTGAACGGTACAGCAATTTGCAGTTTCGGATAATATCGTCCGCCTGCGTTTTCATAGGCGTGCGCCCAGTTGTGATCAAAGACGTACTCGCCCTGACTGTGCCCTTTCGCATAAAGAGGAGTGGCAGCGATCATTTCACCATCTGCATGCGCAGTGACATACTGTGGCTGCCAGCCCGTGCCAGGTCCCACAGATCCACTATCTTCCAGAGCTTTCAGGAATCGGTACGTGGTGAAAGGATCAACAGGGCGTGCTCCTCTGTCAGGATTAGCACAGCCGTCCCAGTCGCTGGCTTTGATGCTTGCCAAACTGGCGTGAACTTGAATTTCAATTGCAGTGTCTGACATGCACCCTTCCCACTTAGCCATACTTGGCGTTGTCGGCAGCGGCTTCAAGCGGGATGTTGTGCAAGATACTGTTCGAAGGTGATGTTCTCGGCTACTTCACGCGCTTGTGCTTCAGATTTAGGCGAGGTCACTGTCCAGCAAAGCACACGCGCACCCTGCGCTTTGAGCTCTGCGACGCGGGCGCGCTTCAGATCAGAGACTTCGTGGCTGATGAAAGTTGCACCAACGCGATCGTAGTCAGGGATGTCACGCAGCCGGTCACAGACTGTTGCGGACAACGGTGCCCAAACATCTGGCTTGTAAGAACTCGTGACCAAACCCCTTGGAATGTTAGGACAGAGCTGCGCCAGAGCGGCAACGGTATTTGGATTGAATGACATCAGTGCAACGGGGCCGTCGTAGCTTCTCAGGAGGTCCGCCGTTGCCACCTCTAGCGCACCAACGTTTTCACCCATTTGTCCGTCTTGGTCTTTTAATTCGATCAGTAATGGCACCTGCCCATCGATCAGTTCGAGCACCTCTTTCAGATCTGGGATCGTTTCATCACCGCCAATCAGCGGAATCGATGCCAGCTCTTGTGACGTTTTTTGTTGAACTGGGCCCTTGCACTCAGCCAGGCGTGCCAGATCATAGTCGTGAAAGACCATTGGCATTTGGTCTTGGGACAATTGCAGATCTATTTCGATCCCATAGCCCGCATCAATCGCAGCTTGGATGGCGGCCCGGCTGTTTTCCGGGCGGCCATTTTTCACGTCGTGCAAAGCACGATGCGCGATCGGTGTCGTTAAGAATATTGGATCAAGTTGGGTCATTTGACCTCAAAGACACCATCGATTTCCACGGCCACACCAAAGGGCAGGGACGGTGCAGACACGGCTGCACGGGCGTGCAGGCCAGCGTCACCAAGAGCTTCTCCAAACAAATCAGACGCGCCGTTGATCACCTTCGGTTGGTCTGTAAAATCTTGTGTGGAGTTCACAAAACCAGTCAGTTTCACCACACGTACCAGGCGATCCAGATCTCCACCGCATGCGGCCTTTACTTGAGCGAGAAGCGCGATGGCACATGTGCGGGCTGCCGCAGCGCCAGCTTCTGCGTCCATGTCATCTCCGAGCTTGCCGGTGATGAAGCCATCTGGCCCGGCTGCGATCTGGCCTGAAACATAGACCAGGTTGCCAGATTGCACATAAGGCACGTAGTTGGCTGCCGGAGCAGGTGCCTCAGGCAAAGTGATGCCCATTTCGGCCAGTTTCGCTTCAAAAACACCCATGTCTATCTCCTTCTGAGTCGTTAGCGGCAAGCTAGACGTCCCATTTAGATTTGAGAAGCAGGTTTCTAAAGAACAAAAAATTTCATCAATTTCTTAGCGGTTTGGTCATGACACCTGCCCAAATCATCCGGCAAATTTTCGCCTGTGACCAGCAAGCCACAACAAGCGAGTGAAAACACCTTGAGGTGTAGTCTATTTCAGTCTGTAATCTAAATGGGAGTTGTCTGTTCACAGTCGAGTATATCCGTGCCTGTTTCTAGCTCATATTCGCCCCGCATTCTGGGGCGCGCGTTCATTTTGTTGGTTTCATTATCACTGTTAGGTGCCTGCGCCTCTCAGAACGAAGTTGTGAGCTCTGCTGAAATTTATGATCCACAAGAGGCCTCAAACAGAGAGGTCCACGAGTTCAACTTGAAAGTTGATCGCGTGCTGTTCCGTCCCGTATCCAACGGCTATGGGAGCTACATTCACGAAGACGCGCGCTTGATGGTGTCCAATTTTGCAGACCACCTTTCGCTGCCTGCAGACGTTGTGAACAACCTGCTACAAGGCGATCTGAAGGGTGCGGGTAGTAATAGCTTCCGCTTTGTTTTTAATACCATTTTTGGACTAGGCGGCATTGCTGATCCATCGGATGCGCTGAACATACCACGTCGTGAAACCGATTTCGGCGAGACCTTCCACGTCTGGGGTATGAAAGAGGGCGCATATGTTGAGCTGCCTCTCTTAGGGCCATCCACAGAGCGCGATGCCATGGGGACGATTTTGGATTTCGCGCTCGACCCTGTGTCAGTCGTTTTGCCGAGCCCTGAAAGCTATATTGGGACCACAGCAAACGTCGCGGACCGTATGGGCGACCGCTATGAACTGCGTGGAACAATTGATTCCGTTCTCTACGAAAGCGCAGATAGCTACGCCCAAGCACGAATTCTTTACCTGCAGAATCGCCGCTTCGAACTTGGCGTAAGCGGAGAGGATGCCTATTTGGACCCGTATGATGACCCATATGCAGAATAAATTTTTGATGAAACGCCGCGGATTTCTAACCGCGGTAGCTGCCGCAGCCTTACTACCAAGCCACGCCTTGGCTTTGAACAGCCGTCAGGCGGAAGTTCTGGTGAATAACGTGGTGGCAGACATCAACAAGGTGATCGGTTCCGGCAAATCTTTGTCAGGCATGATCCGTGAGTTTGAAGGCATTTTTAAGCGCTATGGTGATGTGCGCATCATTGCGCGATCTGCCTTGGGTGCCGATGCGCGCCGGATGAGCGGCGCACAGGAACGCGCCTATATCAGCGCATTCACCGGCTATATCTCACGAAAATACGGCAAACGCTTTAACGAATTTGTCGGTGGTCGGATTGAAGTGAACGGGACGCGGAAAGTCAAAAGCTTCTACGAGGTGCAGGGAACCGCGCATCTCAAAGGTCAGTCACCCTTCGAGTTGAATTTCCTCGTATCAGACAAATCCGGCAAAGACCTTTTCTTTGATATGATCATCGAAGGCATCAGCCTGCGACTGACCGAGAAAAGCGAAATCGGTGCGATGCTCGACAAGCGACGTGGCAACATCGATGGTCTGATCTCAGATCTGAAAAAAGCTGGCTAAGCCACATCTTTTCTTCAATCTGAATGCAACAAAAAACCCCGGCGGGTAGGCCGGGGAAGTGGGCTTGGGTTAGCCTTGGGAAAATTTAGGGTTACCAGTCCGTCGGGCCTTTGGCCGCGAAGGAATGTACCAGAAAGTCGATGAATGCGCGTACTTTAGGCTGCGTGAAACGACCTGGTGGGTAAACGGCATAGATGCCTTGTGTCTCGATCGGCAGATCAGGGATCGCATCCATCACCAGACCTTGTTCCATTGCGTCTGCATAAAGGAAGCTTGGCAGGTAAGCGATACCGAGACCTGCAATCGCAGCATTCAGCAACGATTGACCGTCATTTACGCTGAGCCAGCCAGCGGTACGCACTTGGCGCTTTTCGCCAGATGGTGCTGTCAGTTTCCAAACCGCACCATTGGATTGGCTGGAGTAATGCAGCAGCTTATGATCGTTCAAGTCGTCGATCTTTGTGGGACGACCATGTTTCTCAAAGTACTCAGGGCTCGCAATCATACGGGTTGTGGTTTCCGTAAGCTTGCGGGCACGTAGTGAGCTGTCTTCCAATTCACCAACGCGAATGGCCATATCAAAGCCTTCAGAGATCAGCTCTACATAGCGGTTGTTCAGAACCATATTCACCGTGACTTCTGGGAAGTCAGCCAGGAATTCGCCCAGTACGGGGCTCAAGTGGTTCACACCAAAATCCGTAGCCACAGAAATGCGCAGCAGGCCGGATGGCGCTGATTGCATAGATGTGACCAATGCATCAGCCTCTCCAGCATCATTCAGAACGCGGCGTGCGCGGTCATAATAGGCTAGGCCAATCTCCGTCGGGCTCACCCGACGGGTGGTGCGGTTCAGCAGGCGGGCACCCAAACGTGCCTCCAGACTGGACACATGTTTGGAGACCGCGGATTTGGAGATGCCCATCTTTTTCGCGGCATCGGTGAAGCCACCTTGGTCAACGACCGTGGCAAAGGCTTCCATTTCCGTAAGGCGATCCATTTCGCATTCCTCGTGGTCAAAACTCGTTGACCCTAGGTCTGATCTCAAAATGAGGCGCGAAATGGGCAGGGGGCGGACAATATCAGGGTTTTGTCAGGGATCGTTCAAGGCGTGGAAACAACATAATACCAAAAACATGCTGCCATATCAGGGAGTTTTATCACTGCCAAACCGTTGTTCAAAAGCGATTTTTCCAGATTTTGTGAACTCAATCACACGACTATCCGGCAACCTGCGCGCCCAACCCAACTGATAGAATTTGGTCAACAATGCTCGGCCTAACTGCCCGGAGAGGTGAGATTCCCGTTCGCTCCAGTCCAGACAGGATTTGCACAACGGAGATTTGCTTTTGGGCAGATTTTCAATGTCGACGCCCAGATCAGCTATGAAGACTTTGCCGGAGTCAGAAAGCTTAAGCTCAGCTTCTGTTCCAACAATATGCCCATGTGCTCTCATGGCGCGGTACATTTGCACACCCATATTTCCAGCTAAGTGATTGTAACACACCCGCGCATCACGCATTGCGGCGTCTTTTGGCCCAGTGCGTGTTCGGAGGTTTCCGGTTGTCGCAGCAAGTCCCATGAGGGCCTCCAGAACATCTGCGACCTCGTCGCTCGCCAAAGTAAAATACTTATGCCGGCCTGATTTCCGCTCTGAGACCAAGGCGCTTTCTCGCAACTTGGATAGGTGAACAGAGGCCGTTTGTGCGCTGACACCGGCTTCACTCGCCAACTCGCTGGCTGTCAGGGCTTTGCCACTCATCAGGGCCGTCAGGATGTTTCCACGAGCCGGGTCACCGATCAGAGCGGCGATCTGAGAAAAGTTAGGACCTTCTTTCATACTTCGACCATGGCCGAAGCATAAAGGCAAAGCAAGAGGATAGGCTGCTGGTCAAAGACTAGGAGATGTCATGCTTACCTGTATTATTCGATATCAAATCGACCCGACCAAGAAATCTCAGTTTGAGCAATACGCGCGCAATTGGGGCCAAGCCATTCCTCGGAACGGTGCTGATCTGATCGGTTATTACGCACCCCACGAAGGCAGCAGTACATTAGCTTATGGCATCTACAATATCGCCAGCTTGGCAGACTATGAAGCTTACAGGGCTCGCTTGTCCGCCGATCCCTTGGGGCGCGAAAACTTTCAGTTTGCGCAGAGAGAGCGTTTCATCTTGCGGGAAGATCGAACTTTTCTGAAACTTGCCTCTGAGCCACATGGGGAAGCGAGATGATTGCAGTGATATTTGAAGTTGAAATCGCAGAAGGCCGCAAAGCGGACTACTTGGATATCGCAGCAGAGCTGAAACCACTCTTGGAACAGATCGACGGGTTCATTTCGGTTGAGCGGTTTCAAAGTCTGACACAGGAAGGAAAGCTCCTATCGCTTTCCTTTTTTCGGGACGAAAAAGCAGTCGCCGAATGGCGCACCGTGGCCGAACATCGTGCCGCGCAATCTCGAGGCCGCACTGGGATATTTGCGAATTACCGCCTCCGAGTGGCTTCCGTTTTGCGGGACTACGGTATGACCGAACGGGATGAAGCTCCGGCCGATAGCCTAAAAACGCATGACAGTGATTAGAGTTCTGCAGCCAGTCGCACGCCCTGATTGATTGCGCGTTTTGCGTCGAGCTCTGCCGCGACGTCGGCGCCACCGATCACATGGCAGTTGATCCCCTTGGCTTCTAGAGCATCCGCAAGACTGCGCTCTGAAAGCTGCCCGGCGCAAATCACAACGTTATCGACATCCAATACTTCAGGATTCTCTCGCGCTTCGCCAAAAGAGATATGAAGCCCGGCGTCGTCAATTTTCTCATAGTTCACTCCACCGATCATGCGGACGTTTTTCATGCGCAGGCTCATGCGATGAATCCAGCCGGTGGTCTTCCCAAGACCTTTGCCCAAGGCCTTGGCTTTGCGCTGAAGCAGAATAACGTCGCGCGCCGCAGCTTCGGGTTTTGCGCCGCCTTCAGCCAATCCACCAGGTGCACTTTCGGGATCGGTCACACCCCATTCTGCCATCCAATCTGGAAGATTGGTCGATGGGCTTTCCCCTTCCTGAACGAGAAACTCAGCCACGTCGAAACCAATGCCACCAGCGCCAATGACAGCAACCTTTTTGCCCACGGGAGCGCCGTGTTTCAGCACATTCAGATAGCCCAAAACCTTTGAATGATCTTGCCCCGGAATAGCTGGATCACGTGGAACAACTCCTGTAGCTATGATGACTTCATCAAATCCTTCTAAGTCCCCGGCTGAGACTGTCTGGCCAAGTGCTGTTTCTACTCCCATTTCTTTGAGCATGGTTTCAAACCAATCAACCAGCCCCCAGAATTCTTCTTTACCCGGCACTTGTTTGGCAACGTTCAGTTGGCCACCTAAGGAACTGTCGCGATCAAAAAGCGTAACATTGTGCCCCCGCTCGGCTGCGGTCATGGCAGCGGACATGCCCGCCGGACCAGCGCCCACCACTGCGATTTGCTTTGTCTCTTGAGCGCGGAGGATCGGAAGCTCTGTTTCATAACAGGCGCGTGGGTTGACGAGACAGGTCGAAATTTTGCCGCTGAACGTATGATCCAAGCAGGCTTGGTTGCAGGCAATGCAGGGTGCGATGGTGTCTGCGCGATCAGCCTGCGCCTTCAGCACAAACTGGCTGTCGGCCAAAAACGGGCGCGCCATTGAGACCATATCTGCGCAGCCTTCGGCGAGAACCTCTTCGGCCACTTTCGGCGTATTGATGCGGTTGCTGGTGATCACCGGAATAGACACTTTGCCCATCAGCTTCTTTGTCACCCAGGCGAAGGCGCGGCGCGGGACGCTGGTCGCTATGGTCGGGATGCGAGCTTCGTGCCAGCCTATCCCCGTATTCAGGATGGTGGCCCCCGCTTTCTCTATGGCCTGAGCGAGCTGCACGACCTCGGCATGGGTTGAGCCATTTGGGATAAGGTCGATCATGCTGATGCGGTAGATGATGATGAAGTCAGGCCCAACTGCTTCGCGACATCGACGCACGACCTCTACAGGCAAACGCATTCGGTTCTCATAATCGCCGCCCCAGCGATCTGTGCGCTTGTTGGTATGCGTGACAAGAAACTGGTTCAGAAAATATCCTTCAGACCCCATGATCTCGACGCCATCATAGCCTGCTTCTTTGGCGCGGACGGTTGCGATTATGAAGTCGTTGATCTGCTTTTTGATACCCTCTTCATCCAATTCTTTTGGCGGAAAAGGGGAGATAGGCGACTTGACCGGTGAGGCGCTTACACAATCTGGACCATAGGCATAGCGACCTGCGTGCAAAATCTGCATAGCGATTTTACCGCCGTTTTCATGTACGCGATCCGTTACGATCTTGTGGTTGGAAATGTCTTCGTCGCTGAACAGCCCAGCGGCTCCGGGAAACACCCCTCCCTCAGGACTCGGAGACATGCCGCCGGTCACCATTAGAGCGACACCGCCTCGAGCACGCTCCGCATAAAACTCTGCGACTCGGTTCCAATCTTTGGTTTCTTCCAAACCTGTGTGCATGGATCCCATCAACACGCGGTTCTTCAGTGTCGTGAAACCAAGGTCGAGTGGTTCAAATAGATTTGGATAGCGAGTCATAGCTGTCTCCATTTGTCGGAGTCAGACTTTGCCGTTTCTGAAGAGGGCTGTCATGGCCAACGTTGCGTAAGCGATCCGAGGTTGACCTTCCTACATTGTCTCAAGGCAGTGACGACGGAAGGCACGTTTCAGCATATCGAGTTCTGCGCGCAGAAGGTCCATCTCTGCGCGGATGTCTTCTGCAATGGCTTCTCCTGAGATGATGGTGATCACCTCTAGAGTTTCCTGAGCCATGATATCCCGGATCAAAATCGTCTGAACGCCGTCGGCCAGAATATGCGCTGGGATCGGAATGCGCAGGGTCCACCGCCCATCACCAACTTGTACAAGCTTTAGGTTTTCAAGCGGTTTTTCCAGATGGCTCGCTTCAAGATGCGGCTGATCGGCGGTTTTGTCTTCTGATGAAACAATGCCTTCCCAGATGCCTTCAAAGAGACGGGTTTTGCTGATGCTATAGTTGCTCATCTCTTAGTCCTTACATCTCGGCACGTGGGCGACGGCTAAAGGTGACATCGCGCAAAATGACTTGGTTCATTTCTGGACCTTCAAAGATCAAATCGACCCAGGCTTTGTCGATCCTCTTTTCATTGAGTTTCGAATAGGCGAGATCGAATTCCACCATGATTTCTTCTTCATGAAGGGGCAGTTCTCTCACAATCTGTTCTGTGTTCGGGCCGTGCTTGATGTTGAAACGGGCGAAGATTTCCAGCGGCTTTTCCATCTCAACGATGGTGTCCATACGGATCAGGTACTGACGATTGAGGTCCTGGAGGGCCTCTTTGGGAAAATCGACAACCAAAGACAGGAAGGAGCCGTCAAAGCGAAAAACATCCATGCGCAGGCCAAAAGGCGCTAGATCTTTCGCGCGGGTGTTTCGAAGCTGGCGCAAAGTAAGTTCTGAAATTGTGCAGTCATGAAAAAGTGTCACTTCCTGCCCTAGACCTTCTTTGGACTTAACGGCCACCATGCCTTTGGATGGCAGGCTGTCGCGCCAGACCGTTGGGCGCCATGCCCAATCGGTCCCATGAGGCTTGGGAAAGGTATTGGACCCGATTATTGGAAGCGCAAGGCGTCCATCTGCTATCGATATCAACGTGTCCAAATGATTGCGGAGTTTTCGTGCGAGCAAGCGTCTGCGACGTAGAACCCTTAGATTCGAATTGGATGCTTCACGCGCCGCTTGCGCCCAAAACCGTGTGACCCCACGCTGCACCATGCGCTGCCAAAGTTTACCTGATCGAGTACCCATACTGCTCCGAGTCACCTACTGATCGCGATTTGGAAACAATTCACGACTTCTTTCTGTATTGTGTAGCCGATTGGTTTATTTGAAACAAACGTCTAGAGGCGTCAAAAGCGGCAGATTTTAACTTTTTCCGCAGGAGCCCAGAATTTAGACCGGCTTTATTGACCCGAAGGTTGGCTTGCTGACACGGTCTCTTTCGCCAAATTTTCAAGCAAGCGTTTCCCAGCTGAGCCGGTCACAGACCCACCTTCTGGTCCGTAGGCTGCAAAGCTTACGATCCGGTTATTATACTGGAGAAGTCCTCGCCAATGGTTCGGCGCAGCACCGGGAAGCCGGGGTGTGGTCTGTTCAGTCATCTGTCGAACAACCAGACCGGGCACCTTTGTGGATTGAGTGCTTCCTTCGCCCAAAGACTTTTCTAAATCAATGACTTGTGCCTGATCGCCTAGTCTTCCACTGCTGCTAACCGTCAATATCCCTCGTGATTTAGGGGCCGTCCGCGCTTGATCGGTTAGAACGTCGCAATTCACCATGAGGACAAAGTTAGCCGTCGGTCTTGCACTGCGGTTGACGCAATAGCCAACTGGGGCTGTTGCGATGATGTCGCCATTTCCTAAGCGGTGAGATTTGGTCCAGGCGCTCGGTTGTTCGGTTGAACTCACCTCCGGCAAACAGGCCAACAGAATTTGACCTGCAATGAAGAGTAAACCGATGTTGATCTTTGACGGTATGGCGGACATTTAGCTACGTTTCCAGAGGTCTGGATTGGATAGCGGACCAAAACGACGGCGGCAAGTTTCGTAAATGTCAGCTCTAGCCCAATGGCTGAAACCTCGTTAGAGCTGTGGCATGTCTGCCTATGATGCCCATCAGAATATGATTGCCCCGGCCCGCGCCAGCGCGAGCCTGCCGCGTTTATCTGTGGGGCTTGTCATTTTATTTATCGCGGTAATTGCGTTCAATCTCGGGCTTTTCCAGATACTGCAGTCTATTGAGGCGTGGGATCGCCTTGAATACGAGCTGATCACCGGCAACACAGCGAGAGCGATGCTTGTAACATTGTTCTCGTTTATCATGCCTGCTGCGGCTCTCTGGGTGGTTGTGCGTCTCGTGCATGATAGGTCGTTCACGAGTCTTTTAGGGCCAATTCAGCCTGCGTTCCGTGATTTCTTCCGCGTGTTCCGGATTGTGTTGCTGCTGGTCGCTGTCATTTTGGTTTTGCCGTCGCCTGCAGGCCAGCAACCACTAATGCATCTGGGTTTTCCCGCGTGGCTGCCACTGGTTTTGCCTGCACTCCTAGGGCTGTTTATCCAAGTCACAACCGAAGAGCTTATCTTTCGCGGATATCTGCAAAGCCAATTGGCCGCTCGGTTTGCAAGCCCTCTTGTCTGGATGGTCCTGCCAAGCATCTTTTTTGGCTTTTTGCATTTCAGCCCAGAAGTATATGGTGAAAATGCAATGCTCATCGCCTTGTGGGCGACCGCATTTGGCATCGCGGCCGCTGATTTGACGGCGCGAAGTGGCTCCCTTGGGCCAGCGATTGCTATGCATTTCGTGAACAATATCGTGGCGATCATGATTGTCGCCATGCAACACCATTGGGATGGTCTGGCGCTCTTACATGTTCCTTATGGCCCACAAGATGTTGATTTGGTGCGCGCTGCTTTGATCTTGGAAGGGCCAATTTTGCTGTGTTTGTGGCTTGGGGCGCGAATTGCCATCAGGCGCTAATTGCATTTCCCTGAATTGCGGCTTATTTCACTTCTGTTACGCGTCTTCAGGGGCTTTTTATGAACTGGATCACCAACTACGTCCGTCCTCGGATCAACTCCATCTTCTCGCGCCGCGAAGTGCCAGAGAATCTTTGGACGAAATGTGGTGAATGCGGGACGATGCTGTTCCATCGTGAGCTGAAAGAAAATCTGAATGTCTGCACACAGTGCGGTCACCATATGGGTATTTCGCCACGCGATCGTTTTCTGTCTTTGTTTGATGGCGGCATTTTCACAGAGATCGACGTGCCTGCGCCAATCGCGGATCCGCTGCACTTCAAAGACCAGAAGAAGTACCCTGAACGCATGAAGGCGGCTCAGAAGAAGACCGGCGAAAAAGAAGCGATGCTGGTCGCTGAGGGTGAAATCGGACGAACCCCGATTGTGGCCTGTGCGCAAGACTTCTCATTCATGGGCGGTTCTATGTCCATGTATGTTGGCAACGCCATCGTTGCAGCTGCGGAACGCGCGGTTGAAATGAAGCGCCCATTGGTTCTGTTTTCCGCTGCCGGTGGTGCGCGGATGCAAGAAGGTATTCTGGGCCTGATGCAAATGCCGCGTACGACCATCGCGGTTCAAATGCTGAAAGAGGCAGGGCTGCCTTACATTGTTGTACTGACCCACCCGACGACGGGCGGTGTAACGGCGTCTTACGCAATGCTTGGCGATGTACAAATCGCAGAGCCTAATGCTCTCATCGGTTTTGCCGGTGCCCGCGTGATCGAACAGACTATTCGCGAGAAGTTGCCAGAAGGCTTCCAGCGCGCAGAATACCTGCTGGATCATGGTATGCTGGATCGCGTGACAGACCGTAATGAGATGCGCGAAGAGCTGATCACAATCGTGCGGATGCTGCTGGAACTGCCACCTGCCGTGAAAGGCGATTTACCTGCCCCGAGCGCTGAAAACGGCACAGATGCGGCGGGAGAACCTGCTGAAGCCGCAAAAGCCGAGTAACCTATACGGAATTTCGACCATTTATGACGCGCCCCGCATTGAGCCGGGCGCGTTTTTTATATAGCGATTCTGCCAGAAATTGATTTGAGACACGCCATGACGACCGAATCTTCCGATGCCATTCTAGAGCGCATGATGTCCCTGCATCCAAAGGTCATTGATCTGACATTGGATCGCGTTTGGCGTCTATTGAAAGCGCTGGATAATCCGCAGAAAGACCTGCCACCTGTGATCCATATTGCGGGCACCAATGGTAAAGGTTCTACGCAAGCCATGATCCGTGCAGGGCTTGAGGGGATGGGGCGAACTGCGCACGCTTACACCTCTCCTCACCTTGCGCGCTTTCATGAGCGCATCCGTCTTGCGGGAGAGCTGATTTCGGAAGACCACCTCTCTGAGGTGCTGGATGAGTGTTACGCCAAGAATGGTGGCATTGACATCACCTATTTTGAGATCACCACCTGTGCCGCATTGCTCGCCTTCGCGCGCAAAAAGGCGGATTACACCTTGCTGGAAGTTGGACTTGGCGGGCGGTTGGATGCAACCAATGTGATCGAACCCGAAGTCACCGTGATCACGCCGGTCTCGATCGATCACGAACAGTTTCTTGGGAACACCCTTGCAAAGATCGCCGCCGAAAAGGCGGGTATCATTAAACGTGGAGTTCCATGCATTGTTGGCCCTCAGGAAGATGAGGCTATGGAAGTGATCGAAGCCACTGCGACACGTCTTGGCGCGCCGCTACTGGCCTATGGGCAACATTGGCATGTTAGCACGGAGCGTGGACGTCTGATTTATCAGGACGAGCGTGGTTTGCTGGACCTTCCAATGCCCGCGCTTCTGGGTGCGCACCAGGTTATAAACGCGGGTGCCGCGTTGGCCGTCTTGCGTCATCTTGGGGCAGATGAGGTGGCTTGCGAGGCAGCCATGGCAAATGCTGAATGGCCTGCGCGTATGCAGCGTATGAAAACCGGCCCGCTGGTTGAGGCCGCAGGCGACGCTGAACTTTGGCTTGATGGTGGCCACAATGCCGCTGCGGGTATTGCGATTGCAGAGCTTCTGAAATCGCTTCCAAAGCGCGACACACATCTGATCTGCGGTATGCTGAACACTAAGGACGTTAGCGGCTACCTCTCCCCCATCGCCAAAGAAGTTGAGAGCCTGACCGCCGTCTCCATTCCAGGAGAAGCAAACACGCTACCTGCAGAAGCGACGGCGCTTGCTGCCACTCAGGTCGGCATGAAAGCTCAGATTGCTGAGAACGTTGAAGTGGCGCTTCGTGACATTCTGAAAGTCGCACCGGGCAGCCGCGTTTTGATCTGCGGTTCGCTCTATCTGGCTGGGGTGGTCCTGCGCGAGAACGGGTAGTGAATTTTTTTGCCGCGCTAAGTGATTGAAACGACTCACTTCTGCGAATCGTTATGTGCTCGAGATCAAAAAACCGATTCGGAGCCACTTGACCGATTCGTTTGACAGGGCGTATAGTCGCTACAGCAGGACTTTTTTCAATAAAGGCAGTGGGATAGAGGTGGCCGAGCAGCGCCTTTAAGCCCAGTACAGGCAAGACTATCGGGACCGGGGGATGCCAATTGGCGTCCCCCGATTCGTTTGAATTCAGTGATTCGTGCTTAGGTATCTTTGCCCCAATCTGCGTCCTGCATCTCTCGCAGTCGGCTGGCGGTTCGTTCAAACTCAAAGGTGCCTGTGCCTTCAACATAGAGCATCTCTGGTTCCGCGGCGGCTGTGCAAATCAGCCGGACTTTCGCTTCATAAAGCGCGTCAATCAATGTCACGAAGCGTTTTGCTTCGTTGAAGTTGTGGCGGCTGAGATGAGGGATATCTTCGATCACCAGAACGCGTACAGCCTCTGCAATTGCCAAGTAGTCGGCCGGGCCAAGCATCTTGCCACAAAGGTCATAGAATTTTGCTTTACCCACCCCGTTGCGGAACCTGGGGATCTCAACCTCGCGGCCTTGGACCGTCAAAATGAGCGGCGGAGCACCGGTTCCCGCAAGGTCTTTCCAAAGCTCCAACAAACGCTTCCTTGCGCCACCAGAGCCACGCACAAAATAGACCTGTTGACCTGTCAGGCGATTTTGACGGTAGTCCGTAGGGGAGACCATTTCCCAGATGACCATCTGTTCTTTCAGGACGTCGATGAAGGGCAGAAAGAGCTGTCGGTTGAGGCCATCTTTATAGAGATCATCAGGCACACGATTTGAGGTGGTGACAATTGTGACGCCCGCCTCAAAAAGCATCTCAAACAGACGTCCGACAATCATGGCGTCCGTGATATCTGTGATTTGCATTTCATCAAAGGCCAGCAGGCGAACATCTTCGATCACTTTAGCTGCAACAGGCGCAAGCGCATCTTTGACGCCCTCCTGACGGGCCTGATGCATGCCGGCGTGAATCTCCTGCATAAACGCGTGGAAGTGTACGCGCCGGGAAGGGACCTCAACAGCCTCAACAAACATATCCATCAACATGGATTTTCCGCGCCCAACGCCACCCCAAAGATAAAGTCCTTTGACGGCCTCTGGTTTGGCTTTCTTAAACCACCCCTTTTTCTTCGGAGCAGGCTCAGCAAGGCCGGCGCGCACGCGTTCGAATTCGGGGAGAACGGCCTCTTGCGCCGGGTCGCGGGTCAATTCGCCCGTGGCAACGAGGTTGTCGTAGATGTCCTGTATCGCAGTCATAACTGTTGCATAGCTTTTGTAAGCGAGGGTTGGAAGCCGCGATATAGGCTGCGCCGTTACGTCTGCTTTTCGTGCGCTAAATTTGCGGGCAATATCACGGCCAATAACCAAACTGCGCTCAGCGGATGGGAACAACAATGATCACGCTATATACTTGGTCCACGCCGAACGGCCGTAAGATATCCATCGCTTTGGAAGAAATGGGCCTGCCCTACACGGTGCAATCGGTCGATATCAGCGCAGACGAGCAATTTGATCCATCCTTTTTGGCGCTGAACCCAAATCACAAAATACCGGTGCTCGTGGACGATGACGGGACGGTCGTGAATGAAAGCGGTGCAATACTGCTCTATCTTTCCGAAAAGACCGGCCAATTTACACCAGAGCGGCATGATCCGGAATATTGGGAAATGATGCGATGGCTCATGTGGCAGATGGGTGGGCAAGGGCCGATGCTGGGGCAGGCGCACCACTTCCTGAAGTTCAATCCGGGCAAAGCGCCATACGCGGAGGAAAGGTTCGGCAAAGAGGCGCAAAGGCTCTATGGCATCTTGAATGCGCATCTTGAACACCGCGATTTTATACTGAAACATCTCTCGGTTTGCGAATTTGCGATTTGGCCTTGGGTATCTCGGTTTGAATTTCAGAGGATCGATTTAAATGACTTTCCAGCTGTCCGCGACTGGTACCTAAGATTGGCTGACCGCCCAGGGTTTCAGCGCGGATATGCCGTGCCCAAAGATACAGGGCCAATTCCGCGCCCATAGGGCATAATTGCTGACAGATCACAGATCTTGACTATCAGGCGCACAATTCCTGAATTGACTCACTTGAGCCGACGCTCCCATCATGCGGGCGCTGCCCAAGGAGAGTACCATGCAGGAACGCGCGCCTCTAATGACACCGGTGTTGATCGCCGGTTGCATCATCATTCTCGTGTCCTTCTCGATCCGTGCAAGCTTTGGGGTGTTTCAAATCCCAATTGCCGAAGAGTTTGGCTGGCTGCGGTCTGAATTCTCTCTGGCCATTGCGATTCAAAACCTTGCCTGGGGTATCGGTCAGCCGATTTTCGGTGCGATTGCAGAACGCATCGGGGATCGCAAGGCGATCATAATGGGGGCTCTGGTCTACGCAGCTGGATTGGTATTGTCTTCCTTCGCTGTTTCACCTGAAGCGCATCAGTTTTATGAAGTGATGGTTGGATTTGGTATCGCGGGTACGGGTTTTGGTGTAATCTTGGCGGTCGTCGGACGCGCGAGTTCTGATGAAAACCGCTCGATGTCGCTTGCGATTGCAACGGCGGCAGGCAGCGCTGGGCAGGTATTTGGTGCGCCGGTTGCTGAATGGATGTTGGGCTTCCTGAGTTGGCAAAACACATTTCTGATCTTTGCAGCCGGTATCCTTGCAGTCTTGATTACGCTCCCAATGATGCGTGCGCCTGCGGCTTCAAAAGCGGAACTTGAAGAAAGCATGGGGACCATTTTGAAGCGTGCATTCAAAGATCCGTCTTACACGCTTATCTTTCTCGGATTTTTCAGTTGCGGCTACCAACTCGCCTTTGTAACCGCGCATTTCCCGGCGTTTGTGACGGAGGTCTGTGCTGCCATTGACCCGAAAGGCGTACTTGCCTCCGTTGGCATAAGCACCACCTCACAGCTTGGTGCATGGTCGATTGCCCTAATCGGTGCAGCTAATATTGGCGGCACGCTGTATGCGGGCTATCTCGGTAAAAAATACTCCAAGAAGTATCTACTGGCGGCAATCTATACAGGTCGAACAATAGCGGCCGCGGCGTTCATAATGTTGCCGATGACGCCAACAACCGTCATCATATTTTCAATTGTGATGGGCTCGCTCTGGCTCGCAACTGTTCCGCTCACCTCAGGTCTCGTCGCGCATCTTTATGGGCTGCGTTACATGGGCACGCTCTATGGCATTGTCTTCTTCAGCCACCAACTGGGTAGTTTCTTGGGCGTGTGGCTGGGCGGGCGCATGTATGACGTCTATGGAAGCTATGAAGCGGTCTGGTGGATCGGCGTAGGTGTGGGGGCCTTTAGCGCGATAGTGCATCTTCCAATCCGCGAAAAGCGGACGCCGCCTGCTGCTATGGCGGCCTAAGCCGCCTCCGTCGCGGTCAACAGACCTTCAGTTACCAAGCGGTCTGCCCAGCCTTGCGGTCCTTCAAATAGGTGGGTTTTCCAGCCACGTGCGCGCGCGGTCACCAGGTTTTCTTCACGGTCGTCAGCGAAAAGAAGACGATCTGGTTCGACCTGACAGTCTTCTTCAACCATTTCATAAATCCGGTTGAACGGTTTCACATGACCCATACGGCCTGATACATATTCGCGGTCAAATTCACCGAGTACCGGGTAGACCTCGACAGCAGGGGGCCAATTGTCGACGCCGAAATTGGAGAGGGCAAATACCTGAACGCCTTTTGCGCGCAACGCTCTTAGTAGGCGCCAAGAGTGGTCAATGGCAGGGCTCGCGAGGTCAAACCAGTTGTCATGCCACATACGGATTTCATCGCGCCATTTCGGGTTTTCTTCCGCGAATTGATAAATACGCTCTTTGAAAGGGGCCCCTAGGTCGATGTCATTGTTCATGTCATGCATGTCCAGCTCTGCAAACATGGCTTTGCGGCGTTCTTCGCCGATCAGGCGATCGTAGGCACGTTCTGGCTGCCACTCGATCAGAACGTTGCCGACATCAAATATTACAGCTTCAATAGGCATTTTCTAAATCCTGCTTACTTGGCTTTTGCCGCGCGAATATCGCGTTCCAATGCATCCAGAAATCGGCTGCGATCAGACTTTGAAAAAGCCTTCCCGCCGCCCTGCCGGAATGGGTCCGCAGATCTCAAATCACTCATCAGATCACGCACTGCGAGGGCTTGCCCAATATTGCGCTCATTTAAGGACTCGCCGTTGTGTTTCAGAACTTTCGCGCCAGCTTCCACGCATTTGGCAGCCAGCGGAATGTCACCTGTGATGACGACATCACCGGTTTTGGCACGGTCTGCAATCCACATATCCGCGATATCAGGCCCTTCGGGGACAATGACGTTTTCGATCAATGGATTGGCCGAGGGGCGCAAGCCGCCATTGCTGACAACATAGACTTTGATCTTATGGCGCGTTGCGACACGCTCGATTTCGGCTTTCACCGGGCAAGCGTCCGCATCCACGTAGATCTCTGTCACGATTTACCTTCCGCTTCGGCTTTCAAGCGCGCACGGGTGGCTTTCTTTTCTTCCATACGTTCTTCGCGCTTTACCTTGAACTCGTCAGGGATGGGCATCCGATTGAATGCATCAAGCCCCGCCACACGATACGCTTCTGCGAGCGTTGGGTAGTTGAAAGTGTTCTCAACAAAGTAGTCTACTGTGCCCTTCAGATTCATAACCGCCTGCGCGATGTGGATCAGTTCGGTTGCGCCTTCTCCTACGATCTGAACGCCCAGCAGTCGACGGGTTTTCAGCGAGAGCAGCATCTTTAGCATCCCGTGCTCAAGGCCCATGATGTGACCGCGCGATGTTTCGCGGAAGCGGGCTACGCCGACTTCATAAGCAATGCCGCGTTCCTGAAGCTCTTCCTCGGACATGCCACAGGTAGAGATTTCCGGCACGGAGTAAATGCCATATGGGAACCATGGGCTTTCTGGCAGAGTTGGGGTTTCCAACGCGTGACATGCCGCGACGCGGCCCTGTTGCATAGACGTTGACGCCAGGCTTGGGTGTCCAATCACATCACCTGCCGCATAGATGTGCGGGATGTCAGTCTGGTAGTTTTTGCGGTTCACAGAAATGCGGCCGCGATGATCGGTCTCGAGTCCAACTGCTGACAGGTTGAGTTTTTCAGTAGCGCCCATGCGGCCCGCTGCGAACAACAGCATCTCTGCTCGCACATGCCGTCCATTTTCAAGGCTCACCTCAACCATTTCGCCATGCTCTTCGATCTTCTCGATTGCAGACCCCAACCGCAGATCGACACCGTTTTCGCGGATCTGATGGGTGAAATCCTGAATCAGCGTCTTATCGATGAAGTCAAGGAAGCTGTCCCGCGGTTCGATCAGGGTGACGCGCACATCTAGCGCCGAGAACATGGTGGCATATTCAACGCCAATCACACCGGCCCCGACAACAACCAAAGAGCGCGGGATTTTGGCCATGTCCAAAAACTCGTCGCTATCCAAAATGTTGGTACCGTTGAATGGGACGGTTTCCGGGCGATAGGTTTTTGTCCCGGTTGCAATCAAGAAGTTGTCAGCTGTCAGAGTGGTGGTTTCACCCGCCTCAGTTGCGACCTCGATCTCACGCGGGCCGATGAACTTGGCAACGCCGTTCAGCGTACTCACGTGGTTGCGATTGAACTGGTGTTCCAGCACGTCGACTTCATAGTCGAGTGTCATGTGCAGACGTGCTTTCAGGTCGTCAGCGTTGATTTCATCCTTTACCCGATAGGAGCGACCGTAGAAACTCCGCTCCCGCCAACCTGAGAGGTTCAACACTGTTTCGCGGAGAGTTTTGGAAGGGATGGTTCCGGTATGGACGGACACACCGCCGAGGCGATCCTTGCGGTCGATTACCAGGACTTTGCGTTGCAGTTTGCCTGCTTGAATCGCAGCTGCACGTCCCGCTGGGCCAGAGCCGATTACGATAAGATCAAAGTGGCTCATGGATTACTCTCCGTACAAAGCATCAGCATGGAAGGCGACGTGCTCTTCCATGAACGTTGAGACAAAGAAATAGCTGTGATCGTAGCCCTTCTGCAAACGTAGATTGGCCTCCTGGCGGCGTTCTGCAACGGCGGCCGCGAGTGTTTCAGGCTTCAGGAGGTCCATGAATTGATCATCGGTTCCAGTGTCAATCAAAACTGGCCCATCAAAGCCTCTCTCACGCATCAGTATCGAAGCGTCATGGCCTATCCAAAGCGCTTCATCGGCGCCCAGATATGCGCTCAATTGCTTGCGGCCCCAATCCGATCCAGTTGGGTTGCAAATCGGCGAGAAGGCAGAGACTGATTTAAAGCGACCGGGCAGAGACAATGCCAAGGTCAAAGCACCGTGGCCGCCCATAGAGTGACCGGTGATTGCCTGACGGCTCATATCAAGGGGGAACTTCTCTTCCAGCAGGGCGGGAAGTTCAGACGCGATATAGTCCCACATGCGGAAGTGGGGTGACCACGGGGCTTGCGTGGCATTCACGTAGAAGCCAGCTCCTTTGCCCAAATCATAGGCGTCATCGTCAGCAACATCATCACCGCGCGGGCTGGTGTCAGGAAAGACCACAGCGATGCCTTGCTCCGCCGCCCAAGCCTGAGCGCCCGCTTTAGTCATGGCGTTTTCATGTGTGCAGGTCAGCCCAGAGAGGAACCACAAAACCGGCACCGGGCCGTCCTTGGCTTCTTCAGGCAGGAACAGACCAAAGGTCATGTCACAATTGCAACTGGTAGAGGCGTGTTTGTAGACGCCTTGGGTACCACCGAAACTCTTGTTTTCAGATAGGCTTTCCATGGTGATCCTTACTTTGTCCGAAGGCAGGGCTATCGCAGAACCCCCTAAGGCGGCAAGGGCTAGCGCGGCGAGAGGCGCGCTATTTGCGGCAGGAACTTCAATTAAAGGGCAGTTGCCCAACCAACGATCATCGAAAAGGTCAGAATAGAGATCACCGTCGAAATCAGGATGGAGGCTGAAACACGTTGTGGAGCAACCCCATAGTGTTGCGCGAGCATAAAGACGTTGCCAGCGACGGGCAGGGCGGATGCCGCAATGATTATCCCGGCGTCATACGGTGTTGGTGAGAATACAAACAATGCGAACCCTGTCACAGCCAGCGGGTGCAAGATCAATTTGCAGAAGCTCAACCAGCCGGCAACGTGCATGCGTTCAGTTGATTTGCTGGCAAGGGATGCGCCAATTGCAAACAGCGCTCCGGGCGTCGCGGCAGCACCTAGCGTTGATAAGAATTCATTCATGACCACCGGTATGCCCCAGCCCATCGAAGACCAAGAAAGGCCTGCAATCATCGCCACGATCATGGGATTTTTGATCAGACCCATGGCGACTGTTGCAATGATGCGAACTGAAAACTGACCATCGCGCGCGCCGTTGATCAGGATCACGATTAAGGATGAAAAGACAATCAGGTCGACAGCCAGGATCAGCATCAGCGTGCCAATCGCTTCGGCACCCATCAAGATGGTCAACATTGGAATTCCTAGAAATCCCGTGTTTCCGATGACAGCGCACTGTGCTTCAACAGCGGCAACCGGCACCGACTGGCGCCGAAGAAGGGCGACAATCGTGGCGAGTATGTAAATAGCTGTGGTTCCAGCGAGATAGGCGAGGATGATGTTCCAATCCAAAATTTCGGCCAATTCGAGTTTGGCTGAAAATTGAAAGAGCATCGCAGACAGGGCGAAATAAAACACAAACCGAGTGAGATACGCGGTGGCAACCTCAGGAAAAAATCCTAACCGACCGGCAAGGTAACCCAAGCCGATGATTGCAAAAAATGGAACGGTTTGCAGGAACACATCGACCATGTTGAATTGGTAACAAATACTTACCGAATAGCAAGGAAATTGCGCGCGGCTGAGCAATGTTTTGGTCTTCAACCCGACTGCGGAGATGCGCTAATAGCCAAGCTTTGCTTCGCTCTCCTTTGGTTAGGTTGGCAAAAGTGAACTGAACAGTTTATATTTGAACAGACCAATCCAAAAAGGCAGTTATGAACACTCAAGCTCCCATTCTTCGAAAAGGCAGAAAAATCGATCAAGTCTTGGCGGGTGCGCGCGAGATATTTTTGAGAGATGGATTTGAAGGAGCAAGTGTAGATGACATCGCCAAAGCATCTGGCGTGTCAAAGGCGACGCTTTATAGCTACTTCTCAGACAAACGGCAGCTTTTTAAAGAAGTGGTCCAGGCGGAATGTGAGCGCATGTCGACTGAAATTGTCTCTCGGATCGATGAGACGATGCCGGTGCGTGACGCTTTGCATCTGGCGGCCTATGGATTGGCAAAGTTTCTGGTTTCAGAGTTTTCACAACGCATCTTCCGGATTTGCGTAGCCGAAAGAGATCGGTTTCCTGAGTTGGGACAGGCTTATTACGAAGCTGGACCTGGAAATGGTCACGAACAGATGGTTGAGCATCTGCGGGAAAGTGTTTCTCGTGGAGAGTTGAATATCGATGACGTGGATATGGCAGCTTACCAGTTCTCAGAGCTTTGCAAAACGAAGCTGTTCAACCTTGCTTGTTTCGGAGTGAGAACGGAGTTTTCAGACGATGAAATTCTTTCGGTTGCGAATGCCACTGTTGAGATGTTCATGAAGAGCTACGGGACGAGCAGCCCGGCCTGAACAAAAAAGCCCCGCTGAGCGGGGCTTAATTTTCTAGTCTCTTGTTGGATCAAAACTCCACGACTGCACGGATGGATTTCCCTTCATGCATCAGGTCGAAACCTTCGTTGATGTCATCCAAAGACAGTTTGTGAGTGATCATCGGGTCGATCTCGATTTTTCCATCCATGTACCAGTTCACGAACTTAGGGACATCCGTTCGCCCCTTGGCACCTCCAAAGGCTGTGCCCTTCCAGACGCGCCCGGTGACCAATTGGAACGGACGGGTGGAGATTTCTGCCCCTGCAGGAGCAACGCCGATGATCACAGAGACACCCCAACCGCGGTGAGAACATTCCAGCGCATCGCGCATAACCTGAACGTTGCCAGTGGCATCAAAGGAATAGTCGACGCCGCCGAACGCGTCTTGTTCCGTTTTGGTCAATTCGACAATGGCCTCGGTCACCGACTGACCTTCAGGCAGTTTGGATGGGTTTACAAAGTGAGTCATGCCGAACTTCTTCGCCATCTCCGCTTTGTCGTCATTCAGATCAACGCCGATGATGACATCTGCTCCGGCCATTCGCAGACCTTGAATGACGTTCAATCCGATCCCACCCAGACCAAAGACGGCTGCTGACGAGCCGATCTCAACGCCAGCCGTGTTGATAACGGCTCCGATTCCCGTCGTAACACCGCAGCCGATGTAACAGATCTTATCAAAGGGTGCGTCCTCACGGACTTTTGCCAATGCGATTTCCGGCAGAACCGTGTGGTTCGCGAAGGTAGAGCAGCCCATGTAGTGATAGATCGGAGTGCCATCCAGCATGGAGAAACGGGTAGTTCCGTCTGGCATCAGACCCTGACCCTGCGTGCCACGAATGGCAGTGCAGAGGTTGGTTTTGCCGGAGAGGCAAGAATGACACTCACGACATTCAGGTGTATAAAGCGGGATAACGTGATCGCCGGGCTTCAAGGTTGTCACACCTTCTCCCACTTCCAGAACAATACCGGCGCCCTCGTGCCCCAAGATAGACGGGAATAGACCTTCCGGGTCAGCGCCAGAGCGGGTGAATTCATCTGTGTGGCAAATGCCGGTGGCTTTGATTTCAACCAAAACCTCACCAGCCTTTGGGCCTTCAAGGTTCACTTCCATAATCTCGAGGGGTTTGCCTGCCTCAAGAGCAACGGCTGCGCGCGTACGCATCATCGTTCATCCTCCATGTAATTTGCTGGGACTCTGCGCCAATCACGATCTCTTTTCAACTCACTGAGCGACGGCAGAAGGATCGGATGCGTCTATGTGTAATTATTTGCGATAGCTCCGATGGCATCCACCGCAACTGCGACCAAGTGAACGAATTCCCGCCGAAATCGCTTCGGCACTACTCACATCGAGCGCATCCGCAGCAATTTTCATTTGCTCTGCTTTCGATGTGAAATCTTCAAAATCTTCCCAGATCGCTGGCAAGGCCTCGCTGACCGGATCAATGGCTTGAGATTCAAAAAGCGCAGGAATTTCTGCGGCCACGTCGATCAGTATCGATTTGGCACCTTCTGCTTTCTGCTCATCATAGCTGGCATTTCCCTTTGCCATCGCCCCAAGTACCTTGCTGGCCTGCCCGGCTTGGCTCATGGAATGCATCCATGCTTCTACTTTCGCGTCTTTGACGCCCTGATGGGCCGCAGCGATCCCTGCGAAAGCCAAAATGGCTGCAAGTATTAGGGGCAAAATTTTCATATCTGGCTCCAAATAGATTAAAGTCAGAAGATCTAGAATTGATCAGCAGATCAATGGCAAAGATGCCAATACTTACAAACATTTCTGAAAAAAGAGCCCCCGACGACGCAACTGGGTGGGGGCAAGAAAAGAGTACGTCGCCGGGGTAGCGGTATTTTTCGCTATGTTGTCTTTATCAACCCCGCCTTGGGCGGATTCGGGGAAGGTCAAAGGCCTTTTGCAGATGAATCTTGGGCAAAATCGGGGCAGGGTTGATTTTATTCAAAATCAAGGCGAACCTGTTTTTATGAATATATCTCCTACGACGCCCTTTCCCGGAGATCGATCCACCCCAACACAGGTGGCCTTTCATCGTACCGAATTGAATATCATCCTTTCGCTATATGGTCGGATGGTGGCGGCAGGTGAATGGCGTGACTACGGCATCTCCCACTTAAAGGATGCTGCCGTGTTCTCGATTTTTCGTCGGACTGCGGAACATCCAATTTACCGGATTGAAAAGCGCCCCAAGCTGAGAAATCGGCAGGGGCTTTATTCGGTGATTGGGATGGATGGGCAAATTTTGAAGCGCGGGCACGATCTAAAGACGGTGCTGCGTGTTTTGGAACGTAAACTGATCCGCGCGGTCGACCTCGACTAGAGGCTTATGCGCGTATCACGCGCTTGCGTTTCGTGATGGGGCCATCACCTTGTTGCTCGATCCGGCGGATTGCGGTGTCGATGTTTTCGAAGGTGACAGCCATATGGTGGGCATTTGCGTGGATCAGCCGATCTTCGTCCACGATCATTGCGACGTGGCCTTTCCAGAACAGAAGATCGTTTCGTTCCAGGGAAACATCTGCGGGCAATTCGTAGCCCAGAGACTCTTCCTGCAGGTCACTGTCACCAGGGCACGGGGTGCCACAGGCCAGAAAAGCCGCTTGGATCAGGCCTGAGCAATCAATTCCAAATCGACTGTTTCCGCCCCAAAGGTAAGGCGTATCCAGAAAGGTTTTAGCCACTGACACGGGATCTGAAGCGAATTCTTCGATAGCAGCACAATGCACGAGTGGGACGTAGCCATCTGCGGTTTTTAGGAAACCGTTTTCAGTTTCCAATCCGTGCAACTGGCAGCCGTGACTGAGACGCATGCGGTCCCGGGATTTGAAATGGGCCTGCTCATAAACATGAGTCGCAGCCGCCGCGACGCGATGCGTTGCTGCTGGCGTTAAAGCCAGCGAACTTTTGGGAACGTAACCAACATATCCGTCTTTGTCGGAGCGAACGAAAGCCCAGCCCTCATGGGTTTCATAAACGCCAACCGTATCGCCAAATAGCAATTGCCTGTCGCGATGTCCTTCCGGTGCATTCATCAAATCCACAAGTGGCCAGTGAACAGCGTATGGTTCTGGCTCGACATAACTGACACCGGGCCAATCCGATTGCAGTGCAGGATCAGCGACGCGTTTATTCGCGGGTGTCAGTCTGCGGTCTTTCATAAATTCAGCACCTCCGGCAGAGCCTCTAGAATGGCGCGCGCACCCATACCGACGCCGCCTTTGGGGCGTGCAGGTTTGGCGCTTGGGTTCCAGCCATAAATGTCAAAATGGGTATAGCGCCCGGTGTCTACAAAGCGCCGGAGGAAAAGCGCCGCGGTGATGGACCCTGCGAAGCCACCGCTAGGGGCATTGTCCAGATCAGCGATGCCAGGCTCGATCATTTTTTCATAAGGGTCCCAGAAGGGCATGCGCCAAAGCGGGTCTGCGATTTTGGTTCCTGCACGGGAGAGAGCGTCAGCGACGCGGTCCTCCTCCGCATAGAAGGGGGACAGATCCGGGCCGACAGCAACGCGCGCGGCACCGGTGAGTGTTGCCATGGATATGATCTGATACGGATTATCTTCGGCTGCCAAAGCAAGGGCATCGGCGAGTACAAGGCGACCTTCTGCATCCGTGTTATTGATTTCGACCGTCAGACCCTTTCGAGAGGTCAGGATATCCCCCGGACGGAAGGCATTGCCACTGACGGAGTTTTCAACAGCAGGGATCAGGACACGCAACTGCAACGGCAGTTCCAAAGCCATGATCATATGGGCGAGCCCAAGAACAGTTGCCGCACCACCCATATCCTTTTTCATCAGCCCCATGGAGCTGCCGGGCTTCAGGTTTAGACCGCCTGTATCAAAACATACGCCTTTGCCTACCAGCGTCAGCTTTGGTCCTTTTGTACCCCAAGTCATATCCAACAAGCGCGGTGCACGCGTCGATGCGCGACCGACCGTATGTATCATGGGAAAGTTTTGCTTAAGGAGTTCATCTCCTTTGACGACCGAAATCCTGGCCTCAAAATTGCTCGCAAGCGCGCGCATCGCCTTTTCGAGTTCATCGGGGCCCATGTCGTTGGCTGGGATATTGATCAGATCGCGCGTCAGCGCTTCACCGGCAGCGATGGCTTCTAACCGGTCCGCATCTACTCCGTCAGGGCAAACCAACTGAGCTTTGGTGCCATGCGCGTCTTTGTAGCGACCAAATGCATAGCCTGACATCAACCAGCCAAGCGCTTCTGTTTCAAAGTCGAACCCTTCCGGGCTGCTAGTGATTTCGAAACTGCGTTCTGGCAGTTTTGTGGCAGCCGCTGCGAGCGCAAAGCGCCCCTTAACGCGATCTTCTTGGTGTCCAAAGCCGACCACTGCAGACCGAGGTTTCCCATCGCTGCCTGGTACCAGACTTACCGCGCCGATGGACGGCTTGAAGCCGGTTGTTTCAAGCCAGGTCTTTGTTTGGTCATCGCAAGAGGCTTTCCAGGCCTCAAAGTCTGTCGTCTCAACGATATGCAAAGGCAATGTTTTTTCGGCGACTTTGGCAAATTTAAGGGCCATGCAGCTCTTCTTTTAGTTGTGTTTCCTTTCTGCCAGCCTATCCACATTGCCAATTGCTGCAAGCGTTTTATCCAGACACATCCTGAATATCCCAGTAGTCAGAAAGGGAGCGGTCACCGACGCGTTGAAGGCGAAAGAACGTTGCCGCGATGGCCGCATCGTTACCACCAGATAATGCCTCCAATAGATTCTTGCTGGCTCTGGCTAAGGACGACATGCCTATTTGTTCGCCAATCGCGCTCATCGATTTCACGGTTTTTCCCAGAGCGTTCCAGTCTTGTTTGTAATAAGCTCTTTCACTCAGTGTCAGCCGTGTCGCAACCTCCTCCATCGCTTTGACAATAACGTTTTCTGCATCTTTCTCACCTAACAGACGTTCCAATTCTTCAATCCGGACGACGTCCAAATGGACAACCTCATCCGAGAATAGAACATGCACCCGTTCCATTCTTGCCACCCCAAAAATTTAAGCCCCCACAGCGCCATCAACGTAGGGGGATCTGCCTTTGCAATTGGTTGACGACCAAATGGAAAGTCATTCGAAACTTATGAAAAATGAATATGTCGTACACCACGTGATGTCTCGGCGTGCGTTCTGCATCCACCAGCGCGGTTTGATTGAGCCAATGCGTAAATTCGATGATAGAGGCGTGGATAGAGAGGCCAAATTGATGTTTTTCTTTATCGATTGTCATGCCACTCTGTGCGCAACTACTGAGGTGACCCATGCTTACAAATTTCGACCTCGTTGAACTGACAGAGCTGCGTCGCAGCCTGCATCGTCGGCCTGAAATTTCGGGAGAGGAAGTCGAGACAGCGAAATTCATCGTGGCAGAGCTTCAGAAGCTAAATCCCAGCAAAATCATTTCCGGGCTCGGAGGGCATGGGGTCGCTGCGATTTTTGACAGTGGCGTAGTGGGCCCAACAGTCCTGTTTCGTGCTGAGCTGGATGCCTTGCCGATTCACGAAATATCCGATGCGGCGTGGCGATCAGAAATTGATGGCAAAGGGCACCTCTGCGGGCATGATGGGCACATGACGATGCTATTAGCGCTGGGCCGCGTGATCTCGAGGTCTCCTCTCAAAAGAGGGCGCGTAGTCTTGATGTTCCAGCCCGCCGAAGAAGATGGCAGCGGTGCGCGTGCTGTGGTTTCTGATCCACGCTTTGCAGAAATCTCTCCTGACTGGGCTTTCGCCATCCACAATGAACCGGGGCGGCCATTGGGCTATGTGTCAACGCGATCAGGACTCATTAACTGTGCATCACAAGGGCTAAAGATTTCCCTGTCCGGTAAGACCGCCCATGCCGCTGAACCTGAAGCAGGAATATCTCCAGCAATGGCCGTTTCCGAGCTCATACCCGCGTTGACTGCACTGGGGCCGGGGGGTGATCTTGATGACGCTTTTCGGCTTGTCACCGTGACGCATGTCAACATCGGAGAGGCAACCTTTGGCATTGCACCCAGCGAAGCCACGATCTTTGCAACGCTTCGAACAGCTTATGACGACGCAATGGCTGGCGTCGTGGCCGAAGCCAGGTCGCTGGCGATCAATGCGGCGGATGCCCATGGCTTGAAAGTGGCATTTGAAGTGTTTGATGAGTTTGCCGCCTCGATCAATGATGCTGAAGCGACGGATATTGCAATAAGCGCGATGAACGCGATCGGAGTGGCCAATGGGGCGGACGGATTGCCAATGCGCGCTTCCGAAGATTTTGGTGTATTCGGTTGGAACGCCAAAGCTGCCATGCTGTGCCGAGGTCCTGGCGAGGACTATCCCGCATTGCATAATCCGGATTACGACTTTCCAGACGATTTGATCCCGATCGGGGCTGCAATCTTTGAGCGGATTGCGAGGGATTTGTTGGGATAAACAAAAAGCCCCGCCAATGTGGCGGGGCTATCAAAAACTCAATTGGCTAATGTTTAGCCCTTTTTCAGAACCTCACGGCCCAGCAGCTCTGCGATCTGAACCGCGTTCAGCGCAGCGCCTTTGCGCAGGTTGTCAGAGACACACCACAGGTTGATGCCGTTTTCGATCGTGCTGTCCTGACGGATGCGGCTGATGAAAGTTGCGAAGTCTCCAACACATTCTTTCGGGGTCACGTAGCCACCGTCTTCACGCTTGTCGATCACCATGATGCCAGGCGCCTCGCGCAGGATGTCGCGCGCTTCGTCTTCGTCGAGGAATTCTTCGAATTCGATATTCACCGCTTCAGAGTGACCTACGAATACAGGCACGCGCACACAGGTCGCTGTGACTTTGATGGATGGGTCGACGATCTTCTTGGTTTCCGCAACCATCTTCCACTCTTCTTTGGTGGAGCCATCTTCCATGAAGACGTCGATATGCGGGATCACGTTGAAGGCGATCTCTTTTGGATAAACCTTTGCAGGCACTTCCTGTGTTGGGTTGTAAACCGCTTTGGTCTGATCCCACAGCTCTTCCATCGCCTCTTTGCCAGAGCCAGAAACGGATTGGTAAGTGGACACAACAACGCGTTTGATTTTCGCGCGGTCGTGCAGAGGCTTCAGAGCGACTACCATCTGCGCAGTCGAGCAGTTTGGGTTCGCGATGATGTTCTTCTGGGAATAGCCATGGACGTCTTGTGGGTTGCACTCTGGAACGATCAGAGGCACCTCAGGGTCATAGCGATAAAGCGATGAGTTATCGATCACTACACAACCAGTAGCCGCCGCCTTTGGCGCGTACTTTTTGGTTGCTTCGGAACCCACGGCGAACAGGGCCATATCCCAACCGGTGAAGTCGAAGGTGTCCAGATCTTGGGTCGTCAGGGTCTTGTCACCGAAAGACACTTCGGTGCCCAGGGAACGACGGCTTGCCAGAACGGCAAGTTCGTCTACCGGGAACTGGCGCTCGGCCAGAATGTTCAGCATTTCGCGGCCCACGTTACCTGTGGCACCAACGACAACGATGCGATAGCCCATTGTTCATCTCCAAAATTTCGGACGAGACCTATTAGCCCTGTTTTCCACAGTGTGAAAGGTCAATGCCAATGCATTCCTGTGATTTGGGTCATTTAAAACGGCAATATGTGATGCAAAAGAGCTCATTTGTGCAGGCTAACGGATGGATTTCCGCGATAGTCGAAATTTCCACCCGCATCACTCAAACGCTCCGCAAAAACAGAAACGCCCATCGCTAAGCGACGGGCGTGATTCTCGGATATAATGGCGGGTTCTGTATAGAAGACTCAAAAGTTCGCAGTGACGTCTGGCAGGTCCAGGGCCTTTATCAAATCGCGCAGTTCCTGACGAGCTGCGACGTTTGAGATATTGAGTTGTTTGACGCCAATGTCTTTCAGATCCAGAAGTGTCAGTCCGCGCGGGAACAACTCGCGGAAGATCACGCGTTCATTGAAACCCGGTGCGGTGCGAAACCCGATGCGTTTGGCAAGGCGATCCAGCGCTTTACCCATCTTCTCTTTGTTGACCATTTGCTGTGCACCCAAACGGTTGCGCACAACAATCCAGTCGATGGGTTTCAAACCCGCTTGCGCACGCAATTGGCGCGCATTCCAGACCATTTCAGAATAAACTGAAGGACCGAGGATCTTTTCCCCGGTTGCATCGATATGGGCGAGCAGGTCGAAATCAACAAAGCTGTCGTTCAGCGGGGTGACCAAAGTATCGGCCAACGAATGTGCGACCTGGCTCAGGCGCGTGTGGCTGCCGGGACAATCGATCAGGATGAAATCTGTTTTTGGTTCAAGTTCGGCCACGGCGGCAGAGAGGCGCAGGTCGTAGATGTTTTCGCCTTCCTGAACGGTGGAAGGATCGATGTCCGGCAGAGGATGATAAAACGGGCTTGGCAGCTCCAAACCTTCTTTTTCGCAGAAGGCTTTACGGTTTTCGACATAGCGACCGAAAGTTCGTTGGCGCAGGTCGAGGTCGAGACCACCAACACGATGCCCCATTCGGGCCAAAGCTGTTGCCAAATGCATGGAGACGGTCGACTTGCCCGCTCCGCCTTTTTCGTTCCCCACGACAATAATATGTGCCATGTGATGATCCCCGCTCGCCTGAGACTTCGTTATCGGGTGCGATGCCCGAGCCTGTTCAGATACCACTATATGTTGTGGCGGGCTACAGTGGAAGCGCGAGCCTTGTGGTTATCCACAAGTTTTATTGAGTGATGCAGGGCTGCCCGATCAGACGCTGGCTTCCACCCATTGGCCGTTTTCGATCCCGTCGATGGTCCACGTGCCTACGCGATACCGGATGAGCCGCAAGGTGGGGTGCCCTACGGCCGCCGTCATGCGGCGAACTTGGCGATTACGCCCCTCGGTCAAAGTCAGTTTGATCCAGCTGTCTGGCACGTTTTTTCGGAATCGGATTGGAGGTGTGCGGTCCCATAAGATCGCCGGTTCCTCCATACGTTCGACCTTTGCCGGTCGGGTCATGCCGTCTTTGAGTTTTACGCCGGAGCGCAATGTTTCCAGCGCCTCATCAGAAGGAATACCCTCAACCTGCGCCCAATAGCACTTCGACATCTTGTTCTTCGGATTGGCTATTCGGTTCTGCAGTTTGCCATCATCGGTTAGCAAAAGTAGGCCTTCGCTATCTCGATCCAGACGGCCTGCAGCGTAGACCCCCGGAACGTCGATGAACTCAGACAGCGTGCGACGTGTGCTGCCTTCAGTGCCGCGATCGGTGAACTGCGATAGCACATCAAAAGGCTTGTTGAAGAGAATGACACGAGACATGCTGCGGGCTTTACACGGTTCAACTTGGCTTGGCTATTGCAGTGGGTTGAATTTCAGCCTCTAACTTGGCCCAAAGGAGCACACCATGAGAAAAGATGTGAAGTCAGCCACATGGGTCGCGCATGCAGGTGGGGCAAAGGACGAAAGTTCAGGAGGTGTTGTGCCGCCGATCCAACCTGCCACGACGTTCTATCGTGAGACGGATTATTCGCTGCATAATCCGGAAAACACTTATGTGCGTCCTCATAGCGAGAATGTACGATTGGCAGAGAATGTTATCCGGAAGCTGGAAGGCGCTGCAGACACCTTGCTGTTTCCGTCGGGCATGGCTGCGATTGCAGCGGCGTTTCGTTGGTTGCCCTCTGGCGCGCGCGTGGTGCTGCAGGACGGAATTTACTGGGGTACGATCAAGTGGATTCAGGAGTTCTGCGGTCGACGTGGGATCACGTTGAAGCTCGTTGATGCGAGTGACGCGGCAGCACTCGATGCAGCCTGTGAGGGCGGTGTCGATCTTGTGTTCGTTGAAACGCCCTCTAATCCTTGGCTGAAGGTCGTCGATATAGCCGCTGCAGCTGAATCCGCACATCGAAACGATGGCATCCTAATTGTAGACGCGACAGCTGCGACACCGATTTTGAGTCGCCCGCTCGGCCTGGGAGCAGACATTGTGATGCATTCAGCAACCAAAGCGATGAACGGTCATTCAGACGTTCTAGGTGGTGTGCTGTCCTGTCGTTCAGAAACCGAGATTTGGGAAGCGATCCGCACAGATCGGGCTGACTCCGGTGCCATGATGGGGCCTTTCGAAGCATGGCTCCTGCTGCGCGGTATGCGAACGCTTTCACTTCGCGTCGAGCGTATGAGTGCCAACGCACAGAAGCTAGCAGAGTACCTGAAGGATCATCCCGCTGTGGAGGGTGTTCTATATCCCGGACTTCCGTCTGACCCCGGTCATGCACTTGCTTCTCAACAGATGCAAGGCGGGTACGGCGGTCTGCTTTCGGTACTGATCAAAGGGGATATGCCGAAAGCGCTTGAAGTTGCCGGACGGTTAAAACTCTTTGTTAGAGCAACCTCGCTCGGAGGGGTCGAAAGCTTGGTAGAGCATCGCTACTCGATAGAGTCACATACCGGTTTGCCGCAGAACTTGCTGCGCATTTCGGTTGGTATTGAAGATATCTCGGATCTGATCGAGGACTTTGGACAAGCCCTCGGTCAGTGATCGTTCTTACCGGATCGGATCGACCTTGCGTATATAATTAGACACGCGCTCGCCAATCTCGGCGCTGCCTTTAAGCGACGGGTGGATCATGTCGATGCCATGGAAGGAGCGATCTCCATGCGGAACCAGATCTGCAATGGATACGAAGTGCACGCCTTTGGTGGTTTCGGCCATGTGTGCCAAGCGCGCTTCCAGCTCGTCACCTTCATCTCGGCAGTTTTCAATAGGACTGTCCATACCAGGGCTGCGCAGATAGCCAACCCAAAGAACTTGGGCTCCGGTGTTGCGCAGGCGGGTTACAAGATTCGGAATTTTGCCCGTTGTGCCGTCTGCCGTGATCAACTTTTCCATTTTGTTGTCGCAAGAATGACAACCACAGCCCAGCCAAAGGTCATTGCCGCCGCCATTTAAGACGACCCAATCCCATTCACCACCACGGAACTGTTGGGCAATATTCAGACCCATCGCGCCTGTGATGGGCAGGGCATAAGACATGCTGGCACCAACCATCGAATGATCGCGGATGGGTTCATTTAAAGAGCGGGCAACATAGTCAGATACAGCGCGCCCGGAAATCTTATGGGCGGCCATCATGGAATCCCCCATCGCAAGGATGCGAGGACCTTGGGTAACTTCAGGGGAGCCTGCAGAATCCACACAGCTCATCAACATCAACCCCGACAAAAGGGGTACAAGGAATTTTTTACTCATAATATTCGCGCTCGGGGTCAGCTTGGATAATAGATTGTGTTGTGGATATGCACGGGAAATGAGCCGAGATTACGGTAGCCGTGGGGCTGGTCAGCGGCGATTCTGAGGGATTTTCCTTTACCCAGAGGATGCCAGGAACCATCAAAATAGATGTCGACATCGCCATCGATTGCAAAAATATCCTCGACCACACCTGAACGATGCGCTGCAGATTCGTGTGTGAGACCTGCAGATAGCCCCACAACAAACGTCTCTGATCCAAGCTGCGGATCAAACGGAAACAATGTCTGGACCGTTATGCTCTCTTTGAACTGATGTTCGGTTGAGGGTGGTTCTGTGATCAGCGCAGAGAGCGGCAGTTTGAATCCCTTAGAGAGCTTCCAGAGTGTTGCAATCGTGGGGCTGCTTTCCCCACGTTCGATCTGACCAAGCATGGCTTTGCTGACCCCGGTCAGGGTTTCGGTCGCCGAAAGGCTCAGCCCTGCATCTGCACGAATGGCCTTCAAATTGATCTGAATTCTATCGTCGGTCATGAATATCTCTTGATTTGTGCGTTATAACGCACGAAGCTGAATTCGGCTATGCATTTCTAAGGTCGAGTCGCCATGTTTGGATTTAAGTTAACACATGTCACCTCAGGCATTCTGCCTGCGCTTGTGGGTTACACCGGTAGTATTGTGATAATCTTTGCAGCCATCGAAGCCTTGGGCGCAACACAAGCTCAGGCGAATAGCTGGCTCTGGGCGCTGGGCATTGGCATGGGCCTCAGCGGCGTCATTTTGGCGCTGCGCTATAAGATGCCCGTTCTGACCGCATGGTCCACTCCCGGTGCCGCGCTGATTGCTGTCTCAGGTGAGGGCGTTCCTATCGAACAGGCTGTGGCGGCGTTTTTGTTTTGCGCCATCTTGTTGATCGTAACAGGTCTCACTGGCGTATTTGAACGCCTGACCAAGCTCATTCCACCGGCTTTGGCGAGCGCCATGCTCGCTGGGATATTATTCCGTTTCGGGCTGGGAACATTTGAGGCTTTAGAGGAAGCGCCACTGCTGGTTCTGACAATGCTTGCGACTTGGCTCGCAGGGCGCTTGTGGTTTCCACAACTCACGATCGCCGTGGTGTTGTTGGTCGGCGCTGGGTTTTGCGCGGTGACGGGCATGTATAATCCAAACGTTGAAGTAACGCTCGCCCTGGCCAAGCCAGTCTTTGTTATACCAGAGCTGAACTGGTCTGTGATCATCGGACTCGGCCTTCCGCTGTATATCGTCACCATGTCCTCGCAAAACATGCCGGGTGTTGTTGTGCTCAAGTCCGCGGGATATGAGCCGCCCGTATCCGGCACACTGACGGTTACTGGGATTACATCACTACTGCTGGCCCCATTTGGGGGCTACGCATTTAACTTTGCGGCCATCACCGCAGCACTATGCGCGGGACCTGAAACAGATCCAGATCCAGGGCAAAGATACAAAGCCGTGCTGGTGAGTGGTTCTGTGAACATCCTTGCAGGTTTGTTTGGCGCGACCATCATAAGCCTGTTCCTGATTGCCCCAGAGGCGCTGGTCTTGGCCATCGCCGGAATAGCGCTGATCGGAACCATCACGTCCAGTCTGGCAGCGGCCATGACGGATGCTCAGGATCGAGATGCGGCCTTAGTCACCTTTATGATGGTTGTCAGTGGGATCAGTTTTTTCAACATCGGCGCTCCGGTTTGGGGGCTACTGCTAGGGCTTGTTGTGAAAGCAGTCTTGGATCGGCGTAAGAAATAGCCTCTCAGGGTTGATCAAACTGTCATAGTTTGCAACGTCGACAGCGGAGCATTAATTTGCTCCAGATTGGTGAAGCAAGAAAGGACCTTTCGTATCAATAAGTTTGACCCAAAGATGCTATCGATAGCTCATCAGGAAGTGGTGAATAATACCCGTCGTTGGCTTGATGAAATGGTCGTAGGACTAAATCTATGCCCGTTTTCCTCTAGCGTCATTGCCCGAGACCAAGTGTACTACGCGGTCTGTGATGCAACGACCGATGCAGAACTAAAGCTATTCTATTTGAATGAATTACAGCGCCTGCTTGGGGCCAATGAAAACGATGTTGCCACGAGCTTGCTCATGTTCACCCAAGGCCTAGAAGATTTCGGTGATTACCTCGACTTGCTTGATTGGTTTCAGCAGCTTTTGGAGCAAGCCGAACTGACAGACCATGTGCAATTAGCGTCCTTTCATCCTCAATATCAATTTGAGGGTGTGGCTTCAGACGATCTTAGCCACTTTACCAATCGCTCGCCCTATCCAACCATACATCTTCTACGCCAAGATCAGATGACCAAAGTCCTCGCTCACGTTTCGGACCCAGGGAGGATTTATCTCGATAACATCAAAAAATTGAATGAACTTGGTCGCCCACGGGTCGAAGCACTCTGTCCTTGGGGTAAATGACTACTGGTTGAGCGAAGTTTTGATAGCGGCGGTCATCCGAGATTTGGCGCTGATGGCGGCTAAAGCTGAATGAGCAGCTCGGCATAAAGTCCAACGAAAAACGCCGCCCTAAAAAGAGCGGCGTTTCTTGAAAATTGAGAGCAGTGCTTAGAAGCCCAGACCTTCGTATTTCGCTTTGAACTTGGAAACACGGCCGCCCGCGTCCATCAGACGGGAAGAGCCGCCATTCCACGCAGGGTGCGCAGATGGGTCGATGTCCAGCGCCATTGTGTCGCCCTCTTTGCCCCAAGTGGAACGCATCTTGATGATGGTGCCGTCGGTCATTTTGACGTCGATGAAGTGGTAGTCTGGGTGCGTATCTTTTTTCATGATGCCACTCCTTACGCTTGCTTAGGCTTGTAGTTGGTGACTTCTGCGATACGTGCGGACTTACCACGACGGCTGCGCAGGTAGTATAGTTTGGAACGACGCACGCGACCACGGCGAACCACGGTGATGCTGTCGATATTGGTGGAGTACAGTGGGAACACACGTTCCACGCCTTCACCGAAGGAAATCTTGCGAACAGTGAAAGAACCGGCAATGCCTTCGCCGTTTTTACGGGAAATGCAAACGCCTTCGTAGTTCTGAACACGAGAGCGGGAGCCCTCGGTCACTTTGTAACCAACGCGGATGGTGTCACCCGCTTTGAAGTCTGGGATGTCTTTTCCCAGAGAGGCGATTTGTTCCGCCTCTAGCTGTGCGATCAGGTCCATGTGACCATCTCCTATGTTGCCCGTGGTTTGGCCCACGAAGTTAGGTGCCGTCCAAGAACTCTGTGTCTTCACCGGGTCCGCACATGCGCCCGCCAGAGGGTGTCCGTCGTTGCTTATTCTCGCTGCCTCGTTTGGCTGGCCCTTCGAAGAAAAAGAGATCTGCCAATACAAAACAGGTCCGAACGACTCAGAAGAGTCCCGGACAGGCGCGGTGTAGGGCAAAGTTGGGGCTTTGGCAAGTGCGCTATCACCATAAAATATTGACCGATTGGCGTCTCTGGGCTTGAAAGGTTAGGTTGCCTAACTTAAGTGTCTCCCATGACCCAGACTGCTGAACAGATACACATGCTACATCGGCTTGCCCATCGGGAATGGAATGCGGCGGCGCGTAGTTTGGAATTAAGCTTCAACGAGTTTGAGTATCTTTCAGCCGTCAATGAAGAAGAACGCCTCCAACGTTATGAGGACAAACACGGTCAGCATTTGCAAGATATTGTTGACGCACTTGGGGTCACCAAAGCCTCTGCCAGCACAATGATTGCGAAACTTGAAGGGCGCGAGTTGGTGGAGCGGTTCCAATGCAAAATGGATGCGCGGGCACAGCATATTGTCCTGACCGAAAAGGGACGCGCTTTGTTGAAAATGGGCTTTGGGGTCTATGAACGCGTGGCCGAGGCAATCGCCGCCAAACAAACCTAGAAACTGAAGGGCTGCTTTCTGCAGAATTTCACTCGTCAATAAAGTAAGTTAGACAAACTAAATAAGGAAATCACTATGGAAATTCTGAATCTTCCGAACCTGCTACTTGGTATCTCAATTCACATGCTGATTTGGGAGCACCTCCCACACTGGGGAAGCTGGTTCAACGCCATACTGGAACGGCTGCCAAAGCCACTGCAAACGCTCTACGAACATTGGCGCTGCCCATATTGTGCAGGGTTTTGGATTGGTCTTGCGCTGCATGGCGTAACTGGAGCCTGGTTCGTTCCAGCCTTTGCGGACCTGCCTGAATATTTGGGTTCTCTTACAACCCTTTTGGGATGGTTCTTTGATGGCCTGGTCTTTGCGGCCTTAAACAAGCTTGGCGTTCTGGTTCTTGCAGCAATCTCTTTCCCGGCGATCCGTGGGCACGAGATGAAAGCGCAATTCATGGCCAAAATGAAAGCTGAAAAGGCCTAAGCCACTGACGGTCCGAAGTGTAAGGAAATGTCCGCTTGCATTTCGGGCCCAAACCCGCAGGTTGCAACTAAGGGGGTTAGACATGACTCTGGCTTAAAATTTGGAGGCAGCTTGGACTACGGCGTACTTTCTCAGTTGGATGTAACCACACTTCTCCTGTGCTTCGTGGTGGCGCTGGTTGCAGGTATTGTCAAAGGTGCTGTCGGTTTTGCAATGCCTTTGATCCTTGTATCCGGCATCAGCTCGTTAACGGATCCGAAGTTGGCCATTGCTGCGATGTTGATACCAACCGTAGTCAGCAATATCTTCCAGACGTTCAGGCAAGGGGTTAATCCTGCTTTAGCGGCGGCAAGGGAATATTGGCGTTATCTGGTTGTTGTTTGTATCTTTATCTTCCTTTCTGCGCAGCTTGTTCCATTTATCTCGAGTCAAGTCTTTTACCTGATCTTGGGCATCCCAGTTGTGTTCTTATCTCTGGTACAATTGGCCGGCATCCAATTGAGCGTAGCGCCAGAAAATCGAAAAAAGGCGGAATGGGTGCTAGGAGTAATTTCCGGTCTGTTGGGTGGCTTCGCGGGCACTTGGGGGCCAACCACGGTTATGTACTTGTTGGCAATCAATACCCCAAAGGCGAAGCAGATGATTGTTCAAGGCGTTGTATATGGGGCGGGTTCCGTCACATTGATTTCAGCACATCTGCAGTCAGGCGTAATGAACAAAGAGACTGCGCCGTTTTCGCTTTTGCTTTTGCCGATCGCGATGCTTGGAATGTGGTATGGTTTCCGCATTCAGGATCGTTTGGATCAGAAGCTATTTCGGCGATTGACGCTGGTTGTTCTGGTGATCGCCGGGCTGAATTTGCTGCGCAAAGGTTTAACCGGGTGAACACGCAAAAACGGGCCCCTTGTTGGAGCCCGTTTTATTGAGTGGTGTTCCTTAAGCCGACAGTTGCGAATATGCTGTCAGCAGGACTGCGATGATGACAAGCTCGACCACCAGGGGAGGGATGACAGCTTTGTCAAACCCATCTGTCACAAGGCTGACGACCCGGCCAAAAGCGACAACGCCAAGCACCAGGGCAACGGCTACGAAGCCAATCGTTTGACCTCCGAACAGGCCCAGCAGAAGCATTGTTACGCTGGCCAGAAACAGGCCACCAATGACGGAACGGATAGTGCTCAGACCGGCGGTGCCGATCGGTTCGATAGCAAAGTTCTTCACCATTCGCTTTGGCGCGAACATAGACATGGTGCCAAGACCGGTGAGCATCAGAGTGGCGAGGCCAACGAGGATCTGCAGAGTAAGTTCCATTGGAGTGTCTCCTTTTCAAAGCAGATATTTGAGGTTACGCGAATTGTTGAACGGCGCGGAATGCGTTGTCCTGGGCAGTGCGATCGGACAGGAAGCTGTCGATAGTGTCTTGATCGACAACAGGTCCGGTCGGGGATCCCTTGCGGCTCGCGTAGAAATGACCGCTTTCAAATTTCGGGTTCAGAATACCTTCGACATAGCGTTTCGCACCGGTTTCGACCGAATGCATCATGCCGAAGAGAGGCATGAGAGTGCCGCCGATGTGCTTGAAAATAAGCCGTTTGATAAAGGGCAGATTATCAAAACCGGCCGTACCAGCGGTGCCGCCTGGGCTCATGCTGACAAAGCGGATGTGAGGATGCTGGCGTGCCATGGCGCCCATCCAGAGGACCGCAACGAGTTTGACATAAGAGTAGTTGTCCATCGGGTTGCCCTCTGGTCCAAACTTCGCACCATTGGCAATCGAGACGAATTCATCTTCGTTTGATGACGCCAATTCCGGGCGCGCCATGCCCATTTTGGGAATTCCGCGCACAGCCTCGGAGCCAGCGTATAGTACGGTGGATGTTACGAGTTGAAGCGACAGCAGCTCTTCTACCAGCACGACATGCCCGTGGACGTTTGCAGCGTAGATATGGGTGACCCCGGCTTTGGTTAGCGCGTTTGGCGTCTGGCCGCCGGTACCGCCGGCGTTCAGAATGACCGCATCCACAGGGCTGGTCATCTGTGCAACGGCGTTGCGGACCGAGTCCGTGTCAGACACGTCCATGAGAATGATCTCAAAGATGTTGCGCCCGGTTTCCGCTTCCAGCGATGTTTTGGCCGCTTCGGCTTTTTTGGGGTTGCGGCACGCAAGATAGATCTTCTCGATGCCCTTGCGTCCGGCGAGTTGGCGGGCGGCCTCACGGCCCAGACCAGCATTTGCGCCGGTGATCATGACGGATTGAATGTTGTTCATGGGTTCAGGTCCATTTGATTAAGTGATGAACCGAACTTAGTGTGTTTGAATTTTGGTGGGTATCCGGGTAAAACTGAACATGGTGTTTCAAAAATGAACCGGAGTAGCGCCAATGACCGGCCCCGAAAGCCAAGTCTTCAATTGGGACGACCTGAAATTCTTTTTGGCCGTCGCGCGCGCCGGCACCATTCGGGGCGGCGCTGATCTGCTGCAGGCCAACCACACGACGGTCGCACGCCGCCTGAGCGTGATGGAGGATAACATCGGCAGCCGCCTGTTTGATCGCTCGACCACTGGTCTGGTGTTGACACAGCTTGGCGAAGACCTGATGCCCTATGCATTGCGCATCGAAGACGAGATGACTTCGGCGTCGCGTGTTATCGTCGGACGAGACGCGCAGCCCGCCGGTACAGTTTATGTGACGATGCCCCACGGGTTGGCGATGACTTCGATCATGGATGATTTGGCGGCCTTCTCAGAGAAATACCCTGACATCGAGTTGAATGTGCATTTCACAAACGACGTCGCAGACCTGGCAAGACGTGAGGCGGATGTCAGCTTACGTGTGGCCTATGAAGTGATGGACGACGTCGTCGGACGCAAGCTCGTACAGATGTCGCAAGCCGCCTATTGCACAAGAGAGTACGCGGAACGGGTCAATGACAACGGCGGCGAGGGGCTCAACCTGATTGGCTGGCACGAACCCGAAGAAGACAAGACGGCAAAATGGGTGAAAGAAAGCTTCTATCCCAAAGCACTTCTCAAGCATCGCGTGTCCGAACTCGTGCCGCTCATCACTTTGGCGGCTTCAGGACTAGGTATGGCCTATCTCGCCTGCAATCTTGGGGACCGTCATCCCAACCTGATCCGCGCGCCGTTCCAGAAACCACTGCCGTATCGCCATTTATGGCTGCTCTTGCACCGCGACCTCCGCAACACTGCCCGGGTCAGGCTGTTTGTGGATTTTACCGCCGCGCAGATCAAAGCTCGCCGCAACGAATTCTGGGTTGCGGGAACGGTGGATAAAGCGATTGGTTAGTCTCTGTCCAGCCACTTCTCCCACATATCCGGGCGGCGTTCTTTGGTGATCTCTTCCGCCATTTTCTGGCGCCATTCCGCGACTTTACCGTGGTTGCCCGATGTGAGCACCTCTGGGATCTCACGCCCCATCCATTCCGCTGGGCGAGTATATTGCGGGTGTTCTAGAAGGCCCTTGGAATGGCTTTCGTCTTCAATGCTGTCTGCATTACCAAGAACGGACGGCAGTAGGCGCACCGTGGCGTCAATCATGGCCTGTGCTGCAATTTCACCACCGGTCAGGACGAAATCACCCAATGAAACTTCTTGGATGTTGTAGTGATCCAGCACACGCTGATCGACTCCTTCAAAGCGGCCACAAAGCATGGTGACGCCATCGCATTGGCTCCAATGGCGCGCCATAGCTTGGGAGAACGGGACGCCACGTGGGCTGAGATAGACGAGGGGGTTGGTGCCGCGAACACCGCGCAATGTGTGGTCGATGGCTTTGCCTAGAACATCAGGGCGCAGCACCATACCGGCGCCGCCGCCTGCGGGCGTATCATCTACATTGCGATGCTTACCCTCACCGAAAGGGCGTAAATCCGTGGTTTCCAGCTGCCATTTCCCATCCTTCAGGGCCTTGCCTGTCAGGCTTTCTCCAAGAACACCCGGAAAGGCCTGTGGGAAAAGTGTGATGATCCGCGCTGTCCAAGCGTTTGCAAGCGTCGGGTTATGGGTCATCAGTTCACGCGGCTTCAAAGAAACCGAGATCGATTTGCGACCGTGTGACTTGTTCGGGCTGGACATATTGCGCTCCGCTCTATTGCACCGCAGCGTTTAGCGTCCTTTGCCCTTTGGGATCAAGGAGCGAGCCTATTTGGGTTGCGATTTGCGTGCCACGTTCTGTGGCGGAAGCAGAGTGATTTCTGACTGCAAGTCGGGTTTTAGCTCACACAAATCTAACAGTGGCTGCAAAGGACCAAGCCGACCAGTCAAATCTTCTAAATCCGCTGCGAATACCTTTGATGGGCTGATTTCAGAGCGCACTTTCGAAACGATAGCGTTAAAATTGTTGGCTTCTGCGTAGCGATGAGTGAAATCTTGCAGCGAAAGCTCGATGGCTCTGTTTTTTGTCAGTTGCCCGTAGCAGCTCTCATGCCATCCTTCGCGCCGAGTTGAAAAGTAAACGGAAAGGTTTGGTTCAGCATCATAAACAACGCGGAGCATGTTTTTGATTGCGCCAACCAGAGGAACAGCCGCCGCGTATGTCGATACGCCATGCCGCCCAACGAGATAGCCTGAGAAATCTTCAGAAGACATCAGCAGGCAGCGGTCGTCTTTCTCATCCAACGTCATCAGAAGTTCACAGACCCGCATTTCGAAAATAGACAGATCAACTGGATCCAGCGAACTTGAATAAGCCTGAGCGGCAATTCGAACTGGTTTTAGCCTTTTGCGATCCAGGTATTCGATATGCGGTGCAATCAGGTCGTTGTGCTGTTCAAGCGTCTTTTGGACTGTTGTCGTTGCAGTCTTATGGAACCCTGCATGAACAACGAATTTGCGCATGGCCACGTTTTCTAAACCTAATCAAACAAACCATCAGGCGGGTCAGCAATAATACGACCCCCGTTAAGATCGACAGTTGGCACAGCTGCGCGTGTGAAGGGCAGGAGCACGGTGTTTTTCAGGCCGGGTCCGTGGATTTCCAGCAGATCATCCGCGCCGTTGTTTTGCACGGATTTCACGTTGCCCAGAACCGTGCCGCCAGTATCCCGGACCTCAAGTCCAATCAGGTCGGTGTGGTAGAACTCATCTTCGGGCAGCTCCGGTAAACGGTCCCGTGGCGCAAACAGCTGCGTGCCACGCAATGCATCAGCATCTTCTTTGGTAATCACGCCTGACAGGCGGGCCGCGAGGCCATTTTTGATCGAGCGCGTGACAACAACATCAAACTCACGGCTGCCGTCTTCGGTAGAGAGCGGCGCATAGTCTGCAATCGCTTCTGCCTCTGCGGTGAAGCTTTTCAGGCGCACTTCGCCTTTCACACCAAAGGCGCCACCGATTGCGCCGACACAGATCAATTCCGACATCGTGTTTCCAATTCTTGGGTGCTGTTGCCACTCAGGTGGCGAGTTTGTCGCGTATTACAGTGGGAGGCGCAAGGGTTAGCGCTTTTCAATCGGCAGCTGCCTGCGACGGTCTTCCCAGCCCAATTGTTCAAGTTCTGGCGTCTTGGACACGTCTTCTGGCCATCCCACGCAAAGGTAGGCTACCAGGGACCAGTCCGCAGGAACGTTTAGGTCTTTGTTCAATTGCACCGGATCAAGAATTGAGACCCAGCCTACCCCAAGCCCGCGTGCTCTGGTGGTCAGCCAAAAGAGGTTGATGGCTCCGACCACTGAATACCGGCGCATCTCCGGCATGGTTTTCGCACCAAGACCTGAGCCTTTGTCGGTCGCCTCATCGCAGTAAATCGCCAGTTGCACAGGTGCATCAGACATGCCTGACAACTTCAAGCCAGCATATGTCTTGGCCTTGTCGCTGCCATATCCGGCAAGCGCTTCGGCGTTGGCGGTTTTGAAATTTTCATAGGCGGCTTGGCGAGCGGTATCAGACTCGACACGCACAACACGCCAGGGTTCTGACAGGCCCACAGATGGGGCGAGCAGGAAGGCGTCGAGGCACTCCGTCAGAAGTGCCTCGTCCACCGGATCGGTGCGGAAACGGCGCACGTCGCGCCGCCACCGTAGAAGACGGGTCAATTCGGATTGAAAGTCTTTTGGGAAAGACTGCATCCGTGAGCCCCTTCTTCTTATTCTTCAGCCGCTGCTTCTTCTGCAGGAGCCGCTGCGGCCTCTGCAGCTTCAGCCGCTTTTGCTGCTTTTTCTTCAGCGCGGTCTTTGGCTTTTTGGCCTGGTTCCGCTTTCTTAGGGTTGTTGCGCTCGGTTTTCGCGTTCACGCCAGCTGCTTCCAGGAAGCGAGCAACACGGTCAGTGACCTGTGCGCCTTGGCCAACCCAGTATTCGATGCGCTCAAGGTTCATCTTTACACGCTCTTCGCTGTCTTTTGGCAGCAGCGGGTTGTATGTGCCCAGCTTCTCGATGAAGCGGCCGTCACGTGGCATGCGGGAATCCGCTGCGACGATGCGGTAGAATGGACGTTTTTTAGAGCCGCCGCGGGCCAAACGAATTTTCATTGCCATGGTGAGTTTCTCCTATAATGGCGTGAGCAGAGCCTCGGCTCTGTTATTCCTGGTGTTTCTTGTGATGTCGGATGACTTCCTGAATGATGAAATTCAGGAAAGCCTTGGCAAAATCGGGGTCCAGGTGGGCCCGGTCTGCCAGATCTTCTAGGCGTGCGATCTGCGCGGCTTCGCGGCTTGGATCGGACGGGGGAAGGTCGTGTTCTGCTTTCAGTTCACCCACGGCTTGAGTGTGCTTAAAGCGCTCACCCAGCGTGTAGACGAGGATCGCATCAAGACGGTCAATGCTATCGCGGTGTTCCTTCAAAAGTTCCGCGGCGCGGGCGACTGCGTCGGTCATTTGGACGTCTCCGTCTGTGGTGCAGGGCATGGATGGCGGTAGATCAGGCAAGGCTGGTCTGGTTTTGGTTGTTGAGCGTTGGGGTCATAGACCGCGCCAAGACGTTCCGCCAATGCGATGGAACGTGTATTTTCTTCTGCGATATAGCTGACGGCGGTGTCCCAACCAAGTTCAGTGAAGGCATGGTTCACAGCCGCTTGTGCGGCTTCAAATGCGTAGCCTTTGCCTTCAGAACCTTCAAACATCAGCCAGCCGATCTCGGTTTCGGGCCAATCAATAGGGCACCATGGGCCGATAAGGCCAATAATTTGATCGCTTTCTTTCGTGGTCACTGCCCACATGCCGAAACCAAGCAGATCCCAATGGCCGACCTCTGCAGCGAATTGGCGCCAGGCTTTGCCTTCTGTATATGGCCCGCCGACATGAGCTGCGCGCTCAGACAGGAAAAACGCCACGACCGTATCAACGTCGCGTGCCGCTGGCTTGCGGAGGATCAGACGATCCGTAGTTATGGTGGGCGATTGGATCACTTACTTCTTCTTCCCAAAACCAGAGAGGCCCGGAGGCAATGCGCCCCCGCCAAGACCCGGCAAACCGCCCGGCATACCTTTACCAAGGCCACCAGCACCTAGTTGTTTCGCCGCAGCTTCGAGTGCTTTCGGATCCATGGAAGATGGGTCCATACCCGCTGGCATATCTGGCATACCGCCTTTGCCGAACATGCCCTTCATGGCCTGTTTCAGCATGCCGCCTTTGCCCATTTTGCCCATCTTCTTCATCATGTCCGCCATCTGGCGCTGCATCTTCAGAAGTTTGTTGAGGTCAGACACTTCAAGACCTGCACCTTTGGCGATCCTCTTCTTGCGGGACGCCTGCAGGATTTGCGGGTTGGCGCGTTCCATTTTGGTCATCGATTGAATCAGCGCGATCTGCTGCTTCAGGATTTTATCATCCATGCCTGCGGCTTGCGCTTGCTTGGCCATTTTGCCCATGCCGGGCATCATGCCCATGACGCCCTCCATGCCGCCCATCTTGATCATCTGTTCAAGCTGCATCTTCAGGTCGTTCATGTTGAAGCGACCCTTCTGGAAGCGCTTCATCATCTTCTCGGCTTGTTCAGCCTCGATGGTTTCCTGCGCCTTCTCAACCAGAGCAACGATGTCGCCCATGCCAAGAATGCGGCCTGCGATCCGGTCTGGCTCGAAGGTTTCCAGCGCGTCCATCTTTTCGCCAAGACCGACGAACTTGATGGGTTTGCCGGTGACTGCACGCATCGACAGTGCTGCACCGCCACGGCCGTCACCGTCCATACGGGTCAGCACCACGCCGGAAATGCCGATCTTGCCGTCGAATTCTTCGGCGACCTCAACAGCAACCTGACCTGTCAGACCGTCAACCACCAGAAGCGTTTCACGTGGGTTCACCGCGTCGCGAACGTCCTCGACCTCTTGCATGAGGGTCTCGTCGATCTGCAAACGACCGGCAGTGTCGAGCATGTAGACGTCATAACCGCCCAAAGTCGCTTGTTGCTTCGCACGTTTGGCGATCTGAACGGCGGATTCACCGGCTACGATTGGCAGGGTATCAACGCCGATCTGTTGACCTAGGATTTCAAGCTGTTGCATCGCGGCTGGACGGTAGATGTCCAAAGATGCCATCAGAACGCGCTTGCCGTTCTTTTCAGTCAAGCGCTTTGCGAGCTTACCGGTGGTAGTGGTTTTACCAGAACCCTGCAGACCGACCATCAGGATCGGTGCGGGGGCGTTGTCGATTTTCAACTCGCCGGGATTATCGTCATCACCTGCCAGAACATGTTGCAGCTCGTCATGGACGATTTTCACGACTTGTTGGCCCGGGGTCACGGATTTAGTGACGGCTTGGCCGGTCGCCTTTTCCTGAACTGCTTTGACGAAATCACGGGCGACAGGCAGAGATACGTCGGCTTCAAGCAAAGCCACACGCACTTCGCGTAGAGCAGTTTTGACGTCCTCGTCAGACAGCGCACCTTGTTTCGTCAGCCGGTCAAAGACACCGGAAAGGCGTTCGCTTAAATTCTCAAACATCTTTATCGGCTCCTTATAACCGTTTCGACATGGACCGAAGATAGGTACGATCCGACCAATTCCCAAAGCAAATACACGAAGGCCCCCGTGGGCGAAACTCGCTGACGGGGGGCGATCCTGGCCATATGCCTAGGACCGGAAGTTTTGACAGACTCCCGGAATTGCTGCGCGGATACAGCCGCTGGTGTTAAGAGTCAAGCAAGGGAGGAGCGTTATGTCCGTCATCAAGTGGATAAAACACAAGTGTGCTGTGCCTCTCTGCATCTCAGCCGCGATACTGTTCGGCGCTGCCCAGGCGCAAGAAAAGACCCAAGCCCGTAGCTACGTGTTGGTTCATGGTGCCTGGGTTGGAGAGTGGTATTGGGATGATCTGGTTGACGGTTTACAAGCAGCCGGTCATCGCGCGGTTGCGGTGACCTTAACCGGCCACGGACTCAGGTCCGACGAAGGTGGTGCGCATGTTTCGATTGATCACCACGCGAAAGACATCGTTGAAGCTGTCCAGTATAACGCTCTGAAAGACGTTATACTTGTTGGACATAGCTATGGTGGTCGTCCAATCACCGGTGCATGGGATAGTTTGCGCCAATCCATATCTCATGTGGTTTATGTCGAAGCTGTAGCACCCGTGAATGACAGCGAAATCGCGATCCCGCAAGATGCGCGGTCACTACAGTATGTTGTACATAGATATCCCGCTTGGGTAGAGAGCGGGATGATTCCTGTTCCTCTTCATCTGAAACAATCTCATAAACAAACCCTGGCACCTCAATCGATCTTATCTGTGTATGGAGAAGTAGTTCTGCGAAATGGCCGCTTGCCAGCGACACCAGGAACTTATGTCTATGCACAGGAAAGCCAGGCTAAGATTTTTCGCAGCTATGGCAAGCATTTGAAGGAATGGCGCGGCTGGGATATGCAAGTTATTCCCGGAGGGCACAGCCTTTCGGATGAAGGTTTTTCGGCACTATTGGACATCTTGCTGTCTATCGCGTCGGATGACTGAAATGAAATTCAACCGAATTTTCTCGAAAGCTTTCGGTTAACGCGAAGTTAAAATTACATCTACCTTTGGTTGATTTTTAACCTGACTCTGCATTTAACCTTAGCTAACGCACGTTTGGTTTTCCAGCGGCGGTACCAGTCAGGGGCGAGGGCTGAGAATACATGAAGCTACGTGGCAAGTATTTATGGGCTGCCAATTACCTCGGAGCGGGGGCAATAGTTTGCTGTTTGGCGGCTGCTTTATGGATATTGTACGAGCGGGAAGCTCGAGTTTTTGAACGAGACAAACTTCGTGCTTCGGTGCAGGCTGAAATAGATTTGATCGCTCAAAGCGTCGAAAGCTCGATCACGAGGAACTCGAATGCGCTGGATGCGTTGGCGACCTATGTGTCGTTAGAACCAGATATCGACCGTGCCAAATTCGAAGCCTACGCACGTCGATCTTTCATGCGAAATTCAGAGTTCAAACTCGTCGCGCTTGCGCCAGATCTCATCGTTTCAAATGTCTTTCCACTTGAGGGCAATCAGGCCGTCGTCGGATTAGATTACAGGACCATCCCAGCACAACTCGCTGCAGTGAACAAAGCTGTGGCAGCTGATGAGGTTATCATTGCGGGGCCGGTGGACCTTGTTCAGGGCGGTCAGGCGCTTATTGCTCGGAAGTCGGTTTCAACGTCTGACTTTGGGTCTTTCGGTCCGCGTCTTTGGGGGATCGTCTCGCTTGTCTTGGACATCGACATGATATTGGACAGTGCCGGGGTAAATGAAGTCACTTTCAATATAGCGCTACGCGGGAAAGACGGGCTCGGAAGCGGCGGGGGGATGATCCGCGGAGAACCAGCAGTCTTTGCAAATGATCCTGTCGGGGTCACCGTCGCGCTTCCACATGGTAGTTGGTTCATCGCAGGGGTGCCGCAAGGTGGTTGGGAACTTCCAGCGTCCACTTTCTTTGAGGCTCGGCTTGGATTTGCGTTGAGTGCGGTCCTCGCAGTCATCATTATCTGGAGCGTCATGCGTCTTGTGCAATTACGCTGGCGTGCCGATGCGCGTCTCTCGGCGGCAATCGACAGCATCGACGACGGATTTGCTTATTACGACAGCGATGACCGGCTGGTCATCTGCAACGCGAAATACAAAGAAATCTACAGCATTTCTGCAGAAGCCATGCGCCCTGGTGCGAAGTTTGAAGATATTATTCAATTCGGCATTGCACATGGCCAATATCCCGAAGCCATAGGACGTGAAAAAGAATTCTTCCAAGAGCGTATGCGAGCGCATAGATCCGGTGATATCGATATAGAGCAGAAACTAGGTAATGGCCGCTGGCTGAAGATTTCTGAATCCAGAACGCCCGATGGTGGCAAGGTCGGTTTCCGTGTCGATATCACCGAGTTGAAGAACGCCATGGAAGCTGCTGAACAAGCCAATCTGGCTAAGTCAGAGTTCCTGGACGTGATGAGCCACGAATTGCGCACACCGCTAACAGTTGTACTAGGCGGTACGCCATTCCTGTGTAAGCCGGAATTATTGCCGGCTGCGACCAAGCTGTTCAACTCGCTTGAAGCCAAGGGTGAAGAAGCTGAAGACATCAAGGTGGAAGTCGAAGCCCTGCTTGGTTCGTTGAAATCATTGGCGGGGAAAGTGGAGCGCTCAGCGAAGCATCTTCTGACACTGATCAACGATGTTTTGGACTTTTCCAAAATTGAGGCTGGCCGCATGGACATCGTTGAGAAGCCAGTCAATGTTGGGTCTTTGATCAGTGACCTTGTTGACGAGTATTCTCTTAAAGCGGATGCGAAGTCACTTTATTTAGAAAGTGATGTTGGCGAGATTTATGTAGAAGCGGATGACTTAAGACTGCGGCAGGTCCTCATAAACATCATTGGAAATGCGCTAAAGTTCACAGATGAAGGTGGTGTTAGTATTTCTGCCGACGATCGAGGTGCCATGGTGAAAATCATCATTTCTGACACCGGATGTGGGATTCAATCGGATCGTTTGGACGCCGTGTTCAACAAGTTTAGTCAAGTGGACAGCAGTTCCAGCCGTAAGGCCGGAGGCACGGGGCTTGGAATGGCGATTTCCAAAAAGATCGTGGAAATGCACGGTGGTGAGATTTCGGTCGATAGTACGTATGGCGAAGGCAGTACATTCAGCTTCACATTACCTCGCGCCGAAGCGGGCTCTTTGAAGGAGGGCGCTGGTGATATGGTCGCCATCAGTGCCTGAGTTCTCTGCGAGGAGACCCCGAAGAGAACTAAAGCAGCTGGTTCGCAGCTTAAGCCGCTTCGCTGATCAGATGGTCTTTGTTCAAGAAAGTCACATCCGTAATCCCCAAGAAGCCCAAAGCGAACTTCAGATAAGGGGTGGCAAAGTCATAGTCAGAACCAATCGCAGTGCCGCCGCTCGCGACAGCTACAATCACTTTCTTCCCTTCCAGCAGGCCTTCAGGTCCGTTTTCACCATATTTGAAGGTCACGCCAGCGCGGGCAATCTGGTCAATCCATGCTTTCAACACGGCAGGGATGCTGAAGTTATAAATCGGAGTGCCGATCACAACGGTATCTGCAATTTGGATTTCCTCCACCAGCGTGTCGGATAGTTTAAGCGCATCCAATTGTGCATCGCTCCGATTTTCAGGTGGTGTGAATGTCCCGATCGCCCAATCTTCGTTCAGAAATGGGAGGCCCTCGCTGAGGTCACGGTGAATAACGCTGTCCGCATTCTGCTCTTCGACAACCTGAGCAGAGAGCTTGCGTGAAAGAGAATCTTGGTGACGGGCAGAGGCATCGATATGCAGGATAGTCTTGGTCATTTTCTTATTCCTTGAGTTTGGCTTTGCCCTAGAATTGGTTATTGCAAATATGAACTCAATATTCCAAAATGCACTTCAGATGTTGAAAAATGAACAATTCAGATATTCCGATTTAGAGGGACCTAATGGACAATTGGGATGAGATCAGAACTGCATATCAGGTCGCGCGTCTAGGAACCGTGAGCGGGGCCGCGGATGTGCTTGGGGTGCATCATGCGACTGTTATCCGACATATTGATGCGCTGGAAAACCGTTTGGGTGTCAAACTCTTTCAGAGGCATGCGCGCGGATATACCCCCACAGAGGCTGGCCAAGACTTGATGCGCGTTGGACAGGCAACAGACGATCAATTCGGCCAGCTTGAAGGTCGCATCAAGGGCCGCGGAAATGATGTCACAGGGGAGTTGGTTGTGACTTCCTTGGCAACAATGTCTCGACTTGTGACGCCGATATTGGTCGAGTTTCAGGATCGCCACCCAGATCTCTTAATCCGCTATCTGACCGACGACCGGGTCTTCCGCCTCGAATATGGCGAGGCACATGTCGCGATCCGGGCAGGAGCTGCGCCGCAAGAGCCCGACAATGTGGTCCAGCCTCTGGTCACTATGGATGTTGGGCTTTTTGCGACGAAGGATTATGTGGCGGAATTTGGTAAACCGAATAACCTTGAAGAGTTCCAGCATCACAAGTTTGTTGGGGCTGACAATGAAAAGAGCCGCGCGCCTTTTTATCGGTGGCTGAATTCAATTATTCCTCGTGAAAATGTGACCTTTCGGGGCACTGACGCCAATGCAATCGAGCAAGCGATCCTAAGCGGAGCGGGTATCGGATTCCTACCAAGATGGTTTTCCCATGAGGTGGACAACCTCGTAGAGGTTTGGCCTGCACAGCAAGACTGGCATGGCGCGGTTTGGTTGGTCACACATGTCGATTTGCATCGAACGGTGAAAGTCCAGGCTTTCCTGAAGTTCCTGAAGGAACGCGCTAAGGATTGGCACTGCGAAACGGTGGAAGCGAAGTGACTTAGGGTTGTTTGGATTCAGGCCCGTCTAGCTCTGTTTCCAGAAACCTCTCGAATGCATCGAGATTTACAGGTTCAAATTGTCCAAACCCTTGCATCCAGACGCTGGCATCCTTTAGGGCGTCTGGCTCCAGCTTGCACCATTTCACACGCCCGCGCTTTTCTTGGCTGATCAAACCTGCGTTGGCGAGGATCATCAGATGTTTAGAAATGGCTGCCAGTGACATGTCAAAGGGTTCAGCGACATCCGTAACGGCCATATCATCCTCCAGCAACATTGTCAGAATGCTGCGGCGTGTGGCGTCGGCAAGGGCGGCGAATTTGATGTCGAGATCGCTCATTTCAGCCGATCCTACAGAGCCGAAACATCAAGTTAAAGCCATTACGCCCATCAAGTCGCAAGCTTCGGGTCGACAGATGACCGATTGTTTGCATATTGAAGCTCTGATTTTACCAGTGAGGCCAATATGCCAATGCGTTATTGGGCCGCCATTCTGCTCCTGGCAGCGGGATGGGGTTCTTCCTTCTTTTTTAATGAAATCCTGCTGAGAGAGCTGGGCCCGTTGATGGTGGGGCTAGGTCGCGTTGGCTTTGGCGCGCTTGGTTGCTGGATTTGGCTGTTAGGAATGAAGGCCGCAAAGGGTTCAGCGCTAGGCTTCGGCGGAGTTAGCCTTGTGGTCTTAGTGCTGTTCAGCGCGTTTCAATATGCGATCCCTTTGACGGTTTACCCGCTGACGCAGCAATACATTACCTCTTCGGCGGCAGGTATTGTGAATGCGATGACGCCAATCATGGTAGTTATTGTTAGCCATCTTTGGCCACAGGGTGAAAAGATGACCCTGCTCAAAAGCATTGGTGTTCTGTTTGGATTCTTCGGCATTGTTTTACTCGCGTTGCCCGCTTTGCAGGGGCAGGGAGAGTCTGATCCAATGGCTTTATTTGCAACCATGATCGCACCGCTCTGCTATGCGATCGCATTGAACCTAATCCGCTGGCTTGATCAAATGGACCGCGTGCTTCTCACGACGTGGTCACTGACAATTGCTACCGTCATGCTTGCGCCCCTCGCTGTTGGGGCAGAGGGAATGCCCGTGATAAAAACAGCAGAAACTTGGTATGCGCTGTTTATGATCGGGTTTGTTCTGACCTCGGCAGCATTCATTTTGTTATTTTGGCTTATCCCAAAAGTTGGCGGTACGACGGCCTCCACGATCACCTTCATCGCACCTGTCGCTTCGGTTGTCCTTGGTGTGTTGATCCTGAACGAAATTCTTGTGCCAATCCAATATGGGGGAGTGGCTGTAATCTTCGTTGGAATGCTGTTTGTGGACGGTCGAATTTTCAAGCGACGGGATATTCAACCAAATAGTTGAATACACAGTATTTGCCGGATTGACCGAATTAGCGCTTCAACAGTGAATAAATTCGCTGCTAATGTTGCTGCATTTTTCATTTTAAAACAATTATTTAAGTAGAGTGAGGGGAGGGGGAAGACTCACGTTGACTCAGGGCCTTCACCCGCATAGCAATGCGCCCAAGTTCAACCGGTGGGAATGCGCGTGACCGATCCTGAAGACAAAGAGCGCCTAAGGCAGCTTGAGGAACGGATCGAGGCGGTCAAAAAGACCCAGGCACCCAAGGACCACATGGAGGAACACTATTCTCAGGCACAGCTGGCCTGGCGGATGGTGATTGAGCTTGTTGCCGGTCTTCTGATCGGATTTGGAGTTGGGTTGGGGCTAGACGCCCTATTCGGTACGAAGCCGATTTTCCTAATTCTGTTTATATTTTTGGGTTTTGCCGCCGGGGTCAATGTGATGATCCGCAGCGCGAAGGAAATCCAGGCGAAACAATTGGCCGAGCAAGATGCATCGGCTGAGACAGACGAGAGGGACTAGACGTGGCAGACAAGGCACACGGCGCAGAAGAGGGTGGTCTGGTATTCCACCCGATGGACCAGTTCATCGTGAAACCACTGTTTGGTGGCGACACAATCGGAATGTTCACCATCACGAACGTGACTCTCTGGATGGCGCTGGCAGTTGTTGCTGTTGTTGCGCTGATGGTTTTCGGCACATCTAGCCGCAAAATCGTACCGGGCCGCGGTCAGTCCATCGCGGAACTGGCTTATGGTTTCATCTACAAAATGGTTGAAGACGTTGCAGGCAAAGATGCTGTGAAGTTCTTCCCATATATCATGACGCTCTTCATGTTCATCGTCTTCGCCAACTTCCTTGGCCTCTTGCCGATGTCCTTCACAACCACTTCGCACTTTGCTGTGACCGTTGTTCTGGCGCTGCTGGTGTTCCTGACAGTAACCATCGTTGGTTTCGTCAAGAACGGTCTGGGCTTCCTGGGCCTCTTCTGGGTGTCCTCTGCGCCGCTGCCGCTGCGCCCAATTCTGGCGATCATCGAACTGATCTCTTACTTCGTGCGCCCTGTTAGCCACTCCATTCGTCTGGCGGGCAACGTTATGGCGGGTCACGCGGTTATCAAAGTTTTTGCAGGCTTCGCAGCCATCGCCGTGGTTTCCCCGGTGTCAGTTGTTGCGATCACTGCAATGTACGGTCTTGAGGTCCTGGTGGCCTTCATCCAGGCCTACGTCTTCACCATTCTGACTTGTGTTTACCTGAAGGACGCTCTGCATCCATCGCACTAAGTATGCGCCGGGCAGACGCCCGGCCTACGCAAGTCGAACACTCACACCTAATTCCACACTTCCAACGTAAGGAGAATTCACCATGGAAGGTCAACTCGCACACATCGGCGCAGGTCTCGCAGCTATCGGTTCCGGCGCAGCCGCTATCGGTGTTGGTAACGTTGCAGGTAACTACCTGGCAGGCGCACTGCGCAACCCATCCGCAGCAGCATCCCAAACAGCGACACTGTTCATCGGTATCGCGTTCGCAGAAGCACTGGGCATCTTCGCATTCCTCGTTGCACTTCTGCTGATGTTCGCCGTCTAATCCAGCGGAACCATCCTTACGTGCGGGTGGGCGTGCTTTGACGCCCCACCCGTAATCAAACGGAAGTTCCCAGGAGGACGTTATGGCGACTGAAACACACGCCGCCGAGGTTGCGTCTGCACCCGGCATGCCACAGCTGGATTTCTCGAACTGGGGCAACCAGATTTTCTGGCTCTTGGTCACACTTGTTGTGATCTATTTCGTCCTGTCGCGCATCGCGCTGCCGCGCATTGCTGCGGTTCTGGCCGAGCGTCAGGGGACCATTACAAATGACATCGCCGCGGCTGAAGAGCTGAAGGCGAAAGCTGCTGAAGCGGAAGAGGCCTATAACAAGGCGCTCGTAGATGCTCGTGCTGAAGCACAGCGCATCGTTGCTGAAGCAAAAGCTGAAATTCAGGCCGACCTGGATGCAGCAACCGCGAAAGCGGACGCAGAGATTTCTGCCAAGGCAGCTGAATCGGAGAAGGCAATTGCCGAAATCCGCGCAGGTGCAGTGGACAGCATCCGCGAAGTTGCAGCCGACACGGCAAATGAGATCGTATCCGCACTGGGCGGCAAGGCTGACGCCAAAGCTGTCACTGCTGCGGTTGAAGCACGGATGAAAGGGTAAGAGACATGCGTAAACTGGCTACTCTTCTTGCCCTGACCGCCGCGACACCTGCATTCGCAGCGTCTGGCCCGTTCTTCTCTCTGGCAAACACCGACTTCGTTGTTTTGCTTGCTTTCATCCTGTTCATTCTTGTTCTGATCAAGTTCAAAGTGCCGGGCATGCTGGCGGGTATGCTGGACAAACGTGCCGAAGGCATCCAGTCCGAGCTCGACGAAGCGCGCGCTCTTCGTGAAGAAGCTCAGACCATTCTGGCCTCTTACGAGCGTAAGCAGAAAGAAGTTCAGGAACAGGCGGAACGCATCGTTGCGCAAGCAAAGACCGATGCTGAAGCAGCGGCTGAGCAAGCGAAAGAAGATCTGAAAACCTCCATCGCACGCCGTCTGGCCGCAGCGGAAGATCAGATTGAATCTGCGCAGGCATCTGCTGTGAAAGAAGTTCGCGACCAAGCAATCGTGATAGCAGTTGGCGCTGCCAACGAAGTGATCGCGAAAGGCATGACTGCTGCTGACGGCAACAAGCTGATCGACGCGGCCATCGCAGAGGTCGACGCGAAGCTGCACTAAGCTGAGCAACAATCGAATTCAAAAGAACCCGGTCCAAGTGGCCGGGTTCTTTTGTCTTTAGCGGGCTTGTTCGTGTTCGAGCCGTTGTCGGGCCACAACCTCATTACGAAGAGACTTGCTATGATCGGCGAGAGACTGCTCTACAAAAGATAAGTGATCCTCGACGGCTTTGCGTGCTGCTTTGGCATCACGTTCCTGAAGCGCGTCGTTGATACGCCTATGCTGATCCAGAAGCTCAGAGCGCGTTGTTCGGTGCTTGAAGAGCATGGTGCGGTTGTAGAACACGCCCTCACGCAGGAGATCATACATCGAGCGCATCATATGTAGCATGATGACGTTGTGGCTGGCTTCAATGATGGCGAGGTGGAATTCCGCATCCAAATGCGCTTCGTCTGAGGGGTTCCTCTTGGGATGGGCTGCTTCCATCTTCTTGAACACGGAATCGATCACCTGCAAGTCAGTGTCCGAGGCATAAGTTGCAGCGCGTTCCGCTGCCAAGCCTTCCATGTCTTTCCGGAAAGACACGTAATCAAACACCGCATCCTCGTGTGCCGCAAAGAGATTGACCAATGCCGGTGCAAAGGCATTACCCAATACATCTGCCACAAAAACGCCTGCGCCAGCTTTGGCTTCAAGAAGTCCACGCTCTTGCAGCTCGGCAATTGCCTCTCTCAGGCTTGGGCGAGACACGCCAAGTTTGTCGGATAGCTCACGTTCAGCCGGGAGTCTTTCACCTGGGCGGAGTACGCCGCGTAGGATCAAAAGTTCGATCTGTTTAACAACTGAAGTCGACAGTTTCTCGGGGGTGACTTTTTGAAAAGGCATGGCGTCTCGGAAAAATTTGGTCAGTTCATTTGACCACGATGGCACTGCACCTGCAAGTGACGTTGCGTGTTACACTGCATTTACGGCAGAAAGGTTGACATTAATTAGGTCTGCTTTACTGTCCTATTGTCGAGCTTGCAGGGAGAGGATTCGATGGACTTTGAGAGTGTATTCGCTAGCCGCACATCGCGGATGAAGGCCTCTGAAATCAGAGAGCTGTTGAAACTCTTGGACCGACCGGGTCTGATTTCTTTTGCTGGCGGCATCCCGGATGCCTCCTATTTCCCGGCAAAGCAATTCGGGGCTGCTTATCAAGAGGCACTTACTGCCGAAACTGCGGGGACTGCGCTGCAGTATTCAATCAGCGAGGGCTATACGCCTCTGCGACGCTGGTTGGCGAAAGAGATGGCCAAATTAGGTGTGACCTGCACCGAAGATAATATCATGATTACCTCAGGCTCTCAGCAGGCGCTCGACTACCTTGGCAAGATGCTCCTATCCCCAGGTGACACGGCCCTCATCAACTGGCCGACCTACCTTGGTGCTCTGGGTGCGTTTAACGCTTATGAGCCGCGTTATGACAAGCTCACTGTGAATGGTAATCGCTCCGCTGCTGATATCTCTGCAGCGGCACAAGCTGAGGGCGGCCGTGTGAAATTTGCCTACCTCTCTGCAGATTTTGCCAACCCAACGGGTGAAACCGTGGATCGCCGTGGTCGCGAAAACCTGATCGACATGGCCGAAGAGTTGGAGTGTGTCATCATCGAAGACGCAGCCTATCAATCCCTGCGCTATGACGGCGAAGTTGTGCCGCCCATTCTGGCGCTTGAAATTGAACGCAAGGGCAGCATTGAAGAATGCAGGACCATCTATTGTGGCAGTTTCTCAAAAACTCTTTCGCCGGGTCTCCGGATCGGTTGGATCTGCGCAGCACAGCCTTTGGTTTCACAAATGGTTTTGCTAAAACAAGCCGGAGATTTGCATGTTTCAACTGTAAACCAAATGGCGATCAGTAAAGTTGCTGAAACCCATTTCGATACCCATGTTTCCACACTTCACAAAGTGTACTCAGAGCGTCGCGATGCGATGTTGCAGGCACTGGAAGAGATGATGCCAAAGGGTGTGCAATGGACGAAACCTGAAGGCGGCATGTTTGTCTGGTTAACGCTCCCGGCACACATCGATGCCTCCGAGTTGTTCAAAGTCGCATTAGAAACTGAAAATGTGGCCTTTGTCCCTGGTCACGCGTTCTTTGCGGATGGCTCCGGCAAGAACACTATGCGTCTGAGCTTCTCTTGTGCTGATGCTGAGACCATTCGCGAAGGCGTCCGCCGCCTGAGCAAGGTGGTGCAAGAAGCTCTCTAAGGCATTAAGAACAAATTAAGTAAAATTCGGCAGAGAAGATATATGCGGTATCTTCTCTGTTTTCTTTTTGCGGTGTTGCTTTCAGCTTGTGACTCTCCGTTTCCTGCTTTCCGCGGGGCAGATGTGTCTCGTCACGACATTTCGGGAAATAGTTTCTCCGTTTACATCAGAGGCGAGAATGCGCAGGCCGTTCGGACCAATTTTGCAAAGCGACCTGATATTCGCGTTATATCTCTTCAGGCTGAGATGGCGATTGAAACAGCCAGCGGGTGCAACCTTGTCGAAATCTACGGCGACGTTGCACTTCTTACCGGTGTGCTGGATTGCTCAAGGCCCGTCAGCAAAAGCGAACGAGCAAAGTGGGTTCAGCCACCAAGAAGAGGGTTGACCTGTCTGGGAGAAAGCACCCCATCGCGTTGGGGCGATTGGCGAGATGTGACGCTCGATTGTTTCTGACGTTAAAGCGTCTTGGTCATGAAGATCGAAGATTTGCTTTCTTCATAGTCTCCGAACGGACCGCATTCCGCGAAACCATGACGCGCATAAAGCCTGTGGGCAGCCTTTAGAAGATCGCCGGTTTCTAGCTTCATTGCTTTAAGGTTTTGCTCTTTAGCATCTGCAATCAGCTGATCCATCAATGCATCCGCAAGACCTGTGCCACGAGCGTCGGCATCCACGAACATGGATTTGATCTCACCGTAGTCACCTTTGTTGGCGAGTGCAGCACAGCCAAGGATTTTTCCGTAAGCGCGCGCGACGAAAAAATGGATCTCCGGCACGCAAAGCGCGTCAATTTCCAGATAATGATTGTCTTCAGGATCAAAGAGTTCCTGCATCAAGGCATGGCTCTGCTGCAGCAAAGCAGTTGCTTCTGGATCGTGTGGATCGCCTCTTGTCACATTGATTTCTGCCATTTGCCCCTCGTTTCATGCCCGCCCCGACTGTGTCGCAGGGAATGCCCTTACAGTCCAGTTTCCGTTTCCGAGCGGCAAGAGTTGGCGCAATATCTTGTGGATAACTCCGCCAAACACCCCATATTCGGGGGAAAACCGTTGACTTGTGGGGGGTAGTCTTCGCAGAATCATAGCTAAGGAATCAAAGGAAGCTGCCATTTGCGCTTTTCCAAACTGAGATTGACGGGCTTTAAGAGCTTTGTGGATCCCACTGACCTGATCATTGCCGATGGGCTGACAGGGGTCGTGGGGCCAAATGGCTGTGGCAAGTCAAATCTATTAGAAGCGCTACGCTGGGTGATGGGTGAGAACCGTCCGACTGCAATGCGCGGGGGCGGCATGGAAGATGTGATCTTCGCAGGTGCCGCCACCAGACCGGCACGCAACTTTGCCGAAGTTGCTTTGCAGATCGACAATGGCGAACGTCTGGCACCTGCGGGTTTCAACGATGATGACAATCTTGAAATCACCCGCCGGATCACGCGCGATGTTGGATCGGCCTATAAGGTAAATACCAAGGATGTGCGGGCGCGGGATGTGCAGATGCTTTTCGCAGATGCCTCGACCGGTGCCCATTCTCCTGCGCTTGTGCGGCAGGGTCAGATTGCTGAGTTGATCAATTCCAAACCCAAGGCGCGCCGCCGCATCTTGGAAGAAGCTGCGGGTATCTCGGGTCTCTATCAGCGTCGCCATGAGGCAGAGCTGAAGCTCAAAAATGCCGAGTCAAATCTGACCCGCGTGGATGATGTGATTGAGCAATTGGCGAGCCAGCTGTCCAGCCTCGCGCGGCAAGCACGTCAGGCCGCGCGATATAAAGCCATTGGTGCTGAGCTGCGCCAATCCGAAGGTATGCTTCTCTATCGTCGGTGGCGTGAGGCCGAAGAAGCGCGGGCCAAGGCTAATGACGATCTGAAATCCAGAACCGTTGCTGCAGCGAAAGCGGAAGCGGCTGCGCGCGCAGCGGCGAAAGCACGTGAAGCACAGGATGAAAAGCTGCCTCCACTCCGTGAGGAAGAGGCAGTCGCCGCAGCGATCTTGCAGCGCCTGCAAGTGCAGAGAGATAGTCTGAAAGATCAGGAAGATCACGCGCGCCAGATCATCGTGACGCTGACCAACCGGATCGAACAGCTTGGCAAAGACATAGAACGTGAAAGCGGTCTGAACCGCGACGCGGGCGAGACCATTCAACAGCTTGAGTGGGAACAGAGGGAACTGGCCAAAGCTGCGGAAGGGCACGAAGATCGCCTTGAAGAGGCCGCTGTTGCGTCTCGTGAGGCAGCGTCCCTGCTTCAGGATCGTGAAAGCGATCTGTCTGAGCTAACCGAAGATGTGGCGCGTTTGGCGGCCCGCCACCAGTCAGCGCAACGTTTACTGACGGACACTCAACGGCAGCAGGAAAAAAGCGAGCAAGAAGCAGAGAAAGCGCGTCAGGCGGTTGAAGCCAGCAAGGCGGCCTTGGCGAAGTCCGAGCAAGATTTCACAGCTGCACAAGATGCCGAGGCTGTTGCCGTAAAGCAGGCCGCTGATGTTGAAGAGGCACTGACGCTGGCTGAAGAAGCCCGCGCTGAAACGCAATCCCGCGAAGCAGATGCCCGTGCTGAACGGTCTGAGGCCGAAGGCGAGCTGAATGCGCTACGGGCAGAAGTGACAGCTCTTGCGAAGCTGGTCGAAAGAGACACTGCGGAAGGTGGGCAAATCCTTGATCGTCTGCAGGTTCAGCAAGGTTTTGAGAAAGCATTGGGTGCTGCGCTCGCCGATGATCTTCGCGCGCCCGAAGTAGATGAGGATGGCCCATCAGGCTGGCACGTTTTGCCAGCTTATGATGAGAACCAAGCCTTGCCAGAAGGTGTTACTTCACTCGTGCAGCACGTTTCTGTGCCTGAGGTACTTGAACGCCGGATGAGCCAAATCGGTCTTGTTGCCACGGAAGATGCTCTGGCGATCCAACCACAACTGAAGCCAGGCCAGCGTTTGGTTTCCCTCGAAGGTGACCTTTGGCGCTGGGATGGCTATCGGGCTTGGGCTGAAGATGCACCGAGTGCGGCGGCTTTGCGCCTCCAGCAACTCAATCGTTTGGAAGAGCTGAAACAAGAAATGGCGCGTGCGACTGCGCGCGCTGATGGTGCTGTCCAAGCGCACGAAGCCCTGCAAGCGCGTTTGGTAGAGCTGTCAGACGCAGATCGTCGCGCACGCGATGCGCGGAAGGTGGCGGACCGGGCTGTGGCTGATGCCGCCCGCGCTTTAAGCCGCGCCGAGGCCGATCGCAATTTGGCGGAAGGCAAGCTTGAATCGCTGGGCGATGCCGTGCGTCGCCATGAAGACGAGGCCATGGAATCTCGTGGTCGTCTGCAAGAAGCCGAACGCGCGATGCAGGAGCTGGGCGATTTGGATGCTGCCCGCGCTAAGGTTGAAGACATCAAAATGACTGTCGAAGCCGCTCGGATCACCATGATGTCCAAACGCTCTGCGCATGATGAATTGCGCCGCGAGGGCGAAGCGAGGCTTGGTCGCAGTCAACAAGTCACCAAAGAGATTTCTGGGTGGAAACACCGTCTGGAAACCGCGGAAAAGCGCAGTGGCGAGCTGGCGGAGCGGAAAGCAAGCTCTGAGCAAGAGCTCGGCGAAGCGCAGCTCGCGCCAGATGAAATCGGTGCAAAACGCGAAGAACTGACCTCTTCTATCGACACCTCTGAAGCGCGGTGTCGAGAGGCTTCGGATGCTTTGGTTTCAGCTGAATCAGCGCTTAGGGATTGCGAAAAGGCAGAACGTGAAGCAGAGCGTGCGGCTTCTGAAGCGCGCGAAGCGCGCGCGCGTGCAGAGGCGCTTACGGATGCGGCCAAGGAAACTGTGGCCTCGGCAGCAGAACGCATTCGCGATGAAATGGATTTGACGCCAGAGGCTCTCTTGGAAAGCCTAGAGGTGTCTCCTGATGACATGCCAGCTAGCCACACTATTGAAGCGGATGTGAACCGCTTGAAGCGCCAGCGCGATGCCTTGGGTGCTGTTAACTTGCGTGCAGAGGAAGACAGCCGCGAAGTGCAGGAAGAGCACGCAACGCTGGTGACCGAGAAACAGGATCTTGAGGAAGCCATCCGCACATTGCGCTCGGGCATCGCAAGCCTGAACTCTGAGGGCCGTGAGCGTCTGCTGACCGCGTTTGAGCAGGTGAACAGCAACTTCTCGATGCTATTCAAACATCTCTTTGGTGGTGGTGAAGCGAACCTCGTTCTTGTCGAGAGCGACGATCCGCTGGATGCGGGCCTTGAGATCATGTGTCAGCCACCAGGTAAGAAACTCTCTACGCTCTCCCTGCTCTCTGGTGGGGAGCAAACATTGACGGCCATGGCCTTAATCTTCGCGGTCTTCCTGGCGAACCCAGCACCGATTTGTGTTCTGGACGAAGTTGACGCGCCGCTGGATGACGCCAACGTGACGCGCTTCTGTGATCTTTTGGACGAGATGTGCCGGCAGACCGACACACGTTTCCTGATCATCACCCACCACGCGGTAACAATGGCGCGGATGGATCGCCTGTTTGGCGTGACCATGCAGGAACAGGGTGTCAGCCAGCTTGTAAGCGTCGATCTGAAAGCGGCAGAGGTTTTGGTGGCTTGATCACCCGAACGTGACGCGACAACTCCGTTTCAGCCTTTAATCTGGTTGCAAAAGGGAGCTGAGATGTTTCGAACTTTATTTGCACTGATGGTTATCGCCAATCCTGCGATGGCACAGAGTTGGAATGATCGGTCTGGTGATATCGCCTTGAGCAATGCAGATCTAGAAGACCGGATTGTTGGGCAATCGATCACCTTCTACGACAACGGTCTGAGCCAATATGCTGACGATGGCAGCTACTCCTACACCTACGACGGAGGGGGCACGGCTTATGGTGAATATGAGTTGAAAGATGATGGCGTTGTCTGCGTCGACTTCGCAAATGGGTTCACGAGATGTGACCGCTTTGTCTTTGCAGGAGACCGATTGGTATTACAGACCGAAAAGGGCGAACGCTTTCCGGTCCGCTAATAGCGTTAACTCGAATTAAAGACGGTTGAGCAAAGCGGGGGTTGGCCATGCATCTGCTGGCAGGCCCAGGCGTTTTTGCTCGCTCTGCACTGCATCGCGTGTCTTTGCGCCCAGAATACCGTCTACCTTACCAACGTCGTATCCTTTGGACTGCAATTTGCGCTGCAATTGTTTCATCTGCTGCCCGCTAAGCCCAGTGTCTGGATTGCCCGCGTTGTAGGGCGCTGCACCTTCTAGCCGGGTCGCAAAATAGGCGGCAGTGGTGACGTAAATGAAGCTCTGGTTCCATTCAAAATACACATCGAAGTTTGGGTAGGCGAGGAATGCCGGGCCTTTGTGGCCTTGTGGCAATACCAGAGAGGCTGGAAGGTTGGCCAATTTTCCCTGACGTGGTTTGACCCCCATGTTGGCCCAATCGCGAGACGGCATTTTGGTGCCAAGACCGGAAAGTGACCAATCCATGTTGGACGGGACCGTAACCTCTTGGAGCCACGGCTGACCCTTTTGCCAACCAAGATGCTGCAACATCTTGCCACCAGACATCAGCGCATCGGTCGCAGAGGTTTTCAGGCGCACCTTGCCGTCGCCGTCGCCATCAACACCGTTGACGATGATGTCTTCGGGCAGCATTTGGACCATGCCGATTTCACCTGCCCAAGCACCAGTCGTTTTGGTGGGGGAAAAGTCACCGCTTTCATAAAGCTCAAGAGCAGCGAACACTTGAGGCCGGAAAAGCTCCGGACGGCGACAATCATGCGAGAGCGTGACTAGTGAGTTCAGTGTATTGAAGTTTCCCTGGAAGCCCCCAAAGTCGGTTTCAAACGCCCAAAAAGCCAAAAGAACACCCGGAGAAACACCGTAATTTTGCTCGATCCGGGCAAAGGTGTTGGCGTGCTGTTGCGCCTTTGACTTGCCGACATTGAAACGGTTCGAGCTAATCAGGCGCTGAGAGAACTCAAGGAATGGTTTCTGAAAGACACCTTGTGCGCGGTCGGCTTTCAAAGTGGCCTGATCCTGAGTGACGTTCGCAAAGAAGTTGTTCACGGTTTTACGGGAATGACCCTTTGAAATCGCCTCTTGCTTAAGATCGTTAACAAAACCTGAAAAAGAGCCGCCACAGGGCACATTGGCAAGTGCAGTGGTTGCAGAAAGGCAAATTCCGGCAAGGGTGAGAGCAAAGCGCATAGTATCCTCGTGAGCAACAAAACTTGCGCGCAGACTAGCAGTCTCGCACGTAAGCTCAACCGTCAGATCAGCGCAATTAGGCCTACAATTACCAACATCAAGGCCCAGCTTCTCCAAAGCGCTTGAACAGCAAGGTCGATATCATTGCCGCCGATGCTGCGACGACCGAATTCGTTAACATATGAGTAGTCGCGCATTTCGCCGTCATATGATCTGGGACCCGCGAGGGCGATGTCCAATACCCGAGCCATCGCCGCCTCCGGCCAACCGGCATTTGGGCTACGGTGCAGGGACGCGTCGTCACGGATGGACGACCAGCGGTTGAAATCGAGGTGGCTGATCATGATCAGGAGGGCCGTAAGACGGGCGGGGATCCAGTTTATCAGGTCATCAAATCGCGCTGAGGCCCATCCAAAGTCTTCATACTTCTCGTTTTTGTAACCGATCATGGAGTCAGCTGTGTTGACCGTCTTGTAGGCCAACAGGCCGGGCAAGCCGGCAACAAGGAACCAGAAGATCGGTGCGATGACACCATCTGAAAGGTTCTCTGCACCGCTTTCGATGGCTGCGCGCGCAACTTCAGGTTCGCTCATATCTGTTGTGTCACGACCAACGATTTTGGCCACTTCACGGCGCCCATCCTCAAGGCTTCTCCGCAGGGCTTGACCAACGGCTGCCACATGCTCTGCGAGGGATTTCTGAGCGATCAAGATGGCTGCTGCAAGTATAGTTGGAATCGCACCCAGCCACTCGATCATGCCACCGACCCACCAGCCGATGATAACTAGCGCGATAAGGAGGAGCACACCGGCTGTTTTTGCGTTGCCTTTGTTGAACTTGCGGTCTGCCCAACCAATGGCGTTTCCGATCAAGACAGCAGGATGTGGCACATGATCCCAAAGCCAATTTGGTTCACCAAAAACCGCGTCAATCAGCATGGCCAAAAGAAGGATGAGGGCGATGTCCATGGTCATGTATCCAGGCAGTTGATCAGTTGCTCCCAGCCATTTTGGGGCGGGAAGCCTAGGCGTATGAAGGTGTCAGAATAGGGAAAGATACGGGTTAAAATCTTATGTTCGGCGAAGCGATCGTGCCAGTTTTGGGCGTTGTCTACTTTGTAGAGCCGGAAAAGATCACAACCACCTTCAAGCTCCGCAGTGGCTTTGGTCATCAATCCATCAAGCCGAGCAGCGTCTTTGCGCAGGTTAATGCGGGTCTCCTCCGCCCAATCGTGGTCAAGCAGCGCGCGTGTGCCAACGTCGAGAGCGGGGCCAGACACGGCCCAAGGACCGATCATATCGCGCATTTTTGCAATGATCTTTGGTTCGGCAATCAGAAACCCCAGGCGCAGCCCGGCAAGACCCCAGAATTTCCCGAAGCTTTTCAGGATGATCCGACCGGGTTTTCCTGCTTCTGAGATCATCGAATGGTCGGGCGTGACGTCGCAGAAGCTTTCGTCAATGACAATAACTGGAGCGTTCAGGTCATCGCGGGACCAGAGCTGGCCGGTTGGATTGTTGGGATGCACAAGAACCCGCACCTGGCTGCTTGTGCTTTCATTCCAGCCTTGGGCTGCGAAGGCCGCTGCATGTTCATTATAAGTGGGTTTAGGAATATCCACAGTCCCATGCTCAAAAAGCATTGGCATGCGCGCAATCAGGCTGGATGCGCCGGGTGCGGCCAGAATTTCTGCCTCGTCCGGAACATTCCAAAATTTACGAGCGGCATCGAGTAGCGCCCGTTCGGCGGCTTTGTCGGGAAGTGCCCCCCAACAATGCGCTTTAAATTCCGGGAGCGGGTACGGTGTTGGATTGATGCCGGTAGACAGATCAAGCCAGTCGGTGCGCGTGCCGCCCCAGCGTTTGATTGCGGCGTCTAACCCGCCTCCGTGATCTCGTTCCTGCATTGCAGTCTCCTCGCGTCTCTTGCCTGTTTGCGGAATTTGCGCGTTTTGGCAAGAGGTGGCAGGGCAACTGTTGCGTTTTCAGGCGGCGAAATCTTCCCCGCCGCGCTGAAAGGGTGCTGCGTTTGACGAGGGACCTCAGCTGCGACCGTGCGGTTCCCTGTAGTCGAGTTTTGGATTGATAGGGATAATCCGATGCGGGTTAATGCTGTCGTGGCTGTAGTGATAGTGCCGCACGATGTGCTGCATATTGACGGTCTCATCCACGCCAGTCGTTTGGTAGAGATCGCGTGTGAAGGCCCAGAGGTTTGGATAGTCGATCAACCGCTTCAGGTTGCATTTGAAATGCAGATGGTAGACCGGATCAAAGCGAATGAGGGTTGTGAACAGCCGCCAATCCGCTTCGGTTTGCTGATCTCCCATCAAGTAGCGAGATTTGGAAAGCCGTTCCTCAAGCCAATCGAGCGTTTCAAACAATGGGACCACCGCAGCATCATAGGCTTCCTGTGTCGTCGCGAAACCGCATTTGTAGACACCATTGTTGACGTTGGAATAGACGCGTTGATTTGCTTCTTCGATGGCGTTGCGCTGGGCTTTCGGCCAGAAGTCCAAAGTGTTTCCAGTCAACTCATTAAAGGCTGAGTTGAACATTCGGATAATTTCGGAACTTTCGTTTGATACGATGGTTTCCTGTTTCTTGTCCCACAGTATCGGGACAGTCACTCGCCCGCTGTAGTCCGGGTCAGCTTTCGTATAGATTTGGTGCGCAAAGTCATTGCCGTAAAGCGTGTCACCTGTTGCACCGTGATCGTCTGTTTCAAAGGTCCACCCCTCTGAAAGCATGTCAGGGTGAACAACGGACACAGAAATATGGTCTGCAAGGTTTTTGAGCTGACGAAAGATCAGAGTGCGGTGCGCCCAAGGACAAGCGAGCGACACATAGAGATGATAGCGACCACTCTCTGCTTTGAAGCCCTCTTTGCCGCTTAGGCCAGCACTCCCATTTGCCGTAATCCAATTGCGAAACTGTGCTTGCGAGCGGACAAATTTCCCGCCGCTGCTTTTGGTATCATACCATTGGTCGACCCATTTGCCGTCTACAAGCAAACCCATGTCGCATCTCCTTTACCATTTGACCTTACATTAGGTCCCGAGAGCGGATGAACAAACAGGACAGGCTGCAGAAGTGTTGCGCATTTGTGCACATCACCTAAGTGTTAATTTGGACCTATCTTGACGAATTCTGCTTTTAGCGCGAGGGTTTAGCAGGGGATGGAGGAAATAATGTACCTGCCCAAGGAAGTACAAGCCGGTCTGGACGCGGCTCGAAAAGCAGAACTGAAGAAGAAAAACCGCCTTCGCGTGAGGGCAGGAGATGACACTTTTAAAGTGCTGCGGTTTCGAGAAGACGGCTTCACGTTAGACGTTGAAGAAGCCCCGCATCTGCGCGGGTTCGTAGATCTCTATGATGGCGCCAAACACTTGTATCAGTGTCTGGTCGTTGCTTCTGTCGAGGAAGACGGAGAGATGTTTTACGAGTTCAAACGTGCCACAGCTGCCAGCGACACGCCGGCAAAGGACTATTTCGTCGAAGAAGATGCGCCTGTGGCCTTGGTCACTGATCAGCGCAATTGACCAAGGCGGAGCCGAGGCACCGTCACCCGTTCAGATCAGAAAATACATCAGCTAGGCGGTCTGCCGCCTCATTGATGCGCGCGCGCTGTGTGCCAATATTGAACCGCAAATAGGTTTCGCCGCCATTGCCGAGGCCCTTGCCCGGTGTCGCTGCAATCAGTGCCTTTTTGTAGACGCGTTCGTTGACCTCTTCCATCGACAACCCGCAGTTTTCGAAGTTCACCCAGGACAAGTAGGTGGATTCCATAGGCATCATCTCGATACCCGGCAGGGCATCCATCGCAGATTTGAACGTGCGGTAGTTCTCTTCGATATAAGGCACCAACTGGTCGACCCAGGCCGCACCTTCCGGAGAATAAGCGGCTTTTGTGAGTTCAACGCCCCAGAGATTAGGATTGATGTCAAAAGAATCGTAAAAGGCTTTGAAGGTGGCGCGCAGGCTTTCGTTTGGAATAACCACACAGCCGCAGCGTCCACCGGCAACATTAAAAGTCTTTGATGCGGCGGTCGTAATGATCATACGGTCCGCGATTTCTGGCATCGCGATTGGGGCCACCAGATGTTTGTGACCGGAATAAACCAGATCGTGGTGGATTTCATCGGCGATCAGCAGCAGGTCGTGCTTTTCGACGAAGGCGGCCATTGCAGTGAGTTCATCCTGCGTCCAAACGCGGCCCGCGGGGTTATGCGGAGAGCTGATCAGCAGGATTTTTTCCTCACCCGTCATCAGGGTGTCATAGGCGTCAAAGTCCATGATATAGCGACCAGCCTCGTCTTTGATCAACGGCAGCTGTGTGTTTACACGGCCGGATTTTTCGATCTTGGACTGAAACTCATGATAGACCGGTGTGAAGGTTGCGATACGGTCACCTTTTTCGGTAAAGGCCTGCATGGCCGTGGCAATGCCATGGCCCAAACCGAAGGTAACAAAAGTCCAGGCAGGATCCACTTTCCAGCCGTGCCGTGTATCCATCCACCAGTGCATGGCCTCATGAAAGGCCTCCATCCCACAGAAATAGCCATAGTTGCCGTTATCTATGATGCCTTGGGTGGCCTTTTGTAGGAACTCAGGCGCTGCGAAATCCATGTCAGCGATCCACATCGCAAGACCGCCATTCTCTGGCACACCAAAACCCCGTTCCATCAGGTCCCATTTGGATGATCCTGTGCCAAGGCGATTGACGATGTTGTCAAAGCTCATATCGGGCTCCCGTCCGCTGATCTCGCATGATTTCTGGCACGCTAGCCAAATTCATGCCAAGTGCAAGAGGCGTTGCAGTATCAGCCCCTTTGGCCTATGTCAGCGCCATGTTGAAACCGATCCTGATCCATCCCGATCCCCGTTTGAAAAAGGTCTGCGACCCGGTCGCTGACCTGAGCGATGACTTGCGCAAACTCGCTGAGGATATGCTGGAAACCATGTACGATGCGCCGGGTATTGGACTTGCCGCACCGCAGATCGGTGTGCTTCAGCGCCTGATTGTAATGGATTGCGTGAAAGAGGGTGATCCGGAGCCGGTTGTGATGTTCAATCCAGAGGTTCTGTTATCGTCTGACGAAACCAATGTTTATGAGGAGGGGTGCCTCTCGATTCCCGATCAATTTGCTGAAGTTACTCGTCCGAAAGAAGTGCGAGTCGGCTGGATTGATGCGGATGGAAATCCGCAGGAGAAAGATTTTGACGGGCTGTGGGCGACCTGTGTTCAACACGAGATTGACCACCTGAATGGCAAGCTGTTCATCGATTATCTTGGCCCGATGAAACGCCAGATGATGACCCGCAAATCTGCCAAACTGAAACGCGAGCTTGCGCGTTCATGACGGTTCGGACGTGTCTGGCATGGCCCGATAAGCGGCTGCGCACAGCTGCGGAGCCGGTGGAAACTCTGACGGATGAAGATCGCCGGACCTGGGATGATTTGATCGATACCATGGAGGCGATGCCAGGGGTCGGCATGGGCGCGAACCAGATCGGTGTCATGCGACGTCTGATCGTGGTGGATGCATCAAATGAACGCGGGCAAGCTGTGAAAATGGCCAACCCGGAAATACTGCATAAGTCGATTGAACTGCGCGAACATGAAGAGGCGAGCCCGAACCTTCCGGGCGTTTCCGCCGTCATCAAACGTCCACGTGCCCTGACTGTGAGCTACATGGATGAATACGGCGAGGCCGCAGAGAAAGACTTTGTTGGTCTGTGGGCGACCTCGGTTCAGCACCAGATCGATCATATCAATGGCAAGATGTTCTTTGATCACCTCAGTCGCACCAAACGCGAGATGCTGATCAAGAAGGCGAGGAAGCTGAAATGAAGGTAGTCTTCATGGGCACCCCGGATTTTTCGGTGCCGGTTCTGGATGCATTGGTTGAAGCGGGGCACGAGATTGTAGCGGTCTATTGCCAGCCGCCACGCCCAGCCGGACGAGGCAAAAAACTACGTCCAACGCCTGTGCATGCGCGCGCTGAGGAGTTGGGGTTTGAAATCCGCCATCCGATCTCATTGAAAGGTGTCGACGAACAAGAGGCATTTGCTGCATTGAACGCTGATGTGGCTGTCGTTGTGGCCTACGGGCTGTTGTTGCCTCAGGCGATTTTGGATGCTCCGAAACATGGCTGTTTGAATATTCATGCTAGCCTGTTGCCGCGTTGGCGTGGCGCCGCGCCGATCCATCGAGCGATTATGGCTGGCGATGTCGAAACAGGCGTTTGCATTATGCAGATGGAAGCGGGTTTGGATACAGGGCCCGTGCTGCTGCGGCAATCAACTTCGATTGGCGCAGAGGAAACCACAGCTCAGTTGCATGATCATTTGTCTCAGATTGGCGCAAGCGCAATTGTCGACGCTCTTGCGGTTTTGACTGACCTAACTCCTGAGACGCAATCCGAAACTGGCGTGACCTATGCGCATAAAATCGACAAGGCCGAAGCCCGTGTTGATTGGACAAAGCCCTCTGTTGAGGTTGACAGGCAAATTCGCGGACTTGCACCTTTCCCTGGTGCTTGGTGTGAAATCGATGGTCAACGTGTGAAGCTGCTTGGCTCGCGTATTGCCGAAGGTAGTGGGCTGGCAGGCGAAGCGCTGACAGACGACTTGGTGGTGGCTTGTGGCGAGGGGGCTGTTCAGATTCTACGCCTTCAGAAAGCCGGAAAAGGTGCTCAGGATACAGACGTGTTTTTACGAGGCATGTCAGTTCCCAAAGGAAGTCTTCTAACCTGATTTACTGCCTTGGTGGACGCGCCTTGTAGACAGGTAATTTCCATCCCCAGATCATTGATCCTGCTCGAAGCACCCAGGTGACAGCCACACAAATCGCCAATACAGGCAAGCCAGATAGGCCTGCATAACCAGCGAAGACGGCACTTGAGGCACCTAAGAAGGCAGCGGTTGCATATATTTCGCCCTGCTTCAGCACCAATGGCACTTCGTTGCAAACCACATCCCTCATCAATCCACCAAGGCAGCCGGTGGAAATGCCCATGAGAACCACAATGATTGCATTGTGGTTCAGGTCGATTGCGACACCTGCGCCAGCAGCGACCGCAACGGAAAGCGCGATACTATCGAGCCATAAGAGGAGCCGATACCGACTCTCAAAAAGATGCGCTGTGAAAAACACCAAGAGAGCGGCTGCACAGGCGAGCAGGATGTAGCTGGGTTGGGCGACCCAGAACACTTGCTCTCGCCCCAGAAGGAGATCGCGCAGAGTGCCCCCGCCAACCGCAGTCAGGCAGGCCACAAAGGCAAATCCCACCAGATCCAACTGCGCACGGCTTGCGACCAACGCCCCTGTTAAGGCGAAAACAAATACCGAAGCGAAGTCGAGAAAGGTAAGGGCTATCATGCGGACTTTTCAGGTTTGAATGGTGCCATTCCTTTGCGAGCCAATTCGTCCGCCTTTTCGTTTTCAGGATGCCCTGCGTGGCCTTTAACCCATTCCCATGTCACGGAGTGACGCGCTTGAGCCGCGTCTAGGCGCTGCCACAGTTCGACGTTCTTCACTGGTTTCTTAGATGAAGTTCTCCAACCATTGCGTTTCCAGCCGTGGATCCATCCCGTAACCCCATTTTTCACATATGCACTGTCAGTAACTACGGTGATAGTGCTCGCGCGTTCTAGGGTTTCAAGCGCCATAATAGCCGCCATGAGCTCCATTTGATTATTGGTTGTTTCAGGTTCGCCGCCGTTTAGCTCGCGTTCCTTAACAATTTCCCCATCTTGGGTCGCGCGCAGCAAAACACCCCAACCTCCTGGGCCAGGATTTCCAGAGCATGCGCCATCGGTATATGCGTGTAGTTCAGCCATAACGGGTTCCTACGACGATTGGAGAATGACTGCCAGTCAAACTCTTTGAACCCTGCGCTAGATTTGGTCAGGCCTTTTCCATAGCCAGCCGTCCGGCCAGCAGTACAAAGACAGCAGAAAACCCACGATTTAGCCACCGCATCGCGCGCTCGGATGAGAGCAACATGTCGCGCGCTCGGGCCGCAAAGAAACCGTAGAAGACGAAGACCACAAATGTTAGCGCCATGAAGATGCCGCCGAGGAGAAGCATCTCACTTGTTGCGGTTGCGGGCGTGCCACTTAGGAAAGGCGGCAGGAGTGCCAAAAAGAACACCGAGAGCTTAGGGTTGAGAATATTAATCAGCGCGGCGCGCCGGCAGATGGTCCAGCCGCTGCTTGCGTCGGTCTCGGCGCGCACCGAAAGCGATCCTCCCTCTTTTACGGACTGCCAAGCCAAGTAGAGTAGGTAAAGAACGCCGGCGAATTTCATCGTGTTAAAGAGAAGTGCGCTGGTGTGCATGACTGCGGCAAGACCCAGAGAGGCGGCGAGAAGCGCTGGTAAGATACCCAATGTGCATCCAATTGCGGACCAAAGCGCTGCCTTTGGTCCACGACCAAGGCCCATGGCGATTGTGAAGATTACTCCAGTTCCGGGTGCAATGACGACAACTAGAGCTGTTAGGAGAAATTGGGCAGAAATCATCACAAACCTTAAAACGATGGAATAATTTAAGTCCTAAGGGCGAAGCGGTCTCTGGTAAAGGATACAAAAAAACCGGGGTTCGAATTCCCCGGTTTTATTCTTCTATTGGTCGGCCGTGAATTCGGCTTCTGGTTCACCTGGCATTGGATCGCGCGGTGGTCGACCTATGACGTCTTTCAGGCCCTCAAGTTCGATGAAATTATCGGCTTGGCGGCGCAGTTCATCAGAAATCATCGGCGGCTGACTGCGGATTGTGGAAACCACCGAAACGCGGACGCCCTGACGTTGCAGGCTTTCCACCAGCGGGCGGAAGTCGCCATCGCCTGAAAACAGCACGATATGGTCCACATGTGGTGCCAGTTCCATCGCATTGACCGCAAGTTCAATGTCCATATTGCCTTTGACTTTGCGACGCCCTTGGCTATCCGTGTATTCCTTGGCCGGTTTCGTCACCATGGTGAAGCCGTTGTAATGCAGCCAGTCGACCAAAGGACGGATCGGGGAATACTCGTCATTCTCCAGAAGTGCGGTGTAGTAAAAGGCACGCAGCAGTTTGCCGCGGCGCATGAATTCGGTGCGAAGGAGTTTGTAGTCGATGTCAAATCCAAGCGACTTCGCGGCCGCGTATAGATTCGATCCATCAATGAACAGCGCAAGCCGTTCGTCTTTGTAAAACATTCAATGTCCTTCCAGCAAAGACGCGCCGTAAATGCCCGTGAGTGTGAAAATGCTAGGCGCGCATGGCCTAGTAAGCTAAAGGAAAAATCCTTTCGCGCAAAGAGGTGCGGGCTTCAAGAAACGGTATGCGCAGATAACCTTTCGTATATGGATTCGAAAACATGAAAGAATTCAGTATTTTAGCCTTAGGCGGAAATGCGGTTTCACCGATGGGTGATCCCGCGATGACACTAACTTTCGCGCTAAAGGCATTAAGTAAAAAAGGTGTGAACATCTTAAGGGAGAGTTCACGTTACGTCAATCCGGCCTTCCCCAAGGGGTCGGGCCCCGACTTTGTGAATGCGGTCGCTCTTGTTGATTCGGATTATAAGCCAGCCGAATTGCTTGATATTTTACACGAAGTCGAGGCTGAATGCGGCCGGGTACGGGAGAAGAGGTGGGGGCCGCGCACCCTGGATATCGATTTAATTGATGCCGCTGGGCGCGTATTTCCCAATCTTGAATTATACTTATGGTGGAGTGGGTTGCCGCCAGAAAAGCAGGCTGAGATCGCACCAGAACAGCTGATTCTCCCACATCCCCGCATTCAGGACCGTGCTTTCGTTTTAATCCCGATGTTGGAGGTTCTTCCGGAGTGGAAACACCCCGTTACGGGGCAAGGCGTGGCAGAAATGCTATCGCTGCTACCAGAAAGTGATCGAAATGAGGTTGTCAGGCTGCCAAACCCTTGAGTATCTGCTTGTAACTGGCCTGAAAGCGGCCTAAATACTCAGTTTCTAATCCTTCCGAGAATGGAGAGCCCTGAATGGCCCGCGTGACAGTCGAAGATTGCGTAGACAAGGTTCCGAACCGTTTTGAGCTGGTGATGCTTGCTGCACACCGCGCGCGCGAAATTTCCGCAGGCGCGGCCATCACGGTGGATCGTGATAACGACAAAAATCCGGTCGTGTCCCTGCGTGAGATCGCTGACGAGACTCAGACAGCTGATGAGCTGCGCGAGCGTCTGATCGAAAGCAACCAGCATCAGATCGAAGTGGACGAACCAGAAGAAGACAGCATGGCGCTTCTGATGGGTGCGGAAACTGCCGACAAGCCATCTGACGACGATATGTCTGAAGAGAAGCTGCTGCGCGCGCTGATGGAAGCACAAGGCCAGGGATAAGATCCCGGGGATAGAGAAGGCACCACATGATTCCGGCTGACGATCTGGTCGAACTCGTAAGAGCCTATAACCCCAAAACAAACGAAAAACTCATTCGCGAGGCCTATCAATATGGCCTCGAGATGCATGAGGGTCAGTACCGTCATTCGGGAGAACCCTATTTTACCCACCCCATCGAAGTCGCTGCGATCTTGACCGAGCAACAGCTTGATGATGCCACCATCATCACAGCGCTTCTGCATGATACGATCGAAGATACCAAAGCCTCTTATAAAGAGGTGGCTGAGAAATTTGGCGATGAGATCGCCATGTTGGTGGATGGGGTTACCAAGCTGACCAACTTGCAGCTTAGTTCGACCGAGACCAAACAGGCAGAGAATTTCCGCAAGCTCTTTATGGCGATGTCCAAAGACTTGCGTGTTATCCTGGTGAAGCTGGGCGACCGTCTGCACAATATGCGTACGATCCGAGCGATGCGCCCGCAGAAGCAGATTGTGAAGGCACGTGAAACCATGGATATCTTTGCACCCCTTGCAGGGCGCATGGGTATGCAATGGATGCGCGAAGAGCTTGAGGATTTGGCTTTTAAGGTACTGAACCCCGATGGTCGCGCCTCGATCATGCGGCGTTTTATTACGCTTCAGAAAGAAACCGGCGACGTCATTCAACGTATCACTGATGACATGGTGACGGAGCTTGAAAAGGCAGAGATTGACGCTGAGATCTTTGGTCGGGCGAAAAAGCCTTATTCCATCTGGCGAAAAATGCAGACCAAAGATCAGGGGTTTTCCCGGCTTTCTGATATCTACGGTTTCCGTATTGTTACCGCGAGCGAAAACGATTGCTATCGCGTTCTTGGTGCCATTCATCAACGCTGGCGCGCGGTACCGGGCCGATTCAAGGACTACATCAGCCAGCCGAAGTCGAATGGATATCGTTCAATCCATACGACCGTTTCTGGTCGTGACGGACGCCGCGTAGAGGTTCAAATCCGGACCCGTCAAATGCACGACGTGGCCGAAACCGGCGTTGCGGCGCACTGGTCGTATCGCGACGGTGTACGAGGGGAAAACCCATTTGCCGTTGATCCGGCACGGTGGATTCGCTCGCTGACTGAGCAATTTGACATTGAAGAGGATCATGAGGATTTTCTCGAGGCGGTGAAGCTGGAGATGTATCAGGACCAAGTGTTCTGCTTCACTCCGAAAGGTGATGTGGTCAAACTGCCGCGCGGAGCGACCCCTATCGATTTCGCATATGCCATTCACACCCGGATCGGTAACGCCTGTGTGGGTGCAAAGGTAGACCATATGCGCGTGCCACTTTGGACGCGGATCAAAAACGGGCAATCGGTAGAGATCATAACCGCCAATGGTCAGATGCCGCAGGCGACTTGGCTCGAGATCGCCACGACGGGCAAAGCCAAATCTGCAATTCGCAGGGCTTTGCGCGAATTGGATCACGAGCGCTTTGTGAAACTCGGATACGAATTGGCGCGTGCGGCTTTTGAGCATGTGGGGAAAAAACCTACCGATCGCATTCTTGATATGGCTGCCAAGCAGCTTCGTTTGGATGATCGCGATACGGTTTTGGCACGACTTGGCAGCGCCGAACTGACGGCTTCTGACGTGGTTCAATCAGTTTTCCCTGAATTGACCACTGACGACAAAGATGAAGTGTCAGAAGATCGCGCCGTGATCGGTTTGGCGAGCGACCAGAGTTTTCAGCGTGCACCGTGTTGTGAGCCGCTGCCGGGTGAGCGCATCATCGGCATCACTCAGCGGGGTAAAGGCGTGGTGGTTCATGCCATTGATTGCGAGAACCTGACGCATTTCGAAGATCAGCCCGAACGCTGGCTCGACCTCCATTGGCAGGTTGGTAAACACAGGCCAATCCACGACTGCTCCATCGAGTTGACCATCAGCAATGACGCCGGGGTTCTTGGGCGGATTTGCTCATTGATTGGTGCGCATAAGGCGAATATCTCCAACCTGGAGTTCACCGAACGCAAACAAGATTTCTATCGGCTGCTTGTACATGTCGAATTGCGCGACATTGAGCACCTGCACTCTTTGATGCTTGCGTTGCAGGCAGAGGGTGAAGTCGCAGCCATCAAGCGGCACCGTGATCCGAGCCGGGCGGCAATACCTGCCCCCAAGCAATAAGGAACGACCTAGTGGTCTTTAAACGCCGGGACAGACGAACAATCCTGCAGGCTACGCTGGATTTCCTCTGGCCCAGAGGTGGTTGGTCTCGTGCCTTTAGATATGTGCGGCATCGCGTACATCGCTTGCCAGGATCGCCCGAACGGATCGGGCGAGGCATTTGGGCTGGGGTCTTTACGACGTTTTCCCCATTTTATGGTCTGCACTTTATCATTGCCGCGATCGTGGCGCGTTTCGTCCAAGGCAATTTGTTGGCCGCGCTGCTGGGTACTTTTTTTGGAAACCCACTGACCTACCTGCCAATTGGGGTTATCTCGTTGAAAACGGGTCACTTCTTGTTGGGCACCGAATTCGAAGCCGGTGAAGAGCGTAGTCTGATCCGAAAGTTCACCGATGCCGGCTATGATCTGCTTCATAACTTCTGGGCCATTTTCACCGATGTGGAAATGGACTGGCATGGGCTTTCGGTATTTTGGGTAGAGGTATTTTATCCCTATCTGATTGGCGGCATCTTGCCTGGCATGGTTGCGGCAACGGTGGCCTACTACCTGACCGTGCCTGTCATACGCGCTTATCAAAAGCGCCGTGCTAAGAAAATTCAGGCCAAATTTGAGGCGTTGAAAGCCAAGGCGCAGCAGGCGAGCGCGCAGGTTTCTGAACATTCCTCAAATACGCAGGAGCCTGAAAGTTAAAGGTGGGCAAAAAGCGGTTTCCTCTTAAGGTCGAACCTCCTAGGGTCGGCCTAAGAATGACTTCTGGAGACTAATTATGCTGCGTCTGGGTGTGAATATTGACCATGTGGCAACTGTCAGGAATGCGCGGGGTGGTGCCTACCCTGATCCCGTACGTGCTGCATTGCTTGCTGAATCTGCGGGGGCCGATGGAATTACCGCGCACCTGCGCGAAGATCGCCGTCACATCATGGATAATGACATCGATGGGTTGATGGCAGCTTTGAAAACGCCGCTGAACTTTGAAATGGCTGCGACCGATGAGATGCAGGCGATTGCCCTGCGTCACAAACCACACGCGGTTTGCATCGTGCCAGAGAAGCGCGAAGAGAAAACCACTGAAGGTGGCTTGGAGGTCGCGCGCGAGGAAAATCGATTGGCGCATTTTATTGCGCCCTTGCGAGACGCAGGATGTCGCGTTTCAATTTTTATCGGGGCAGATCAAAAACAGATCGAAGCGGCACATCGGATTGGTGCCCCTGTGATCGAACTCCACACGGGCGCTTACTGTGACTTTCATGCAGAAGGCAAATTTGCAGAACGTGATGAAGAATTGGCGCGATTGACTGAGATGGCGCAGTTCGCGCATTCTCTCGGATTGGAAGTTCATGCCGGTCATGGGCTGACCTATGATACTGTTCAGCCCATTGCCGCATTGCCGGAAGTGATGGAACTCAATATTGGCCATTTCCTCATGGGTGAATCGCTTTTTGTTGGACTGGAATCTGCCATCAAAGAAATGCGGCACCTGATGGATGATGCTCGCAGCGACTAAGGAGATAGGTTGAACATGCTTCTCCCTGAAATTTGGTTGATTGTATTGGGTTGGGCGATTGCGGGCGGGAGCCCTGGCCCAGCGACCTTAGCCATTTCCGGGACAGCGATGGCGTCTGGCCGTGCAGCAGGCGTATCCGTTGCAGTCGGTGTTGTTGCCGGTTCAGCCAGTTGGGGCATTGCCGCAGCACTGGGCATGAGCGCTTTGATGTTAGCCAATGCTTGGATGTTCGAGATCATCCGCTACGCGGGTGCCGCCTATCTGTTCTATCTCGCCATCAAGTCAATGCGTAGCGCTGTAAGGCCCAAACCGCTCACAATTGAACCGCAATCAAATGAAAGCCTTTTTGCAAAAGGATTTCTTATTCACATTACTAATCCAAAAGCGATTTTGGCTTGGGGCGCGATTTATGCGATTGCGCTGCCAGTGGGGGCAAGCTCGGCCATGATCTGGCAGCTTTTTTCAATGCTCATCGGAACTTCAGTAATCGTGTTTGTCGGCTATGGTCTGCTGTTCTCGCACCCGGCAGTGGTACGCGGTTATGTGTCCGCAAAACGTTGGTTTGATGCAGTGTTCGCCGCCCTTTTTGGTGCGGCGAGTTTAAAAATACTCACCACGCGTTTGGAGGTGTAACCGTGATCCGAAGCATTTTAGTCTCTCTGTTTCTTGCCACCCCTTCGATGGCTCAGGAGATCGTTGATTGTGACTGGCAGGCACGCGCTGATGCCATTTATGAGCCGTGGGAGGAGTTTTCACGGACCTATGCAAATGGCGATGTCAGGATCGCGCTTTTGGACACCATCGAACCAGCAGCAGGGTCGTTCCATTTGTTAGTGTTGTCGCCGCCATTTGATGAACTGGGTGGGCGGCAATGTCAGACTATCGGCCTATCTGGTGGTGCGGGCTTCTCAGGGATCGGGTTTGAAGAGCTCGCTGCCGATTATGATCCAGCGATCGGCCTGATGTTTGGCGTACAGGTGCAATACTACGATGGTGAATTGGGCGATTTTATCTCAGGCGACCTTCTCTTCAGTCTGAACCAATCCACAGGACTGATTGAGGCCTTTCTAGAATGATCCTCGGTATTGGAACCGACTTGGCGAACATAGAACGAATCCAGGGTACTTTGGATCGCTTCGGAGAAAGGTTTAAAAACCGGGTCTTTACCGAGGTCGAACAGCGAAAGGCTGAGCGGCGCAAAGACATTGCAGGAACCTATGCAAAACGCTGGGCCGCAAAAGAGGCCTGCTCAAAGGCATTGGGCACAGGGCTTGCGATGGGCATTTCCTGGAAAGACATGCATGTGACCAATCTGCGCACAGGGCAACCGGTTATGCAGGTCACCGGTTGGGCTAAGGAACGGCTCGAGGAAATGACCCCAGAGGGGCATGAGGCGACCATTCACGTCACCCTGACCGACGATCACCCTTGGGCGCAGGCGTTTGTCGTGATTGAAGCCTTGCCGATTAGCGCCGTGCAAGGTGCTTCGGGTTGACTTCGGCCCTCGTGAAACGCATGTATCCCCGGACCCAATTCGGAGAGGCAATATGGCATCGGACGCCACCACGAAATCCAACGGTTTTGTTGAAACCGTCAAAACCGTTGTATACGCGCTGCTGATTGCCGGGCTGTTCCGCTCGCTTTTGTTTCAGCCTTTCTGGATCCCATCGGGCTCGATGAAAGACACGCTGCTGATCGGCGATTTCCTGTTTGTGAACAAGCTGGCCTATGGCTATTCCTACGCCTCTTGCCCATCGATCCCTGCAGTTGGCATCGACGCAAAGAAACTCTGTTCTGTGTTTGACGGTGACAACACACGCCTGTTTGGTTCTGAGCCTGAGCGTGGCGACGTCGTTGTGTTCCGCCACCCAGTGACTGGGTCCGACTTCATCAAACGGGTTGTCGGCCTTCCTGGTGACCGTGTTCAGATGAAAAATGGCGTGCTTCATATCAATGACGAAGCGGTCAAACTGGAGCACGGTGGAACATTCTCTGAAACCATGGAGCCACAGGGACCGCAAGGCGGTCTGCCGCGTTGCGAAAACGGTGCGGTTGGTCACGGTGGTCAGTGCGATAAGACTCGTTTGATTGAGACCCTTCCTGGTGGCGTCAGCCATTCGATTTTGAACATCGAAAACTCTTATGTCGACAACACTGGGGTCTTCACAGTTCCAACGGGTCACTTCTTTTTCGTGGGTGACAACCGCGACAACTCCACCGATAGCCGCGTCACACAAAGCCGTGGCGGTGTTGGCTTCGTTCCATTTGAGAACCTGATCGGCCGGGCTGATCGAGTGATGTTCTCCTCCGCTGGCCGGTCTATGTTTGCATTCTGGACCTGGCGCGGAGATAGATTTTTCAAGGCGATTGAGTGAAACTATCTAACGAATTGAAAGCACTGGAAGAACGACTGGGGCATCGCTTTGATGCCCCCGAACTTTTGGTGCGGGCCGTCACGCACTCCTCCATGTCTTCGCCGACACGACAAGACAACCAACGTCTTGAGTTCCTGGGCGACCGCGTACTGGGGCTGGTGATGGCTGAGGCCATTCTTGAAGCAGATACCGCTGCAAGCGAAGGCCAACTGGCCCCCCGGTTTAATGCGCTTGTGCGTAAAGAAACCTGTGCTGATGTTGCGCGTGAGATTGACTTAGGAGCGGCTTTGAAACTTGGCCGTTCTGAAATGCTGTCTGGCGGCCGCCGTAAACAAGCCCTGCTTGGCGACGCAATGGAGGCTGTCATTGCCGCGGTTTATAAAGACGCTGGTTTTGATGCGGCCAAAGCCCTTATCGTGCGCCTTTGGTGTGACAGGGTGACCAAGGTGGAGGCTGATGCGCGCGATGCAAAGACCTCGCTGCAGGAATGGGCACAGGCACGTCGTCTGTCGCCACCGAAATATGAACTGGTGAAACGCGCGGGCCCAGACCATGCGCCAGTCTTCACCATCAAGGCGGTGCTTGATAACGGCGAGACAGAAGAAGCCACTGCCGGGTCAAAGCGCCAGGCCGAACAAGCCGCCGCCAAGGCGCTGCTGACAAGATTGGAGAGCGCATGACACGCGCAGGATTTGTGGCCCTCATCGGAGAGCCAAACGCAGGTAAATCAACGCTCACGAACCGCATGGTTGGTGCCAAGGTATCCATCGTGACCCATAAGGTTCAAACCACACGCGCGCGCATTCGTGGCGTGGCAATCGAAGGCGATAGCCAAATCGTCTTTGTGGATACGCCGGGTCTGTTCCGCCCACGCCGTCGTCTCGACCGCGCGATGGTTGCTGCCGCCTGGGGTGGCGCTGCGGATGCGGATGTGATCGTGCTGATGGTAGAAGCCCATCGTGGCATCACCGAAGGCGTGGAACGCATTCTGGAAGGCCTCGAAGAGATCGGAGAGGGCCGCAAAGTGGCGCTGGCGATCAACAAGATCGACATGGTGAAGTCCGAAAAGCTGCTTGGCCTCGCTCAGGATCTGAATGGCCGCTATAACTTTATCGAAACGTTCATGATCTCTGCTGAAAAGGGACATGGAGCAGAAGACCTGCGGGCCTGGCTCGCGGCGGAATTGCCTGAAGGCCCGTGGCTCTATCCAGAAGACCAAATCGCTGATCTTCCAATGCGCATGATCGCCGCGGAAATGACCCGCGAGAAGCTGACTCTTCGTTTGCATCAGGAACTGCCTTACCAGCTGACTGTTGAAACCGAAAAATGGGAAGAACGCAAAGACGGTTCTGCCCGTGTGGATCAGATGATCTATGTCATGCGGGACGGCCACAAAGGCATCGTGCTGGGCAAAAAGGGCGAAACTATCAAGGCTGTCTCTAAAGCTGCTCGCGAAGAGCTAACTGAGTTTCTGGGCCGTAAGGTCCACCTGTTCTTGCAGGTCAAAGTGCGTCCGAACTGGCTTGAGGAATCCGAGCGCTATTCGGAAATGGGCCTCGATTTCAAAGACGGCAACACATGACCCGCCTGACGGCAGAATTCTGGGTGCAGGCCTATCTGACACGCCTGCGCCTTTATGAAATCCCAGCTTTCGTTGTTGCACACGGTGACAATACGGCCGGAGCTGTTCTTATTAAGCTCAATACGCTCAATGGGCTGGCCGTGGCCTATCAGCGGTCCTTTGACTTGATGAGCGGAGAACGCACTTGGGTCGTATTGTCTGAAGGCAACGAAACGGATGTGGATGCCGCTCTGTCCAAGCAGCGCGGTTTTGATCCCGACCTCTGGGTTATTGAAGTCGAAGATCGCCAAGGTCGTCATTTGCTCGACGAGCCGGGCCTTAAAGACTGAGCCTCTGTTTTCTTTCCAAAAATACTCAATTGCAGCAACGGCCTAATCCCCCATAGGGTGCGTTCATGGAATGGCGTGACCAAGGCATAATTCTTTCAACCCGGAAACACGGAGAAAACTCTGTGATCCTAGAGGTTTTCACGCCTTCACGAGGTCGTCACGCAGGTGTTGTGCGCGGGGGGACCAGCCGAAAAATGACCCCGATCTTACAGGCCGGCGGTCAGGTTGAGGTACAGTGGAAAGCACGCCTCTCAGAACATATCGGTTCTTTCACGGTTGAGCCTATTCGAAGTCGGGCTCTCGCTCTCGGAGATCGCTTCTCACTAGCTGGACTAAATGCGGTCACGGCCTTGTTGTCGTTTTCACTGCCAGAACGTGAGGCGCATCTGGCGCTGTACGAAAAGACGGAACCGCTTCTGGATTTATTGGGTCAGGATGAGATTTGGCCTCTGGCCTACCTACAGTGGGAACTCGCATTGTTGGATGAGCTTGGGTATGGTCTTGATCTGACCAGCTGCGCTGTGACCGGACGTACAAAAGCGCTGACCCATATATCCCCGAAATCTGGCAGGGCCGTCACCATCGAGGGGGCTGGCGAGTGGATTGATCGAATGTTGCCGCTTCCGGAAATCCTGTTGGGTCAAGGATCAGATGATGACTTGGCGATATTATCTGCTTTAAAAACCACTGGGTATTTTCTGGAGAACAAGCTTGCGCCCAACCTAGGGAACAAGCCGCTCCCCGATGCACGCGCTCGTTTTCTGGATGCGCTTAGCCGTCGTGCTGCTTCCTGAACAGAAGACTCTCATCTTCATCATTGCTCAGAATCAGCAATTCGCCAGACACTTCCGCCAGTGACATCTTTCCCAGCGCTGCAAAGTAGTCCTGTTCCGCGGATAAATCTGCGCACGCGCGTTTGGTCGATAAAATTGGACCAAGCTCTATCCAAGGGTAGGGCGCTGACTGATAGGTGCTGTAGGAATTACAGGGGGCTTCGCCTTTCACCTGACCATCCTCTGCAAAGACGATGGATGCGGGGGCGTCAAATGGTTGCCCGTTGATTTCCTGCAAGTCCCAGGTACCAGCCGCTCCGTAAGCGGTCAGGCTTTCATCGCGTTCACAGGCGGAGATCAAAAGAAGAAGCGCAAGAAATCTCATTCGTCTTCATATAGAGCAAGGAGCAGATCGACCAAAGTGCCCATAGCTTGCGCATTGTCATGCTGATCGCGTGTCGACAGTTCCTGCATACCCAGCAGTGCCCCGTAGAGAATGCGAGAAAGTTCGCCATTGGTGAGGCCGATTTCTGCAAGTAGACCCTGCAAGTATTCCATACGTTTTGCATCGATCCGATCCATGGCTTCCGCCACGGCTTCGTTCTCACGCGCCCATGCGCGGATCGCTGGTTCTGCACCTGCACCGCCAAATTCCTCGGGGGCGGACTTGGCAGCGATATCACTTAAGGTTCTGAGCCTTTTGATGGGGTTGTCCACCGCTTCTACAGCAGCGACGATTTCAGAAAAAGCGCGCTTTTCCCAGAGTTCAAGCATGTCAGCCTGAAACGCGGGAACATCCTGAAAATGCCAATAGAATGAGCCTTTAGTCGTGTTCAGTCGGCGCGCCAATGGCTCCGCTTTAAGTGCTACGGGACCCTGTTCGGTCAATGCTTTGAAGCCAGCTGCCAACCACAACTCGCGTGAAAGTCGATTCTTTGCCATGCAACAGGCCTAAATGGCGTTGCAAGCGGGGGCAAGTCGCGTTATTCCATACGCTAGCGTATGGAATCGGGAGAGCGATATGAATCGGTGGTTTTTGGCGGCATCAGCACTGACGGTAGTGACCCTATCGGTGCATGTTTTTGCGGGAGGGCCTGAAATTCACGTGCCCATCCAGGCAAGTGAATTGTCCGAGTATTTGCGCGCCGTTAGTGCCGTCCTGTGGCATGCCGTATCGGTCGTCATAGCCGGATTTGCTTTGGCGTATCTCTGGGCTGCAAAACATGACACCCCTGCGATGATCTGGCAGATGATCGCTATTCAACTGGGATTTGCGGCTTTGTTTCTGTGGTATGGGGCCACGCTATTGGGCACAATCTGGCAAATGCCACAATGGATCATATTCTTGTTGATCCCACTGGTATCTATTGTCGGCCTACGACGCGGCTCGCCCTGACAATGATAACCTGAACACACAAAAAAGGGCACCGCATAAGCGGTGCCCTTTCTTCTTAGGTTTCCTTGCTTTCACCCAAGCAGACGGCGCGCAATCACTTGTGCTTGGATTTCCGCGGCACCCTCAAAGATGTTCAGGATGCGCGCGTCACACAAGATGCGGCTGATTTCATACTCCAGTGCAAAGCCGTTACCGCCGTGGATCTGCAGGCCGTTATCAGCCGCGGCCCAAGCAACGCGAGCACCCAGAAGCTTCGCCATACCCGCTTCGAGGTCACAGCGCTTGTCGTGATCTTTCTGCCACGCAGAGAAATAAGTCAGCTGACGGGCGACCATGATCTCTACCGCCATCATCGCTAGTTTGCCGGACACGCGAGGGAAGTCGATCAGCGACTTTCCGAACTGCTTGCGGTCGATCGCATATTGCATTGATACATCCAGCGCGGCCTGTGCGACGCCAACAGCACGCGCCGCTGTTTGAATGCGCGCGCTTTCGAAGGTCTGCATCAGCTGTTTAAAGCCTTTGTTTTCTTCGCCGCCGAGCAGGTTTTCTTCCTTTACTTTAAAGGCGTCAAAGCTCAGCTCGTATTCCTTCATGCCGCGGTAGCCGAGCACCTCGATTTCTGTGCCAGTCATGCCCTCGGTCGGGAATGGGTTTTCATCTGTTCCCGGTGTCTTTTCAGCGATGAACATCGACAGACCTTTGTGGTTGTCGGTGTTTGGATCGGTGCGTGCGAGCAAGGTCATTATCTGTGTGCGGGCAGCATGGGTGATCCAGGTTTTGTTCCCTGTGATCTCATAACCATCATCGGTTTTAACGGCGCGTGTGCGTAAGGAGCCGAGGTCCGAACCGGTGTTTGGCTCCGTGAAGACAGCTGTAGGCAGAACTTCACCGCTCGCGAGTTTCGGCAGCCATTTCTGTTTCTGCTCTTCGGTACCACCACAGAGGATCAGCTCTGATGCGATCTCCGGGCGTGTGCCAAGGGAGCCTACACCAATGTAGCCACGAGACAGTTCTTCGGTCACAACAACCATAGACGCTTTTGACAGTCCGAAACCGCCGTATTCTTCCGGCAGGGTCAGGCCAAAGACGCCCATTTCGGCGAGTTCTTGGATGACTTCCAGTGGGATCAACTCATCCTTTAGGTGCCATTCGTGTGCGTGGGGGATGACTTTGTCGACCGCGTAACGACGGAATTGTTCACGGATCATTTCCAGCTCTTCATCAAGGCCAGAAGTACCAACTGTAATATTCGCAGCTTGCTCCTGCATCAGCTCGACCAGACGAGTGCGTGCCGACTGTGTGTTGCCGTTTTGGCAGAGCGTCATCACGGCTGGTTCCATCAAGCCACGCATTTCGTCTTGGGATAGGCCTATGTCCTGTAAGCGGATAATTTCGCCTTGGCTCATCGGGATACCACCATAGATCTGCCAGAGGTATTCACCGAAAGCGATTTGGTGGATCAGCTGTTCGACTTCGCCGAACTTGCCATCCGCGGTCAGGCGTTCAGCCCAGGCCTGCATTTGCTTCAGGGCTTCGTCGTAAGTTGCGAGCCATGACAGTGCATGCGCAGCAACTTGGTTTTCTTCGATCTTGGCACCGGAAATACGGTCACCATCAAGCGTCGCTTCGCGCAGTTTGGTCGTTGCCGTATCAACGATTGCGCTTACCGGAGGCAGCGCGGCTTTGGTCAGATCCAGAAGATCGGGCAGAATGGCAGAGTTGGTCATAGTAAGGTCCTGTCCGTCATGAGCCATGAATCACATCCTTGTTTTGCTGCAGTGTGACATAATCCTTTTGCAGTTGCAGCGCAACAAAAATACAAAAAATGACGTCGCGATGTCTATAAAGTTACGTCATGGATTTCTTTCATGCTCACACTACGCAAGCCGATTTGATGAGAAACTTATATTTTTCATGCATCTAGAGGTGCTTTACGCGTTAATGCGGATATGGCGAAAGATCAGCATTAGGATCAGCATCAAGAAAAACAGACCAGCAACATCACCAATGAAGAAAGCAAAATAATCCAGTGGAGGGCTTCCAAATGCCAAGTTGGTCAGGATGCCACCAAGGATTGCAGCGATAACACCAGCGAACATTACACAGGGCCAGCAAGGATCTTGGTCTTTTGATGGACTAATGTCATGCCAAAGACGAGAGATTGCAAAGAAAACCGCTGGGGCAACCAATACAGCTATCGCAATGCCGGCAAGTCGGCTTGGCAAGAATACATTTGCGCCTGCAAGATAGTAGTATGTGAAGAAAACACCCGGTAGCAACGCTATGCTAGAGCGCCACCCTAAAAGCCATGCAGCGAGTACTCGTATTCCATGGGGCAAAAACAAAAGGCTAGCGCTGCTATGAAAATCCGCGAAAAAAAGGTTTTGAACAGGCATCAAGGCGCCGAAAGTTACAAAGAAGGCAATGATATAGGCTGTAGACGCAATGACTGTGTCAACAGCAAGCGATTTCAACCTCAATGCGTGCTCCCATGCGATTGGTCAATTTAGACCTGTGGTGCATGCACCATATAAACGCCGCGGCGGGATGTCGAGCTTTGTGAGAGGTAACCTTTGTTCACCAACGATTTAAGGGCGCGAAAGAAGGTCGGACGTGACACATGTTCCACCAAGCTATGTGATAGAAGACCTGTTGTGCGCACGCCATGGTTGTGTGAGGCAAGCTCTGTTGCGGCATAGTAAATATCCCGCTCAACAGCTGACAGATCTTCTAGACCCATCGCCCGCTCCATTCCCAAAAGGAGTTTTCTAAGTTCAGCAAGTTTGGAAATGTCAGTCATAGTTACTCATACCTCATCTTGAGACTTATAGGATGTTCCCCGCAAAAAATCACCCACTTTTTGAGCGTATGTTCAAATTTTGTGCCACAAGTAAGAGTGAATTTTGCGACAAAAGTTTCTCTTATTTTACAGTGTCTTGTTTCCAGATTTCAGCGAATTCATCTAGGGGGCCGATATCAAGCCGATGAATATGGTCTGACCCAAATTGTGGAAACAGTTGCTTCACAAGAGGATCATGTCCCGGGATGATCAGTTTTGGAGAGCTTGCCAATTGCCGCAGCGTGGCGAAGCCTTTCAACATATCCTCAAGATCAACCACGATTGGAAACGGTTTTTCACTTAGAAAATTCTCGTAGAAGTGAGTGGCGTCAGAGGCTAAGACCAGCCAGCCCGCCTGGGTTTTGACTCGGACACACTGCAACCCTCGCGAGTGCCCGCCAATGTGGTGAACTGTGACACCCTCGGCAATCTCAGCGCATCCATCATAGAAGGTAAGCTTACCTGCGTAGAGGCGTTTAACGGCCTCACAAATATGGCCAGCAGAAAATGGCGCCTGGAGCGTTCCATGGCACATACAAGGCCCCGTTGCGAAGGCCATTTCAGCGGATTGCATGTGTAACAGCGCATTCGGGAACATGTGGAGCCCTCCGGCGTGATCATAGTGGAGATGCGTGACAATAACGTCGGTGATCGCTTCGGGCTGCAATCCGAGTGGCTTGAGCGCCTCTCTCGGATCCATAATGATCGGCCGTTCCCGTTCCCTCGCTTCGGCCTCGTCATATCCAGTGTCTACGAGAATAACTTTGTCACCACGTCGCAATACCCAGATGAAGTAGTCCATGTCGTGGGGGGCGTCGTGGTTATCGTCAAAGATGAAACTATCCGCGCGCGTACGGCTATTCCGATCGGCATATTTGACCGAGTAAACTTCCCAGTCGCTCATCTGATGACCCCATGAAATAGTTGCACTGACTTTGAGGCGACCATATTGGCGACTGTTTTGTCAAAGGTTAGAAAATGTTCACTCTGAAGGTGGAGATCAAAGGCAGCCTTGGAGTCATAGATCTCATAGAGGAACACGCTAGATGGGTCTTCTCCGACGCATACATCAAACTGTTTGCATCCCGGCTCCATCTTCCTAGACATGCGTGCGTTTTCGATCATTAGCGGCAAGAACTCTTCATGCCGATCAGGTTTGACAGTGAATTTAACGACTACGGCGAACATTAGGCGATCTTCCCTTTGAGCCAAGCAAGGCCGCGGCGTGTGATCGGCAGTTGGCTTAGGATCAGCGCTAGGTTTAGGCACAGAAGAATAGCGGCGCCGGGGCGGCTTATAAATACAGACAGATCACCGTCAGAAAGGAAAAGGGAGCGGCGGAATGTTTCGTCAAACAAGCCCCCCAAGATGACGCCAATCACCAAAGGTGCGATCGGGTATTTGAGTAGGTTCATGAAGTAAGCCACGAAACCAACACCCAGCATCAGATACAAGTCGTTGATACCTCCGCCAACTGAGAAGGAACCAATGGTCGTCAGGATCATCACCACTGGAAGGAAAACCGTCTGCGGGATTTTGAGGATCTTGATAAAGATCTTAGCAGTGAAGAGACCCATGATAAACATGGTCAAGCTGGCCAGCACCAGAATAGCCACAACACGTAGGATAATGGCCGGGTCAATGGTTGGACCGGGAATGACGTTGTTGATTTTGAAGGCCCCCATGAGCGCTGCCGCTGGAGGTGAACCTGGAATCCCAAGCACCAACAGCGGAATGAGCGCACCACCAATGCAGGCGTTGTTCGCGGTTTCGGAACTCAGAAGCCCTTCGAGGCTGCCTTTGCCGAACTTGTCACCTTCCTTTGAAACCGTTTTTCCCACACCGTAAGACACCCATCCGGCCACGTCTTCACCGACACCGGGAAGCGCCCCAACACCTGTACCGATGACACCTGAACGGCCAATGGTGGGGAGGTATCGTCTGATGGCTGCCATATTGGGAATGATGCGGCCCTTCAGAGCCAACACCTGTCCCGATTCAATGTGGCGCATGCCTTCGATAATCTGTGGAATAGCGAAGGCCCCCATCAGAACGGGAACAACCTGAAAGCCTGACAGCATGTAAGACCAGCCAAAGGTGTAACGCGGCTCAGACAGTAGTGGGTCAAGTCCAACCATTGCCATCGCCAGCCCGATAAGACCCGCGATCCATCCCTTTATGACCAGGTCTTCGCTCATCAGCGTTCCGGAGAGGAGGATTCCGAAAAGCGCTAAGAGAGCCTTTTCGGGGCTGGCAATGTTCTTGGAAATCAGAAGCAGCACCCAAACGAAAATCAAAAGTGCGATGGTGCCAATGACGGTGCCGATGAAACTCGCTGTTGTGGTCATGCCAAGGGCCTCACCACCACGTCCTGACTTCGCAAGGGGGTATCCATCCATAGCTGTCGCGGCGCTGGCGGCGGTGCCCGGAATATTGAGCAATATCGAAGGATAGGAGCCGCCATAGATCGCACCCACATAGGCACCGAGTAATGCGATGAGGGAGTAATCCAGAGGGATTTTGTTGCTGAAAAAGCCGGTGAGAATGGTCACGGCTAGCGTCGCTGTAAGCCCCGGTAACGCGCCAAAGGTAATCCCCAGGAACACAGATGTGATCAGATAAACGTAGGTGAGCGGATCAACAACGAGAGACGCCATGGCTCCGCCAAAGCCAGCAAGTTGAGAGATTACAAAGTCCATTATTTTTGGCTCCAGAGCGGCTTAAGCGAGACGTAGTAGTGGTATTCGATGTTTTTGAAGATCAACCCGCCGCGGTTGGGCACATTTTGGCGGAAGCCAAAGGCCATAGCGCAAACGAGGATTGTCGGTGCAAATACAGCGATGATCGGGATGATCCGAATGACCCGATCGCTGCGATGCTTTATCAGGATAAAGGCTGTTAGTCCGATCCAAAGGACTAGTGTCACCCAATCATCATCGTGCAGCTTCCAATCGGCTTGCGGCATGTTCGCGACAAAGGCGTATAGCCCTGCCACTGTGACGACCATCGCTGAAAGCACCATGCGAGGCGCGTGTCCGCCCCGATAGCCATAGATCATGGCTGTGATCATCAATCCGCTACATAGGATGAAATCGACGCGAGGTACGAGCCCGACGATATAGGCGGCCAGTGTGAGGCCGATGGTGGAAAATCGCAGTACTTCATCTTTGTTCCAGCCAATCCCGACCGAGGAAAGGGCGTGTTGTGCGCCGCCTGAACGTATGGATATAACCAACAGGACAATGGCCAAAACGAACATGCCACCAAACAGCCCAAAGGGTACAAGTGCAGCCGAGTTATACCAGTCAGCTCCACTTACGCCCGCGCGGTTTTCACCGAAAAGCGGTATGGAAGTGGTCTCCCAGAAAAAGAAAATCGACAGTGCGATGAGAACCAGTGAGCTCCAAAAGTCACGAGCGCGCAGTACGGTGAGGTCGTCGGGTTGGTCCAAAGTCTTGTCTCCACACAGAAAAAGGGCGCCCGAAGGCGCCCCCTGGGATCATTGCGCCTTATGGCTTGTCGATGCCGAGAGACATTGGATCGACGGTGGTCGCTCCGAGGTCTTTCAGGGTGTAGGCGAAGGTGCTTTCCAGCGTTGCAAACAGCGCTTGCGCTTCTTCACCGTATTGGCCGCCAACATCATAGTTGTTCGCAGTTGCCCACTCTGCAACGATATCAGATGCGATCGCTTTTTCGAATGCACCTCCCAGAGCCGCCTTCACGTCATCACCTGCAGAGTTGTGTACCGCAAACCCAATGGCCTGTTTCAGCGGCAGATATTTGTCCAAGCCGTCGAAGCTATCGAACGCTGAAGGGACTGTCTTGCCTGCGATTTCAACGGAATCTGGCGTCAGCATTGCGAGTGGTTTCAACTGACCACCTTCGATCAATGCTGCTTGTTCTGCCAATGAGGTCACAACCAGAGCAACTTCGCCTGCGATTGCTGCTTCTTGGCCCGGTGCAGAGCCTTTGTATGGAACGAATTTAAAGGTTGCACCGGAACCTTGCTCGATTGCCAGTAGGTTCAGGTGGTGAATGGAGCCTGCGCCAGATGCTGCGGCTGGGATCGAGCCCGGTGCTGCTTTCGCTGCTTCAACCAATTCTTCAATTGTGTTGTAAGGGCTGTTGCCTGGAACAGAAATCAGGTCAGGTGAACCACCTACGATGAACGGATACCAGTAGTCGAATTTCTTATCCCACCCACCTTGAACGGCAGCGGTTACGTTTGATTCTGAAAGACCGACCAGTGTGTAGCCATCGTCTGGCTGGTTGGACACATAGACCATGCCGTTTGAACCGGCGACACCGCCAGTTTGGTTGATCACATTGATCGAAACCGGCAGGTGTTTTTCCATTTCTGCCATGATCATGCGGTTGATGGAGTCTGTGCCACCACCAGCGCCCCAAACCACGGCCGTCGTGATGTCACGGTATGGATAATCCTGTGCAGCAGCAGCCGTTCCCAGCCCCGCGGCGATTGCAGTGATCGCCACTGCTTTGCGCAACGCAAATTTCATTTTTGTGCTCCTCCCAAGAGTAATGCGTTTTGTATTGCATTTATTTGCGTATGCATTAATGAATGCATTGTCAACTTTTGGTTTGAAAAAGCCTCGAATTAAGCGATCCGAACGGAAAGAAAGCGGGAAGAAATGGCAGAGACTTTCAATATTGCGGTATTTGCAGGAGACGGGATTGGCCCTGAAATTATGGCCCCAACGGTTAAAATCCTGCGCCGAATGTCAGATGCCAGCGATAGCTATTCGCTTCGATTCGAAGATGCCCCCGCTGGTGCAGCTCACTACGCCAAGACGGGCGAATCGTTTCCCGAATCCTCGATGAACACCGCAAAATCTGCTGATGCGATCCTGCTTTCCGCAATGGGGTTGCCGGATGTCCGTTATGAAGACGGCACAGAAATTTCTCCCCAAATTGATCTGCGTAAGGCGCTGACGCTTTTTGCTGGAGTACGTCCTGTGACCGTCAAAACAGGTCAGCGCACTCCGTTGAATATGCCAGAGGGTAAAGAAATCGATTTTGTGCTGGTGCGCGAAAGTACGGAAGGTCTCTTTTATACCCAAGGATGCGGCGAAGTTAGCGAAAATGAAGCGCGCGAAACGCTTTTGATCACGAGAGATATCTCTGAGAAACTGTTCCGTTTCACATTTGAAATGGCACAGAACCGGAAGAAAGCAGGGCGTGGTCCTGGACGGGTGACTTGCGTGGACAAGGCAAATGTATTTCGCGCCTTTGCTTTCTTCAGGGACATGTTCAACGCCGAAGCATCACGGCACCCAGAGCTTGAATCCGATCACGCTTATGTCGACGCAACCGCATTGTGGATGGTTCAGAAGCCATGGGATTTTGATGTCTTGGTCACTGAGAATATGTTCGGAGACATTTTGTCTGATCTGGGCGCAGGGTTGATGGGGGGGCTTGGCCTAGCGCCGTCTGCGGACATTGGTCTTGAGCACGCTGTATTTCAACCGTGTCACGGCTCTGCGCCAGACATTGCGGGCCAAGGTGTGGCCAATCCGATGGCGATGATATTGTCCGCCGCTATGATGCTGGATTGGCTTGGCATCGAAAAGGATCACGCAGGATTAGTTGATGATGGGCGTCGACTGCGCGAAGCTGTAGAAGATGTTGTTGCGGATGGTCGGTTTCTGACACGAGATCTTGGGGGGAGCGCGGGTACCGAAGAGGCCGCGAGTGCTGTATTGGATATGCTGTTTGTATCATGACTGAAGATCAGAAGCTAAAAGTTGCCTGCATAGGGGCAGGGTATTTCAGCCAGTTTCACTATGGCAGCTGGTCGCGCATTTCGAACGTGGAGCCGGTTGGAAGCTGCAATCGAGACATTGAAAAGGCAGAATGCACGGGGTGGCCTGCATTCGATGACCTGTCACAAATGCTGGTGGAGAAACGCCCCGATATCTTGGACATTATCCTTCCACCTATTGCTCATGCAAAGACCATTCGTACGGCTCTGTCACATGGTCTGAAATGGATGATTTGCCAAAAGCCGTTTTGCAACGATCTGGATGAAGCAAAAGAAATCGTGGCGGAGGTTGAGGCCGCTGGCGCCACAATTGTTGTGCATGAGAATTTCCGTTTTCAACCTTGGTACCGCGCCGTGAAAACAGAGCTGGATCTTGGGCGCATCGGAACCTTGCAGCAGGTGACGTTTCGACTACGACCCGGTGACGGGCAGGGCCCTGACGCTTATTTGGACCGGCAGCCTTATTTTCAAGAGATGGATAAATTTCTTGTGCATGAAACAGCCGTGCATTGGGTGGATACTTTCCGATTCCTACTTGGGGATCCGACGGCGGTTTATGCCGATCTTCGCAAAGTGAACCCGGTGATTGCAGGCGAGGACGCAGGATATGTTCTCTTTGACCACCCGGACGGCGTTCGCGCGCTTTTTGATGGCAATCGAAATTTGGACCACTCTGCTGATAACCATCGCCGTACGATGGGAGAAGCTCTGATTGAGGGCACGGAAGGAACACTGGCCATCTACGGTGACGGCAGGGTAACCCTTAGAGCGTTCGGAGACATGTCTGAAACCGAAATTCTGGCGGCAGATACTTGGCATGGATTTGGCGGTGATTGCGTCCATGCCTTGCAAAGCCACGCAGTTTCAGGCTTTTTGGGGAAAACCCCGCTTGAGAATATCGCTGCGGACTACCTTAGGGTCATTGAAATCGAGCAGGCGATTTACGAGTCTGCAGAAACAGGTCGCAAAATCTCTTTGGAGGAGCCTTGAACGAAGCCGCCCCAAAATCGCTATCTAACTCTCAACGTGCACTCCGCGAGTTGCGTCACATGATTTTCTCCGGTGAGTTGGCCGGAGGTACGGATCATTTGGAAAGCGAGTTGGCTGAGCGTCTTGGCATGTCTCGGACACCCATTCGTGAGGCTGCTTTAACGCTTGAAAACCAGGGCCTGCTTGAGCTGCGTCCCCGCAAAGGGGTGCGCATCCTTCCTGTGTCCCCAAGTGATATGCGCGAGATCTATGAAGTGTTAACAGCTTTAGAGAGCCAAGCGGCGGAATTAGCGGCATCGCGCGGATATTCGTCTGCTGAACTTTCTGAGTTGGCTGATGCGATTGAAACAATGGATCAGGCAGTGGAGGCTGAAGACCTGGAAGCATGGGCTGAAGCAGACAATCGCTTTCACGCAGAACTCGTGCGGCTGGGGGGGAACAATCGTGTGGCGACGATTTTCAACATGATGAACGATCAAGTACGAAGAGCCCGCATGACGACTCTTTTCATTCGCCCCGTACCCACCAAGTCAAATGCCGACCACCGCGCTGTTTATGAGGCAATTCAAAAAGGTGATGCCGAGACCGCTCGCAAACGTCACAGAGAACATCGGCAACATGCCAAAGAGATATTGATCGCCTTGCTCGAAAAACACAGGCTCAATCACCTGTAACCGATCGGAACACGGCTTCAGTTAACCCTATTTTATCTACTTTTGACGCCATTCTTGGTGATGAGTTTACAATCACGCAGGGGACTGTGCGCTTTCGTGAAATTGGGCTTGGCATGGCCGGCCACTGTTGTTCTACCTCAGGCTCATCCTGGGCGAATGATCCTCGTCCTGTCACACATGCGCTCCGCCTCAACGGCTCTTTGCAATGTTCTGGCGTCGCATCCTGACGTATCGGGATATGGGGAAACCCATGTCTGTCACGGAGACAAGTTCGCGCCAGGCCGCGTGCTCGTAAACATCGCCAGGCGACGCGCCTTTCAGCCGAAGTCACCGTTTATCTTGGATAAGATACTCCACAATCATCTCGATGATTTCTCGCCTGAGACCACTTCGAATGCGCGAGCTATTTTCCTTGTGCGCAAACCAGCGCCTTCAGTCAGATCAATCTACAATCTGTCACAGAGATCTGATTTGCCAGAGATATCATCGTTGCAGGATGCTGGTCGGTATTATTTGGATCGAATCCAAAGATTAGAGAGCTTGTGGCACCGATTTCCAGCCAATCATCGCATTGGTTTAACCAGTGAGAGCTTACTCCGTGATCCTGAACAGACCCTCATTGGTATCGGGCAGTGGATTGGGCTGTCACGCAGTCTGGATAACACGTACGCCTCACATCCTGCCTCGACCAAAGGTGGAGGTGGAGATCCGATATACAGTGGCCGAGCACGAAAGATTGAGGCTCGTTCGTCTGAAGCAGTCGAACTGGAAAGCGACTTATCTTTGTCGATCGCGGATGAGCTTTGTTGCCAGCATCGGAGATTGGTGGGGCATTTTCAGGATAATCAAACGCAGCATGGTTAATTGATCATAAACCATTTGCAGAAACGATTGGGTGCCGAACTTTAGCTAAGTCGTTAACCGAATGGATGGTAACAACATGTTTGGGATAAGTTTTCGTCCGTGTCTCAGATACTTAAGTAAACTAATTCTGTTACTATTTCTCAGCCTTTTTTCAGGCAAACTGATTGCTGATGGGCGGTCAGAATATATGTTGGTGACGGGAGATGTGGTTCAGATCAGCTATCCGGTTTTACAAGCGTCGATCACACGTGAAGTAGATTTGGACGGCAATCTTCGCGTGGAGGGCGTGGGATCGGTTCATGTGTCTGGCCTGACACTACACGAAACCACGCAAGCAATTCGTGACCGGCTGCGCCAATCTGATCTCTATATCGATCCTGAAGTGACCATTTCGATTAATCGATATGCGCCAGTTTTGATTGCAGGTGATGTCCTCAATCCGGGTGAAATTCGCTTCTTTCCCGGGTTAACCATCGGAGCAGCATTGTCGCTTGCGCGAGGTCCCCAGTTTGATGCTGGATATTTGCTTGAACTCTCGCGAAGCCGACTACGATTGTTTGCTGATTTAGAAACTTTGGAATTAGAACTCAAATCTGACCGCGAGACGCTTTTATCGATAGAGCGCCTTATGGCGGCTAATGCATCAGAGTTATCGTCTCAACCTGACCTGAACACTTCGGAAATTGTTTCGGTCTGGCAAGCAAAACAACGGACACATTCCATCGCCATGCACTCGTTGTCTCAAGAAACGAAGAGCGTAATGGAAAGACAGGAGCTGCTCACTGACCGCATTCTCGTCCAAAAAACCAAATCAGAGATAGCATCGCGCGAACTGGCGGATGTGGAGGCACTCAGAGCGAAAGGGCTGCAAACCTCTGTGCGATTGGCAACACTCCAACGGCAAAGCGCAGATACACAGTCCGACTTGTTGGAGCTCGAAAGCGCATCCTTGCGCAATTTGCAAACTTTACAGCGTCTTATGTCTCAAAGAGATATTCGTGAAGCAGAGTACCGGGAGGGTCTGATCACAGAGTTACAGCGGGTGAGGGAACGCGTTCCTGAAACCATAAAGTTACGGAAAACGTTGCGTTTGCAATTGGAATTGTTGGATCAGGTACACGCCGATCAGTCAGGAACTCAACCAAGTCGATTGCATTTCGAAATTCTGAGCAGGCGTTTAGATCGACCTCCAGAAGAAGGTCTGAACCTCAAGACCGAGTTGATGCCAGGCGACACGCTGATGATATACAAAGACATCGAGCCCGGCGGTCAAAATGGATGACTCTCCACGTGTGGCGATAGTCCATTATTGGCTGGTGGGAATGCGCGGTGGAGAAAAGGTTCTGGAAGCCCTGTGTCGGATGTTTCCGCAGGCAGACATCTATACGCATGTCGCAATTCCTGGGCGCTTGAGTACAACGTTACTTAACCATCGTATCATCGAAAGTCGCGTCGCCGCGCTGCCTTTCGCACGACGCTATTACAAATCCTATTTGCCTCTTATGCCACTTGCTTTGGAGGAGTTTGATCTCTCTGGCTACGATTTGATCATTTCATCCGAGGCCGGGCCAGCGAAAGGGATTATTCCTCCCCCCGGCGTGCCTCATCTTTGCTATTGCCACTCGCCTATGCGCTATATTTGGGATCAGTATCACACCTATCACGATGATATGGGCCTACTTGCAAAACTGATCCTACCCAAGGTGGCGCATCGCTTGCGACAATGGGATGTAACCTCCTCCGCGCGTGCAGATTTGATCGTTGCCAATTCAAAACATGTTGCGGCCCGTGTGAAGTCCTATTGGCGACGAAAGGCGCGCGTCGTACATCCACCCGTCGCCGTTGATGGGTTCAGGCCTGTGGCGCCTTCAGAACGCGGTGGCTTTTATCTTTGGGCAGGGGAACTCGCGCCTTACAAAAGGCCGGACCTGGCAATCGAAGCTTTTCAACAGCTAGACCGTCCGCTGGTTGTGATAGGCGGTCCTGAGAAATGCTGGCAGAAACTGGTCAAAACATCAGGTCCCAAAACGGTCTTCTTGGGCCGTGTGCACGACACTGTCCTTAAGTCCTTTATGGCTCGATGCAGAGCTTTGGTGTTTCCAGGAGAGGAGGATTTCGGGATTGTACCTGTGGAGGTAATGGCCTCCGGGCGCCCTGTGATTGCTTACGGTAAAGGGGGCGCCCTTGATACCGTAATCGATCGAGAGACAGGCCTTCTTTTTCATGATCAATCTGTTGAAGGATTGATGGACGCAGTTATTCAGTTTGAACGCTCTGGCCTGGAACAATACTGTCACGAAGCTTGTACATCTCAAGCAAAGCAGTTTTCAGAGCAAAGATTTCGGTCAGAAATACTGGACTGCCTTGCCGATCTCGACCCTACTATAGTGCAAGCGATGCGCTTTGAGAGTTCTTAGGCTTAATGTCTCATTTTCTTAGTTAGGCAATGCTCCCCAGTCAACAAGTGGGGGGCGCTATGCACAGGCAAAGTTATGATTTCCAATCTGGAATCGAAAATTTCGATATCAAATTCCCAGCTGGAGAGGCTCTTTGCTTAGAGATTGAAAACCCACCGGAGCATGGCGAGAGGGTTCTGACGGTCGGGATGGATGCGCTAACTCCTCCACTGATAGAGATTGCCAGTACGGGACAGGTCCAAGTGGAGGCCGGCGCACTCGAAGCCATTCCAGAGGGGCGTCTGTGCCTGTTCAACATTTGGCAAAGAGATGGGCAAACGCTGGAACTGATCGCTGAAGGACGATTTGTGCGACGCGCTACGATTGCCCCAGTGCTCCCCCACGCGCCTTTTACCGCAAATGCATCCGGGCCGTTGCTGATGTTTGACGGTGATAGCGTGATGCACAACATGCCCGGGACAAGAATTTATCTTGAGCAAATGGTGGGCCATAAGTTTCGTTTCCCGGAAGGTTACCAAAATGCGAAAGGAGGAGATTCAGCGCAAAAGGTATTCTTTGGTGCGCCTGAAGTGGCTTCAAAAATCGATGCTGGGAATACAGTGGTTTTGGTTGGGCCCATCGGTGCAAACCAAAGCGCGGCTGACGACAGTTTTGAAGAGATTACCGGTTATATGGATCAGGTTTTTGAGCAATACCTGACAGCGGGCGCCGTTGTGATTGCTGTTCCAACCTTGCTTGATGGTGGCGGTTTAACAACGCAAGACAGTAAGAAAACCGCGCTTGCAGATTGGGTCATGGCCTATGCAAATGGCGGCACTGTCAGCTTTGATGGTGTAGATCATGTTCTGGCTGCTCATGAAGGGTTTTACGCAGTTGATGTCGCTGAATTTGATCGGATGACGATGAAATCGGATGTGTCTCATCCAAATGCGCTGGGCGCGGAATTCCTTGCTAGCAGACTGGCGGATTTGCTTCTGCCTCTTGTTCATGGGGATGTGCTTGAAGCTGGCAATGTCGAGAATTTACTGATCGGTGCGGAACAATTTCAGGGGGCTAGACCGTCTGAAGCGGCAGGTGTTTCCGGGGATATTCCTATGTCCTGGGATGTTACCAGAGGTGAGGGTGCGGACCTTTGGCAGGGATATTACACAACCGACAGGATATTCGAATTATCGATTAGCGATCCTGCCGAGGACGGCACATGTGTTTTGACGGTTCCGTCGGTTGAAATAGGTGCTCAGCAAGGGGACGTCGTATCGTTTGCGGCGCAGATTGAAATTCTGGATGGTGTGTCGGGTTTGAAGTCAATTGGGGTTCAGGCACAAGGACAAAGCCCCATGACATTGGACCCTGAATGGGCATTAGGGGTCGGTGAATATAACCTCAGAACACAGGATCTCGCCTATGACGCTGATCGAGATGTACAGAACTTTCAAATATTTGTCTGCGTCGCAGCTGGGGCAAATCTGACGGTAAAATTCCACAAGGCAGCAGCATTCTTTGTCGAAAACACGTCTGAAGAACTGCAGTTATCAGGGGAGGCCGCAGACAAAGGGACCGCCGGAAACGCCTATATGTTTTCCCCCACTGTCAAAGGTGGCCGAGCTCCTTATACCTTTGATTTGGCTGGAGGGGCGCTGCCTAGTGGGCTCACATTGAATGCGTCTACTGGCGAAATCTCAGGAGTACCGACAGCAGCAGAGATCCAACAGGGCATCGCTTTGCGTGTCACAGATGATGATGGTTTGTCCGACGTCTTGCCTTATTTTTCTATTGAGATCACTGCAGTAGAGACATCTGTAACGTGGAATGCATCACTCAATACCTCTGCACCGTTCCAGCTGCAGTATTCCGACGGTGACACTGTTGTTTCGGCAACCGAAGCGATCAACGGCATTCGTCACGCTCTAGGGTCAAATGCCCTGTTAGGGAAGCGCTATTTTGAAGTTTCCATTGGCTCGCATGTCCTAGGTATTGGGGTTGGCACTGACGTTGTAACAGCGATCTTTGGCGGTAGCTTTGGTGAGCAGCGTTGTTTCTGGAGTGGAAGTTTTCTGTTCCACACTGGTGGTAATACCAATATGGGAGCCGCGTTGGTGCAGGATGATATCGTTCAGATTGCGATCGACACCGATGCTGGCCTTATCTGGATGCGTCGGAACGGAACTGGAGATTGGAACAACACAGTGGGTTCTGATCCTGCTGCTGGAATTGGCGGGCTCGATATCTCGGGTCTCAGCGGGACGCTCTACACCTACGCAGGGTTGCAAAATAATCCTCTAGCGCGCGCCACATTGGTCGGAGCGGTGCAGGACTTTACCTATGCTGCCCCTGCCGGATTTTCCACCATATACGGGTGAGCAGTTGAGCATGATGGGGAGTAGTTTTTCAGCAGCTGCACGCCAAGTAAACTGGGCTGCCCTGTCTTTCCCCATCTTGCTGAAGTGACTTTGCAAATTGACATCGCACGACAGCTTTTCCATCGCAGTGGTCCATCCTTGTTGATCACTTGGTGAAATAGACCATGTCGCCTTCCCACAAACTTCAGGCACAGCGCCCGCCGTTGTTGAAACGACGGGGCAGCCACATGCCATGGCTTCGGCCGCGGGCAGGCCAAATCCTTCTGTTTTTGAAGGAAAAAGGAGGGCTGTGGCGTGGGCATATAGGGCGCGCAACTCTTGATCAGTGACCCTGCCAAGCAGTCTTAATGATCGGCTTTGTTTGATCCCGATCTTCCGGAAAATGCGTTCATCGCCTCCTCCTGCAATGACAACTGGGACGTCACGATCTGATCGGCCATGGGAGGCTCGTGCCAACATGTCGAGGTTCTTGTGAGGCGCTAAGCTGCCGATGGCGAGAAAGAATTTCTTATCGGTCAAACCGAACTTTTGCAGCGTATTGGGTTGGGGCTGAATGCGTAGGATGTGATCGGACCCGTTCGGAACAACAGAGATATTGTGACCCGGCGCGATCTTATGTTGAACCAACTGTGCTTTCGTAAATTCAGATGGGACCACGACTGCCTTTGCGCCGTATCCGAGCAATGGCAACAATCGCTTGTAATATGTCCGGAATGCGAGCGAATAGCTGTCTTGCGCGTGAAACGCCTGAGCGTCGTGAATAAAGACAATATGGTTGCGTGAAAACACCGGGCCAGCATTGCATGGCGAGAAAAGTAGATCACGTCGGGACAATTTGGAAAGCGCCCGCTGCTCCCACAAAAAGCGCCGTATTTGATTGGCTCCAGATGAGGCCTCTAAGGATTTTGGGGGGCGCACTTCCTGCATAGAGAAGCGAATTTGAAACTCTGGAAGTTTCTGCAAAGCGGTCAATAGTTCTTGTGCCACCCTGTCCACACCCGTCATCGGGCGGTCTCGAAAGCGGGCGTTGATCAGAAGTCTTTCCAAAACAGAAATCCCATAGCGTTCACTGCGATCAGGGTCAGCATTCGCTACAGATTTGACGAAAATTCTTTGCAATTTGTTAAGAACAGAATGGAAGTCTTTTTGGGCCGAGCTGTCGCGTTGGCTCGGAGTGGTTGTAGGCTATTAGGTTTGGCGATTGATTTCATTTGTTCCGTCAACACCCATCGGATTGGCATTATTTGCATGGATCTTGGTGTTTGGTCCCAAACGGGGACTTTGGGCAGTGTTTGCAGCGATGCCTTTTGGCGCGACGGCTGTTTTTTCCGCCAACGGGATCGGTAATGTTTTACTGCTAGATTTCTGCGCGATCGCCTATGTGCTGGCAGTAGTAATCCGCATCAAACTGGACAGGGTTGTCGCCAGTTTATGGCCGGGAACTCCCGGATTTTTGTTGCTGGTTCTTTGCGTCATCATTCTGTTGGGCGCCTATTTTCTACCTAGAATCTTTGCGGATAGAGCCGCGGTCTATCTCATTCAAAGTGTCGATGGACGCCTGTTTATCGACCTGGCGCCTTTGGTTCCTTCTGCAGCACAACCTGCACAGGCCATTCGGTTTTTGCTTGGCGCGCTGGTGTTTTTCGCAGTCAGCGTTGTGGAATGGCGTTCGGGTGATGGGTTGCTCATTCTGCGAGCTGTCTGCGTTGCGAGTTTTCTACATGTCTCGGTCAGCCTCCTGGACTGGGTCAGCTACCCCATTGGGTTCGCGCAGGTATTAGATCGGATCAGAACGGTCCACCAAGCTATCTTGGTGGACCAACACTTTGGATCGGTAAGACGCTTGATCGGGGGCCATACAGAACCGGCGAGTTTTGGTCTCTATACCGTTGGTCTTTATGGTTTTTGGTTGAGGTATTGGTTCGGTAACATGCGCAGCTTTGCCGCTGGGGTCATGATGTTTGCGATGCTCATTCTGGCACTTCGTTCGACCTCAAGTGCGACCATCGCAAACGTCATACTTTTCAGCTCCGCTTTCCTGATGTGGCACGCAGTGGCTGATGCGATATCTCAGAGGCGATTTGGGATTTATGTCTGCCTTCTAGGAGCCCTGCCGGCATTGGTGAGCGGAATGTGGATTTGGATAGAGTTCTCAGCAACTGCTCACACCCTTGTCGAAGTATTGTTTTTGGACAAAGCGCTTTCTGACTCTGGGCAGGAGAGGTTTAGCTGGAATGCGCAGGCGTTATCTAACTTTTCAGAGAGTTTTGGACTGGGTTTGGGGATCGGAAGTGTCCGAGCCTCGGGTTTTGGATTCGCAGTGCTTGGGAATTTGGGTTGGCCTGGCGCACTGGTATTTGGATGGTTCCTTTTCAGGGTGCTGAGACCGCCGGCTACGAAGCCACCGTTTCAATCCGAGTGTTTTGAACTCGCAAGTGCACTGAGATGCGGGTGTTTGGCAGTGCTCTGCCAATCCGCACTTACCACGCCTTATCCAAATCCTGGTTTGCCCTTTTTTATTATGTGCGGCCTGGCGGTGGGATTGGACCAGATGGCAGCCGCCAGTGCTGGCAATCCAAGCGCGGCACAGTCAAAGTCATACCAATTTCTTGTTCGGTCATGATCAGAACAGAGCACACACATCGAGTGGAGTGGATCGACCTCTCCAGAGGAATAGCGATGCTGCTTGTGGTGTTCGGCCATGCGCTGATCGGTGCATCTACAAATTTTGAAAGTACCCAACTTAGCCGATTTTTACTGATCGTTGTCTACGGCGTTCATATGCCTGTGCTGTTTGTTTTGGCGGGTGGCATGTGTGGGCGCCTGATCGTGCAACCATTGCCATCTTTCACGCGTCACATGCTGTCCCGAATTGTTTGGCCATATTTGCTGTGGTCCAATCTACTGCTTGCGACCCACTTCATGCTGAGCGAGTACACCAACCGCGCCCTCGCAACCTACGCGCCCTGGCGGATCTTATGGAACCCTCCCGCCGTGATGTGGTTCTTATATGTATTGTTGATTGCTCTCTTGATACGGCGCGCGCTAGGCAGCGCGCCTAGGCGCATTGTCGTCATTGCAGGAGGGCTGTTTCTAATTTTCCCCTACATCTACGAACCCCCCGTTCCAAACTTCCGATTTGTTGGGTTGTTCTTGCTGGCGAGTACGATTTCGCTGACGGACCTCAGGCAGGTCCAATTCAGATATGTTGTTTGGATTTGCGCCGCTGTCGCTGCAATCATGATCTACTTCGCTTGGTTTGAAGCCCGAGAGGAAATCAATGGATACCCCGCAGATCAGTTTCGATATTTACCCGCGATGTTGATTAGCCCGGTTTTGATCTTTGCATCAGCTAAAGCGTTAACTTTGAAACGTCCGAAGTCATCCATTTTGGCGCTTCTCCGCATGATTGGACGCCACTCGATGGCAGTGTTTGTTTTACACATACTGTTCACAGCGGGCACGCGCATCGTCCTTGTTGCATTGGGAGCCGATAGCCTTTGGTTCGTGACTTTGACCGCAACTTGTCTGGGTTTGGCTGGACCTCTGGCGCTTGCTTTGCTCGCACGAAATTTGCGCATCAGTTCGGCGCTGGGTTGGCAGGCAAACTAGCGGCTCTCAAAGACATCCCAAGTTAGCCTCTGGGTTCTCGACGCAATAAGCAACATACCAACACCCAATGCGATGAGTGATGCCACACGCAGAAAAAGCTGGGTTTCTAAGCCCGCGACGCGGCTCTCAATCCAAAGTCCGCTGAGGTGTGCTAGACCGCCGAAAGCAATTACCAGTATCAGCGCCGAACTGGATTTAAACGCCGCGGTCCTCACGTCGATGCCTTGGATTGAAGTGAGAACATTGCAAGCCACCAGAGAGATGACGATTGCCCCTAAAACCTGTGCCGCCGACAAAATGATCATCCCTTGAGGCGATGCGAACAGCACAACTAGAACGGACATAAGCAGCCATAAGAGAGAGAGAACAAATATCGTTGTGGTTTTGTTCAGAGCCATCAGCACAGGCTCAAACAGTTGATATGGCCAAAGTGCCAATGCGCGAAAAGCCAAAATTTGTATGATGATGACTGCACCGACGTAATCAGAGCGGAAAAGCAATGTCACAAGATCATCCGCTAGGAAAAAAATCAACCAACTCATTCCTCCAATCATGACGCTGCCGGACGACAAAAAATTTGAATACTCCTGCGTCATAGATCGAGCTTTTTGCGTGCATTTAGCGAAAGCTTTGGTTGCGTGAATTCGTAAAGGCAATACGACAACTTCGGTCGCTGCAACGGCCAGTCGATTTGCAATTCGATACAGCCCGGATTCACTGGTTGAGAACATATAGGCGAGTAGTAAATCAGCGCCGAAATTTGAAATGTAGTCTGACAGTTTGGCCCCATATATCCCGCGTGCGAAACGCAAAGCCGCTTTGAAATCCTTCGTATCGAATAGAAGAAATTTTGGCACAGGTGCCGCACGCAGAAAGAGACCGAGATTAATCGAAACGCGAAGGATGCGATAAAAAACCAGAGCATAAATCGATGGCCAGACCAACAAAAGCGCGGCACCTGCAATCAGAGAACAAGTATTTCCGACGCACAAGATTTCATAGTATCGCCGCGTCCGACCTTCTCGGATAAGCGCGGCTGTCGACCAAGCAATGACTGCGCCGAAGGGCTGCAACACCGCCAGAATACGTAAGACAGATGTCAAATCCGGCGTGCCGAAAAGCTTCGCCAGATGGGGGGCGAGCAGCCAAACTGCAATGCCTCCCAGCAAGCCGATTCCGGTTATGCATAGGAACATCGTGCTCCTGAATGTCTCAGCAGATTTTTCACTATGAATGAAGTGATGGAAAAACCCTGCGTGGGCGAAAAGGATCACGAATTCAATGACCGCTACAGCCAGCATAAAAAGCCCATAATCCGCGACGGATAAAACCATTGCGGCCAAGAGGGCGAGGATGAGGGAGGAGATTTGTTGCGAGGATTGCCCCAAAATCGCAATCACCGCATTCGGCAAAAAAGCGGTCGATTTCGTCTCTAACACAGGGGGAAATCGGGTCACGCAAAGCCCCTTGGCTGTAAAGCCTTTGTTAAACCTTCCGACGTTATTTCATTAAAAAGTAAATAAAATCTGCACGGGAATCTCTTGCAGAGGGCGATCTCTTAAGCGTGGCACCTGATGGCCGAGAGGGATGCCAGTTTGGTTAGAGAGGGATTGAGTGAACTTTTTTGAAAGTTCCAGAACAGGACGGGAGGGGCGTGTCGAAGAACCGCCTAGTGCCTATGCCCAAGTGGCTGATCCAATGGCGACGATACCGGATACCACACGGGTGTTGCGGGTCTTGTGGCTTCGGAAATGGCATATTCTTGCGTGCTCTTTCTTCGCCGGATTAACTTTCTTTATGCTTGCCGCGCGGCAGTCAGAGCAGTTCAAAGCCGAAGCGACGGTGCTGCTGGATCCGCGTGAGTATAACTTGATCACTGCCGAGACACAGGTCGTTGCAGACTTGGACCTTACGACCGCGACTGTCGAAAGTGAGGTCGCTCGGATCGCCTCCTTTTCCGCCATTCATGACGTTGTGAAAACGTTGGGCTATGCGCATCTTCAATCGCTCGATCCCGGTGTTGGAACGTATTCTGGCCTGTTGGGAGTTGTCGATTGGTTGAAGAAATTACTGGCACCAGAGAACACCAATCGCCAATCGCTGATATCATCTGATGACCGGGCGTTGCTTCGGATCGTTCATACGATCGCTCAAGGCACTTCGGTGTCTCGAATTGGCAATTCCTTTGTTGTGAAGTTGCAGGTCACGACGGTTAACCCCGTTTTGTCAGCGGAAGTGGTGAACCTTCTGACCGAGCGATACATCACTAAGCAGGTCTCTGAGCGAAAGACTATCGCTGCAAAAGCCAGCCAGTGGCACGAAGAGTTGGTCGAAACTCAGCGTTTGGCTTTGACCAAGGCCGATCTGCGTGTGGAGGCGGCACGACGACAACATGCGGAAGTATTTGGGGCTTCATCAGAAGTTCTGACTTTGCAGCTCACCGAACTCGCAAAGGCGCGTGCAGGTGTTCAAGCTAATCTATCCGCAGCCAAGGCGCGGCTCGATACGCTCGAATTGAGCATTCAAAAGAGCGGCATTCGAAGTGTGGCAATGACGATGAACCGCGAGCCATTCCTGAGCCTGCTCGCCGAGGAAGAGAAACTGAGGCAGGCCGAAAGACAAATGGCTTCTGAATTCGGTGAACACCATCGGGAGCGGACAAATATTCGCTTAGGTTTGCAGCAATTGGATAAGCGACTGGCGGACAGTGTGAAGGGATTGAAAGAGGCTCACGAGAACGAAATTGGATCTCTGTCGACCAGTGAAAGATCGCTGGGCAATGAGGTCGACTTACTTCAGGCGCAGATCCTGGATGATATGGCCTCATCAAGGCAGCTTCGACAGTTTGAGATCGAAGCGAAATCTGCGCGTGAGAGCTATGAGAAACTTGTGGGACGACTGGCCGATGTCCGTGCGCAGTCAGAGCTGCAGCTGCCTGACGCACGTGTCTTAAGCTTGGCTCAGATACCTACGGGGCCCAGTGCGCCAAGACCAAAGTTTATGGCGTTTTTTGGTATCTGCATCGGTGCATCCATTGGTTTCTTTTCCGTCTTGATCCTTGAAGCGCTTGGACGTGGTGTGCTTTCACGTGAAGAATTCATGCGTCTCACAGATCATTCCGCTGTATGCGTACTGCCTCAGGATCATCTCAAGTCAAGTTCGGAGATCTTGACCCGATTAAAGAGCCCAAAGCGTGCCCCCATTGCGGAGCGGCTTCGTCAGATGAAGATGCTTCTTTCACATCAAACGTCTTCAACGTCTCAGGTGATATTGCTGGTATCCGCTCGACCTAAAGAAGGGCGGAGTACCATTGCATTGGCATTGTCACATCTTCACTCTGAAGCGGGAAAGAAAACGCTGCTTATCAGCAGCGATGCCCCAGCAGCTCAAGTTAATGATCTGGAAGAAACGCAGGGTGGTGCCTTTGACTGCAAGGAGATTAATGAGCTTCTCTGCGAAGGGGCGTATTCATCTTTATCCAGTCGGCTGCAAGAAATGCAGAAAAACTATGACACGATTGTCATAGATGGACGTCCGTTATTGGAACAGTCCGGCAGTCTTCGCTTCGTGGAGCATGCCGATCTAATCGTCTTTATTGCGGAGTTCTCGAGAACGCCGAAAAGAGCAATCACGTCGTGTCTTGATCTCTTGCAAAATCTGGGTGCCAAGCCTGCACTTCTTGTTCTGAACAAGTCAGATCCTCGGTTGGATCCAGATTCACACGTAATAAAATCCAAATTTAACAGGTCATTAAGGGCTTAGTCGTAGGAAAGAGGAAAACAACCATAGATAGATTTTTCTTAGCGATAACAATCTATCCGGGCAGGTCAGCAGTGATCGCCCCTATGAACACAGCAGGATGTGTTCATGAGGCATCATCTAGTTTGTCGATGCGTCGACATCTCTTGAATGCAGGAGGTATGTTGCCTTGCCAGAAGTTTTTAAAATCTACGGTCGCGCGTTGTCCGCTAGGAAGTCTCGACTGGGCTCTTACCCTCAGTTTGGATATCGCCGCTCGCTCAAGCGGCTGTTCGACATCACGGCTTGTCTCCTCATGCTCCCCGCAATTTTACCGTTCATTTTCATACTGTTCGTCCTGTCACGCTGGGAGGGTGGGGCAGGTTTTTTTGGTCATCTGAGATGCGGGCAAGAAGGCCGGAAATTTCGTTGCTGGAAAATCCAAACCATGGTTCCGAATGCCGAAGAACGCCTCGTCGTGCTTTTGAAGTCTGATGAGGCTTTGCAGCTTGAATGGAAGGAAACCCAGAAGTTGCGAAAAGACCCGCGCGTTACACGGTTGGGGCGGGTCTTGCGCAAAACAGGATTGGATGAGTTGCCGCAGATTTGGAACATCTTGCTGGGGGACATGAGCTTAATTGGGCCGCGGCCAATCACAGAAAATGAGCTGCTGAGATATGGAAAACATCGCGAGGCATATGATTGCGTGCGCCCGGGGATTACGGGGTTATGGCAGGTATCGGGGCGTAGGGGTATGTCCTTTGAAAACCGCGTCAAACATGATCGTGATTATGCTGAAGCCCTCAGTTTCAAACTGGATATGCATATCCTCTTCAAAACATTTGGTGTGATTTGGCGGAGAAACGGATGTTGAGCTCAGTGATGTCAAATCCTGCACCAAACGCCCCGGAAAAGTTGCGGGTAGCAGTTGCGATCTGCACCAAGGGACGCCCCGCCCAGTTGGCTGAAACATTGCAATGGCTGAACCGCCAAACATACACGCCATGTCAGGTGTTGGTTGTTGCAACTGGCTCAATGGACATTCCAGACAATGTCGAAGAAAGAAGTAGCGCAGATCTGGATATCGTTTTTTCCCCAGAAGGTCTCACGAGCCAACGCAACGTTGCCCTAGAGCGATTGTTAAAGAGTTGCGATGTGATCTTCTTCATGGACGATGATTACCTTGCTGAAAAACATGCGGTTCAATCGATTGCAAAAGCCTTTGCTTTGCATGCGGATGTGGCGGGAGTAACCGGGCAACTGCTTGCTGATGGAATCCACACCGGTGGCATGAGTTGTACTCAGGCAAAGCGATTAATTACCCAGTTTGAGAAGTCAGCGCAGAAGCCAGCTACAACGATAGAGGATCGAAGATGCAACGGACTTTATGGATGCAATATGGCCTTTCGAACGTCTTCGATTGGAACAGAACGGTTTGATGAGGCTCTGCCGAAATATGGCTGGCAGGAAGATGTAGACTTTTCCAACCGTGTGGATGGCAAAATTATCCGAATAGGTAGTTTAGTTGGCGTCCATTGTGGAACACCTTTAGGTCGTGAAAGGTTTGGGGTTGCTCTTGGGTATAGCCAGATTGCCAACCCTTTGTATTTGATGAGAAAAGGAACTATGCGGAGAAACCATGCAGCCAGATTAATTCTGCGAAATTTCGCGGCAAACTTGGTCAGGCTCGTTTGGTGTGAAAGATGGGTGCGACGGACAGGGAGGATCACGGGAAATATCTGGGCTCTTTGGGAGCTCGCGACCGGAAAGATTCATCCTCAGCGCATCGTCGCGAATTTGGAGAAAAATGAATGATTTTGTTCCTCATTATCCTCACCAAGCGGCCACTATGCTGCCCCGTTTGGCCATTAGCAGAATGCTAACAAGAAGAATTTTCACGTGAGTGTCGAAAACCTTCGCTTCCATTTTAGGGCTCTTTGCTCGTAAGCTTTTAGGAAGTCGCAGGGTTTAGATGTTTATCTGGACTTGATCAGGCACAACACGATGACGCGGTTGGGCTTGAAGATCGAAAGGAAGTGTCATGACGAGGAAAGTCACAAAAGCGATTTTTCCGGTTGCCGGTTTGGGCACTCGTTTCCTGCCTGCGACAAAATCAGTGCCAAAAGAAATTATGACTTTGGTAGACCGCCCATTGATCCAATATGCGATCGATGAGGCGCGCGCAGCTGGTATAAAAGAATTCATCTTTGTCACATCCCGCGGCAAGGGCGCTTTGGAAGACTATTTTGATCATGCTCCGCAGCTTGAAATGGAGCTTGCCCAAAAAGGTAAGACCGAGCTTCTGGACACGCTAAAGAACACCAATATGGAATCCGGTGCAGTGGCCTACGTTCGGCAGCACAAGCCAAAAGGGCTTGGCCACGCGGTCTGGTGTGCCCGGAGGCTGGTCGGTGATGAACCTGTGGCGGTTTTATTGCCCGACGATGTGATTGCGGCGGAAACCCCTTGCTTAAAACAGATGGTTGAGGCCTATGCCGAGACTGGTGGTAACATGGTTGCCGCGATGGAAGTTCCTGCGGCAAAGACCTCTTCATACGGTGTTTTGGACGTCGCTGAGGACATGGGCCATATGGTGTCTGTCAAAGGAATGGTGGAAAAGCCGAAGCCGGGGACGGCACCCTCCAATCTTGCTGTGATCGGGCGTTATATCTTGGCGCCTCAGGTGTTGGATAATTTGGACAGCACTCAGGCTGGAGCCGGTGGTGAAATCCAGCTGACGGATGCGATTGCAAAAGAAATCGGGGCAAACAACAATGTCTATGGCTATCGTTTCCGGGGCCAACGTTTTGATTGCGGATCGAAGGCAGGTTTCCTGCAAGCGACCGTGTCTTTCGGATTGGCGCGAGAGGACCTGCGGGACGATCTAAGCCAATTCCTGCAAGACATCGCAATTTCTCAACAGGCTGCGGAATAAAGACAGCAAGGCCCTACCATGACAAACCAAAATATCTTGGTCACTGGCGGGGCTGGCTATATCGGGTCTCATGCCTGTAAGGCGCTAAAGGCTGCCGGGTTTGTACCGGTGACTTACGACAACTGTTCAACTGGCTGGCAAGACGCCGTTAAATTTGGCCCTTTCGCGCGAGGTGATCTTTTGGATCGCCAACGTTTGGCCGAGGTGTTTGAAGAATATCAACCGGCCGCGGTAATGCATTTTGCAGCGCTCAGCCAAGTGGGCGAAAGCATGCGTGAGCCAGGGCGCTATTGGCGGGAAAACGTCACGGGGGCCTTGAACCTCGTGGAAGCTGCGGTGGCCGCGAACTGCCTGGACTTCGTTTTCAGCTCCACCTGCGCGACTTATGGAGATCAGGACCACGTAGTCTTAAATGAAGACAGCGCGCAGTTGCCGATCAACGCCTATGGTGCATCCAAGAAAGCGATCGAGGACATTCTTAAGGATTTCGCAGCGTCTGACGGTTTAAGACATGTTATTTTCCGCTACTTTAATGTGGCGGGGGCTGATCCTGACGCCGAAGTAGGTGAATTACACCAACCCGAAACCCATCTCATACCGCTGTTGCTTGACGCGGTAGATGGTAAGCGCGAGGCGCTGACGATCTTCGGCACGGATTATGACACGCCGGACGGAACCTGCATCAGAGACTATGTGCATGTCTGCGACTTGGTGGATGCGCATGTTCTGGGGCTGAATTGGCTAAAGGACGGAGGAGAAGACCGGGTCTTCAATCTGGGCACCGGCGATGGGTTTTCTGTACGTGAAGTGGTGGATCAAAGCAGCGCGGTAACCAATCGTGCTGTGCCGATTGTAGAAGGGGACCGGCGTCCGGGCGATTGCACAAAACTGGTTTCTGGTTCCAATCGCGCAGTCAATGAACTTGGATGGAAGCCAACAAGGTCTAATATGGAAACGATGATCCGCGACGCGTGGCGTTGGCATCAAAACACCGACGGGCACTATCAAAAATAGTACCCGCCAGTCTCACTCGTTAAAAATCTGCGATGCGGGTCCATGCGCCGTCGTTTTCGGACGATTGCACGCAGGCTTGGATAAAGCGCATGCCGTCCAATCCATCCTCAAGGCTGACAAGGTTTGATATATCGCCTGCTTCCCCATCGATTTGAGCACGGATGAGATCAGCCGCATCCCGGTAAAGATTGGCAAAGCCCTCAAGATACCCCTCAGGATGTCCTGCCGGGATGCGTGTTGAAGTGAGGTTTGATGCGTTTGACACAGCACCACCGCGGGTCAGGATCTGTTTCCCTTCGCCAAAGCGTGTGAAAGTCATCTTGTTGGGATCTTCTTGTTCCCACTCCAGACCGCCTTTCGTGCCATATATCCGAAGCCGCAGGCCATTCTCATTCCCCACAGCCACCTGGCTGGCCCAGAGACTACCGCGTGCGCCACTTTCGAACCGAAGGCTCGCTTGCACATTGTCATCAAGCTGCCTTCCCAGAACAAAACTTGTCAGCTCCGCAGAAAGGCTTTCTAGTTTCAGACCGGTCACAAAGCTGGCGAGGTTATAGGCATGTGTGCCGATATCTCCGACGCAGCCCCCAGCACCCGAACGGGCAGGATCGGTGCGCCAGTCAGCCTGCTTGTTGCTGACTTCCTCCGTGAGCCAATCCTGCGCGTATTCAACTTGCACCAGACGGATGGTACCCAGCTCACCTTCCTTCACCATATCCCGTGCTTGTCGGATCAGTGGATAGCCAGTGTAGTTATGTGTCAGAAAGAACTGTGCTGAAGAGGCCTTGGCCGCCGCCTCAATCGCCTGTGCCTGCTCCAATGTCGCCGCTAAAGGTTTGTCGCAGATCACGTTAATATTTTGGCCCAAAAAAGCGATGCATGGCGCTGCGTGCATGTGGTTTGGGGTAACAATTGCAACGGCGTCGATGCCATCCGCACGCGCCGCTTCCCTGATAGCCATGTCCTCGAAATTGGCGTAGCTGCGATCCTCAGGAATGCCCAATTCCAACGCAGAGGCCAATGCACGTCCGGGCTCAGAGCTCAGGGCCCCGGCCACAAGTTCCCATTGGCCATCCAGCCGAGACGCCATACGATGTACGTCTCCGATGAAGGCCCCTTGGCCGCCGCCAACCATGCCCAGTCGAAGTTTCCGTGTCATGGAAGTGCTCCTTTCCAAACTCACAGGCGTTCTTCAGTGTGGGCGTCAAACAGGTGGCAATGCTGGGCATGGAACCCCATGGTCAACTCATCGCCTGTCGCAACTTTGGCTTGCCCATCCATACGGACCCACATCTGTTGCCCACCCACATGAACACGCGCGAGGGTGTCTGATCCCAGAGGTTCGACGAATTCAACCTTGCCACTAAGTTGTATCGGTTTCTGGGTCGCTTCATCGCCTGTCGCCATATGCTCTGGGCGGATACCAAGGCAGGCTGCACCATTGGTATGGCTGTTCGCAAACTCATAGCCATCCAAAGATAATTGTCCCAGATCACAATCGAACGCGCCATCCAAGACTGAGCCTTCAATGAAGTTCATGGTCGGAGAGCCAATAAACTGCGCGACATATTTGTTGGCTGGGTGGTTGTAAATTTCAAATGGGCTGGCGAATTGCAAGACGTTGCCATTCAGCATGATCGCAATGCGGTCCGCTAGCGTCATCGCTTCGATCTGATCGTGTGTCACGTAGATCATGGTGTTGCCCAGCTGCTGGTGCAGTTGCTTGATCTCTACGCGCAAATCCGCACGTAATTTCGCGTCGAGGTTTGAAAGTGGCTCGTCAAATAGAAAGACATCCACATCACGAACCAAGGCGCGCCCGATGGCGACCCGCTGGCGTTGACCGCCAGACAGGGCGGCTGGCTTGCGGCTGAGAAGCGGCTCAATCTGCAGGATCTTTGCGGCCTTTGCGACGCGATCTTCAATTTCAGCTTTGGAAACACCTGCGTTGCGGAGGCCAAAACTGAGGTTCCCTTTGACCGTCATCTGCGGATAGAGCGCGTAAGATTGGAACACCATGCCAATCCCACGTTGGGAAGGCTCTGCCCAAGTGACGTTTTTGCCGGAGATATGGATTTCTCCGTCAGACACATCCAAGAGCCCTGCGATACAATTTAGGAGTGTGGACTTGCCACACCCTGAAGATCCGAGCAGAACGACGAACTCGCCGTCTGCAATGTCGAGATTGAGGTCCTTCAGAACTTCGACAGCGCCAAAGCTCAGGTCCAGATTTTTGATAGAGATGCTGGGATTTACGATTTGATCCATTTTATAACCTATGGGTTCAGCCTTTGACTGCACCGGCAGCGATGCCGCGCACGAAGAGTTTTCCGGAGACGAAGTAGATGACGAGCGGTACAGCGCCGGTCAGCAGAGTCGCTGCCATGTTGACGTTGTATTCCTTTACGCCCTGCACCGAGTTCACGATGTTATTGAGCTGCACTGTCATCGGGTAGATGTCGGGTTTGGTGAAGACGACGCCGAAGAGGAAGTCATTCCAGATGCCAGTGACCTGCAAGATGATTGCGACCACGAAGATCGGCAGCGACATGGGCAGCATGATCTGGAAGTAGATGCCCCAGAAGCCTGCCCCATCGACGCGGGCAGCTTTGAACAATTCTTCCGGCACGCTCGCGAAGTAGTTTCTAAAGAGGAGCGTCAGGATCGGCATGCCGAAGATAGTGTGCACCATCACCAGACCAGTCAGAGAGCCATATACGCCCAATTCACGCAGGATGATCACGATCGGGTAGAGCATGATCTGATAAGGGATGAAGGCCCCGACGATCAGGATGTTGAAGAAGAGTTCTGAACCTTTGAAGCGCCAGAAGCTGAGCGCGTAGCCTGAGACCGAGGCAACTGCGATTGAGGCAGCAACGGATGGGATCAGAATACGAACGGAGTTCCAGAAGCCGCGCGAAAGGCCATCACAATTGATACCGGTACAGGCCTCGGCCCAGGCTTTGACCCATGGCTCGAATGTGATCTCAACCGGAGGCGAGAAGATGTTGCCGACGCGAACCTCTGCCATGTCTTTCAAGGAGGTCATAACCATCACGTAAAGCGGCAGAAGGTAGTAGATCGAGACTACGAAAAGCGTGCCATAGATCATGATGTTCGCGGGCGTAAAGGCACGTTTTGGCTTTGGGCCACGCGGTGTATTCGGGGATGTTTGAACGGCGGTGCTCATTTGTCTTTCTTGCCCCCGTATTGAAGGTAGAGGTAGGGGATGAGGATGATGATCACCATCACCAGCATCATGGTGGAGGCCGCAAAGCCTTGGCCAAGGTTCTGACGCTGGAAGAGGCTGTCATAGACGTATTTTGCTGGCACGTCTGACGCGATGCCCGGTCCACCGGCGGTTTGCGCGACGACAAGATCATAGACTTTCACAATCCCTGCTGAAATTAGAACCAATGCTGTCACGAGAACCGGTTTCATCATTGGCAGAATGATGTGTGTGTAGGTTTTGGCGGTGCCGATGCCATCAACGCGAGCAGCTTTCCAGATGTCTTCGGGAATGCCGCGCAGACCTGCCAGCATGATGACCATGACTAGACCGGTGCCTTGCCAAAGACCTGCGATCAAGATGCCGTAGATCACGATCTCGGCGTTAAACAGTGGGTCGAAGGTGAAGCTCTCCCAGCCAAGGTTGCGCACAATCTTCTGCACGCCAAACTCTGGGTTCAAAATCCACTGCCACACAAGGCCCGTCACAATGAATGACAGGGCGAAAGGGTAAAGGAAGATGGTGCGGAAAGTGTCCTCGAAGCGGATTTTACGATCCAGAAGAGCCGCGAGGAAGAAGCCGATGATCATGGTGAAAATCAGCGAAAGGATACCGTAGATCGCAACGTTTTCGACGGCGATCATCCAACGTTTGGTGCTCCAGAGCCGTTCATATTGGTCAAAGCCAACGAAGTTGGTCTTGGGCAGCAGCCGGGAGTTGGTAAATGAGTAAACGATCGTCCAAACAGAACAGCCAACGAAGATGACCAATGCGGTCAGGATCATAGGTGTCGCGGCGATCTTAGCGTTCAGGTTTCGGAAAATCCTGATTGGCGGTTTCGACGAGCGGGCAGAGGATGCCGCGCGGGTCGTGGTGGATTGGGAAATGTCAGCCATTTGAGCTCTCTGTGCACAGACGATGTGCCAGTTTAGACGCAAAAAACCCGACCGAAGTTGGCTCGGTCGGGTTTAAGTGCGTGGGTTAGTCTGCGCTTGCGATGATGTCTGCGTAACGCGCCTGTGCGTCAGTTGCAGACAAATCGGTTGACCAGAACTCAGTCATGAGGTCTTCGATCTGGCCTGTGGTATCTGCAGAGAGAACCTGGTTGCCATCTGGGAGAATGTTGCCACCCGCCAGAATTTCGAGACCTTTTTTCATGCAGTCGTTTGCGGCAGACAGGTCAACGTCGCCACGCACAGGGAGGGAACCCTTTTTCAGGTTGAAAGAGACCTGAACAGCTTTGGAAATCATCAGAGACGCCAGCTCTTTCTGTGCTGCTTCGATCTCTGGATCGTCATTTTTTGGGAAGTAGAAAGCATCACCACCTGTAGAGATGACTTCATTCACACCAAGTCCTGGCAGGCATGTGTAATCTTCGCCAGCAACTTTACCTGCAACGGCAAATTCACCCTGCGCCCAGTCGCCCATGATCTGGCCACCAGCTTTGCCTTCAACAACCATGGCTGTGGCCAGGTTCCAGTCTATAACGTTGGTGTCTTTAGAAAACTCACGTGCTGCTGCAGCTGCCTCAAAGACCTTCGCGTATTCCGGGCCGGCTGCCACAGCCGCGTCTTTTTCAGCATTCACTTTCAGCCAGGCATCCTGGCCAGCGAGGGCAACAGTCAGAACACCGAACGCGCCAGAAGATTGCCAAGCCTGGCCACCCATAGCCAAGGGAACTTTGCCTGCTTCGGCCAGGGCCGGCATAGAAGCAACGTATTCATCCCAGTTGTTTGGAAGGTCCAGACCCGCATCAGCGAAAGCTTTGTTGGACAACCACAACCACTGCCAAGAGTGGATGTTCACAGGGACGCAGTAAATCTTGCCATCGACAGTACAGCTTGCCAGCAGACTGGATGGGTTCACAATGTCAGCCCAGCCTTCGGCTTCGGCCACATCCGTCAGGTCAAGCATCAGACCGGCTTCGATGAGCTCTTCAGTCTGGCGACCGTGGTTAAACTGCGTTGCTCCCATCGGATCACCACCGATGATGCGAGAAATCATGATTGGGCGTGCAGTACCACCGCCGCCTGCAATCGCGCCGTCCACCCAGTTGTGGTCAGTGCCTTCGTTAAATGCCTTGGCAAACTCTGATACAGCAGCTGCCTCGCCGCCGGATGTCCACCAGTGTGTCACTTCTAGGTCAACCGCATGCGATGCTGTCGCCAATCCTACGGCTGCAGTCGTCGCAAGGAACATGCGCTTAAAATTCATTTCTTCCTCCCAAAGGCGCGAGTATTGCGCCGGTTGTGTTGCTCCTGTTGCTTTGTAATCGATTACATTTGTGAGCAAACTGATATGTAAACGATTGCATGGAAGCATTCATTGAGTCGGCACCTCTTGTCAAGACGTCTTTGCACAGGTAGCGATAGGCAAGCTAGGAGAACGCCAGAATGGCCCCAAAAAACGCTCGAATTCAGGATGTTGCCCGAGAGGCAGGAGTTTCAACAGCGACTGTCAGTCGGGCTTTGTCCAACCCGGATATGTTGACGAAGACGACTCGCGAGGCGGTTTTCGATGCGATTGAGAAGACCGGATATCGGGTGAATCAGGCTGCGCGCAACCTGAGAAAACAGCGCGCAGGTGCAGTGTTGATCCTTGTTCCAAATCTGGGGAATCCATTTTTCAGCCAAATCCTTGCGGGCATCAATTCTGTCTTGGCCGAAAGTGAATTCTCTGTGCTTATCGCGGATAGCTCTGCTGAACGTCAAAAGGGCAAACTGGCCGAGTTTTTCATGGCCTCACGTGTTGATGGCATGATCAGCTTGGACGGTGATCTGAGTGAGGAAGAGTTGAAGCGCTTTGATCAGGGCGCGGGCAGCAATAAAATCGTCTTCGCCTGCGAATGGGTCGCCCACTCAGATTACCCTTCGGTGCGGGTCGACAATGCGATGGGAGCACAACTGGCTGTTCGACATTTGTATGATCTGGGCCATCGGAAAATTGCACATGTGACCGGACCTGAATGCAATGTCCTGACAAAGGAGCGGCGCCAGGGCATGGTGACAGAGCGCGAACGACTTGGCCTGGAGACGCGTCCCGAATGGATCATCCGTGGCGACTTCTCTGTGCAGTCCGGGCTAGATGCCGCCCAGAGGGTGTTTGCCATGGAAGATCGTCCAACCGCGGTTTTCTGTGCGTCTGACGAGGTGGCATTTGGCCTGATATCCGGATTGAAAGCGCTGAGCATTCGTGTGCCCGAGGACATTTCGGTTGTTGGCTTTGACGATATCGATCTTGCGCAGGTCTTCGTGCCTAGCCTGACGACCATTCGACAGGACCGTCATCGGATCGGTGCGCGGGCGGCTGAGATGTTGTTGCAGAGCCTGAAGGCAGATTCTGCTGGGCCCAATGCGCAGAACATGGGGCCAGAAGTCCTGAGTGTGGATCTTGTGGCCCGCGAAAGTACTTCGCAGGCCGCGCAGGGTCATAGCCCCAGCATTCGACGGATCTGACCGGGATCAGAATCTCCACCTGCGAAATCATCGAAGGCTTTGTCTGTCACCCGGATAATGTGATCGTTGATGAAGGGGACACCTTCGGCAGCACCGTCCTCAGGGTGTTTCAGGCAGCATTCCCATTCCAGGACTGCCCAGCGGTCGTAGCCATGAGTCGCCAATCGAGAGAAGACGCCACGGAAATCCACCTGGCCGTCGCCTAAGGACCGGAAACGACCGGCGCGATTGGCCCAGCTTTCATAGCCTGAATACACGCCCTGACGCCCTGTCGGATTGAATTCGGCGTCTTTGACGTGAAACGCGCTAATCCGCTCGTGGTAAATATCGATAAATTCCAGGTAATCGAGCTGCTGCAGCACGAAATGGCTGGGATCGTAGTTGATCTGGCATCTGGGGTGGTTATCCAGAGCCTCAAGGAAGCGCTCGAAGGTTGCACCATCAAAAACGTCCTCGCCCGGATGCAATTCGTATCCGACATCGACGCCAAACTCGTCATAGACATCCAAGACCGGGCGCCACCGCTTGGCCAGCTCTGAAAAGGCCTCTTCAATCAATCCAGCTGGCCGCTGTGGCCAGGGATATAGGAAAGGGAAGGCGAGTGACCCGGTAAAGCTTACAGAACCGTCCAAACCGAGGTTTCGGCTGGCCTTGGCGGCCATAATCAGCTGATCTTTGGCCCACGCAGTACGCGCCTCAGAATTGCCCTGCACTTCAGAGGGTGCCAGCATGTCCATCGCCTCATTGTAAGCCGGGTGGACAGCCATTAGTTGGCCCTGAGCATGCGTGGAAAGCTCCGTAATTTCGACGCCGTTCGCTGCGCAGATTCCTTTGATCTCATCACAATAGTCCTGGCTTTCTGCAGCCTGAGCGAGGTCAAACAGTCGTGCGTCCCAGGACGGGATTTGGACACCCTTATAGCCAAGGGAACCCGCCCATCTCACGATGTTGGGCAAAGTATTGAATGGGGCATCGTCACTGACAAATTGGGCCAGAAACAGTGCCGGACCTTTCATGGTTGCGGGCATGCAGAGCTCCTATTCCTGATCTGTCATCAATGCTGCGGCGCTTGCTGGGTCCAAAGGTTCTGGCCGTGTGCAGGTCGTTTGGATGTCGACAACAGATTTAGTTTCCGCTGCTGTCAAAATCGAGGTCATGACATCGACCACATGCAGCGCGAAATCATTAGAACAGCGATGCGGGCGATTTTCAGCAATGGCACGCGCCATATCTGCGAGACCAGCGCCTCGGTAATTGGCCTGTTCGCCATCGTTGACGATGGAGAAAGGATGTAGCCAAGGAGATAGTTCAGCCGTTTCTGACTTATGTGTTACCCGAAGCGTTCCGCCAAAGAAGTTGGGGTCAGGTAGATACATCGTGCCCTCAGTACCATAGAGCTCCATGCAAGAATGGTCATGGCTCCATACATCCCAGCTGGTCAGGAGCGTGATAATCGCGCCACTTTGAAATTCCATGACCGCATGAATGGTTGTCGGTGTATCGACCGGAATTTCTTCTCCGAGTCGAGGCCCGTTGCCGATGATGCGCTTGTTGGACGCACTGCCGGCAACGGCAGTCACCCGCGCAACAGGGCCGATCAGCTGTACAAGATTTGAGATGTAGTACGGGCCAATATCGAGGACAGGGCCCGCGCCCGGTTGAAAGAAGAAATCCGGATTGGGGTGCCAGCTTTCCATGCCCGGCGACTGCACAACAGCGGTGCCCGATGTAACTTTGCCAATCTGGCCTTCGTCTACCAACGAGCGCGCAAATTGATGGGCGCCACCCAGAAAAGTGTCTGGCGCTGAACCAATTCTAAGACCTTTGGAGGCCGCGAGATCGGCTAGTTTTTGACCCTCTTCGCGAGACAGGACGAATGGCTTTTCAGAGTAGACATGTTTTCCTGCCTGAAGCACACGCTCAGATACCTGAAAATGCGCTGCCGGAATTGTCAGGTTGATCACCAGATCGACGTCGTCATTTGCCAAAAGGTCTTCGACTGATTGCCCGGTCACCCCGAACTCTTCCGCCCGTGCATGGGCTGCATCAAGATTGATGTCAGCCACAGAGCGGATTTCATATCCTTTGAACATCGGCGCAAGGCGCAGGTAAGCGGCAGAGATATTACCGCAACCGATAATGCCGACTCCTAAATCAGCCATTGGTGTTCTCCCAAATCGTGTGGAATGCCTGAGCAGAGCGTTCGAGATACCTGTAAGGATCGCTTGGGTTATCGTGCTCAAGAATGAAAAGCATCTCAGGTTTTGCAGCGCGCGCGGTGGCGATCAGCCCGGACCAGTCTGCGGTTCCGTCGCCCAGATCAGCCCAGCCGTCTTCGTCCAGATTCTCACCTTCGGCGGCAATATCTTTGACGTGAATCGCATCGATGTTGGTCATGTGGTTGGTGAGCCATGCCATGGGGTCCGCTCCAGACCTGATGACCCAGCCAAGATCGGCTTCCCAAGGAAGGTCCGGCTGTGCATCTAACATCGCCTGCATTGGTAGCGCACCGTCTTCAAGCTTTTCAAATTCGAAGTCATGATTGTGCCATCCAACGGTCATGCCGTGATCTGCAAAGATCTTTCCGCGCTCTGTCAAAATGTTCGCAATTTCGGCATAGCCCTGGGCGGTTTTTGGACGCAGGGCAGCATCAAGATAGGGGGCGTAGACCTTGGTCACACGCAATGGCTTCAGGCGTTCGATAACCCCCTGAGGATCCTTGTCGATGTCATCTAATGCAATATGTGCAGACGGCATCGTCAAACCCGCATCTGCCAAGGCGCTTTCAAAAGCGGCTGGTTCCTGCATTATCGCGGAATATCCCTCGATACATCCGACACCGGCAGCAGCACAGGCCGCCAATACTTGGTCCTGATTAGGCGCATTTCTCATACTGTACAGCTGAAGCGACAGCGGCATGGGCATCTCC